>JAJFKN010000010.1 GCA_021773195.1 Gammaproteobacteria bacterium | reverse complement strand
ATTTTGGTATTGATGTGATTAACCAAATCAAAATTGAGAACCCCCATCTTTGGACAGACAAATTCCAACAGGAAATGATTGATTTGATCAAAGACGGTGTTGAAATGGAATACCAATACGCCATCGACACCATGCCACGGGGCATCTTGGGTATGAATGCGCAGATGTTTAAAGGCTACTTGGAATTCATTGCCAATCGCCGTTTAGCGCAAATCGGTTTGCCTGAGCAATACCCTGGTGCTGAAAACCCCTTCCCTTGGATGAGCGAAATGATGGATTTGAAGAAAGAGAAAAACTTCTTCGAAACTCGCGTCATTGAATACCAAGCAGGTGGGACCTTAAATTGGGATGACGAAAAATAAGTCTCGCGAATCGCGGATTGTATTTTCCTCAACGTCACCCCGGATTGCGCTTTCCTCAACGTCACCCCGGATTGCGCTTTCCTCAACGTCACCCCGGATTGCGCTTTCCTCAACGTCACACCGGATTGCGCCTTCCTCAACGTCACTCCGGATTGCGCCTTCCTCAAGTCACTCCGGATTGCGCCTTCCTCAACGTCACCCCGGATTGCGCCTTCCTCAACGTCACCCCGGATTGCGCCTTCCTCAACGTCACCCCGGATTGCGCAGCAATTCCGGGGTCCAAGGCGCCTTATGGCGCCTTTTTTGTACTTGGTTTCATAAATACAAACAGTTAGAATATTGCTCAGAATAGTAAACTTTAGGGTATGAAATGTCCTATAAATTCAATGATTCCGCCCAACAACATCGCCGCAATACAGGAGAATACCAGCGCAGACAACAACTCGACTCTGTCCCTGGCGACATCTATATAGCTACATAAAGGCACTTATTGCTGAAAAGGTCAGTGAAGTGAATGAAGAACACTGTCACTTGCATTTTGGCAAAGACTTTTAAAAAGAAAAAGCTATGCGATTAATAACGCCTCTTTCAATGGCAGCAGGTGCTTTCTTAGGTGCTTTTTCCTCTACAGGCATGCGATTACCCAGGATATGAGTCACATCCACGGCGAATTGGTGCGAAACACGATTCATCACACGTTTTAATTTACCCACTTCAATGTAGCGGTTTTCCATAGGGATACGGAAAAAATCGCCTAACTCTTCTAAAGTCTCTTGAGCTTCGCGAAATAATTTGGTTTGGAACATCACCATAGAAGGCAATTGATAATAATGACTTGGCACTCGAGGGATTACATATAATAAGCTAAAGCGTGTTCGATCATCAGCAAAGATATCGACGGTTTCATCCAAAATCGTTTGATCTGTGGGGCCATTAGTTTCAGCCACCAATAGGACATGCAAGCGGTCTTCCATTACCATTCTCCTAAAACGTTCATCCATGAATCTCTTGTGAGAAGCGTATGCATCTTAGCACAATAAGATCTCCAACCAACCATCAGGCTAGCCCAAAGAACCACTTTCAGCGATTTCTCACAGAGGATTGATGGAATACCATAGTAATCGGGTATTATGACATCAGTCATGATGAAACTAACTAGCAGAAAGCACTGTCACCCTAGCGAAAGTCAGGCCCAGTCCAAGTCTTCCAACAATGTTGGAACATCCTAATCTTACCCCCCGGGAGAGGGTAACGAAGGGAAGCGTTAAGCCACAAAGGCTATGGCTTCTTCAATAACAGAAGTGTCGGCCTCGGCCTTGGGTCCATGGGTACTTAAATGACGACGGTAAGCTCGCGCGCCTGGCAATCCTTGAAATAAACCCAGGACATGGCGTGTAATATTTGATAGTTTCATGCCTGACAGTAATTGCTTTTGCACATAGGGTAAAAGGGCTTCTAATACTTCTGAACGCGATGGACTGATATAATCAAAAAACGTTTTTTCCACGTCCGCTAAAAAGTAAGGATTCTGGTAGGCTTCACGCCCGATCATCACACCATCAATCTGTTGTAAATGTTCTTCGATACCCACGATAGAATTCACACCGCCGTTGATATGAATATTCAAACCGGGAAAGGCTTGCTTGACTGCATAAACCCGAGGGTAATTTAATTCAGGCACTTCTCGATTTTGTTTTGGACTCAACCCTTTTAACCAGGCTTTACGTGCATGGATGATAAAGGTTTCGCAACCGGCTTGTGAAACAAGCTTCACAAAATTTTCTAAGAAGACGTAAGAGTCCAAATCATCGATACCAATACGCGTTTTTATCGTAATGGGAATATTCACAGCTTCTTGCATAGCAGCAACAGATTCCGCTACTAGCTCAGGTTCCGCCATCAAACAAGCACCAAATCGGCCATTTTGTACCCGATCACTGGGGCAACCGATATTTAAATTCACTTCATCATAGCCATAGTCTTCAGCAATTTTTGCGCATTCTGCTAAAGCCTTAGGGTCACTTCCACCCAGCTGCAGCGCCAAAGGATGTTCTTCGAGATTAAAGGCTAAATAGCGATGTTTATCGCCCATGAGGATAGCGCCCGTGGTAACCATTTCCGTATACAACAAAACATGAGGCGCAATGAGCCGCAGAAAGAATCGACAATGTCTGTCGGTCCAATCCATCATGGGGGCTACGCTTATGAGTGTTTTCATGTAACTTCTCAAAAATGGCAAATGGCTGATTGAATCACTTATGCATACTCTAATAACATGATGAACTGCCAAATTTAAGGAGCATTGGGGTGACCAAAGCCATAGGCCATTTCATCAATGGCGCTATTATACCAGGAAAAAGCGGTCAATTTGGACCTATTTTCAACCCTGCTTTGGGTGAGCAAACGGGCCAAGTAGCCCTAGCCCATGCAGCGGATGTGGATTTGGCCGTCAAAGCCGCCCAAGCTGCCTTTACCAACTGGTCTCAAACCACACCCATTCATCGAGCTAGAATCCTGTTTAGATTCAAAGTGTTAATTGAAGACCATATGGATGAACTGGCAGCCCTTGTGACCGCTGAACACGGTAAAACCCTGCCTGATGCCATGGGCTCCATCCAAAGGGGCTTAGAAGTCGTTGAATTCGCCACAGGCATCCCTTCTCACCTACGGGGCAGCTATACGCCACAAGTGGGCCAAGGCATCGATAGTTATAGCCTACGCCAACCTCTAGGGGTCTGCGCTGGCATAACCCCCTTCAATTTCCCCGCTATGGTGCCTCTGTGGATGTATCCCATGGCCATTGCCTGCGGCAATACTTTTATACTCAAGCCCTCCGAAAAAGACCCCTCTGTGTGTATGCGTTTAGCCGAACTGTTTCAACAAGCTGGTTTACCCGATGGCGTATTAAATATCGTTAATGGTGGCAAAGAAGCCGTAGATGCTATCTTGCAGCATCATGACGTTGAAGCAGTCAGTTTCGTGGGTTCCACGCCCACTGCTCAATACATTTATCAGCAAGCCACGAAACACCATAAACGGGTCCAAGCCTTGGGCGGCGCAAAAAATCATGCCCTGGTAATGCCCGACGCTGACCTGCAACAAACTGCCGATGCTATCATCGGAGCCGCCTATGGTTCTTGTGGCGAACGTTGCATGGCCATTTCTGCCGTTGTTACCGTAGGTAATGACACGGCCGACCAACTGATTGAAACCATGCAACCGCATATTGAAAATCTCAAAATTGGACCTGGTACACAACAAGATATCGAAATGGGCCCGCTCGTCACGCAGCAACATTTAAAAAATGTCTTAAACCATGTGGAGAAAGGCCTGGAAGAAGGCGCTAAATTAGTTGTAGATGGTCGCAATAATCACGGCCAAAGCCAAGGTTTTTTTATGGGTGGATGTTTGTTCGATCAAGTTACCACGGACATGCACATCTACCAACAGGAAATTTTTGGCCCAGTATTATGTATCCTAAGAGCCAAGGATTTCCAACAAGCCTTGCAATGGGTGAATGAAAACCCCTATGGCAATGGCACTGCCCTCTTTACCCGTGATGGCGACAGTGCACGGGAATATGTGCAACAGGTTCAAGTGGGCATGGTAGGGATTAATATTCCTATCCCTGTACCCGTGGCTTACCACAGTTTTGGGGGATGGAAAAACTCCCTCTTTGGCGACCTTCATATGCACGGTCATGAAAGCGTAATGTTTTACACCAAATTAAAAACCGTCACAGCACGTTGGCCCAGCGGCATCCGTGAAGGCAAACAGTTCACTATACCTACGTTAACTTAAAGGAGTCAGTCGAGTGGATACATCCATATTTTTAGCCAAGGCCATGGGGATTTATTTCCTGGTAATAAGTCTAGTATTATTAATCCGACCCAAAGGATTTGATGCTGCAGTCCAAGATTTGAAAGAGCGACCAGGATTATTATTCTTTACGGCCATTGTCACATTGGTCATCGGCATTTTACTCGTACTTAGCCATAATATCTGGGTGATGAATTGGCGTGTTATTATTACCATTTTATGTTGGATAGTTTTCTTGAAAGGCATGCTTCGAGTCTTTGAACCCAGCATCGGCATGAAATGGGCAGAAATGATTTGCAAACCTAAAAGCGCTAGAATCGTCGGCATTGTGATGCTAGTGGTGAGTTTGGTCTTAGTCTTGTTCGGATTTTTTATTCACTAAATAAGATTGGGCGTCGCAACCAGGCGTCCATTTCATGTACTTTTATTCATGGCCGGAACATAAGCGCTTTGGTCGATATTGAACACTAAGTTCAATATCTCCAGGACTTTGTAAAGGGCGTTTGCGTGAAAATATAGTGGAAGAAATATTAGTCAAGTCACTGCATACATGGCTTCTTTTATTTAACTTAATACCCATAGACTGCCAAATTTCTAGGGCCTCCTTGGCATATTCCTGCATTAGCGTATACAACGTTACACCCTGACCATCTTTCTCAAGCATTTTTCCAGCAATAGCATTAAGCACCATAACTGAATTATTCTCTTTCATGTACTTAAGCAATGAAGCCAGAGCCAAAGGTGCATGCTTCGCCATAATACATATGCCATTTTTCTCTTGTGCTCTTACAAACAGAGCGTCAAATAACAAAGTACGTAATCTTCTATTGGTATTAAATACAGAGGACGTTATTATCACATCTAATGCATTGGGAGCATAGATAGCCATCTGCATAAGGCTACTAACCCCAAGTTTACTGGTTTCTATCAACGCTTCTGCGACAGAATTCTGTAAACTTTCGTTATATATGAATAAGTCTGACATGAGAAAATGAGTTAATCCATGGGGTAAATACTTTGCTAATATCTGCAAACCACACCATCCGTTGGGATTTTTACATGCTATCGCTCTAGATAGAGCATTTCGAAGTCCACTATGAACATGAAATGCCGATGACTCCAACAATGACTGTAAGGCCAGAGGAGCATATCTTACCATGATCTGAAACACCGGCCATCCTTGTCTTTCTAGACGAATCAGCGATTGTGCTACGGCATCTTGCAAACCTCGATGCTTAGAGAAAGCATCACTGTCACATAAGCTCATTAAAGCATTGGGAGCATGTACACACATGTACTCAAACCCTTGTTTCAGGCCATTACTTATGAGCAACAATGCCTTAACTACTCCATCTTGCAAAGACTTAGTTCGATTAAATATTTCGGAATCAAAAAAAGATTCCAAGATCAGAGGCACATATTGAATCATATAGTGCAAACCGGATTGGCCCCTAGAATTTTTATTACATAATGCTTGTGCGAAAATTTTCTGTAAATAGCCATTGGTCAACAATGCATTGGACACCACTAACCTTCCTAATTCTTTTTCGTTATAGATGCAGAGGCTATGTAATCCGGTGAAATTTAATCTCTGCCAACTAATTTCACTATAGGGTTCCAAGGCATTCGCTAATCGGTCAAAACACCTATTTTCTCTATCAATATTGATTGACTGGATACATACACTCTCAAAGAAACCATCCAATTTGCAATCAAATCCACAGTACTCTTTCAAAAAGTCATAAACCATACCAGGGGTTTCGCATATGAAATTTTCCACCAAGTGCTGTGCAATCTGAGGTGTATTTGAATCGCAGTATATGTGGTAACCCGCAACTGTTGGAACCAGAATTATCGTATGGGTTGAAGTATGAATCAAACAAGGGATATGAGAAACATGAGATATAATGGCAGAAAATGCTTCTTTCGAAAAGGATCCAGAAACATTCAATAACCGTTCAACTTTTTTAATACCATCTTTATGACTAAAATCATAGTAGTGACCCTCTGGGTCATCATAAGAAAAGAACTCAAACTGATTAAGTTGTAACTCACTATTACGAATATACTGATGAGCAGACTGATAATAAAATAAATAATTTACTAAACGTTCAAAAAGAAAATCCAGTGTGATGGGCCGCTCATTATCATCATGCTCAAAGTTATTCTTCAGTGAATTAGATTCACCATCCCAGAGAAATAAGGCCGCGAGCGTTGCGTACCACCAAGCTATTTTCCTGGATTCATACATGCCCAGTACACAAAGGGCTAAGCCAAAGCAAAAGCCCTTTGAATTCTTCATTAGACTTTTAACATGGAGACACTGTTCAGAATCGTAATCTTCACGTTCTAAACTTTGCTGGTGTTTTATATCAAGATAAGCGACGAGCCTTGATCGAATTTCATCTTGATTATGTCTATTATTATACATGGAATGGCCTTGCTGTTTGTTATTCTTATATGAGGGCTTGATATTAATTACTCCAACCCGAATACTTGTTAAAAATTATACCCTGAAATAGATATAAGGGCAAGAAGTAGTCAATTGGATGGTGTAATAGACTGGTGAAGAGAAATGCTTAAATTTCAACGAGTTCCGCTACGGCGTGAGCTAAGGGTTACTAATGTGAAGTAATTAGGGTCAAATCAACCCTGCATCTTCCCATTAAAATGATGATCCACCAGGGACACATTTTGCGGCTTTATAGCATGTTCTAAAAATAAAGGCCCAATGCGCAGAAAGCGCTCGGGCAGGTCTGTCACCAAATAGTGGATAACTGGTCGCTGATTATCCCCTTGGAGATGCAATTGCTGCAGCTTTGCCGTCACATAGTTTGCCGTAGCCTCAGCAGAACTTACAACGAGACTATCTTGGCCCACAAATTCTTGGATGGGTTGTGTGAGTAGTGGGAAATGGGTACAGCCTAGAAGAAAGCAGTGAATATCTTGTTCCACTAAGGATTGCAAATATTTACGAATCACCGCATAGGCCACTTCATCATTCACACAACCCTCTTCTGCCAAAGCAACAAACAAACCACAGGCCTGTGAAATCACTTTCGTCTGAGGGGCTAATTGTTGGATGGTGTGCGGATAAATATTAGAAGCGATTGTGGCTTCCGTAGCTAGCACAGCAATATTATCAGAAGCCGCTACTGCCGCCATAGCACCCGGCTCAATCACCCCTAAAACGGGCATGTCCGGGTACAGCGCTTGTAAATGAGGTAAGGCATAAGCCGTCGCTGTATTACAAGCCACTACGAGCATTTTTATGTGCTGCTTTACCAGCAGCGATGCCATCTGCTCGCCATAACGTAAAACGGTATCTTTGCTTTTTGTGCCGTAGGGTAAGCGTGCTGTGTCACCCAAATAGATGAAGGATTCCTGGGGCAGGCGTTTCACTAATTCATTGAGAACCGTCAAACCTCCCATACCAGAATCAAATACACCAATGGGTAACCTAGACATCACTTTCCTTACCTCAAAGGTTTCACAAAACCTACGGCATCATAGACCTTTTCCAAGGTGGGCCGGGCTAATTCACGCGCTTTCTCTGCATTAACTTGTAACATTTTCTCAATACTGGTCTCATCCTTACGGATTTCGTGGTAACGTTTCTGGATTGGTTCTAACATGGCCACCACAGCTTCGCCTACAGCCTTTTTAAAGTCTCCATAGCCTTTGCCTTCAAAAGCATTTTGCACATCATCCATGGTAGAACCCGTGGCTGTGGCATAAATGCTCATCAAATTGGAAATACCTGCTTTATTCTCAGGGTCAAAACGAATATCCGTGTCAGAATCTGTTACTGCTCGTTTGCATTTTTTTAGTATCACCGATGGCTGATCTAACATAGCAATGTAATTCTGACTGTTGCTATCGGACTTTGACATTTTCTTATCGGGATTTTGCAAACTCATAATGCGCGCGCCCACCTTAGGGTAATAACCTTCCGGTACGGTAAAGACTTCTCCGTGACGCGCATTGAAACGCTGAGCAATATCACGAGTTAATTCCATATGCTGCTTTTGGTCATTGCCTACGGGTACTAAATTCGTGTTATATAATAAAATATCTGCCGCCATTAACACCGGATAACCGAATAACCCTGCATTAATATTAGCTTGATGGCGCGCCGCCTTATCCTTGTATTGGGTCATGCGATTCAATTCACCCATAAAAGTGTAACAACTTAATATCCATGCCAATTCAGCATGTTCTGTTACATGGGACTGAACAAAGATCAAATTCTTTTTGGGGTCCAAACCACAGGCCAAATACATTGCGATCAAATCATAAGTATGTTGACGTAATTCTGCGGGGTCTTGTTGTACTGAAATAGTATGCAAGTCCACCATCACAAATAAACAATGGTAATGGTCTTGTAATTCTACCCAGTTTTTTAAAGCGCCCGTATAGTTGCCAATCATTAAATGGCCCGAGGGTTGGATGCCACTGAATATGGTGGGTTTTGTCATTCTCTTTTCATTTCCTTTAATAAATTAATGATGCCCGAAAAATCCATTTGCTCTTTCCCCGCGTCACAAAAAATTTCATAGAGGGCTTTGGCATGTTCACCTAAGGGTGTTTCAACCTTAGCATCTGCGGCTACATCCTGGGCTAAACGTAAATCCTTCAACATCATGGCCGCGGTGAAACCCGCCGCGTACTCCCGATTGGCCGGTGATGTGGGCACAGGCCCTGGCACAGGACAATAGGTGGTTAAGGACCAGCAAGCTGCCGAGGCTTTAGAACAAATATCAAACATTGCCTGTTGAGATAAACCCAAGCCCTTAGCTAGGTTAAATGCCTCACACACGGCAATCATGCTCACGCCAAGGATCATATTATTACAAATCTTAGCTGCTTGGCCACACCCAGAAGGGCCCGCATGGATAATATTTTTACCCATAACCGATAAAATGGGCTGCGCACGCTCAAAAGTGGCCTTTTCCCCACCTACCATGAAGGTCAAAATGCCCTGCTCAGCGCCAGCAGTGCCCCCTGAAACGGGCGCATCCAACATCGCTATCCCTCGTTCACCCGCCGCTTCTTGTACTAATCGAGCCGTGACCACATCAATGGTGGAAGAATCTATAAGTAAACTGTCACGATTGACCCATTGCAGAATACCGTCTTTCCCTAAATAAACAGCTTGCACATGCTCACCCATGGGTAGCATTGATATGACCACATCTGCCCCATCTACGACTTCTTGGAGATTATCTGCAATCTTTGCTTTGCCACGAAAAGAGGCTAAGGCTTGTGTTACCACATCATAAATCTGCAATTCATGGCCTGCTTTGATAAGATTTTCTACCATGGGTCTTCCCATATGGCCCAATCCGATAAATGCAATGCGTGACATAGTGAAATCCCTCTTCATAACTGTTGTTATTTTATAGCCTTTCGAGAGGAGCACTACAAGGAGGAAATGCTTATATATAAGAAAGGTATGACTTAAACATTTAAGTCGAAGCTACGATAATGCACCCTGTCGTCATCCAGCCAAGCTCGTGCAATGGAATATTCCGGCACTTCAATCCATGTGGTTTTATCTACCGTTAATGGTTCTGATGCTAAGATGATATTACGACGAATTTCAGAGCCTTGCATTTTAAACATGCCATCGTATAGACCGTAATCTTCGCCATAGGTAAACCATAAACTGTGATACTCTAAAAATGCTTCTTCAACCGCATCCGTATTCAAACCATAGTCAAAAACAAAACGTGTAACCACCACATATTGTCCATTGGTCACAAATACATTAACTGGCGATGCGCTAACGATGCCTAATTTAACCCGCACTTCACGGAAAATCTTAAAGGTTTGAATCAGCGCATCCCAAGCTTCATCCAAAGAAACATTGGCATTAGGATCCTCAAATTGAGAAACAAATACAGAATAGATCCATTCACTGTCCGTGGTACCAGAAATATATTGAGCTACCTCCGGCTTAATGTATTTCAATAGCTCCGGCTTCATCTTCGCCATTTCAGACACACTACCGTTATGAGCCAAGGCTAAGTGTGCATCGGGTAATTTATAGGGATGCACATTGGGGCGAACCACCGTTTCATGGGGGCCATAGTCCACACCACGCACATGTGATAATAAACAATTGACCCGTAGTTTTTCACACAATCCTTCTAGGTTTTTATCAAAGAAAGGTAGTTCCGTGGTTTTATAATAAAAAGGTTTTTCAGGATTAGAGGATTCATTATTCCAAAGCGCCATACCAAACCCTGCCAAGTTTTGAATAGACTTCATCAGCTTAGGGTCATAACTTTGCTTAATTAGTGAGTTGTCAGGCCCAAAAAGCAAATCCTTAAGGGGTATGGATTGAGAACCTAAATAAATGAGTACGCGGCACATGTCCCACCTCACTTCAATATATCTTGAAACTCGCTCTCCATGCGTATTAATTGGCGATCAACCGTAAATAAATAGGCTGCGCATTTGGCAAAAATATGTTGTGATAACTTATACCACAGCGGTATATTCTCCTTATGGATTGCTGCTAAATGAGCCCGGTTCACTTGAAATACTACGGCAGGTTCACGCACTAGGAATGCCACTTCATCTTTTTCTTCTGCCAACATACTCATAAATCCAAAACATCCCCCAGGACCGACCACTTCAATTTTGTCGATGGTATTTTCTTTACCTCGCACGGATACTTGTATGGCACCGGAATAAACAAAGCCTAAAAATTTCCCTTGGCTCTCACCTGATTCAATTAAGTAACCCCTTTCATATTTCACCACATCAATGTGACTCAAAAGAACATCATGCTCTTCTTGCGTTAATTTTGCTAAGGATTCCATACCTGACAATAATGTCAAATTGATCTCAGAGCGTTCACAAACTATATATTTAGCTGAGCTGATGGGAACAAAGGGTAGCGTAAGCATTTTACCTTTACCTGAACTGGCTGC
Source organism: Gammaproteobacteria bacterium (assembly GCA_021773195.1). GTDB lineage: Bacteria > Pseudomonadota > Gammaproteobacteria > JAKBBU01 > JAKBBU01 > JAJFKN01. The sequence continues at coordinate 89,996 of JAJFKN010000010.1, read as the reverse complement.
TTTCAACAAGTCATGCATTTTTTCATATACTTGATAAGTGCGTTGGCGAGATAATATCGCAATTCTAAATTCTATATTATGCGCAACTTCCGGGGACGTAGCGCGTAGTACATTTAAATTAGTTTGAGATAATACATAACACAAGCCTTTATCTTGTGATATCACAATAGCGGTTACTAGACCATGGGAGAGCATCGTTACTTCACCAAAAAAATCACTGGGGCCTAACATAGCCACATGTTGGATTTTGTCCCCCGGTAAAGTAACCGTAATATCAAATTCCCCCTTAACCACAAGGAAAATACAATCATTCAAACCACCCTGTTCCAATACCACTTGTTTCGGCTGTAATTCTTTTGGCTCTAAGTAAGGAGCTAATATAGTTAAGTTATCTTGGGAAAAGTTGCTGAATAATGGTGTATTTTTGAGATAATTCAAAAGGTTATTGTTAGACATTATCTTCCTACTCCAAGGCTCATTCGGCTGTGCAATTATAGCACAAGCCTGAAGGGGGGAGCATTTTACAGGGGTCATTCAAAGGGGAAATTATATGCTAACAATATGAATATTATCATGTTTCAAGGAAGTTTTGAGGACACAAACTAAATCAAAGCTTCAAGGTGCTCCACTCGCAATTGTACACTGCGCAGCCCTCCATACTCATTGGTATCTAAACCATACACCAAACGCACTCGTTGGCAGTTAGGCCGCGGCCATTGTTCCAAATCCACATTGAATGCAATGGCTGAATAAGGCGTATCTTCATGGGGGAGTTTCACTTGTAACTTCAAATGTTGGCGACCCACTAGGCGTTGTTGTAATATTTCAAATTCCCCATGGAATAAAGGTTCTGGAAAACGCTGTCCCCATGGACCACTATCACGCAATAGAGTTGCGGTGTCTAAATTGAAATATTCTGAGGTTAATTCACCATCGCTGTAAATTTTATTAGTAAGGATGTCTTCCGTGGCCCATTGTTGTATCACGTCATTAAACAATTGACTAAACCACGAAAAATTATTTTCTTCGATGGTTAAACCCGCCGCCATAGCATGGCCGCCAAACTTTTGAATTAACGTTGGATGTTGTGTTGCAATTTGATCCAGCACATCACGAATGTGAATTCCCTGAATAGAGCGAGCCGACCCTTTTATTTCATTCCCATCACCCTTTGCAAAAGCAATAGCTGGCCGGTGGTATTGATCTTTGATACGTGCAGCCAAAATCCCAATAACACCTTGGTGCCAATCTGGTTGGTAGACACAAATGCCATGAGGGATGTCGGTTAATTGCAATTCATCGAGAATGCTAAAGGCCTGGGTTTTCATTTCCGATTCAATGGAACGACGCTCTATATTGAGCTCATTTAACTGATAAGCAAGGGATTGCGCTCGGTCTTGCGATGGCGTTAACAATAATTCAATTCCCAAAGACATGTCATCCAAGCGCCCAGCCGCATTAAGACGCGGTCCTAGAGCAAATCCTATGTCGCTAGCGCTAACGCAGGTTATATCACGCCCCGCCATAATTAACAGAGCCTTGATGCCAGGACAACAATGACCTGCACGTATGCGTTGTAAACCTTGATGAACTAATATTCGATTATTTTTATCTAAAGGTACCACATCGGCCACGGTACCTAATGCCACTAAGTCCAACAACGTGGCAAGATTGGGCTCTACAATGCCATGACGAGAATACCACTCCAACTCTCTTAAATGAGCTCGTAATGCAAGCATCACATAAAAGATCACCCCCACGCCTGCGAGATTTTTACTGGGAAACTCACAACCCGGTTGATTAGGATTAACGATAGCATCGGCATCGGGTAATTGCGCGCCAGCTAAATGGTGATCCGTGATGATGACTTGCATGCCCAATGCTTTGGCATGTTTAACACCCGCAATGCTGCTTATCCCATTATCTACGGTAATTAATACATCAGGGTTCTTTGTTTTTGCTACATCGACGATTTCCGGCGTTAAACCATAACCGTACTCAAAACGATTGGGCACCAAATAATCCACGTGAGCAGCGCCCAGACTCAGCAAAGCCTTTACCGCAACAGAAGTACTGGTAGCACCATCGGCGTCAAAATCCCCGAGGATTAACAAGCGTTTTCTTTCTTCAATGGCTTTTGCCAACAATTGGGTAGCCTGTGCTAGACCTTTTAACTGTGTAAACGGATAGAGCGACTTTATACTCCGCTCTAATTGTTCTTCACAGGTTATGCCGCGATGGCTATAGAGCTTTTTCAACAAAGGGTGTAAGTCTGAGGGAAGCGTACCTTCCTCTGCTTGTCGACGCACAATGAGCTTTTGCATTTATTTTCCTTAACACTCGCACCCCATTAAAATAGGTGGCAACATCCCCTATACTTGTTCGTTACATTCTCTTTCTAGCATTTTCACATCGCGCATGGTCTTAACATTCATCAGAATTTTGTATATGCCAATTAAAAAACCCAAAGCAATGGATAAGAGAAGCAGTACAAGATAATAAGCCCCATAAAGTAAAAAGCTCAGCCATTTAGACCGTTGTGGCTTTTTGCTGGGTTTAGAAATTTTCTTAGAAAAGAAGCTCCAACCCCAATAAAAACCGGCTAATAGTGCCGCAGGGATCAAAGATTCGAAAATACCACCATGGAAATATCGCACCCAGGTGTAGTAGCCAATGACCACAAGTAAGATGGAAATACCTAATTGAAAATAGAAGCCTTTGCTTTGCACTTTCATGTCTTTCAACTTGCATTTGGCACAATAGGGGGCACCAAAGCGTTTAGCGCAATCTTGGCATAGGCCCAATTGGCAGCCTTGACAGGATCCTACGGCATCTCGTTCAATGTGTTGCGCGCATTTCATCACAGGTTTCCTCTCTCTGAAATAGGTTCCGTATACATTTTAAGGCTTGGCGAGTACGTTGGTGATTCTCAATCAAGCCAAAGCGCACATATTCATCACCATGTTCACCAAAACCAATGCCAGGTGAAACAGCCACTTTAGCCTCTTGCAATAAGTATTTGGTAAACTCCAATGACCCCATAGCGCGATAGGCTTCTGGGATTCGAGCCCACACAAACATTGTAGCCTTAGGTTTCTCTACTGGCCAACCTAAATCGTTCAATCCATCACATAATACATCACGGCGTTTTTGGTAAAGCTCACAAATTTCTGCAACACACTCCTGAGGCCCTTCTAAAGCTGTAATGGCCGCCACTTGAATGGGGGTAAACAGACCATAATCCAGATAGGACTTCATCCGAGTTAAAGCATTAACTAATTCAGGGTTACCGCAGAAGAAGCCCACTCGCCAGCCCGGCATATTATAACTTTTAGATAAGGTAAAGCATTCCACAGCCACCTCTTTGGCGCCAGGCACTTGTAATATAGAAGGCGCTTTATATCCATCAAAAACTAAATCGGCATAGGCCAGGTCATGCACAACCCATAAATGATGTTGACGCGCAATTTCAATGATTTTTTCAAAGAAAGCTAAATCCACGCAATCGGTGGTGGGATTAGCAGGGAAATTGATTAAGAGTATTTTTGGTTTTTTCGCTGCGTTTTTTAATGTTTCCTCTAAAGCCGATAGAAACCCTGCCGGCGTGGTCAAAGGAATCTGTAGGATCTGAGCATCGGCAATGACAAATCCAAAGGGGTGAATGGGATAGGCCGGTGTGGGTACGATAATGGTGTCCCCCGCAGCACAGGTGGCCAAAGCCAAATGGGCCAAGCCTTCTTTGGAACCCATAGTGACGATGGCTTCTTTAGCGGGACAGATATCCACATCGTAGCGTTTTTTATACCAATCACTGATGGCCTTGCGCAAACGAGGAATGCCCCGGGACATGGAATAACGGTGGGTATCGGGTCGCGCAGCTGTTTCGATCAATTTTTCTACAATATGTTTAGGCGTGGGCTGATCGGGGTTACCCATGCCAAAATCGATGATATCTTCACCATTGTGACGTGCTAAAGCCTTCAAATCATTTATCACATTGAATACGTAGGGCGGCAAGCGCTTGATTCGAGGAAAATCCTCCATGGGACGACTCCAGTGCACATTTATATATATTAATCTGTTAACATACTGCTGCCTGCACAGACTGTCAATGGGGACAATCCATGGAAATAACTCAAGAACACCCAACGGAAGGCCATAACGTCATTCAATCCTATGAAAGGGATCATGTGATGATTCATGGTGAGCGTTATCAAGATAGCCTTATTGTGTCTGCAGAGCGCATTATAAGCCCCTGGACCCAACATGAGATTGCAAAACTGAACCAGGCAGACCTGGCCAGCACCGATGAATTTGTGGCTGAACTCGTGATCTTAGGCACTGGAGCTCATTTGCAATTTCCCCCACCACCCATCATGGCTTATTTCCAGCAAAAAGGCATTGGCTTTGAGTGCATGGATACAGGCGCTGCCTGCCGTACCTATAATCTGCTCTTGGCCGAGGATAGAAAAGTCATTGCTCTACTACGCTTGGCATAGACCCCAAGCTGGAATCAGTAAACTTCCCCACCCTGAATACACGGATTTCCCGTCAGTCCCTGTTACATCTATTATCCTAGCATCGATAATATGCCAGCGAAAACTCACTTAGCATTATTACAAGCAACACTAACTCATATTTAGAACAATTGTTGGTGTAGATGATGGAGGGGTTTGCGGCGATTTAGCAAAACTCGTTGATAACCGCACAGGACTCGACAATAAGAATTCATCACCAGAATCTCTGTCTGGTGAACTGAAATAACTATTTAGACTACCCAATGAATCAGAATAATGAAGTTCTGAAGCATCGCTCTCTAGACCACATTCACCCAATGTAGACTCTTTAGATTGACTCATAGTCTCTTGATCTTTGCGTATGGTATATTCCATCATTAATTTATAAAAAGCATGCATTTCAGGAATCACCAAAGAAAACCTATTGGGGTGGAATACTTTTCTTAATGAAATGGTTTGCAATTGGATTTCACATAGAATTTCTTGTGCAACCAAAGTAGTTCGGGTGGCTTCACCATTTTGTTCCGATGCGTCTTCACCCCCAGAGGCATCTAATGCTTTAGCTAAAGTTGCTTCTGCATGATATAAAATACGACCAGCATGTGTTGTCGCCATGGCAACAACACTTTCAAAATAAGTCATATCATTATTACTGCTGCGACTGCCCGTCACCATGAGATCATCACGACCAAATTGATTGGCAATCAAATGCAACCAATTAAAATCACTGAGCAATGCCAATATAATAAATTTCAACCATGCATTTTCATCATTGAACTCTAAACTTTCATCAATAAAATTCTGGCAATAGGTCCAAACACCTTGATCATGCCTTAAATTATCGATTAATGCATAATGCTCATGGTCTTCAGGCAGCCGGCTAATATCTTTGATGGCCAATACATCCAATAGGTTTTGCCTGTTGTCATGAATAAATTGCCAAAACTCTGGTTCTAGATTTTGCTCATGCTTAAACACGTTTTTTGCGGAACACCCCATATTGCGTCGTCGCACGCCTGTACCTATATCTTCAGTGGTAATGACTTGTTGCTGACTAATTTGATGGCCTGATTCTGCTAGCTGTCGAGCAACCTTTGCGTGGGTAGTGTCTCTATCTTCTGTCACTTCTAGCGAGCTGTTACTTGCATGATTACGTCGCCTCTGCCCTTCAACAAAATCTGGGGATTCCGCATTAAACAACGCAAATAAACTAACACGATAAGATTCACCCTCTTCAGGCACAACTTCTAGGCTTGAAACTCTAGATAAAGAACGCTCTCTTGGCGTCTTCGTTGTGGGCACCCCTGATGACGTATCGTACTTAGAGGGCGATTTATAATTCTTTAAAAGAGCCGCCGAATCTTTACGCATTCTTTGGGATTCTGGTGTTCTTGGCCTTTGGGGTACTGTTTCTGTGGATTCAGTCGCTCCTGCTAATGATTTTAATTCTCTCTCATCCACAAACGTAACGGCTTCCGCCCCATTAGTGAGATTTTTAAAAGGTTTCGCATGTGCACGTCTTGATCTTGGTTTTTCTTCTCGCGGGCGAAGATTATAAGCTTCTACATTTTCATCACCCACAGGATTAGGCCTTCTGACCACCGCTAGCGAATCAGAAGAAGCTAATCTTCTTGCCTTGCTTTTATAAGACATGGGAAACCCCGAAAAATCAGCGAGTCCCATCGCTTAAACAAAGTCCGTATATGATTAATATTTAGCCATAAAGACACCTATTATAATGATTTATTAGGATAAATATATGTTTAAACAACCTATTTTATCCATATTAAGATAAGATTATGAGTTTGTAGGAAATATTTTTTTATAGATATATCTAAAATTAGACATCATCAAGGTCTAATCCATTGATCTTACAAAGACTAAGGGGTTATGGGTTAGGGTTGTGGCTTGGTGGATTTGCGCTTTTTGGCATGGAAGCGTACCAGCTTGACCATGTTATCCCCTACCTTCGCCACTTCCATGGGGTACCCGCCAATACAGACACCAGTGCCCACTTTGGGGATATCTTCGAGAAATTCCACAATTAGGCCACTGAGGGTTTTGGCGCCTTCAATGGGTAAATCCCAATTCATTTCACGATTGAGTTCGCGGATATTAGCGCTACCTAAGATGAGGAAGCTACCATCTTTTTGTGGGAAAACGTCTTCTTCTTTTTGATCCATTTCAGAAGCGAATTCACCGACGATTTCTTCCAAGATATCTTCAAGGGTCACTAAACCTTGAATGTCGCCGTACTCATCCACCACCAAACCTGTGCGATGCTCTTCTTTTTTGAAATTTAACAACTGCGTACTCAAAGGTGTACCTTCAGGCACAAAGTACACATCTCGTGCTAAATTAATTAAAGTGGTTTTACTTAAGCGATTGGCAGTAAATAATGCTAAGACTTGACGCAAGTGAATCATCCCTTGAGCGTCATTAATATCATCACGGTATAGTACCAAGCGGGTATGATGACTTGATGTGAGTTGATGCAAAATATCATCCCACTCATCCTCCAAATCAATCCCCACAATTTCATTACGCGGGATCATCACATCATCCACGGTCACTTTTTCTAATTCTAATACCCGCAATAATATGTCTTGAGGCTCGGAACCAATATGCGTACCGGCTTCACGCACTACAGTTTGCAATTCTTCGCTGGAAAGAGGGTCGTGCACACGACTTTCTACTTTGATGTGTAATAATTTAATAATACTATTAGCCACAGTATTAGCGAACCAAACAATGGGATAAAGTATTTTCAACAAAACACTCAATGGACCAGAAGAAATGGCTGCTATTTTTTGAGGATGTATGGCCGCGATGGTTTTAGGTGTAATTTCTGCGAAAATTAAAATAATCAGCGTCAAAGCAATAGTGGAAATCAAAACTCCCAAATCCCCGAAGAAGTGCACAGCAATAATAGTGGCTACAGCAGAGGCTAAGATATTGGCAAAGGTATTGCCGATAAGGATAATCCCCAATAGGCGATCTACCCGCGCTAGGAGGCGCATGACTCTTTTTGCTGATTTATCACCCGATCGGGCCATATGCCGCAGACGATAGCGGTTAAGGGACATCATGCCGGTTTCTGAGCCTGAAAAGAATCCTGAGATAAAGATCAATGCTATCAATATGATAATTAGATTAGAGACGGAAAGAACGTCCAAGAAATGGGTTACCTTATATGAATACCTTAAGTGAAATGTAAAAGGCTAAGGGGTACTTTGTCAAGTAGCCAGATCTAAGGCCTTTTTTAGAACATAGCGCTAAAGCAAGAATTCCGCTAATAATCGGCTACTGAAGTAAGCCAAAATAAGAAATACCATACCGCTTAGCGTCCAACGTATAGCCGTCTGCCCCCGCCAACCAAAGGCAAAACGACCGATGATCAAGCCACCGAAGGTTAGCCAGGCCAAAATGGCTAATAACGTCTTTTGCCACAAGCCATGAGCAAAGTAATTATCAAAAAAGATAACACTCGACAACAAAACCAGACTTAACAGGATAAAGCCCAAAACAAGCATGGCAAACAACAACGATTCCATGGTTTCTTGTGGCGGTAAAACGCGAATGATACCCATGGTGTGTTTACGCCGTAATACTCGCTCTTGGATGGACATCAACAAAGCTTGCAGCGTCGCTAAACAAAAAACGCTAAAGGCCAACATGGATAATAAAATATGGATTAATTGTTTGGGATTAGCACCTGTGTTCAATATATAGAAGCCAGGAAACAGCATCACCATTAATATGGATAAAGCGGCAAGGGGATAAGCAAACAGTCCTAGAGTCTGGGTAGCCCGACGCATACTCACCAAAGCCACCAATAGGGCGCTCATCCATAGCACCATGGATACTACATTAACCACACTCAAATTTTGTCCGCTCTCCACATCAATCCAGAGATGCAGTAAATAACCATGGATGACGAGGGCTATAAGCGCCCCTACCCAAATACAGGGTTTTGCCATACGCGGACATCCCCATAGGGAACCCGCTTGCCCTAGTGTCGCGAGCAAATAAGCTGTCATAGCAATGATGGCCAAGGTCAAAAGGGTCATTTAAACATCCATTTGGTAATTCATAGCTCGATGATAGAGGGCCAGGGGCCTCATGACAACCTTTCTTGGACTGAGTGTTGGTAGAGAACTCCTTAAAGTTCCAGTATAATACCCCCTCAATCGAGAAAAAGAGATTTCCCATGTTTAATAATTTAAGTGAACGCCTGGGCCGTACCCTAAAAAACCTATCGGGACGAGGTCGCCTAACGGACGACAATATTAAAGAAGCCCTGCGTGACGTACGCATCGCCCTACTTGAAGCCGATGTCCATATGGATGTGGTGAAATCCTTTGAAAACCAAGTCCGTGAGCGAGCCCTAGGGCAAGAAGTCATGCAGAGCTTGGATCCCGGCCAAGCCTTAGTAAAAGTCGTCAACCAAGAATTAGTTCATATATTAGGCGATGAACAGGCAGAGTTAAATCTCAAAGCTCAACCCCCCGTGGTCATCATGATGGCTGGCTTGCAGGGTTCGGGTAAAACCACCACAGCTGCTAAATTAGCTCGCTATTTGATGGAAGAACATAAAAAGACCTGTACTTTGGTGAGTGCTGATATATATCGACCCGCCGCCATTGACCAGCTAGAAAGCCTCACCAAAGAAATTGGCGCCGATTTCTTTCCCAGTAGCACAAAAGATGACCCCGTGCGCATTGCTAAAGCCGCTTTGGATCACGCCAAGAAGCAATTTAAAGATATTTTAATCATTGATACCGCCGGTCGCTTGCATATCGACGATGACATGATGAAGGAAATTAAAGCCCTCAATAATGCCATGAATCCCACAGAAACTTTATTCGTAGTGGATAGCATGACGGGGCAAGATGCAGCAAAATCCGCTAAAGCCTTTAACGATACCCTACCCTTGACGGGTATCATACTCACCAAAACCGACGGTGATGCCCGCGGTGGTGCGGCTTTATCTACCCGTATGATTACTGGCAAACCCATTAAATTCATGGGTGTGGGTGAAAAAACCGATGCCTTAGAAGCTTTCCATCCCGATCGTGTTGCATCACGCATTTTGGGAATGGGGGATATCCTCTCCTTAGTAGAGGAAGCCGAACGCAAGCTCGATAAGAAACAAGCCGATAAGCTCACGAAGAAATTAAAGAAAGGTCGTGGTTTTGATTTAGCGGATTTCCAAGATCAATTAAAACAAATGAATAAGATGGGCGGGGTGGGCAAACTCATCGAGAAGTTGCCCTTAGGCATGAATCTACCTCCCGAAGCAAAGAAGCAAATGGAACAAGGCAAGAGCTTCGCTAAGATGGAAGCCATCATTAATTCCATGACGACCAAAGAAAAACATTTCCCTAACATCATTAATGGTTCACGCAAACGCCGTATTGCCACAGGCTCCGGCAACACTATCCAAGACGTGAATCGTATGCTTAAGCAATTCACCCAAATGCAAAAGATGATGAAGAAAATGGCCAAACCCGGAAAAATGAAAAACATGATGAAAAACATGCAAGGCATGCTGCCACCCGATGCCATGGGTTAGCCCTACTATACGCGGGCTGACATTCCCACAATATTTCAAAACCTTATCAACCTAATTCGTGCCTTCCCGCTCATAGGCTATACTTCTATGCTAGGTGAGCAATAAATCTTAGGGGAACTATCATGACATGCAAAATGACTTTCAAATTGCTGATAGGGTGTTTATTCCTGGTTGCCGTTGGTAGCAGTGCCTATGCCAATACCCAGTATAATAAAGTCATAATTAAGATAAAAAATGAATCTGGCATAACTTTATATTGCAAATTTGGTGAAGGCAGCAATCTCCAGTTCAGCAAAGATTGTGACCCCTTAAAAACAAAATCAGGCACTCAAGTCTGTGCTACAGATTATGTCTCTAGCAGCGATAAAATCACATCAGGTACCGTCGAGTGTCACACGGTAAATAAAAAAGATGGCGAAACCATGACAAGAGTCGCGTATAAGTTCGGCGGCGCATCCTCCTCCACAAAGTCTTGTAGTGAAAATACCGATAAAATAAAGTCAGGCAGTTATAAACCAGGATACTCAAGTGCCGATATCACTAAAAGTGTTGATGAGGATGGCACACTGACTTGCAAGTACTATCAAAAACACTAGAGGTGATTTTCTAATTAGGAGAAAATTATGACGACAAAAATATCTTTAAAAATATATTTTACGCTTTTGTTCGGCTGTTTGTTCTTACTAGCAAGCACGACCACTTATGCCAGCTGCAAAAATAAAAAACTCGAGGTGAACAATACAACAGCCGATACTATCAACTTTCAAATGTATGGTACGAGGACCAAAGAGCATAGGAGTTCAAGCTCCACCCTTGACGAGGAAAAAAACTATATTAAAGTTAAAAATGCCGATGGCGACTATGAGTATACTGATATTGATGCTAATATAGGTCAAGGTGGCGTTGTAACAGTAGGGAAACTTTATGGGCCCAAAGGCGAAAATAAATTTCATTATGCCATTAAAATAACAGACAAAAACTTAAAGACTCAAACCTGCATCATCAACGGGCATTTTAAGAATTACAGCTTTCCCGTCATGTGCACCAACGTGAAAGACCCCCTTGATGACTCTACCTACGTAAAATGCGGCGCTTCTAGCACCGATACGCCAAGGCTCAGCATCGATACCAGCAACTCCTCGAAGATTAAGATCACAATAATGCCCTCTTCTTTGTGACATTACCTTTCAAAGGGCTTGACGGCTGGCCCCCTCAATCACAGCTTGTTACAGAATAACTCGTCCTAAAAGCCAAGAATAGGGCATTATTTAAACAGATTATACCGCCCATGCATTTATTGCTTCCATCTTGCAGCAAAATTTCGTAAAATTAGCGCCTTTCGACCCTAGAGTCGAATACTATATATATAGAAAAGAGGACAAGAACACTATGGTAACCATTCGATTATCTCGCGGAGGCGCTAAAAAGCGTCCTTTTTACCACATTGTGGTGAAGGACAGCCGCACATCCCGGGATGGGCGTTTTATCGAACGCCTTGGTTTTTATAATCCAGTAGCCAATGGCAAAGAAGAACCTTTGCGTATTGATTCTGAGCGTTTCAAATATTGGACCTCAGTGGGTGCGCAACTGTCTGATCGTGTAACCAAATTATGGACCGATTGGCAAACTGAAGAGAGTGCTAAATAGTAAGCCCATGGCCAGTGAAAAAGCCAAAATGGTGGTAGTGGCCACAATCGGCACTACCCACGGCGTAAAGGGCTGGCTTAAGTTGCATTCTCATACGGAACCCAGAGAGAATATCCTTCGCTATGCCCCCCTGTACTTGCAGTGCAAAGGTCAATGGCAAGTGGTGAAATCCAGTGAGATAACGTCCCTGGGCGATAGCTATATAATTCGCTTAGCAGGTTGTGATAATCGCGAAGAGGCAAAAGCCTACACCAACGGTAAATTAGCGGTGAATCGCGAACAATTAAAGAATCTGCAGCAGGATGAATACTATCACTCTGATTTAGAAGGTTTAAAAGTTTATACGACGCAAGATGTATTCTTGGGTCAAGTTCATCATGTGATGGAAACAGGCGCCAATGATGTATTGGTGATCCGAGGTGAAAAAGAGCATTTAGTGCCCTTTTTGCTGGAACAAGTCATCACAAAGATTGATTTGGATGCTGGCACCATGAGCGTGGACTGGGATCCCGATTTTTGAAAATGAGTAGCGACGTAAAACAATGGTTTGGGGTCGTCACTCTATTTCCTGAGATGTTTAAAGCGCTAAACAGCGGCATCCCAGGCAGAGCCTTAGAAAAAGGCATCGTTGAGTGGCAATGTTGGAATCCACGGGATTTTACCAAAGATAATCACCGCACCGTAGATGATAGGCCCTATGGCGGCGGGCCCGGCATGGTAATGATGGCAGAGCCTTTGGCTGCCGCCATTCATGGGGCGAAAGAACAGCGGTCCCAGGCCAAGGTGATTTACTTATCGCCTCAGGGGCAGCCGTTAACCCAGGCAAGCCTGGGTGATATGGCGAAAGGATCACAAGAGATGATCCTGGTATGCGGTCGCTACGAAGGTATCGACCAACGCTTCATTGAACAGCATGTGGATGAAGTTTGGTCCCTAGGGGATTATGTATTAAGTGGTGGCGAAATTGCCGCTATGGCGCTCATGGACGGTGTCATCAGGCTTTTGCCGGGCAGTTTAGGTCATGAAGAATCGGCACAGCAGGATTCCTTCATGCAAGGGTTACTGGACCATCCTCATTATACGAGGCCAGAAACCTATAAAGGACAAGCAGTACCGAAAGTGCTGCTCAGTGGCGATCATGCCGCTATTGCTCGTTGGCGTCTGCAACAGGCATTGGGTCGCACTTGGTTGCTGCGGCGGGACTTATTGGACAAGCTTGAGTTGGATGACCAACAACAGGCTTTATTAAATGAATTTATTGATGAACATTCATCATGAGTTAGCGAAGTATATTGAGTTAGTTTGGATTCCCGCCTTCGCGGGAATGACGTCGGGAAAATAGAGCACAAGGTTAGGAGAATAAAACCATGAGCAACATCATACAACAATTGGAAGCCGAGCAATTGAAGGATAACATTCCTCCATTCAGTCCTGGTGATACCGTTGTGGTTCAAGTGAAAGTAACAGAAGGCACGCGCTCTCGGTTACAGGCCTTCGAAGGCGTTGTTATCGCAAAGCGTAATCGCGGTCTTAATTCAGCATTCACCGTACGTAAAATTTCTCACGGCGAAGGCGTTGAGCGGGTTTTTCAAACTCACAGTGCCATCATCGATAGCATCACGGTTAAACGTTACGGTAAAGTACGTCGCGCTAAATTGTATTATATCCGTGAACTAACGGGTCGTGCTGCGCGTATTAAAGAACGTTTGAAACCTCGCAAAAAAGTTAGTTAGTGCTAATTTGAGGGTTATCTTATGATAGCCCTCCATCCCATTTCCCAAAACCCTAGAGTTTTTGGTAAGGGGGAGGAAATGATAGGCCATGAAAAACTATACAACGATAATGACAACGCCCATAGGCGCCCTTGGCTTTAGAACAGAAGAAGATGCCCTGTGGGAATTAGACTTTTTATACGATTATCATACGACCATTGCACCACGGAACCCTCTCGATAAAGAAGTCGCCAGACAATTAAAGGCTTTTTTTAAAGATGGGCATTTTACCTTTGACTTACCCATCACCTTAGAAGGCACTACGCCCTATCAAGAGCGGGTATTAAAGGTCATGCAAGCCATCCCTCCGGGTTGTGTTAAAGAATACGGTGTTGTATCTGATGAATTAGATAGCTCGCCACGAGCCGTAGGTAATGCTTGTCGGGCCAACCCCATTGCCGTCATCATTCCTTGCCACAGAATAGTAGCCAAAGGTAGCCTAGGTGGTTTTGATGGTAGCAAGGGCAATAGAACCTTAGACGTTAAACATTGGCTGTTGGCACACGAAGGTTATGTTGCATGAATTTATATTATAAAAAATGTCGGAGATAATAATGATGAAAACAACTGTAAGAGCTCTAGTATTAATATTATTATGCACACCCAGTGCATTTGCCGCTGTTCTCACTGCAACCCAACAACAATTCGTCAACAATGTTGTGCCCATCATCCAAGACAGTGATGGTAAGATCATGCGACAACGCCAACATTTATTGGCATTATATAAGAGTTATGAAAAAGGCACCAAGCTATCCTCGTCTGATAAAAAATGGCTGCAACAATTAGCGAATAATTATGACGTGAATGACAATAATTTTTCATCGCGTCAAGTATGGCAAGCACTGCTGCATCGCGTGGATACCGTGCCAGTCTCTTTGGTTTTAGCTCAAGCCGCCAATGAATCTGCCTGGGGGCGTTCACGTTTCGCACAACAGGGGAATAATCTCTTTGGTCAATGGTGTTTTTCGCAGGGTTGTGGCCTTATCCCTCGTCAACGCCCTGCCGGACGCACCTATGAAGTAAAAGCATTCCCCAGTCGCGCGGCATCAGTTCAAGCTTACATACATAATTTAAATACTCATGGCGCCTATCGAGACTTCCGCAGTCTACGCTATGAGTTACGCCAACAGGGCAAACCGTTAAATGGCTACATACTAGCAACGGGGCTCAGCCAATACTCCACTCGACGTCAAGCTTATGTGGATTCACTGCAAACCATTATCAATAGCAAAGGCTTAGCCTCTTACGATAATGGTGGCGGGAAATCTTAGCCCTTATAACATTACCCAACAGAAAAGAAGGTGTTCTTTTGCTTTTGACATTGTCAACCCAATGATTTATATGTATTTTCTTATCATACAGACTGATAGGAAGAGCCCGGAAAAACTGACAGACATGGCCATTAACCTTATGCTGCATAGCCAAAAGCTTAGTGGCTAGCCCTCCTAGCATAAGCACCATTTCTAAAATAACCCATAGAATTGCTTATGGACTTATTGGCACGAAAATCATACACTTTCAAAGTGAATAGACAGTACAGTGGAGAGCACTTCATATTTAACATCAGGATTTCAATCAAGGGATAGTTAAGATATGTCACAGAAATCGGATTTAAAGCAAGAAATTAAACAACAAGCAGAGTTCATTTTGCGAAACTTATGCAATTACCTGCCCCACTATGTCTTTTGGAAAAACAAAGATTGCTTATATTTAGGCTGTAACGAAGAATACGCCAAATTGGTTGAATTAGATTGTGCAGAAGATATCATAGGCTTAACTGATGCTGACTTGAATTGGCAATCTGATGGTTCCGACACGGAATTCTTTCAAGATGGGGATAAACGTACCATGAACGGTGAACCTGTTATTAATAATGATGAGATATTATCTCGCCCCGATGGCACAAAGCTCAATGTACTAGTCAATAAAAAACCCATCATCGACGACCAGGGTGAAGTCATTGGCGTTATGGGTATCGCCACAGACATTTCTGAGCACAAACGTAAAGAAAGAGAACTCATAGCAGCAAAACGGTTGGCTGAGTCTGCTAACCGAACCAAAGCTGAATTCATTGCTAATATGAGTCATGATTTGCGTAGCCCATTAAATGGCATCTACGGTATGGCCAAATATTTAGAATCACAGCCATTAGACTCTAAGTATCACGAAGCTGTTCACTGCATCGTGGAAGGCAGCAACACCCTTTTGCAAATGGTAGAAGACGTCTTATACTATTCTAGAATTGAAGCTGGAGATGTGGCTACACATTCGGAGCCCTTTAATTTAAGGAAAATTATAGAACATATTATTCATTCTTTTCATGCGAGCTCAAAAGAAAAATCCATCGACCTTATCATTGATTATAGTGAACATGTGGAATCCCATTTTATTGGGGATATTCAAAAAATCAATCGCGTCATCACTAACCTTGTGGGCAATGCAGTTAAATTCACTGATCAAGGTTATGTATCTATCGCTGTAAAAGAAGTTATTCGTGAAGAAGATAAATCCACCATTATGCTTACTGTGGAAGACACGGGCATGGGCATTGAATCTGACAAACTGGGTAAGATATTCGACCGTTTTGAAAAAGGCACCCCCTCCTATACTTCCAACAAAAAGGGTGTAGGACTTGGTTTAACCATTACAAAAAATTTCGTAGAAGCTATGAGGGGTGATATTTCCGTTGAAACGCAACCTCATGTAGGTTCCACTTTCAAAGTCACCTTACCTCTATTGCGGCAACCCATAAAAGTAAGGAAATCCAATTGGTCAGAACATTATGATAATATCTATGTACTCATCATTGATGACAATGAGGTCAGAGGAAAATTCACCGTGGCCCAGATTGGCACAAGAAATACACTATTAATGACTAGCCAACAATTCAATGAAATGCTTGCTGGCAATATGAAATTGGCCAATGACATTCAAGTTATTATTGTGGATGATGAAGTTGAATCCATTAATCTTGAAACCCTATGCGACGATGTGACCGGCCACCAACGACTTTCTAACTCCTTAAAATTAGCCTTATTATCAAGTAACTCACAAGCTTACAAAGAAAAGCTCACCATCAAAGAATTTAATGGATTTGTACAAAAACCTGTGGCGCCATCTCAATTATTGGAAACTTTAGAAAAATCCTGGCAGCAATGGACATCACGAGTGTCATCGGAACGGGAACTAGTCAAAGTCATGAAACCCATGGTCCTAGTGGTTGAGGATGATAAATTAAATCAACGAGTGGTGACCATTTTTCTAGAAACCTTAGGTTGCCGCGTAGCTCTTGCGGTCACTGGACAAGAAGCTTTGGACCAATACCCTAAAAAAGATTTTGATTTAGTGCTGCTGGATATTGGATTGCCTGATTTTTCAGGCATTGAAGTAGCAAAAAGGCTCAGAGCTATGGAAACCTATGGCCGTGAAAGCCCCATCATTGCCCTGACAGGTCACGTACTCGATGAAGATAGAGCTCTATGCCTTAACTCAGGCATGAATGGGTTCCTCACCAAGCCCGTTTCCGAAGAGGACTTACTGCAAATGATCGTGAAGCACGTTTTGCCTCAACACCATCAATAGCGGTAGGTTTTTATTCTTAATTTTATAAACTGTATAGCCACGTCCATGGCTCTATCCAATTCGCGCTGGCTGGGTTTCAGTTTATCTAAATAATAATTAAACCATAGAACGGTGGAAGGGCCATGCTCATCGTTATCCAGTTCAATATGCCGACGCATAAATACACGAAATAGATCAAAGGATTCATGCTCATTAAGCTGGTCAAGAATGATATTATATCCTTCCCATATGGCTTTTTCAGAAATCAATACCACCAAAAATACCGGCAAAGCATGATTTGTTATTTCTTCCACATAATTTGCATAGACGGTCATATTCTCATTCCAAAGGCTGCTGGAACTGAATGCATGATTGACGCCATATTCAATGGCATTATGTTCAAATAACTTAATTGCATTTATGTCACCCGCAACTTTTTCATAGGCCATCTTCATATCATAATAATGTGCGTGGCAATCGCCGGGTTTATTATAGACGTTGTTAGTAAACAACTCCCCCTGAAATACACTGCTGTTGATTTTTAATATTTCGCCTAATTGGTCATCCAATGGATTCAACTGTCTTAAGGAAAGATAAATTTGTGCGGCATAACTGGTTAGGGTAAATCGACCAAAAATATAAGTATGGGCCAAGGATATGGTGAGCAACTTAAAAGCCAACTTTCTATCATGGCATTCATAAAAAATGGGAGAGTTCACCCACTCCGTCATGGTGCTTTCTAATTCTTCCAATCGTGAATGATTCAACAACGCACTATGAACACCCACACTGGATAAATCGATAATGGTAGAAGGATCAGATTCTACTAAAACATGATTATGCATATTGTCACCTATTAATATTGTGCTGTGGTCGTGAATAGATGGAGCTATTGTATCGCATAAGGAATGGAAATTAAATAATTAATTCAACCAACCCGTCAGTACTGTTCATTCCAAATATGTAAAGGCACTCTAAACGATCAGATTGAGTTCTGTTTTAGAAGACAAAGCACTGGTGATCAGTTCAGCTCCCTGCTCTTCCGTAAGCATAGCTTTTACTCTGTTCCGGGTTTCACTAGGAATCTTCTCCCAAGTAATTTTTTTACAAACTGTAAAAAGCATTTCGCCTTTCGCACTCTCACTATTTAATTCATCGATTTTCATACAGTCCAGCAATATATTTAGGTCATAAACCTTTTGAGAAAAAACACCATCGGTTCTAGGCAATCGCACAAATGACATTAAAGCCTTCCAGTCAACGCGTTGCATAGCAATGCTATAACAAGCTACGGGTGATATGTCAGCCAATTCACTTAATTGTCTTGTCACTTCAGGCTTGCTTGTTTTAAGAGAGAATAATAGTGCGACAATCCACATAACTTTTTTATTCATTAATGCTTGATTAAAACCTTCCATTCCAAAAGTAGATAGGATCACTTCTCCATAGGCTAAAGCAAAGTCCATTTTTCTCCCAGAGGGCATGAGCCCTAGGCTAAAGGCTGATTTATAATATACTTCGGCTTTGTCCTGCAGCACCGGCTCTCTAAGTTCATTATAAATGCCCAAAAAGAAACTCACAGCTCCAACATGGCATGTCGCCATGATTGTTAATCGCTCTATGTAAGGGTCTAGGTGTGCAATCGTTCCACCCTGGATTAATCGGTAAGCTAACGTTGCAATCTTTTCAGGTGTAATCATATACTCTATGATATTCCCTTCTATCTCGAAAGATTCTGGCGTCCGCCTTATGATTTGCCCCGTTTTTAAGTGCTTTATTACGGTCATTTCTTTCTCCTTACCTTTAAGTTTCCATCTTTATTATTATATAAAACCCTTTATAAATAGGTTCTTTTTACTCTTTCTGTCACACTAGTAAATAATTCATAGGCAATAGTATCAGCGCCAGCAGCCACATCTTCTGCGGGCAAGCCTTCGCCCCACAACACTACCGGATCGCCCCGCCGTGCAATGGCACATTGGCGTAAATCCACCGTAATCATATCCATGGATACCCGGCCAATTAGCGGCACTCTAATGCCATTCACTAGCACGGGCGTGCCATTCTTGGCATGACGAGGATACCCATCACCATACCCCACAGCAATAACTCCCACAGGCATATCTTCTTCACAATGATAGGTCGCCCCATAACCCACAGGTTCGCCTTTCTTTAATCGCTTTACAGCAATGAGTTTGGACTTAAAGGTCATAACGGGTTGTAACTGATGATCACTGCCGGTATACGCTTTAAATGGGCTCACACCATAGAGCATAATCCCTGGACGCACCCATTTAGCATGAGTTTCGGGCCAAGCTAGAATGCCCGCGGAATGCGCCAGGCTGTATCCCCCTTCCAAACCTTTTACAATCTTTATAAACTGACTGATTTGCTCTTTGGTTTGTGGGTTATGAATTTCGTCGGCACTGGCAAAATGGCTCATAAAATAAATCTTTTCTACTTTAGCGTTGGATTTTAAACGCTTATAAGCGTCTTTCACTTCTTCTGGCAATAGGCCTAAACGATGCATGCCCGTATCTATTTTCAACCAGACTGTAATAGGCTCTTTTAATTTTTTTAAAGCATCCACTTGCCATTTGTCATGAATAACCACTTTCAAACCTAAGGCTTGAATAGTAACTAGTTCATCTTCAGTGAAAAACCCTTCCAATAACAAAATGGGTAATTCAATGCCTGCCTCACGCAATTGAATGGCTTCGTCGATACAGGCCACACCAAAACCATCTACGCCCGCAGCATCCAATTGCTTTGCCATGGGAATTATACCATGGCCATAGGCATCGGCTTTTACCATGGCTAAAACTTGTTGTGTTGGTGCGCATTGGCGAACGCGCGTTAGATTATGACTCAAGGCTTGAGTATCAATGGTGACGCTAGTGGGGCGCGTCATTAGAAAGGCCCCATATTATCGTAAGATTCCGGGATATAATTATCAAACTTTGTGTATTGCCCTCGGAAGGCTAAGCGCACTTTACCAATGGGTCCGTTACGATGCTTACCGATGATGATTTCTGCCGTACCTTTTTCGGGGCTATCTTCGTTATATACTTCATCACGATAAATAAAAGCGATAATGTCAGCATCTTGCTCAATAGCACCCGATTCACGCAAATCTGACATCACAGGTCGTTTATCTTGGCGTTGCTCTAAACTACGATTCAACTGAGAAAGTGCGACTACTGGAACATCCAATTCTTTAGCCAAAGTTTTTAAAGAACGAGAAATTTCTGAAATTTCCGCTGTACGGTTTTCACGGAAACCTGGTACTTGCATTAACTGCATATAATCCACAACAATCAAACCCAACGGCCCTTCTTTTTTCACTAAACGTCTGGCACGGGCACGCATTTCAGAGGGGCTCAAACCCGGCGTATCATCAATAAATAATTTAGCATTGTCTAACAAACTTACGGCCGATGTTATACGTGGCCAATCATCATCTTCTAATTTACCCGTGCGCAACTTATGTTGATCAATGCGCCCAAGGGATGACAACATCCGCATAGCCAAAGAGTCGCCGGGCATTTCTAAACTGAAAATCAAAATGGGTTTATCACCGCTAATAGCAGCATTTTCTGCGATGTTCACGGCTAAAACCGTTTTACCCATGGAGGGTCGGCCCGCAACAATCACCAGGTCGGCTTTTTGTAACCCCGACGTCATGGCATCTAAATCTTTAAAGCCCGTAGGCACTCCCGTTATGGCAGAGTCCGAATGGTAAAGGGTGTCAATACGTTCCACAGCTTTCGCTAACAGATCTGCGATGCCTTCAGGGCCACCGCCGCGGGTACTCTGCTCGGCAATTTCAAACACTTGTCGTTCAGCTTCATCTAATAATTCCGCCGCTTCACGCCCCTCTGGGTTATAGACACTTTCGGCAATCCTCTGGGAAATACCTAATAGTTGGCGCGATACAGAACGTTCACGCACAATATTGGCATAGGCCGTAATATTGGCCACGCTGGGTGTGTTATTGGATAATTCAAACAGGTAAATTTCGCCGCCGGCTTGTTGTAATTGATTTTGTTTTTTCAAATGTTCCGAAACGGTAATAACATCAAAAGGTATATCTTTACGTGATAACTCTGTCAGAGCCGAAAATATAACGCGGTGCTGAGGCCGATAAAAGTCTTGTTCTGAAAGGAGATCCGCCACGCGATCCCAAGCTTGTGTGTCTAACATTAGACCGCCCAATACCGATTGCTCGGCTTCCACGGAGTGCGGGGGGACTTTAAGGTTTTTTAACTTAGGATCGGCTGTCATGTAATCAGACATTGGTGGTGCTGGTGGTATAATCTGATCCATTATTACGTATCCCATTTTAGACAATTAAGTCTATGAGATTTTCCCATGGCCAAAGGGTAGAATCAAGGGAATTACCCTAGGTAATTCCCTTAGAAGAGAAAAAGCAGCAAGATTAAGCTTCAGCTACCACATGAACTTTAATCATGGCAGTAACATCGCTGTCTAAATGTACATGAATGTCATATTCACCCACTTCCTGGATAGGACCATTGGGCAAATCAATTTCACTCTTGTCAATTTTATGGCCAGCAGCTTCAGCAGCTTCGCTGATTTCACGAGTACTCACGGAACCAAATAATTGACCTTCTTCGGTCACTTTAGCTTCAATGGTCAAAATAACATCTGCAAAAGTATCGCGACGGGCCTCGGCCTGGCGCTTCACTTCTTGAGCTTTCTTTTCTAACTCAGCGCGAACTTCTTCAAACTTTGCCAAATTAGCTTTAGTAGCCATAGCCGCAATGCCTTTAGGCAATAAGTAATTACGTGCATAACCGTTTTTTACTTTAACGGCGTCACCTAATCCCCCTAAATTTTGAACTTTTTCTAATAAAATCACATTCATCACAGTACCTCTTTTATACCAACCTTTTTAGGTTATTAGTTTAAATTGCTGGCGGATATCTACCGCCGCGTCCATTAAAGCTATTGCCATTAGTGCTATCACTGAATAGGGCGATAACACCACCAATAAAATGTAAAAAATCACGAGACATGTTGTTGCATGTTTACGTTTACTCGCCCATACATGCACTAAACTAATGGCTGATGGAATAAATAATAGTAGTAATAGAGGAACTAAATCCCACACCCACAACCATTTCATCCACAATGCCAAACCACATAAAGCAAAAACAATACATGCTATGCGGTGTATGTGCACACTGTATAATTCTTTACGTAGAGCTCCTGGGTTATACAAGCTAGATTGCCACAGGCGCCCCAATAATAAATTAAATAAATTGCCCCCTAAGGCCATGGCAACTGTGGCGCCCGTTGAAATCCCCGCAAGGAATTTCAAAACGCCTGCTTTTTGCAACATCGCTGACGTTTGTTGCCAACTTTGTTGATAAGCACTGTCACCACTTATTTGAACCGCTTTCGTTACTTCATTCAAATAGCTTTGATATTGTTGCATCCACCATTGCACAATATCGGGGTGAAAAAGATGCACCGCTACCACGCCTAACCCGGCTAATAGAGCAGTGACTTCCAGTACCTTCCCCCAGGATGCCGTTTCTCGTAGCACAATGGCCATCAAGTAAACGAACAAACTCCCCATCACGATGCCATACAGCAAAACGCGAGGGTGACCTAAGGCTGCCCATACAACATCAGGCACGATAGCCCACATCAAAACCATGGCGCCTTCACGTGCCCCTAATCTTAAAGTTACTAGAGACACGATGACTACACTTACCCATCCAAAGAGTGGTATGAAGCCAAAAACAAAGGCGAGCAAAGCAGCATTTAGCCGCTTTGCCATAATGAATTCGCCAAAACGTTTCACGTTACTTACTTGTGGCTATCGCAATAGGGTAGCAACGCTAAGTAACGAGCACGCTTGATAGCGGTCGCTAACATACGTTGGTAACGGGCTTTCGTACCTGTAATACGACTAGGAACGATTTTACCTGTTTCCGTGATGTATGGTTTTAAAAGACCTACATCTTTGTAATCAATAGCATTCATTTTCTCAGCCGTGAAGCGACAAAATTTACGACGACGATTATACATAATTCTTTCTCCTCAATAATTCCAGTTATTTTTCTTCTTCAATGCTATCTTCAGCAACTTCTTCAGTCACTTCTTCCACTGACGGACGAGGAGATCTCTCAGACCTATCGGGTCTTTCTGAACGCTCATCTTTACTTTTCGCCATGGGAGAAGCTTCCGTAACCGCCTCATCCATTTGGATAATAAGATTACGTAATACCGCATCATTAAAACGAAATAGGTTGGTGATTTCATCGAGAATAGCTTGATCGCATTCGATGTTCATCAACACATAATGTGCTTTGTGGATTTTATTGATGGGATAGGCTAATTGACGACGCCCCCAATCTTCCATACGGTGGATGATGCCGCTACCCTTAGTAATAAGGTCTTTATAGCGTTCAATCATATTAGGGACTTGTTCACTCTGATCAGGGTGAACCATGAAAACAATTTCATAGTGACGCATAATGGTCTCCTCTTGGCTCTAAGCCTCCAGCAAAGCTGTAAGGCAAGGAGTTGTTATTAATAGCCCTACAGGGCCTTCTATTTAAGTTCGGCCATTCTACGCATTGTGGGCCCTTGAGGCAAGCCTTCAGGCCTAGTAATCCCTCAATATCCAAGGACTGCTCAGGATTTAGGGGGGGTATGAAGGGCAATGGGGCTTCAAGGTTTGCCTTATAAAGCCAGAATCGGCTAAAATGGCCCACTTCACACCTATAAGAGACGGGTTATGTCCAATAAATTATTCATTAAGACCCAAGGCTGCCAGATGAATGAGTATGATTCATCGCGTATGGCGGATTTATTAAAGCACACTCATGACCTAGAATTGACCCAAGATGTGGACCAAGCTAATGTCATACTGCTTAATACTTGCTCAATCCGAGAAAAGGCCCAAGAAAAAGTCTTTTCTGAGTTAGGTCGTTGGAAAAATCTGAAAAAGAAAAATCCCGAATTAATCATTGGCGTAGGCGGTTGTGTGGCTAGCCAAGAGGGTAATGCCATTCGTAAGCGTGCACCCTATGTAGATATCGTCTTTGGCCCACAAACTCTGCATCGCCTCCCCTTTCTGATTAAAAAAGCCCGCCAAGAGAAACAACCTCAAATTGATATCTCTTTCCCAGAAATAGAAAAATTTGATCGTCTACCAGAACCCCGCGCCACAGGCGTGAAAGCTTATGTGTCCATCATGGAAGGTTGCAACAAATATTGCAGCTACTGCATTGTGCCTTATACCCGCGGTGAAGAAATCAGTCGCCCCTTCGATGATGTGTTGGCTGAGACTGTTGCCTTAGCTCGTCAAGGTGTTAAGGAAATCACATTCCTAGGTCAAAACGTTAATGATTACCAAGGCCCTATGCACGGTGGTGAAACGGCAGATTTAGCCTTGCTGATCCATTATACGGCGGCTATTGAAGGCATAAAACGCATTCGCTTTACCACGTCCCATCCTTTAGCCTTTTCTGATAATCTTATTCAAGCTTATGCTGAAGTACCTGAGCTCGCCAATCATTTACATTTGCCTGTGCAAAGTGGTTCAGACCGAATCCTAACGTTAATGAAGCGTAATCACACGGCCTTAGAATTTAAATCAAAAATGCGTAAGCTACGTAAGATACGTCCCGACATTACAATTTCTTCAGACTTTATTGTGGGCTTTCCTGGTGAAACAGAAGAGGATTTTCAGGCAACCCTAAAACTAGTTGAAGATATTGGTTTTGATACATCTTACAGTTTTATTTATAGCCCACGACCTGGCACGCCTGCTGCGCAATTACCTGATGAAGTAAGCATGGACGAAAAGAAAGAACGTTTATCCCGTTTACAGACTAAAATCATTAATAATGCTGCTAACATCAGTAAAAATATGGTAGGCACCGTACAACGCATTCTTGTGGATGGTCCCTCTAAGAAAAATCCAGAAGAAATGAGTGGACGCACGGAAAATAATCGTGTGGTGAACTTTTATGGCGAACATTGCCAAAAGGGTGATTTCGTTGATATTCTAGTGAGCGAAGCACGTCCCAACTCATTACGCGGGGACTTGGTCAAAGAATGACTTAAATTCAATAAGTTAGGCCTTTTATAGTATACTTATGGTATACCCTTAATCAGTGAGGTTAAAGTAAACCAGTTTGATAAAGCAGCACAGCACTTCTATTAAGTTAGCGCCAACGGACAATCAACGCCTTGCCGATCTGTGCGGGCAATGCGATGAGAATCTACGCCTCCTAGAAAAACACTTAGATATTGAAATCAACCACCGTGGCAATCTTTTTCATCTCTCGGGTTCAGAGAATGGCGTCAACCTGGCTTCACAAATTATTGAAAAGCTCTATCAATCCACTACCCAAAAAGAACCCTTAACACCCGCACGCGTACACTTATTTATTCGTGAAGCAGGCATACATACTGCCCCACCACCAAAAAGATCAAATGGTGAGTTGGGTACTGTCTCCACATCTACGGGACAAATAAAAGCACGCAATGCCAACCAAGAGCTTTATTTAAAAAATATTTCCAATAACGATTTAAACTTTGGTGTAGGACCTGCCGGAACGGGGAAAACCTACCTTGCTGTTGCTTGCGCCGTAGATGCTTTATTGCAGGAACGAGTACGCCGTATTGTTTTGGTACGTCCAGCGGTAGAAGCTGGAGAAAAACTGGGGTTCTTACCTGGCGATATGGCACAAAAAGTAGATCCTTATTTAAGACCGCTTTATGATGCACTTTTTGAAATGCTTGGCTTTGACCAAGTGGCTAAAATGCTCGAGCGCGGTATTATCGAAGTAGCACCATTAGCTTATATGCGCGGCCGCACTCTCAACGATGCATTCATTATCTTAGATGAGAGTCAAAATACCACAAAAGAACAAATGAAAATGTTTCTGACACGTATGGGGTTTGGTTCTACCGTTGTTGTAACCGGTGATGTCACACAAATTGATTTACCAAAAGGCATGCGATCTGGATTGAAACATGTTGTCGAAGTGTTGAAAGACCTTGAGAATGTTAGCTTTACTTTTTTCAAAGCTGAAGATGCTGTACGCCACCCATTAATCCAAAGGATTGTCGAAGCTTATGATATTCATGAGAAATCCACTGACGACAAAGAGGCTATTTTGCATGAAGTATCGGATTGATTTCCAGAATGTTTCCTCCCTCAGCACTGTTCCTTCACGTTTTGAGTTTAAACGTTGGGTTGAATTGGCTCTATGTGATGAAAAGGAAGAAGCCGAGGTTTGTATTCGCATCGTTGATGAGGATGAAATGAAAAACTTGAATCACACTTACCGGAAAAAAGAAAAAACCACCAACGTTCTGTCATTCCCTTATGTTGCACCACCTAATGTAGAACCCTATTTTCTTGGTGATATTATAGTTTGCGCCTCAGTCATTGAAGAAGAAGCAAAAGCACAAGGTAAACAACCTGTTGCCCATTGGGCACACATGGTCATACATGGTATATTGCATTTGCTGGGCTATGATCATGTAATAGCAAAAGATGCAAATATCATGGAAGCTATAGAAATCCGCCTATTAAGAAAGCTGGGCTTTCCCAACCCTTATGAACTAGATGAGAACGAACCCCATGAATGAAGGACACTCGAGCAGAAAAAAACGCCAATGGTTAGATCGCATAGGACAAGCCCTTTTACGTGAACCACAAGACCGCAAACAATTAGTCAAAGTCATCAAAGATGCTGAACACCGCCACCTATTAGATGCCGATGCGCTAGAAATGATTGAAGGTGTGTTAGAAGTATCAGAAACCCACGCCGGTGAAATCATGGTGCCTCGGTCAAAAATGGTAGTGGTAGAAATCGACGATAAACCAGAAGAGTTTATACCCGCTATCATCGAATCAGGTCACTCTCGCTTTCCTGTAGTGGGTGAAAACCGAGATGAAATTCTCGGTCTACTCTTAGCAAAAGATTTACTCCGCTATAAATTTGATAGTGGCAGGACGTTCAATATTAAAGACGTCTTAAGACCGGTACTCTTTATTCCAGAAGGAAAACATTTAGACGCCTTACTAAGAGATTTCCGCCAAAATCGCAATCATATGGCCATCGTTGTGGACGAATACGGTGGTGTTGCAGGATTAGTAACCATTGAAGATGTGTTAGAACAAATCGTAGGTGACATTTCCGATGAGCACGATGAAATGGCACAACAACATATCATTAAAATTAACGAAAATAGTTATACGGTACACGCACAAACACCTATTGAAGATTTTAATGAATACTTCCATTGCGATTTTGATAATGAAGAATTCACTACCATTGGTGGTATCGTAGTGAATCTATTCGGGCACTTACCTGAACGGGGTGAGAGGGTGGAATTAAAAGGTTATCGATTTGAAATCACTCAAGCGGATAAACGCCGGGTACGGCAAATGCGTATTACCGTACCAGAAAATAGTCAAAGCGATTCTATCCTTTAGCTAGGACATATCCAATAGACCATAGCCTTGCACCTACTTTTCATCCTTCAAGGATAGCTTGAAGGGATTAAAGTTAGTGAAATAATCGTAGACATCAAGACCTTCTTTACGCTTCAAGAAGCGCACTAACAATACAGCAAATCCACCACCGATAATGGAATAAACTAACCTAACAAATAAATCCGATGTAAACAAATGCACTCTGGCGTGAACAGGTAAAGTAGTGAAGCCTAAGCTATATAAAATAGAAAGTGTTACAATGTCACCAGCCAGGGAAGAGAAGACACTGCGCATCCAAAAATAACGTCCACGGACTAACATTTTTAGCTTAGTAATAATATACAAGTTTAAAAAACGGCCCAGAAAAATAGCAAACACCATCAAAGGCACGCCTTTACCCAGAGCATCAAACACGGTGTTATAGGCATCCTGGTGATGCCAATAGGAAGGTGAAGGCAAGTGTACAATCCATAACTCTGCACATATGAACAGCAGCATGCTACAGAGCAAATACCACAACATCATTCGTGATATGCGATAACCATAAACTTCTGCAATCACATCTTCTAGCAATAGAACAAATGGCAATGGGATAATACCACCAACGCCAACCACAAAACCCACTTGGAAAATTTTATAAAGTAAGGGAACCCCAATGAGGGTCAATGTCACATATAACATAATGAGAAAGGTCAAATACTGAGGGTAAACTTTCTTTGCATTGGTCTGTACTGAGCCAGGTATATCTATGTCAACCACAATCAATCCTTCTTATAAAATATCTACAGTGTTCTGAAGTGTACCAGAAATCAAATAATGGGACTATATTCTTTCGTCAATGCATTGTTTTTGACACACCGTTAAACCACCATCAACGACAATATTTTGTCCAGTAATGTAGCTAGCGGTATCTGATGCCAAAAAAAGCACTGTTTTGGCTATTTCATCTAAAGAAGCAAAACGCTTTTGCAAAGGGACCTCATTACTAAATGCCTCGTATATCGGCCCATTGGAAGCTTTATTCCATGGGGCCGTTTTCACATAGCCCGGTGAAATAGCATTTACACGAATATTTGATTGAGCAAGTTCTGCTGCCAAATTCTTTGCTAATTGGATAATGGCTGCTTTAGTAGAAGAATAAAGGCTACTATAATAAAAACCTGTTGTCCCAGCGATGGATGCATTCAAAATAATAGAAGCATCTTTATTCAAATAAGGCACGGCCTTTTGTACGCTAAAAAAAGTTCCCTTATAGTTTACATTAATTATCTCATCGAAATCTTCTTGAGAAATATCTTCAAACCGTTGTTTACCTGTAACCTTGCCTGCGTTGGCAAATAGTATGTCAATCTTAGAGTACTTCGCAGAAACTTGTTCGAAAAGTTTATCCAAAGCTTCAGCCGAAGTAATGTCACATTGGAAAGCGCATACCTCGCCATCAATTGATTTCACAGCGGCATCAAGAGCATTTTTGTCACGGCCAGAAATAATAACTTTAGCGCCCTGGGACGCTAATAATGAAGCTGTTGCAAAACCAATACCTTTGCTACCGCCTGTGACTAAAGCCACCTTGCCCGATAATTGGTACATGATACTCTCCTCTATTAATTTTCCATTTCTTTAGACTGGCTTGTCAATAACTCTTTACATTGATGAGCTATTTCAATAATACAAGGTTCTTCAATAATAGTTTGATGATCGCCCTGCGAATAGACTATTTTCAAATCATTAGCCACATGCGATTTCCAATGATTATCTGGTTCATCAACCACCCTATATTCTTCACTTATCTGAAGGGATTTAAATAATATCGTCACTGATTTTACAATACCAGGCTTATAGTTTATCAACAATTTCATCCCGTCATGTAATCGATGAATCAACAGAGATCTTTTCTCATGAGAGAATTCCACAAAATGGCGGCCATACATTTGGTTGAAATATGCTGGATTCATTAAATCAGGATCATGCTTAGCCCAGCTATCAATTAAAATTAGTTGATCGACCGATTTATTTTTTTGCTCTAATTGCCTTGTCATTTCAAAGGCAACCGACCCACCAAAAGACCAGCCAGCCAAAGTGTAAGGCCCTTCCTTTTGTGCCGTAACAATCATTTTGATATAGGCTTGCGCGATATCTTCAATGGAAGCATAGAGCATATAATCATCACTGTATATCTGGTTCGCTATACCATAAACTGTTCTTGGTGTATCTAAATGTTTAATAAATCTTTGGTACTGGAACAAACAGCCATTACCTGGATGAATCATGAAAATAGGCGGTAAAGTACTGGACCCCGTTTGCAAACAAACTAAATCCTTAGGAGTTTGATGAGGCGCTGTTGAATCTGTGATAATATTTATAGTATCTTCAATTGTTTCCACCGTCAGTATATCTTTAATTTTTAGTTTGCAGCCAAATTCATTATCCATATGAGATAAAATTGTAATTGCCAACATGGAATCGCCGCCTAAGTCTTCAAAATTATCTGATAATGTCACTTCATCACAACCAAGTAACTCTTGGAATAGCTTTATAACTCTATTAACGATATATTCGTTAGCAAGCACTACCCTATCGTGACCTAATCCACAAACCATGGACATTTCATTTATTTCAGTAGCAATATCTTCAGATACCGAAAAGGTCACTTCACCACCTCGCAAATATTTTTTATGCTGAAATGGATAGGTAGGTAGTATCATTTTCCTAGGTTTCTCAACATACAAGGTATTCCAATCAACCACCTTACCTTCTAGCCAATAAGATAAATGTTTTTGGAAGGCATCTGGCAATAAGTGACTGTTTCCTTCAATTGTCAGATTCAATCCACTTGATAGGTGCCTAAGAAGGTCTGATAAATCACGAATAACATAGGCTTTTTTATACTGGAAATCATTTCTACCACATTGCAAAGTATAACAAATGGCCGTTAGCTCTTGTTCTGTCAAACTATCCTTATATGAAATGTACTGCTTTAAACGCAAAATTTGTTCTTGAAGCGCTTGTTTAGTTTTTGCTGAAAGTAACACTATATTAGGCAACAAAGAGACAGCGTGACTATGGTTTTTTGGTGCCTGAATAATCATGTGAGCATTAGTCCCACCCAAACCAAATGAGCTTACTGCCGCGTATGGTTGCATGTCATTTAAGACAGTGATGTCAGAGCTCATATGGAAAGGACTTTTTTCGCTTATTATGGGTTTGCTACAATAGAATTGTGGTGGAATGACTTTATTGTTTAATATCAAAATAGCTTTTAATAAACCCAAAGCACCTGACGCGGTATCTGTATGTCCATAGTTGGCTTTACTGGACCCAAGGCCACAATTAGCTTGTAGTGCGCCCTGGGAGGCATAAATTTCTTCTAAAACACGGAGTTCTATAGGGTCACCTAGTTTGGTACCCGTACCATGAGCTTCAACATAACTGATATCTTTTGCTGAAACATTAGCATGTCTTAGAGCTTTCTCAATACAACGCTTTTGACCATCAATGCTTGGTGCAGCATAACTCATTTTTTCATTACCATCATTATTGATAGCATATCCTTTTATAATGGCATGGATATTGTCATTATCGTCTAATGCTTTAGACAATTTTTTTAATGTGAAAATTACTGCGCCTGACCCTAGCACCGTGCCTGAGGCATTTTCATCAAAGGGTATGCATTCACCTTTGGTCGATAATATACTGCCCTCTTCCACGTTATAACCTGCTTTACCAGGTAATACTAATGTCCCGGCCCCAGCCAACATAATATCGGCTTCATTTAATAATAAACTTTGGCAAGCTTTGATTACATTCACCAATCCCGTTGAACAAGCGGTATTAATATTATAAGCAGGCCCTTTTAAATCCAGGTTATAGGCAATCTTTGTGGGCAAAAAGTCCTTTTGACTAAACATTTCACGGTCGATATACAGTAGACCAGGTGTCTCTACTGTAGTGTAGTAGTTAGCCCCCACACCACATGCTATACCGATATCTTCAGCATGTTTTTCCGGTGAATATCCAGAACGCTCTAAAGCTTCCCATGCTAACTCCATCAGGACTCTATGCTGTGGATCCATAGCGATGGCCTCGACAGACCGAATTCCAAAAAACTTCGCATCAAAAGAATCAATATTATTTAATAGGGAGCCTTTTGCAATAAAGTTAGGCTGCTCAATTCTCAGCTTGTCTGCATTAAATTCCAGCAGCTCCTGCCTAGAAAATTCTTTTATCACACATTGGCCTTCTAGAAAATTTGACCATAGCGTGTCGTAATCAGTGTCGGGCAAACGGAATGAATAGCCAATGACAGCAATATCTTGATCATAGACGTCCAATGACTGGTCGGGCGTGTTATTTGCATTAATTGGTTGATTTGAAAATGCCGATGCTAACTTATTCACAGTTGGGTACCTGAACAAATCAGTGATCTCCAACCCTTCAAGCATGGTTTCTAACTTTTCGTATAAATGCATGAGCATTAATGAGTTGCCACCTACCTCAAAAAAACTATCATGGTAAGTAAAATCCTCTGACTTTAAAACATCTCGCCAAACTTTGGCAATACCCTGCTCAAGATTATTTCCTGAAGACTTAGGCGCACTTTTCTGCTTCCGGGTTAGCTTAGCTAAGGTTTTCTTATCCAGCTTACCATTCATCGTTAGAGGTAATTCGCTTACTATATGGTAATACGAAGGTAGCATATAGCTTGGTAACCGCTGCTCAAGATGAGCACGGGCTTTTTCTATTAAGTCTTCTGTCCACTGATTGGGACAATTCAGCTCAAGTTTCGTTTGGCTTTCTTTGCTTGAATGCCGTAGGGCAAACAGCATGATCAAGCCTGTTTGCTTTAATTCTATATTCTCAATTACTTGGACTGTAAATCCGTGCTTAACTAGTATAGATTGGGACTTTGATACGTTATCACCAAGGTCATGCACTTCCATAGCTATCTGACTTATCATGGCCCAGTGCTTATCTTTTATCCCCAACAAAACATTCAGCTCACTTTTTTCTGCATCTATTTTTAATAGATCAATTTTCGTTAACCCATTATCTTCGATAATTCTTGAAACCGTCGTTAACTTGCAAGCGTAAGTTTCTTTACCCAATTGATTTTCAATCAGTGAATCCACTGTGTTTGGATTGAGATTTGAGGGGTACTTATTGTGAATATAAGCTGACATCAAATCTTTTTCTTGTAAATTATCTCCATGTATTGTTGATAGCACAGAAGCATTAGGATAATAATCAAAATTCACATCACCACTTCTATCATAAACACCAAAATTCAAGGCGCGAACATTTTCCAAATTGTATATTTGAATATTCTTTTTTAGCAGGTTATAGATAGGTGGGATAGGTTCATAGGCATATATCTGCAAATTTAATTGGGATAATGCCATACGTAAAGTAAACATACCTATATTAGCACCGATGTCTATTATGACATCATTATCCTTTAGCTCGACACCATTTTTTATATATTCATTATTTAAAAATATTTCTTCGTATAGCGTCTCTGTTTCAAAGGGGTTTGAATGCGCGATGGTGAGATTGTTGGGTAATTTATGCAACAACAAGGTTGGGTCACGCTCTCTTAATCGGCACATCATATAGGTTGGATATGATTGTTGTTTATCGGGCTCAACAATCCCTCGCAATGTGTTCTCTGAAGCACAGTCACCTTCCACAATCACCACAGAACGATTTACTCCGCAACATTCATTTAATTCCTTAGATACATCACGTAAATCTAGGCGATGGCCACGTATTTTTATTTGTTCATCTATACGACCATAAAATTCTAAGTCACCATTGTCTAATATACGGCCCATATCACCTGATTTATACAGTGGTATATTCGTCCCTGGGAGTTTCTTAAATCGTTCATGGGTCAAACTAGTATTATTGTGATATCCCTGAGCCACCCCATATCCGGCCAAGTATATTTCACCAATAGCCCCCATAGGTTTAGGTTGCATCGACTCATCTAAAATAAAGATTGCCGTGTTATCTAGGGGTTGCCCCATATTATCCAACTGCGTGCCGGCCACACCAAGGGAAACTTTTTTTATGGTGGAGTAAACAGTTACTTCCGTAATACCATACATATTAAAAAAGTCGAGTGGTTGTGAATCTGAGGTGGGAAATTTCTCCAATACCGAGCAATCTAAAGGTTCACCCGTAAACACAACCAATCTTAAGGACGGGATGCTTTTGCATGAAAAATGCAACATCGCACTGGTCAAATGCTCAAAGGCAGAGGGTGTTTGACAAAGTACTGTTATCTTATTCTCTAACAGAAAATCAATGAATTTCTGAGGTGACTTCACTGTGATGCTCGTTGGGATAACTAATTCACATCCATTCAATAAGCAAGACCACATCTCCCATTGTCCCACATCAAAACCATAGGAATGGAAATAAGCCATCTTGTCTTCACTATTAATATGGTAACGATTTTGTAGTGAGCGATATAAATTATAGAAATTTGCGTGGCTTACCTTCACCCCTTTAGGCTGGCCTGTTGTGCCTGAGGTATACAAGATATACAGAATCGTTTCTGGATTGATCATGACATCTTGGAGTGCCTTACCATAGTCACAGGACAACTCTTCATAAGTCATGGCTGCTGATAATGCTTGTATACGCTTATAGTGCCTTTCTTCAGTGATTACACTTTTTAGATCTGAGCTTTTACAGATAGCTCTTAGATATTTGTCTGGATGTGAGCTATCTAGACTGACATAAGTTGCCCCCATTCTAGCAATTCCGAGAGATGTAACGACCAAGCTGATGGATTTATCCAAGCTTATACCAATAATGTCACCTGGCTTGAACCCTTTGCTCTGCAAGTTTGCGGCTACTGTCTTAGATTCTTCATTCAATTGAGAAAATGTTAAATACTTTGTATCGCGCAAAGCAATATTGTCAGTTTGCGATTCGGCTGTTTTTTCAAAAATAGAGATTAAGTTTGTAGGTTTGTAACTGGGGTTAATGAAAGAAGTTGAAAGCTTCATCTCCGCATACAATGGGATTGATTTTATTGTTCTATCCATGATGCTATCAATGGAACTGACCAAATCCATATAGGCATGGATAAAGGATGAAATCAATCTCTTTGAGTAACCACTAGAGTGATATACACCGCCTTTCAAGCCAGCTTCTTCAATTTCGAAAATAAATCCTGATCTTGCTAAATCATACCCCCTGTAAAATCTTTCTATTATTAGGTCGTCCAGGGATAGTACAGATTCTTTGTGATATGAAAATTGAATCTTTGGCCCATTGAAATCTTGGTTCATTAATGAAGACTGCTCTACCACCTTGGCAAAAGGCAAGTTTTGATTTAACTGGGCTTGCTTGACATTCTTAGTGACATCACGTATCAATTCATCCAATGTAGCATCAGCTGTAAGATAAGTTCGTAATAAAACCAAATTCACAAAATAGCCTAATGCCTCGCTGAACTGAGCGCTGGGCCTTCCCCAAAAAGGACAACCAAGCAAAATATCATCTTTATTAACGTATTTTGACACAACCAGATTAAATAGCGAAAAAAGAATATTAAAAACAGTGGTATTTTTGGATAAGGCTATTTGATTTAATTTTTCATGGCTGCCTTCTGGTAGCTTGAATTCAGTATAGCTGCCTTGATAAGGTTTCTGATTATCACCAGCCACATCCGGGTCAATCTCAGTATAACTGGCATTACGGAGTCGTTCTCGCCAATATGTGCTTTGTATCCTAGCCGCATCTGTTGTAAGCCACTCTTGCTGGTGACGACAATATTCAAAATAATCATGCTTACTGGGATGAAAAGTAAAAGGTTCTTTTCTAATTAATTTATTATACCCATTGGCCAATTGCTGAAAAAACTGCACTTCAGACCATCCATCAAAAACAACATGGTGAACATTAAAAATGAGGAGGTGCTCTTCTGACGCTATTTTTATCACACTTACTCTTATCAAAAGATCATTATCTAAATCAAACGGCCTTCTTTCTTGTTCTTTACAATAAGCAAGCAGATCTTCTTTTTTAGCCTTAGGCATTTCAATAATTTGCAAACTGAAGCGTGCCACATCAGAAATCACTAATTCTAATGAATTATCTCTTGTGTGAAAATTTGAGTTAAGTATGGGGTGCGCTTTAATCAAACCAGTTATTGCATCAGTCAATGCGCTGTAATTGATAGCGCCTCTTACCGAGTAAACTGAAGGCATATTAAAGCCCCAAGTCTTATGTATTTTATCTAGCATATATAGTGAAGTCTGATTAGACGACGCTAGCATCGGGCCCAAATATTTTTCATTGCTGCATGATGCGGAAACATTTCTTTCTTGAATGCATTGAACTTGCTTGTGAACAGTATCATTTTCATATATTTCTTTGATGCCAAAGTTAACACCAAAAGCTTTATTTATCTTAACAGCTATTTCTACCGCACCTAATGAACTCACGCCAAGAGTTGGGAGACTGGAGTTCATTATAGATTCGTCAGAATACTTCTCTGGCAATACTGACGACCAAATATGGCGCAACTCTGACTCAAGGCCCCTATTCCCTGAAATATAAGAACTGATTTGAAGCTTGCTTTTGGCCAAGGCTAAGAGTGCATGCCCATGAAATAATCTGGCTTGCCGGTTATCTTTATTGGTAACATTTGAAGAGGTTTCTTTAGGAATAAAACTTAAGGCTAAGGCATGATTTATGCTGACCATATAAACCACATAATCTTTTATGTGTTTCTTTTCAGCGTCCAAATCATTTAGAAAGTTTTCAGACGGTTCATTTCTGATGGTCTTTATAAAGGGAATAGCTATAAACTTGACTGAGTCTTTATTGCGTAACGCAATCTCTCGAATAATCCTATGTTCAACCCCTTTGTTCAAGGCTCGACAACTAACAAAGAAATCTTTTATCCAAAGTATGTGATTTTTTCTTTCTGAGCTTATAAAACCGGAGATTCCATAATCACCAAACCGATCTTTTATCCGTGCAACATAACTATGAGCAGATGAATAATCGACTAATTGTTTCGCTGTCAGCTTGCTGTTCCGACAATTAAACTGAGTGGTTCTGTGGCTTAACTCTGCAATTCTTTCCATGTGAACGCTATTAAGCTCAACGAGCTCAATATCCATATTGAGCGACTCGATAAAATCAGCATAGGAGATACTCGATCGCTTTTGTTTTTCGCGCTGATGGTTAGCTTGATAAAATCCAGTCCTTGATCCTTGTTTTGCTCCGCTGTTGAATATCCATAGATTCTTTATAGTTTCAATGTCGTGACCTTGAGAAGAAAATAGTATGGTCATTACTTCAGGTATCTTTGACTGAATATTAGCGCATTCTTCTGGTCGGTCATCAATGAAAATAAAACTAGCAAGGTCTAAATTTAAATCTTCTGACAGCGACATTAAATTATCTGCTTTGTCATCCCAATTAACTCGCCAATGGGAGAAATGTTCTCGGCCCATGAGCATATGACAGTGGTTATCTATAACATGGAAAACATCTGACTCAATATTCTTGCTATTAAGGCATATTATCCAACCCTCACCTTCCAGTTGAATTAAGAACTTCTGTAAATCTTCATAGGGACCATGGATAGTAATATCTGATAATTCGCCTTCCGCACATGCACCTTCCCATAAGGTATTGTCTGCATCCACCACAATGACTTTA
The DNA here is from genome assembly GCA_021773195.1 of Gammaproteobacteria bacterium. Lineage (GTDB taxonomy): Bacteria > Pseudomonadota > Gammaproteobacteria > JAKBBU01 > JAKBBU01 > JAJFKN01. Next base: position 52,745 of record JAJFKN010000010.1, on the reverse strand, counting down.
TATGCTGGATCCAATACTCGTTGCATGGCCTTAAGCATTCTATAGGTCGTTTCATCATAAAATGCCTTTGAATAAGGAGCATAAACTAATGCTTCCATCTCCTCATCAAAAACATTATCATAATCTAGCATGTGATTCTCAATGACAGTAAGCTCACGCATGCTTTTTAAACTTTCCAGGGCGGCTCCCATTCCACTGTGGCTTTCTTTGCTCGGCATCCAAATAAGGAATATAGGCGCTTTTAGTTTAGTCTGGGCATATCCGATAGATTCTATTAATGCATTTATATAGTCACTCAAGTCAGTATGCTTAATTAAACCAGGGTTGAGAAAAAGCAAAATACTTTGCGAGTTTGAATGGTTATACATATAGCTTTGTGGGTTGCGTAATTCTGAAATCAAATCATCGCTTTGAATAGGCTGAGAAATCAATGGGAGTTCAACCTCGGCCATTATATTATTAATACTTTGGGCCTGCATTTGTATAGGATAATTTGCTAATACAATTACCTCTGAGCCACTGACCTTCTTGCGCATTTTATCGACCTCATCTTTCATATGTGTGCACTATTTATATATCATTCAATCGTTATCTCCGGTTGAATTTATTTAACTTTTACCACAATTATCAGGGCAACGAGAAATGAAGCGCCTGTTATCATATAAGCCGTCATGAAATTAATACTAGCAAAATACCCAATAGCCATGGGACCAATGCCCCAAGTCAAAGCCACTAGAGAACCTAGCACGCCCATGACTTTACCCTGGTCATGAATACTTACCGCATTGGACAACATGCTGGCTAAACAAACATAAGCGATAGGGGCTGATGCTGTGAATATTACCGTAAGCCAAAGGAAGAGAGAGTGATGAATGTATGGGAATAGTACGCAACAGGCAACCATAATAGCTAGAGCGCCATAAACAATACTGTTTAATTTCGCAATTTTCATCAACTGGGGAATAACCAACAAAACACCAATGGCAAGGAACAATGCTGTAAAACTTAAAAATGCTCCAACCTCAGAAACATTCCAATTAAACCTATCGGATAACAGCAAGGGAATCATGGAAAAAAACATTCCCCAAGCTAACATATAAAAACTAAAGGCCCAAAACAGACTACCCGTATTTCTAGAAACAAAGGCTTTTTTAATATTTGTCATGCCCATTAATATATTTATGTTCTGAGTCTTATTACCACTGTAGGTCTCTTTAAATAAAGTTAATACTAAAACTGCACCAATCAAACCAAGCACCATGGTCAACCAAAAGGGCGTACTGTAACTAAGGTCTGGTCCCCAAATATTTCTATTTAAAAATAATCCACCTAAAACAGGACCAATCGCAAAACCACTGAGATTAGCAAAAGCCACTAAACTCATACGCTTTGGTTTTTCTGCTTCACTGCTAATATCCATCATAGCCGCCTGGGCTATGGGTAAGCTCCCAGCCGTCGCCCCAGCGATTATGCGACCAAGAATAATCAAAAGTAAACTATTGCAATGTAACCCAATGCCACTTAACAAAAAGCCTGCGGCATTACCTAACATAGAGATGGTTAGTATGATACGACGACCATAGCGATCTGAGAGGCTGCCTAAAACAGGTGACATGATAAACATGAACAGCATATAAATGCCCACCATGGATTCATACCAAATATTAAGTTGCGTCAATGAGGTGTGGGAAGGGAATAAGCCTATCAGGTTATTCAATATGACGGGCTGAAAACTGGGGTAAACAATTCCCCACCCCATGGCATCCACAAAAATAACTACAAACAACGGTATTATGGATATCTTATTCTGCGACCCTGTAGAATGGCCTATTGTCATGAAAACGATCCCTGTTTATTTATCCTCAGAGTCTTTGTTATTTACAGACTTTCAAGCATTGCAACCCATGCCTCGATGAGGCACCAATTTTGATTTTACTTCGTCCACATAAGTCATCACCAGTTCTGTGGCACGATCTTTTTTATCTACATAAACGGGGTCCGCCGAGCCTTGTATAATTTCAAATGTCATAGAACTGGCATTTTGCATTAAGGATCGAGTTCTAAGGGCCGATGCTGAAGGATGCACACAATCGTACTCTCCTACCATGTATAGAACGGGACATGTGATTTTTGCCAAATCCCGCTCTAAATCAAAAGTCCCAAACTCTTCGCCCATGAACTTATTCCAGGTAACGGGATGGTCAGCGATTTCAAAAGACTCACCTGCTTTTGAATAATAATCACCGAATAAGGCCATATATTCTTCAGAATTCCATTGGCCGTCGATTTTTCCAATCTTATCGGCTAACTCATTAGCTTGAGCCTCTTCCACCTCAAAGAACTCCACGAGATTTTTTCGATAAGCTGCTATACGCACTTGCGTATCACGCTTGGCTTCGGAATTACATACAATCAACCCACCCGTATCATCGGGATAAGTGGAAGCGTAGGCCAGAGAAACATATCCGCCCTGAGAAACCCCTGCTACAACAGGTTTGTTTATCTTATGTTGCGTGCAAAAATCTTTGATGTCTGCGGCATGTTGATGGATATTAAGCGTTGATTCATCTGCAGGATCATCACTGCGACCACTGCCTCGTTGATCGGGAAAAACAACACGCACATTATCTGAAGCAAACTGACGCCAAAATTCATAATAAGAACGGCCATCTAACAACCCCGGTCCACCATGGGAAAAAATCATGGTCACGAAATTTTCATCGCTATCTAGAGAGGGACCAAACACTTCATAGTGAAGCTCTGTACTATCTTTTGTTGTAAATTTAGGCATTTAATACCTCCTTACTGATTCTGTCTATTGGTTTCTCAATTCAATCAAATATCTACTGATAATATGGTGTTACGCCGCCCGTACTGACGACCCATTTCACAAGAAAAGGGATACAAATAAAAACAATACCAAAGGCTAAAAATACGAAAGGGCGTGATAAACGCACTTGTTGAGGATTATCACGGTGGGCCTTATATTGAATCAAAGCACCAAAGATCATGCCTGCACCACCGACCCAGCACATGATGTAGCTGAGCTGGATGAGAGCCATAAAGCCTTTATAGATTTGTCCGGAAAAACCAGCTACATCCTGATCAGCATAAGCTGATGCACTCCAACATAATAATAATACGATAAAAATCCAGGATTTTTTCAGCATGATGTCCCTCTCTCAACTACCCCATGGGCGTAAACCACTAAGGAGCCCATTCTAGCTCAGTTTCCATGCTTTTGGAATGTCTTTTATACAATAGTAGGGGCCGATGAAAGATATGGATAAAGCGTCTAATCTCCGGTATAGTTCCAGCTTCCGAATGGTTAATAACAGGACACTTCATGACTAAGAAAAATATCTTTTATGCTCAATCTGGGGGCGTCACTGCTGTCATCAATGCTACCGCCTGCGGTGTCATCGAAACAGCACGTAAATTCAAAGAGGATATCGGTACCGTCTATGCAGGGCGTGACGGTATATTAGGCGCATTGCGTGAAGACCTTATTGACACATCACAGGAATCCGACGAGTCCATCGCAATGCTGCGCCATACACCTGCAGGTGCCTTTGGATCTTGCCGTTATCAATTACCTGCCTACGAAGAAAACCCTGAAATATACCAACGTCTCATCGATGTTTTTGCGGCACATAATATCGGTTACTTTTTTTATAATGGTGGCGGTGATTCTCAAGATACTGCAAACAAAGTAGCAAAAGTCAGCAAGCAATTAGGCTACCCTATTACATGTATTGGATTACCTAAAACCGTCGACAATGATTTACCCATTACAGATAATTGTCCAGGCTTTGGTTCCGTTGCAAAATACATTGCTATTTCCATTCGTGAAGCCGGTCTAGACGTAGCTTCCATGTCAGCCAATTCCACAAAGGTATTTATTATGGAAGTCATGGGCCGTCATGCTGGCTGGATTGCAGCGGCAGGTGGCTTAGCTCAAGAACAAGAAGGCGATGCGCCGCATATTATTTTATTCCCTGAACGCACATTCAATGCAAAAGAATTTTTGCAGAAAGTAGATGAATGTGTGAAACGCCACTCTTATTGCGCCATTGTTACCTCAGAAGGCATTAAAAATGGCGAAGGTAATCTTATCAGCAATTCTGGTTTGAAAGATGCCTTTGGTAATGCCCAGTTGGGCGGCGTTGCTCCCCTCTTAGCTAATCTCATTCAAAAAGAACTGGGTTATAAATACCATTGGGCTTTGGTGGATTACTTACAACGCGCGGCTCGTCACATCGCCTCAAAAACCGATGTGGATCAAGCTTATGCTTTAGGTAAAACCGCTGTAGAACGTGCACTGGCCGGCAAAAATGCCATTATGCTTACCATCGAACGTATTCCTGGTGATACCTATTTGTGGAAAATTGGTGAAACCGCGTTAGATAATGTTGCTTTAGTGGAACAACCTTTACCTGATGAATATATTACACAAGACGGTTACCACATTACTCAAGCTTGCCGCGATTATATGGCACCGTTGATTCAAGGCGAAGATTACCCGCCTTATAAAAATGGTTTGCCACAATACGCGCGTTTAAAGAATATTGCTGTACCTAAAAAGTTAGAAGAAGCTTCTATTGTTTGAAACAAACTATCTACTCTACAACTCCCTACGTCATCCCAGAATGACGTAGGGTAAGCGAATACATGAGTCCATTTCTAAGGAAGCGGTCTATTTACGTTTATCTAATTTTTCTTCCATACGCTCTAAACGACTTTGTAATTCTTTTAATTGCAAAAGAATTTCTTCTTCCGCTTCTAACTCAAAATGCAATTCATCTAATTTTACATCACGAAAATCTCGGCGCACAAAAATAGCGGCAAAATTAGCAGTAATAGCCGAGAATAATGCCAGCCCCATAAGAATCAGCAATGCTGCAAAGATCCGTCCCACCCAACTCACAGGCACCACATCACCATAACCCACTGTGCTCACGGTAACCCATGCCCACCAAATGCCATCAAGTGGTGTGGGTATGCCTGGGTCAAAACCTGAAATAACAATGCCCGCCAAGAAAATAATGATAATAGCCACAATGATGGTTGTACCTAATCGACCATCGGATAAAGCTCGCTGACATAATGTTACCCAAGGAATAATTAATACGGCAGCAAACAGAGGACGCAAATATTCTAAAACATCGTAGGGCGGCGTATACCCCATAATAAAAGGGATACCTGCAACAATAATAGGGATTAGCAACCAATTGGTTTTAATGTACCGTTTTTTTTCTTCTACCACGTACAGACCTACGGCAACCTGGATCACAAAATACATCCAAACACACAGATTCAATGTTACATTGACTGAAGTGCCCAAGGAGTCTCGCACGTCCAAATGCCATTGCCAGGCCAAAACCACAATGACCAAAATACTCAAATAATCAAAATAACGACCGATACGTCTAGCTAGAAGCGTCTCCCCACATGGAATGCCCCCTAAGCCTATCAAACGACGTAAAACCATGCCTGTCCCTCTCCCCCTAACGTCTTCTTAATATAGTTGTAGCGAGAAGCAATTGCCAACGGGACGGTTAATATGTGACCACATCTACCGACGTTTTCGAAAAAAGGCTTGTAGCAGTTCGCTGCATTCAGACGACAGAATGCCTCCTGTGACTTTTATACGATGGTTTAGATGAGACATGTTATGGGCTTCACACACACTGCCCATGCAGCCAGCTTTGGGGTCACTGGCAGCAAAAATCACTTGTTCAATGCGCGCATGCACCATGGCACCCACGCACATGAGACAAGGTTCTAGCGTGACATAAAGCTGGCAGTGTAATAAACGGTAATTCCCTAATGTCGGCCCTGCTTGACGCATAGCTTGGATTTCGGCATGGGCGCTGGGATCTTTTTGTGTAATCGGGCCATTATGGGCACTGGCTATGATTTTATTTTCATGAATAATAATAGCGCCAATGGGCACTTCACCTTTTGACTCAGCCAAGCAAGCCTGTTCAATGGCCAAAGCCATAAATGCTTCATGGGATTGCATGATTATTCCCACTCAATGGTGGCGGGTGGCTTGCCTGAAATATCGTAAACCACACGTGAAATACCACGCACTTCATTGATGATGCGATTGGAAACATGAGAAAGAAATGCATGGGGTAAATGTGCCCAATGAGCTGTCATAAAATCCACGGTTTCAACCGCACGCAGGGCCACGACGTATTCATATTGACGAGCATCCCCCACAACACCTACGCTTTTTACCGGTAAAAACACCGCGAAAGCCTGAGAAACTTTATGGTAGAGATCTTGTTTCAATAATTCTTCAATGAAAATCGCATCGGCTTGTCGCAATATATCCGCATAGGATTTTTTAACTTCACCCAAAATCCTCACACATAGGCCCGGCCCAGGGAAAGGATGTCGATAGACCATATCGTAGGGCAAACCCAATTCTAAGCCTACTTTACGCACTTCATCTTTAAACAATTCTCGCAACGGCTCTAATAGTTTGAAATGTAAATCTTCCGGCAAACCACCTACATTATGGTGGGATTTAATCACATGGGCTTTACCTGTTTTTACTGCAGCTGATTCAATCACATCAGGATAAATGGTACCTTGGGCCAGCCAATGCACATCTTTTAATTTTTCGGCTTGTTCAGAAAACACATCAATGAAAGCATGCCCCGCCACCTTGCGTTTAGCTTCTGGATCATCGACGCCTTCTAATGCAGTTAAGAAACGTTCTTCTGCATCCACATGGATGACCTTCACTCCCATGTGCTCAGCAAAGGTACTCATCACTTGTTCTGCTTCATTCAAACGTAATAAACCGTTATCCACAAAAACACACGTTAGATTATCACCAATAGCACGATGCAATAATGCTGCCACCACAGAGGAATCTACGCCACCTGAGAGACCCAATAAGACTTTATCCTGGCCTACGGTTTGGCGCACATGTTCGATAGTTTCTTCGACAATATTCGCGGGCGTCCATTGGGAATCACAACCGCAAATATCGTGGATAAAACGTTGCATAATGCGTTGACCTTGGCGGGTGTGAGTTACTTCAGGATGAAATTGCAAACCGTAAAAAGCTTTGTCTTCATGGGCAATAGCTGCGAAAGGGGCATTGGGTGTTCGAGCAATACTTCTAAATCCTTCAGGTATGGAGTCAACTCTATCACCATGACTCATCCAGACATCCAATAAAGCGATACCTGCTTCAGAAGCATGATCTTCAATATCCGCTAATAAAGGCGAATGGCCGTGAATTTCCACTTGCGCATAACCAAATTCCCGCTGAGCATGGGTATCAACCTTACCGCCCAGTTGCGCCGCCATGGTTTGCATCCCATAACAAATACCCAATACAGGCACGCCTAATTCAAAGACCAGCTGAGGCGCTCGTAAAGGATCTTGTGCAGTAACGGTTTCGGGGCCACCTGAAAGAATAATCCCGTTGGGTGAAAATTCGCGAATACTGTCATCGTCTATATCACAGCTGTGCAGTTCACAATAAACCCCTGCCTCACGCACACGGCGTGCAATAAGTTGTGTGTACTGAGAACCGAAATCTAAAATTAGAATTTTATGGTTGTGAATATCCATGTTTAATCCATTTGATAGTTAGGCGCTTCTTTAGTAATTGTTACATCATGTACATGGCTTTCTTTCATGCCCGCATTGGTAATGCGAACGAAATGGGTCTTGGTACGCATGGTTTGTAAATCAGCTGAACCCGTATATCCCATGCTTGCACGCAGGCCACCCACCAATTGATGGATGATAGCAACGGCAGGTCCTTTATAAGGGACACGACCTTCGATGCCTTCAGGAACTAATTTTTCGGCTTCTTTGGAAGATTGGAAATACCGATCCGATGAGCCATGGGTTTGTGCCATAGCGCCCATGGAACCCATGCCACGATAAGCTTTGTAAGAACGACCTTGATACAATTCCACTTCACCAGGCGATTCTTCTGTACCGGCTAACAAGCTGCCGATCATAGCGCAATGCGCCCCACTGGCAATGGCTTTGCATAAATCCCCAGAATAACGAATGCCACCGTCGGCAATGATTGGGACATTGGCTTTTCCAGCCACAGCAACGGCATTCATAATAGCTGATACTTGAGGTACACCAATACCGGCAACAATACGCGTGGTACAAATGGAACCTGGGCCCATACCAACTTTGACAGCATCGGCACCGGCATCAATTAATGCTTGCGTACCTTCACCTGTGGCTACGTTACCACCAATGACTTGTAAATTAGGGAAATTGCTTTTCACCCATTTAACGCGATCTAAAACACCTTGCGAGTGACCGTGAGCTGTATCCACAACGATAACATCCACGCCTGCGTCCACCAATGCAGCAACCCGTTCTTCTGCACCTTTCCCGGTGCCAACGGCAGCGCCCACTAAAAGATGGCCTGAAGTATCACGACTGGATAAAGGTTTTTGCTTGGCTTGTTGAATGTCTTTTACGGTCATCATACCACGTAATTGAAAATTATCATTCACCACTAAGATTTTTTCAATCCGATGCTTATGTAATAATTGCAACACTTGTTGGCGTTCAGCCCCTTCTTTTACCGTGACTAAGCGGTTTTTGGGGGTCATCACTTCACTGAGGGGTTTATCTAAAACTGTTTCAAAGCGCACATCACGCGCGGTGACAATGCCCACTAACTGTTCCCCTTCCACCACAGGCACACCGGAAATATTATTGGCTGCTGTTAAATCCAATAATTCACGTACAGACAAATCGGGGCTCACCGTAATGGGATCTTTCACCACGCCGCTTTCAAATTTCTTTACCTTGCGCACTTCTACGGCCTGGTCAAATACGCTCATATTTTTGTGGATAATGCCGATACCACCCTCTTGCGCCATAGCAATGGCAAGACGCGCTTCCGTCACCGTATCCATGGCTGAAGACACCAAAGGCACATTAAGGGTGATTCCCCGCGTGAGCTGGGTTTTTAAATTCACATCTTTGGGCATCACCGTGGATAAGGCAGGCACCAGTAACACATCATCAAAGGTGAGTGCAGTTTCTGTAATCCTATTCATGCTGGCCCCCTGGGTAAAATAATTGAGCGATTTTACCTTATATGGGGGGGGATTAGCAATCAAAGAGCCAGACCGTGCTGTTTATTTTTTTACCACAAAATGGGTTTGCTGCGTGAAGTCTGCCTTGCACAGACTAATCAATTAAAATTCAACCAGTTACTTCTCACCATAAATGTTTAAGAGCTCTTGTAGATCAACTTCATAGTTGCTCTGGTCAGTACTCCAAAGAATAAGTATGGCGCTGGTGTTTAATAGGCTCGTATCTTCAGCCTCATGTCGCGAAGATTCTGGGAGAAATTCACACTTATATTGACTTTTCAGATTAGGCAACAATTCTTTTAGCACAGTTAAACCATTCGGCATTATAAAACAATGCGCCCCATAGCCTGGATTTAAGTTACCCGTATGTGGATTTACATTCAGTTGTGATAAAACGTGATCGTTAACAAAGTTTTTATTCATAGCATTGAGAAATAGGTTTTTGTACATCCCTCCACCAACACGTGCGCCTATTTCGATGAAATAAATTTCGTTCTCTTCTGTAACCATGAATTCCACATGGCAACTACCATTTTTATATTGAACAAGGTCGATTATCTTATCTGCAGCTTCGATAAGTTTTTCAACTATGAGGGATGAGCTTTGAACTATTGGATGAACAATAATTGGTTGTTTTGTATTATTGAATTGTGGCTGAAGTGACTGAGTTATTATATGATCTTTAGAAATGCCTTGAAAAACTGTGCTATTCACCAAATAAACCATCCCTTCAATGTACTTCTCAGCCATTAGTTTATCTTGCCGTGTTAGCTCCTGTTCACAATAATTTATAAACTCAGATTCATTCGTTATCAAACGAACGCCTATTGCTCCTGCCATACTTCGTGGTTTAACAATAAATTTATTCCCCAGTTCACACACTAGCTCACGGTAGTATTCTTGTGGTGAATTAAATGCATCTTCAACCTGAAAACTAGTATAAGGGAGATTGTAGACGCTATTTCCAAGTGCCTCACGCATTAAATACTTATCACGAAATCGTTTTGTTATGGCATAACCATCACCATCAAGTTGATAATGATCACGAATCAAGCCGGCTAATGCCACATTAGACTCATCTAAACCCACTACGGCTATTTCTTTGTATTTGGTAAGAATATATTCATCAATAGTTTGAATAGTACTCTCAGAGTCTAATTGGCACAGTTTGTCCTTCCCACAAGGTTTTATAACCAAGGTTGTGAGTAATGTCATATTTAAATTGCTTTCCAGCCAGTCTCTACCCTCCTCCGTAGTAAGGATAAAGCATACATCGTAATGCTCATCCAACAATGAGACATCAAAAATGTCTAACCAATGCGCGAACTTAGATACGAGTATGATAGCGGCTTTCACTGACTTATCTCTTCTTTTTGTGTATTGGAGGTAACATGCCATCCTGATCGACAATTGATTTAGACCACGCTATGAAAGGGGGGCCAATGAGCTCTCCATTTCGTTTGAAAATAGCAGGACCCTTGTTATTTTGATTTCTGTATATAATCCATTTGGCCTTACTTAAGCGGTCACTTTGAGAATAAGCCTCATTAATCATGACGGCTTGTTGTGGGTTCACCGCTGCTTTCCCGGTAAATCCGCAATTAAGTGTATCGGTAATATTCGCCCTAACTTGATCCATATCATCAATTTGAAAGGAAGGAGAATCTAATACGGCGATACCGTGCGATTTTGCAGAAAGAACTACTTTGTGACGACTTTCATTAATAACGTCGGCATCAAAATCTACCGATAAATCTGACGATAGGTCAGCTATTCCAAAAAACACACCATCCAATCTTTTATGTGCGGTTATCTCTTCCATATTCATGACCCCTTGCGCAGTCTCGATTACAGCAAAAATATCCGCTGAATAACCAGCTTGGGAAAGCAAATCAAATAAGATGGTTATATCACGACCACTCTCTGCTTTTGGCAATATAATCACATCTACATACAACTGATGATTTGCCAACATTAAAAGATCTTCTAAACACTCTAACGTATTAATTTGATTGATTCTGAGCATCACATGCTTTTCTTGACGCTCACTAAGAAGGTCCACAACGATATCTCTCGCCATGGGCTTATCTTCTTGCCTAACGGCATCTTCTAAATCAAAGACCACGCTATGAGCACCTGAATCTAATGCTTTTTTAATATAATCCTTATTAGAGGCAGGCAGAAAAAGAGCGCTCTTAATTTGTTTAGGATTCATTGAGTTACTCATAACTCATCTCCTTCACTAAAGATGCAAACTCACGAATTTGTTCTTCTGTGAGATTTGCTCGCATCATTATTCGAATGCCTGCTTTACCTCTTTCCACCACAGGGAAGAAAACAGCTGATGCGTAATAACCCTTTTGATAAAGCTTGTATGAACGTTCAATAGCCTTATCTGGCTCACCAAAGCGTAATACACGAATAGGAAAGTCCGAACCATTTTGTTCATTTGGAATCAGTTCATCTAACAACTGAATATTTTTTTGCAGTTTTCTCTGCAATTCATGCAATTCACTAGTGCGATGGATTTCTGCAGAAGCAAGAATAGCTCCACAATCTGCTGTTGTAAGGTATTGAGACCATGCCGAACCACCACCATGACGCTTAATTATTTCTAATTTATCTTTCGCACCAAGCATGAGGACACTGCCTCGTGCACCGAGGCCCTTCCATAAACTACCCACAATCATTGTTTTAGAATTGACTTCTTCCAACATTGACCGAGCATAACCTTCACCTTTCTCACCATAGACTGATAAGCCATGACTATCGTCAATATAAAGAAAAAGGCCATATTTTTCTTGAAGCGTTAAGAGATCTTTTATGGGAAGTTTATCGCCCATGCTGTAAATCCCATCACAAACATAGGCAACCCTATCATGCTGCTTACATATATCTTCTAGATAATTTAAATCATTATGTGGTGCCGTTAGTACTTCTGCTTCATCAGCACAAATAGGTTTTGCTACATTCATGGAGAAATGTGCGTGTTTATCAAAAACCATGGTAACCGGACCGGTATCTGTCATATGTCCCGAAGCTATCAGCGGTAAAACCCCACAGGACATAACCCCACAAGAAACATTAGTTATAGCAGTTGCACCATAGAGGTCAGCGAGAGAACTCTCTGCTTCATATAGAATCTTTGGCTGCAGTCTAAGGCGAGAAGAACCCATTAATAAAGTTGATGACTTTGCAATGCCATCTTGTGCACCTTGCAAAATTCGTTTATCCGTATCTAAACCTAGGTATGAACAAGAGATCATATTAATAAACTCATGGCCATGTTGATCTTTTAGCTTGCCATGTCCAATATGCTCAAAATGAATATCCAGCAAACCTTGCTCATAGGCCTTTTGCCATTCTGGATCACCATATTTGATTAATTTTTCATTATTACGAAAGCGGTTTAGTTTAGTCATAAGGGCACCATATGGAATTTTTAAATTCGAGTGATAATGAGGTGGGTTCCTTTGAGCTTCTGAATAGAGCTCATAAACTATTCTTATTGTCTATTATGTTAACATGTGCTTAACAATAAGTCAATAAGCTCATCCCGGACAGAACATCTTCAACCTATTGAAAAATATAGTAATATCTTCATGATTCACGACGAAAGGGTGATTTTTATACTTTTATGAGAAAAGATCGAGTAAAAACAAGACATTGTGTCCCATCGTCTTTAATGCCCCGTGACTTGGCGGTTACCACACCGCGACTGGGATCGGATTTAGACAGACGCTTAGCTAAAATCTCGCTCTCAGCATAGAGAGTATCACCTACAAAAACTGGGGATTGTAATTTAATCTCTTCCCAGCCTAGATTAGCTATGGCTTTTGCACTGAGTAGATTGACGGTCATACCGGCAATAATCCCCAAAGTCAGACTACTAGACACCACAATTTTCCCAAATTCGGTACTTTCAGCATAGTCTCGATTAACATGTAGGGGGTGTTGATTCATACATAAAAGGGAGTGCCAAATAGAATCTGTTTCAGTGATGGTCCGTCCCGGACGGTGCTCGTAGATATCGCCCGCATTGAACTCTTCGTAACTCAATCCCGGGGACTCCCGAAAGCGTTGATCATCCATTTGTTTCAATAGTGGCGGCATGACTATACCCAATATATTGCATCATTTGAGTATAGCAGAGCCCTCAAAAAAGCACTTTGATACACACTTAATGCAACTTATTACCTCAATTCAACGAGTTAGGTCACTAAATCTTACATTTACACTTTGATACATTCTGTAAACGCACAGAACATTTACCCAGGTTAAAATACAAACTCAAACGAAGCTTAGAATACAACTTCTAAATATTCCCCCCAAATGACACTTAACTGAAGAGACTTAATATGAAAGAATTTAATAATTTCGCCAATATGAAAAAAGCCATTAGCATTGCTGATAATGCATGGCAGGAATCCTATGATAAGGGCATCATTGGGGTCAATGCGACACCAACTGCAGAGGGTTTATTTCAAGCTGAAAATGGGCACGATTTTAAGCTCTTCAGTGTATGCACTTATTTAGGACTGTCGTCTCATCCTAAAGTTATACAGGGCACCATTGATATGGTTCGCTCTCTCAATACATCGACTTGTCTCACGATCTCACGTAATCGCGTTAAATTTACCGCCATTGCAGAATTAGAAGAAGCATTGTCAGCCCATTATGGCGCAACTGTTTTAACTGCAACTTCATGTTATGCAGCATCGTCAAGTTTATTACCCTTACTGGCCGCCGGTGTATTCACCGATGACGAGCCGCCCGTGATGGTTTTTGATAAATACGCTCACTTTTGCATGAATTTCTTAAAGACTGCCTGTGCCGATGAAGCACGAGTTATTACCTGTCCCCATGATGATATGGAGTTTCTTGAAAATATCTGTAAAGAACATAAACGTGTTGTTTATGTAACCGATGGGGTTAACAGCCTAGGTGGAGGGGTTCCTATAGACGCCATTGAAAGACTGCAAAATAAATATGGTCTCATTCTGTTTGCTGATGACTCTCATGGCTTAACCATTTTTGGTGAAAAAGGTGAAGGTTATGTTAAGTCAAAATTATCTGAATTTAATGACAAAACATTTATTGTTTCGTCATTAACTAAAGGTTTTGGTGCAAGTGGCGCTATCATGATGCTACCTAAGGAAGAATATAGAGAAATCGTCCATCGTTATGGTGGTCCATTACTTTGGTCTCAACCCATAGGTTCAGCAATCATTGGTGCAGCAAAAGCTTCACTAGAGGTACAAGCCAGTCCTGAACTGAAACAATTGCAACAAACATTAGCGCAAAAATGTCAGTTATTTGACAAACTCATTAAAACGGATTTATCTGGTAGTGAGATACCTATCCGAATCATTCGTTTAGGTGATACAAAGAATACTATCGATATCTGTAAAGCTCTTTATGAAAAAGGATATTATACCTCAGCTGTATTTTTCCCCGTTGCTGCTCGTGGCCAAGAAGGCTTGCGAATTATGATACGCGCGCATATGCAAGATGAGCACATCATTGAATTTTCAGAGTTAGTTAATCAACTTCTTCCCCAGTATGGAGGATAAAAAATGAAAACATACCGCAGCTTAATGTTTACGCCAGCCACAAGGACAGCTGACCTCAACAAAATAGGGACATTAGGTGCTGACATTTATATTATCGATCTTGAAGATGCTGTGCCCGAGTATAAAAAAGACCGTGCACGTGAAACTGCAAAGTTGCTATTAAGCAATAAATCCTCACACCGCATGGGTATTCGAATCAACTCGTTAAATACATTGCATGGGCTTAAAGACCTGCAAATGTTGACGGAGAATGACTTAGATATTGAACTGGTCATCCCATCTAAAGTGAATCAAGCTCATGAATTACGATTAATGCATGATTTATTTAAGGATGCTGGACGAAGCTACTGTTTATTTCCACTGATTGAAACAGCAGAAAGCGTAAAAAATGTTTTTGATATCGCTGCATCTGTAGGACAAGGTGGTGGCTTAGTATTTGGTTCAGCCGACTTATCTGCTGAAATAGGTATCGATATATCTTGGGATGCCTTATTACATGCACGCAGCCAAATTATGCTAGCAGCCAGCATGTATCAACTTAAGGCCATCGATACGCCTTTCTTTAATTTGAATGCGCCAAATCATGCCCTGATTCAAGAGTCCAAGCAATCAAAAGCCATGGGCTTTGTGGGTCGCTTAGTCATTCACCCGGATCAAGTATCGGCTGTAAACCAAACATATAGCTTGACAGAGGCTGTGATGAATGAATGTAAAAAAATTGTTAGCATTGCACACAAAAACAAAAACAATATCGCCAAAGGCAGCAATCACATCATCGGACCGCCATTTATTAAATTGGCGGCCAGACGATTAATGTCTAGCGATGACCAAGTGGAGAATTAATGATGAATAACAATTTGAAAAAGTTAGCAGACAATCGTTTTCGTGAAGTTCAAGGCTTCAGTTATGATGAACTGATTGAAGGTCTCACCATCGAACATCGACCCGGTCGCACGCTGACAGAGACTGACAATATTTGGCAGTCACTAATGTCCATGAACAGTCACCCAATGCATATTGACCATGTCTATGCTGAACAAACGGACTTCGGACATACCTTAATTTCCAGTCCTATTACATTAGCTATTGTAACAGGCATGTCCGTTAAAAACATGAGCGCACAAGCCATTGCAAATCTGGGTTGGGATAAAGTTAAATTAAAAGCCCCAGTATTTGTTGGTGACACAATTTATGCGGAAAGTACCGTAATAGAAAAACGCCTGTCTAAAAGCCGAAAAAATTGCGCGGTTGTGACCATTCACAGCAAGGCTTTCAATCAAGACGACGAGCTGGTTATTAGCTTTGATCGCACCTATCTCATGCCTGTGGAACCTCAAGCGCCTGAAAACTATTAACTAGTACGTTAATACTAAGCGGTTAGTTATTCCTTGCCTCAGCAAAGCTATCTTTGATCAACTTGGTTTGCTCAGCAAAGCCTTTATTATTGATACTATCTTGAATATGATTCAACATATTATCATAACCAGATTTGTCTATTTTCACAGCCAATATCGTACCATCAAAAGCTAAAATAGTCTCATCATCACTGGCACAATAGAAAGCGGGGATATTGCCCGTTTGTAACTCTTCAATTTCTTTAGCGCAAAAAGCTTCATCGCTGATTTGATGGGTTTTATTCTCCCGCAACCAATTGAAATGCGTCTGTCTTTTATTTTGATAATAAAACAGTTCCGGATGGTAGCTTTCAATCAGCAATTTAGAGTACTCACTGGTATTTCTAAGGACCACACGCACTTCACAGCCTTTAAATACAGTTAACGGAGAGTCATCACTAAGTAACACATCTTTATGCTGGAGAAATAACTCACAGACCCGATTAAATCCAGCTTGGAAATCTGACTCATAGTCCAATGGATTTACTAATGCTTCACCCAGTTTTACAATATTATGGTTATGGGGTGTGGTTTGCTGCAATCTAACGGCTTGCATCTCATCACTACCAGAATTTTCCCATGCCACACCTGTATAAGGCGACTTGGCCCCACCTTTACCTGACACACCGCTTTGGTCGATGCCTTCGTTGTCTTCTTCCACATAGCGACGATTAGGCAACATAAAGGTATTCATAACCGTGAAAGGCAATATCGCTTCTTCGGATTCCACCTTAAAAATAGGACTCAGTAGACATTCCAAATCCACAATCACAGGCTGCTCGCCATGGGCAATGACATTTTCTGCATGAATATCCGTACCTGTTAATAAATAGTGAATCGCCAACAAACTGCCGAAACGTTCATAGTAATGATGCACATCCTCTTCAGAATTCACGGACTTGGCTTCAATAAATTCACACCAACCGTAATCACCTCTCTCCACATGAGCAATGGTCAATAGAGGTGAGGGCAAATACTGATTCACCCAATGGACCAAATGATTATAAGCACCATCAATGGCTAAGGATCGAGGCTTATAAATTAATTTCATACCTTGAGCTAACGTTAAAATGGCTACCCGCTGCCCATGGCGATGTTGGTCACCAGAAGATTGGATATGTTGAATTAAATAATTCTCCTTACTCACATGCAAATGTTCCGTTAGTAATTCTCTATCGCTTGAAAAACGCGACAACAACAGCTCAAAATAACGAATTTCCTGTTCTGCTATCTGAGATAAATAGCTAGCAAGGCTCGGGTATTTTTGTAGGATTAATAATATATTCTCTTTTTTTGCAATCAATTCAATAAAATAATCAAAACGTGCTTGGGGCGTGTCACCCTGCAGTGCGCCATCATGCTTTAAGGCATGTAATTCATACACACAGGTGCGGCCAATAATGGGATTCAATTTCTGCGTTAAATGCTGGGCTATGTATTGTTTAAAAGCACCATCACTGACAAAGCAATCCTCTATGGATACGGCATCCACAATGGCATCATGGATATAAGCTACCAAAGGTGCTAAGCAAAGAACAAACCGTTCACTGGGTTCATTGGCTACGAGCAACTTTCGCCATGCAGGATCTATGTCGCGAGAAAATACGCTTTGGAGTGTTTCCACAATGAACCTTTCCTATAGAATTGGACAGAAAATTCAGCGGATAGAACGAGTATAGTAGAATTGTAAACATACCCTAGGGCCTCTTTACAATTCGCTAGGCTGAGATGTAGGTTGTTGATTGGTGAGCACCGTAGCGCAGTTTACACGTTAGTAAATGAGCAACGGAGCACAACCAATTAGCAAGATACAGCCAGCCTAGTAGAATTGTAAACAGGCCCTATAGAAAAAGGGGCTAAAAGCCCCTTTTCCTTCCCACATAATACTTAGCAGGTTTGGCATGTCTGACAAGTTTGCGCAGTCATAATGGCTGTACAAGCATTGTCATTAGCCACGGGCATTTCAATACCACCCGTTACTATGTTTAAATTTTCGTCAAAGTTTAACTTAATCATCTCAAACACCTCCTTGTTGATGATGTGAATCCATATTACGTTCTTTTTCCTTACTTTTCAATTAAAATTAAGGGATTGAAGATTTCGCCACCATTGTTGGTTAAAAAAGCTTCTCGTATGTTCATTTATTGCCAACAGTAGAATGCTGAGGCAATATTTGACAGGCTAAAAAATAGACAATAAAAAAGGGCATAAAGCCCTTTTTTTCTACCGTAGCAGATTAGAAATCGATTGAAGTCATACAAGCTGTAGCAGCTGTAGCAACACCAAGAACCTTAGCGGGCATTTCAATACTTCCACTAACCATACTTAAGTCGCTATCAAATGTTGACTGGATCATAATGATCTCCTCATATTAGATTTAATAAATATATTGTCCTTATAGTGCTTGCGCACAAGCCCTCGGTAGAGGTGCTTTCCTTTTCCAATGACCTGGACACACTTGCGAATGCCAAACATTGAGAAATTTTAATGCCGCCAATGCTACCCTAAAATGGATAAATCTGTCAAATGGTTTGCAGAGGGGTATTTTTTCGTAAAACTAGATAAGAAGGCCATTGTATATTAATGGCTCAGACAAGCATAAAGCCTTACCCCATCTCTGAATCCTTCAGGTGATGGGGTGTTACCCTCTCTCGAACCCCATCCCCCTTCATGCTACAATCCCTTCCAATTCATTAGGGAGCAATCATGGAACCCACCTTTGAGCGGGAAGTCTTTACCGTTAGCCAATTGAATCAACAGGTACGAGCCTTGTTGGAAGGCACCTTTCCCAGCATTTGGGTGGAAGGGGAAATTTCCAATGTGGCGCGTCCGGCTTCCGGCCATCTCTATTTCACCATCAAAGATGAAGATGCCCAGGTGCGTTGCGCCATGTTCCGCAATCAAAACCGTTTGTTAGATTTTACCCCCGAAGAAGGCAGCCACGTGGTTGCACAAAGTCGCGTGAGTTTGTACCCAGGACGCGGCGATTATCAATTGATTGTCAGTTACATGGAAGAAACCGGTGATGGCGCCTTGCGCCGCGCTTTTGAATTATTAAAAAATAAATTAGCTAAAGAAGGTTTATTCAGTGAAGAGCATAAACAGCCCTTACCTAAAATTCCACAACAAGTCGGTATTATAACAAGCCCCACGGGCGCAGCTGTTCGCGACATTCTATCCACCTTAAAACGACGCTTCCCCAGTTTGCCCGTTATCGTTTATCCTACTCAAGTGCAGGGTAAGGAAGCTGCCACACAAATTGCAGATGCCATTGAAATCGCTAATGCCCGTGCAGAATGTGATGTATTAATTCTTTCTCGTGGCGGTGGTGCCTTAGAAGATCTCTGGCCCTTTAATGAAGAAATTGTCGCACGTGCCATTTACGCCAGCGAAATCCCTATCGTCAGCGGTGTAGGTCACGAAGTGGATTTCACCATTGCAGATTTTGTAGCAGACCATCGAGCAGCAACGCCCACAGCAGCAGCGGAAATGGTCAGCCCCGATGAAGCTCAATTAAAACAAACCATAGAAAAATATCAAAAACAATTACTGCGCTTAATGGCCCAGGCCCTACAACAAAAAGCGCAAAACTTATTATGGCTACAAAAACGCTTCCGCCATCCTTCGCAATTGATTCAAGAACAGATGCAACGCGTGGATTTTTTGGCCCAACGTTTACAGCAAACATTACAGTACCAACTGCAAAATCAACAACACGCCCTGCAACATTTAGAACGGGCTTTAAATACCGTTAGTCCCTATGCCACTTTGCAACGGGGCTACGCCATCATTACCGACTCAACTTCTCAACATGTTATTCAATCCACCGATACTGTGACAACGGGGCAAAGTATTTGTGCTCAAGTATCCAATGGAATCCTAGAATGTCATGTAGACAATATTATTCAAAAGGATAAACCATGAAGCTATTCCGCAGCTTATCACTGATACTCTTATTAACCATCACAACCGTTGGTTTCGCCAGTAGCTTTCCCCATGCCGATGCCGTCCCTGGTGGCATAGTAATGTTACCCATCGACAGCAATTCCGATAAAGCCCCCACGGTGACCTTTAAAGGGCATCGCGTCATGGTCTTGAAAGGCGACAAGAATTACGCTGCATGGACGGCTGTAATAGGAGTCCCCTTATGGGCCAAGCCAGGACAACATGCTGTTGATATTACTGAGGCTAACCATAAAACCACCCAACGAGCCTTCACTGTGAAAGCGAAAAAATACCAAGAACAACATCTCATTATTAAAAACAAACGCAAAGTAAATCCTAATAACCAAGATATAAAACGCATCCGTGGCGAACGCAAACATATGGATAAGAGCTTAGATGAATGGAATAACCAAAGTAACATTAACATGCATTTCATTTGGCCTGTTAAGGGACCCATTTCATCACCCTTTGGTTTAAAACGTTTTTATAACGGGGAAGCACGAAAGCCCCATAGCGGAATTGATATCGCCGTACCTAAAGGCACGCCCATTGTGGCACCCGCCGATGGTACAGTGATTAATACGGGCAACTATTTCTTTAATGGTAATACGGTTTTCATCGACCACGGACAAGGTTTAAAAACCGTGTACTGTCATATGAATACCATTGATGTGAAAGCCGGTGAGAAGGTCAAGCAAGGCCAGCTCATTGGTACCGTAGGCGCCACAGGCCGCGTCACAGGCCCCAACCTGCATTGGGCTGTGAGTCTTAATGAATATAAGGTGGATCCTCGCTTATTCTTACTCCCCGCAAAGAAAAAGGCCAGTTAATGGCCTTTTCATCCTTACTTTATATGCTATACTATATATATTGATATAAAATATACGCAGTAGCATATGAAACCGCTAGGTGAACAGTTAAAAATCTTACGAAAACGCCAGGGCATGAGCCAAGCAGAGCTAGGCAGGCATCTGGGGCTAGCTCAGAGCCATATATCCAGTATTGAGTCTGGACGCACGGATCCCCGGCTTTCCACTCTTTGTGAACTGGCTAAGCTACTAGGTCAGGAATTTATGCTTATCCCCTACCTTCATCGATCGGCTGTTCGGGCCTTAATTAACGAAGAAGATATTTCAAATAAACGTCGTTGGCAACCTGATGAAGGAGACGAGTTTTCATGAAAGATTCACTGACAATTTTTTTATATAACCAAGAAGTGGGACATTTAAGCCTGCTCCCCGGCAATAAAACGCTTTTTCAATTTAGCAATGTTTATATCAGTGATGTTAACCGACCTACCTTAAGCCAATCCTTTTTACAACAAAACAATGAACTATTATTAGAAGAAAAGATTTCTCATTCTAAATTACCTCCCTTCTTTTCAAACCTATTACCTGAAGGTCATCTTAGACGATACTTAGCGGAAGAAAACAACATCAACCCACAGCAAGAATTTCAACTATTAACGGCTCTAGGCGGAGACTTACCAGGGGCCATCACCCTCGGAAAACAGGATGTTCTTTTTGAAACCGCATCTGAAAAAGAAGAACACTTGCACTTTTCTCTTGCCGGTATCCAATTAAAGTTTTCGGCTCTATTAAGTGACAATGGAGGTATGACCATCCCTGCTCGTGGTGTGGGTGGCGATTGGATCGTGAAGCTACCCTCTTTTAATTTCGAAGAAGTGCCCAATAATGAATTTGCCATGTTGAGCTTAGCAAAGGGTATCGGCATTCCAGTCCCTGACATTCACTTAGTGGACCTAGATAAGATTGAAGGTTTACCCGATGTAGGCTTATTGAATGACACTCAAGCTTTAGTCATTAAGCGTTTTGACCGAAGCCCTACTAAAGTTCACATGGAAGACTTTGCTCAAGTCTATAATCTATACCCTCACGACAAATATAATAAAGTAAGCTACGGCAATCTAATGAGCATGGTTACCGCCTTGCTGGGTAACGATGGTTTAATTGAGTTTATAAAAAGGCTAGTATTCAACTTATTAATTGGCAATGGGGATATGCATTTAAAAAACTGGTCTTTCATTTATCCTGACAAACGCTCAGCACAATTAGCGCCGGCCTATGACTTTGTTTCCACAGTGCCCTACTTACCTGACGATGGATTAGCGCTCTCACTATCAGGCACTAAGACTATGCACGAGATTAGAATAAAACATTTTCTACGGGTAGCAGAAAAACTACACTTGTCTGAAGAATTAGTATCCGACACTGTATTAGAGACCGTGACAACAACTCGAGAAATTTGGCAAAAAGAAAAACAGCACTTTCATCTCTCTGAAGCACTCATTCAACGTATTGATCAACATATGGCACGTTTAAAAATCTGGAACTAGCTCCGAATTTTCCCAAAAATTTCGGAACGCATTCCGAGAAACACCGCCATAGAACTGACCATCTAGGCTCTTTCCCGTTTCTCTCCCATCATGTTTTTCAACACAGGCACGAGAAGCAATGAAAAGATCCCTACGGCAATGGCTACCCAACCATAAATATTAAACGCATGGGCATAGATATGGGAAGATTGTATGTGAGTCATTTCACCTTTAGGAACAGAAGCTAATTTAGCAACGCTACCACCAATGGCATTGGACACGGCTGATGCTAACCACCAAGTTCCCATCATCATGCCTGACATGTTTTTTGGTGCCATGGCCGTCATCATAGCCAAGCCGATGGGTGATATGGCTAACTCACCAATACTTTGCAGGGCATAACTAAAGACTACCCACCAACTGGAAACAATACCCTGATTAGCAAAGTGATAAACCGAAAAACTTAAAACAAGAAAACCCAGCCCCATTAAAATAATACCTAGGGTAAATTTCAATGAAGTGGGAATATAAAACCGATTCTTTGTTCCCGTCTTCTGCCATAAGGAATTCAGTATCGGTGTGAATAAAACAATAAAAATAGGATTCAAAGATTGATAACTGCTGGTGGGAATCAACATACCAAAAATATGCCGATTGACATCTCTATCGGTAAATAAATTCACCGTCATGGGCGCTTGTTGATACAAAGACCAAAAGGCAATGGAAAAAATCACTAAGACTAAACTGCCCAACATGCGATTACGCACATGTTTTTGTTGGCGAAAACTCATGATGAAGAAGGCAATGAGCACCACCACTGTCATCAACTCTAAAACGTAATTAGATGCTTGCACATGATGCAACAACCAATATCCCAAGAAGATTAATAGCAATAAGCCGATATATAAAGCATGTTCATTGGAAAGCCCCAGCATAAAACGTTGGCGTAAACGGGCAAGATCCGGTACTTTACCCTTATCACCCAACTTATGCCGTCCCAGCATAAAGACCACCATACCCACCAACATACCAACGGCGGCACTGGAAAAACCCGCGCTCCAACCGTATTTATAAGCGATAAAGCCCGCAAGGAAGGGGCCTAACAAACCACCCAAATTAATAAACATATAATAAATGGTGAAACCACCATCGCGTCGCGCGTCATTTTTACCGTAAAGCTTACCCACCAAACTGGCTACACCAGGTTTGAAAAAGCCATTACCCAACAATAATAAACTCAAGGCAAGATAAAAGGTCGTTTGAGAGTGCACGGCCAACAGAGCATACCCCAAAATAAACATGCCACCGCCGATGATCATGGAACGTTGATAGCCGAAATAGCGATCCGCTATATTGCCCCCCACTACAGGCGTTAACCAAATTAACGCGGTAAATGCACCAAACAAACCGTAGGACGTTGAATCACTAAAGAGTAAAACCTTACTCATATACAATACCAACAAACTGCGCATGGTATAAAAACCATAACGCTCCCACAATTCCACGGCACAAAGGAAATACAATAACTTAGGCTGCCCACTGGGCTGGGTTGAAGATTGTCGTCCGCTTGTGGCTTGTTGGGGTGAGGACACGGGGTTTCTCCGTAGCAAAAATTTCAGTCTACCCGATGAGGGCATAAAAAGTAAACGATACCGCTCAGAATATGTGCGATAATGTATCAAACCTATTATAAAACCTTAAAAAAGGCGGTATAATGACCCTAGATAGAACAATTCAATATGAGAACTATAAAGATGCTTCAAGAGCCAATAACAAAAGGTGGTCGTCGCCGAACCCAAAAACCAGTAAGAGCCAAGGAAGCATCTTCTCAACAAAACAATACTTCGACACTGCGGATAATTGACCACGCTCTTTTAACTGATGCCGAATATAACTAACTATGAATATAGATATTTTACTCAAACAACATCCCTCCTTCACCTATGCTGATGAGTTAGCACAACTTACATCCCCTCTGAAAAAACTGGGAATTGATTACTTTGCTCATATGCGCCTAGATGATGATGGAAATATTTTTTCGAATAACAATCACCCGACCTATTTTGAAAGTTACCATCGTCATAATTGTTATCGTCAAGGCATTTACAAAAAAGATAATGCCATGGCATTAATTAACACCCAGGGCTTTTTTCTGTGGGATAAAAGTGAATTATCAAAATCCTCACAAACCATTTATCAGCTTAGTCAAGCACATAACATCGGGCATCTCTGCACCTTAATCCGCCAGCGTGACACCGCAACAGATGTCTATCACTTCGGGACGCAATTGGGTAATGAGCGAATCAACCATTTTTATGTGCATAATCTTGATTTAATGCATAAGTTCATAGACTATTTCAGTGAGCAACTTCATCTCAATGATTACCTGATTAAAGCAAAAGACTTTACTGTCCATGTTGGCAATCAAGCAGAGGTCAAGGAGCTACCATTAATATTATCCCGTGAAAAGCGCGAAGACTATTTTCGCAGTATCGGATTACAGCCATCAACCCCTTGCAACCTCGTGCTAACTCGCCGCGAATATCAATGCGGTTATTATTTATTGCAAGGCTTCACCTCAAAACAAATTGCTGATGTACTGCATATATCGCCGCGAACAGTGGAAGTTTATATTGAGCGATTACGCACACGTTTTGGCAGTAAAAACAAGGTTCATTTAGCACGTCATCTTATGGAATCTAAAAGCATTGCTACTGAGTCTTAATGTTCTATGGACCAACCCATCATTAAAACCGTTGACATAGTAAAACTAGGCCATATAATAATTCCACTATGGATATCAATACACTATTGAAAGATCATCCCTCGCTGCTCCATGCCGATGAGATGGCACAAATCACTAACCCCCTGAAAAAACTGGGGATTGATTACTTTGCTCATGTACATTTGGATGAAGAGGGTAACTTCTTTGCTAATAATAATAAGCCTGAATACTTCGAACAATACTTTCGCCAGGGCTTTTATAAATACGATGTGCATATGGGCAACATTGAATCTGACGGATTTTTCCTATGGGATAGCATTAACTTATTAAATGGCTCCCGCGCACTTTATGAGTTGGCCCAAAGTTATGGCGTGGGTCATCTCTGCACCCTAATGCGTAAAAAGAACAATAGTAGCGATTTCTATCACTTTGGTGTGAAACCAGGCCGCAGTGGTATCAATAATTTTTATACTCAACATCTTGATTTACTACAAAAATACGTTACCTATTTCAATGAGCAATTGTTTTTAAACGATCGCTTACATCAGTCACGTAAACACACCTGTGGCGTTACAAAAAATGTATCCTATGACGACCCCCAAAGTGAAACTGGCAATGGTTTCTGGGTGGATCATGCCACTACCCTACCCCCCAAACAATTGGATGAATACCTTGAAAGTCTGGGTATAACGGCTAAGCCTTCAACCCAACAATCCATCACCCGCCGCGAATACCAATGCGGTTATTACCTATTACAAGGCTTTACCTCCAAACAAATCGCAGAAGCGTTGCATATATCACCAAGAACCGTGGAAGTTTACTTAGAACGTCTACGCACACGCTTTGGCAGCAAAAATAAAATCCAACTGGTTTGCCATCTCATTGAATCTAAAAGCATAAACACCGAATTTTAATATCAAAAATGTCACCCCGGCGAAGGCTAACGTCACCCCGGCGAAGGCCGGGGCCCAGTCCAAATAAGCATCTCCCCTCAGGAGACAGGCCAGCTACGCTGGGATACATACCCAAAAATACGTAATTTTACGGACATGACAACTTGTCCCGGCCCGCTTATAGTACTAGTCCATCAATAATATATAATGATTACTAAGAGAAGGATAATAAAATGGCTTACCGTCACTACTTCAACGCATCCATAAGATTATTGGAAGATGCTACCTTAGCACTTACTGAGAATCCAAATGATCCAAATCAAAAAATAACCTCTCTCGTAGCAATTATCGGCTTATTTGCAAACGTCGATCCAAGAATAACGGTTGCCGTAATGGCAGGATGCAGAACTATGAACATAGCAATGTCTGGCGCACCCCTTCGCGGTGCTGCCATCCATGCAAATCCAATGGGCACTTTTAGCCATATAACGGGTTCTACATCCGGCACAATCAGTACAGCAACAGGGACTATTTCTGATAGTCTAGCAAGCCGTTTATCTCATGCTGAAACCCAGGAAGAAGATGAATACATTAGACCTAACCAATGTAAATAATAATTAAGAACAGGATAATCATGCTTAGACAACTCACGGAAAATAATACCAACAGCCGCTTGGCCTTAGCCACCGTTAGTATGGTTGCTATCGCGGTATCGTTACCCATTATGCCCTTATGTTACGGTATCCCAAGCTCCGCTCTCATGGGCGCAGGCATTAGCGGTCTCAGCCAAGCTATTTACGGCCCTAAAGAAGATAATATTAAAAACATCCTAGCCACCGGCGCTTTTGCTGGGATAGCGAACTCACTTGCGGGAGCTGCTGTCTTGGCAACAGCTCATGGTAGTTTCCCCCCTGGCCCAGTACCCATTGATGGTGCCTTAGCTGGAACAGTAGCAATCATGGCTCGGACATTGACCGGCCCATAATACGTAATTTAACGGACATGACACAAATATAACAAGTCATTAGAGTCACTAACAACAGCGCTTACTGGGGACTTCCCCAATAATAAACAACACCCAAAAAGGAAAATTGATATGCAACGACAAGAGTTTGATTTAGGTAAATCCTTAACACCTATGGCACCACAAGCTACCGTGTTAACCATTCATCCAAACCAACCTGATGTAACACAGCTGACCTATGACCCTGTGCATCAAGCTGAAACTCAGATGCGTTTATGTAATTTCACGCTGACAACTATTCAATTTTCTGTTCAACAGAAAGCTAACTCTGCTGGCATACATTCCAGTCATGAGTCAGATCAAGCAACATCAAGCAAAGCTATAGTTCCTATTACTCAATCCTCAACTTTATTTTTCATCAAAGACCAAGGCGGCATCAATAAACCAAGTTCACATCAACAGTTTATGGATGAAGTTTCTCAGCGAATGTTCTATGGCACGATGCCTTTTTCTGTTACTACTCGTGAAAATAATGGCGTGCAATTGGTTATGCTCAGCACGCATTATGAATTATATGGTGGTGGTGGATTCTGGAGTTGGGTTGGCGATAAGATTGATTCAGCTGCTGACAAAGTAGCAACGGGGGTTGTACGCGCTGTTAAACGTGCACCGGCTACCATCGGTTCCGTAGCACAAATTGGCCTTGGTGTTGTCACTTATCCAATCCCTGGTGTAGGTGGCGCAGCACTCGGTGCCGGAATTCAAACCCTCACTTATACTTTAGCTACTAAAGATAAAGACTTCTCTGCAAAAGGTTATGCGAAAAAAGCTGCCATTGGCGCTGCAGCCGGTGCCGTAACGGGCGGGCTCGGAGCACTGGCAGCAGGTGGTGGAGTTGTGATGCAAGGCGCATGTGCTGTCGCAGCCGGTGCAGGCGGAGCAGCCACCGGCACCGTTGTTGATGCTGCAGTTAATAATAAAAGACTAACCGTCAAAAAGCTCCTCAAGGACACCGTTGTGGGCGGTATCACGGGTGGTGTCGCGGCAGGCGTCGCAGGTGTCGCCAGCGGTATTGGTGAAGGCGTGACAACCAGGATACTGGGTGAAGCAGATGAGGTCATTCTTGGTGCCGTAGGTGGCGGTGTTGGTGGTGCAGCAGCCGGTGGTGCTGGAACGGCCTTTGGTAACGCTTGTAACGGCAGACCTCTTTTAGAGGGCGTCGATGAAGCTATGGCCATGGGTGCTACAATTGGTACCGTTATGGGTGCGACCCAAGGCGCTAAAAAGAAAGCTGACCGATTAGAAAAAGCGAAGCAACCCGCAGCTAAAGAACCTGCTAAACCTGCAGGTGAACCAGCAAAGCCTGCAAACAAACCAGCGGCTAAACCCACACCAGAACAACAAAAATATAACAAGCAAATGAAAAACATTGAGACGGCTGTGGATAGTAAAATGAGTAGCGGTTTAAAACCTTATCGCAATGGAAAGTATCTCTCTAAAGCGGAAGCTGTTGCTGCGCATGCAGAAGGACATACCATCAAATATAAAGGAGCAGGTAGCCTTCTCAAACGCGGACTCTCTCAGGTGCAAGGTAAACCCCAACGGGTCACCATGAAATTCGATCCTGTGACAAAACCACCAACTCCAGCAGTACAACCCGCAGCGGCGGCCGCTCAACCAGCGCGTCCGGCTGTGGTACAACCTGCCATCATAAAGCCCATAACAGCGCCACGTCCTGCACCGGCACCACGTCCCGCCCCAGTTCCACCACCCGTGGTTGTCCATCCCGGCGGCGGTGCCGGTGGTCCTGGCGGCGGCGGTGCCGGTGGTCCTGGCGGCGGCGGTGCTGGTGGCCCTGGCGGCGGCGGTGCTGGTGGCCCTGGCGGCGGCGGTGCTGGTGGCCCTGGCGGCGGCGGTGCTGGTGGCCCTGGCGACGGCGGTGCTGGTGGCCCTGGCGACGGCGGTGCTGGTGGCCCACGCCCTGACGCCGATGCGCCTGATGACGACAGCAAGAAAAAAGATGATAAATGCCCAGGTTTTCTAACACCTGATAAGGACCAAAAGGCTAAAAAAATCTTAGAAAGATATGGTCACGATGAAGAGGAAGGTAAAGAAGATAAACAAGAGCATACTGGTGAAACACCTGTGACCGGCAGAAGATCCGTATCTGAACTTAGACGACGTTTTGTGAAGAATGATGACGCTGTTCCAGCACCAGCTGCATCTTCTCCTGTTGCTTCAACACCTATTACATCATCCGCGGCTAGTGCATCTGTTGTACCTCCTACAGCTACTGCATCTTTTGCATCGCCTGCAAGAAGTGAAAGACCAAGACCCGTTATGCGTATGCGACCTGTTGATGAACTCGCCGCTAGAGCAGCAGACGAAGAAAGAAGAGACATTGAACGCAGAAGACAGGTACAAGAACTCACCTCTAGCGAAGGATCCGTTATGCGTATGCAGCGTATTGATAATGCATCTGTTATACCTCCTACAGCTACTGCATCTTTTGCATCGCCTGCAAGAAGTGAAAGACCAAGACCCATTATGCTTGAGCTATCTGAGGATGAACTTGCAGCCAGAGCTGCGAGCGAAGAAAGAAGAGCCGATGAGCATAGAAAATGGAAACGAGAACTCACTGCTAGCGAAGGATCCGTTGCACGCGCGAGACATGTTAGCAAAGGACGTAGAAAACGTAATAAGCGTGCCGAAGATGATACGCCACGATGCAGTAGCTATGCGCGAATTATGGCTGTAGAAGCTCTAAAGAGAAATGAACAAAAGATTGCCTCTGGTGAGAGAACTGACTGGGTAGCGCAAGAAGACCGTGAAGCCCCAGGAACACCACGCTCAAACCACCGCTCTCAAGATCATAGACCAATGGCAATCCCAATTACGGCCTCAGGCGGTTATACACCAAGACATACTTCAGGTGCCAGAGCGGAACGCTCGTCGCTAAGACAGCGTGAAGCAAATAGGCCTGCTTTTGATCTTGATGATGAGAGACAGTTTCCTCTTTCACCCGGTAGCCGTGTAGTGCCAGGGAGAGAATATCCTGCACCGACCTATGCGGATGTTGTAGCAGCTAGAGCTGATGTTGAATCCTCTGGCTCTGAAGATGAACAACACTCACCTGTGCTTCGGAGACAATGAGGTTAAGTGTTAGGATCTACGTCAGTTATGATGAGATTAATTGACAGAGTTCTCGTCTTCCTGGAGTTTTTTGAAGAAAAATATCCAGGACCTAGAGCTACATTAACTACAGCCTGGATCCTGCGGTCAAGCCGCAGGAAGACGGAATAGAGACTCCGCGGGAAAACGGAGAAAGTAATGTGATAATGCCCCCAGAGGGCGGACGATGCTAGACGTAAAGTAAAACATTGATAGGAGAAATATCATGCCAAAAGAAAGTTGTTTAGAGCGAACTGCGAAAGGAATAGCGAGGAAAGTCGGTCTTTTCTCTGATTCTGAAAGACTCGTAGGCGGCTCAATTACTGGGGTTGACCTAGAGCGAAGGTACGCTCGCGTAGTCCCACAAACAAGGGTAATTGGTGGTGCTATAGCCGGCAATATAGCGCCTGAATTACAGACACAACTCAAGAACCAACGTAATGGTCGTCGCTAACTGAGTCTCTGGATGCCGTCATATCACCTGGAATTTCTAGGCTTTTCTGGGTTGAGTTGGCGGTACTCTAATCTTTTCCCGCCTAATAAATAATGGTTGATTAATTATCAATACTCCATTACTATATTGTCTTAATATTTCACTAAATATCAAGGATAATAATTATGTTTAGATCTAGAGGAACCACTGTTCCTGCCAGATTCACTAGTGCTCCTGTTGCTCCTACGGCTATGCCTGATGCACAAATCTTGCAAGCTCAAGAAGACAGACGCCTATTAGCTGAGGCACGTACAAGAGAAAACAGACTTACTCTAAATCCTAATGCCGATCATAGAGAAGTGGTAGAATCTGCAGATGCGCCAGTTTATTCAGTTACCCCAGGCAGCAAGCGATAATCCTTACGTAAGTTTAATTGTATCAATAACAAGGGACGCGCTATGTTTTCACGAGAAGATGATCCGAATACCCAAGGAACAAGACCTAGCGCCCCCGCCACATCATTAAACCCTGATGACATTTCCCTTATGACAATCTCTGGTGGCATCGGTTACGTCCTGTGGTATGTGACGTCAAATATCATTCATGCTATAGCAGAAGCTTATGCTGAAGAGAGCCACTCTAGCTCTTCCCCAAGTTTTAGGCGTTGACGAATACAAGCATCCAAATAAAACTAACGTGGCATATTTTTTAAGTTAACTTAAGAAATATAGTCATTTTTTTAAAATACACTTTAAAAGTCAGCCACAGAGCAAGGCTAAGCCATTGATAGTTGGAAAGACACCTGTTAACTAAGGACTAAAAGGCTGTAGCGGAGTGGCCTCAAGCCTTGGAGCCAACTCCGGCTCGGCTGCTTGCAGGGCTCTAGCTCTTAGTTTCTGCACCATCTTGCCTAAGTACTGCAAATGAAGATCATCCACACCATTGCAATCCATTTTTTTCAAATAGGATTGTTTAATTCTCTCAGCAGAATATAAGATAGGTAACGCATAGGCTTCGTTATCCCCAAGCAGGCGATTATATTCATTGATCAACCAATTATTAGGCGCTGCTTTTTTAACACGTATTTTTGCGGGCGATAAGTTTCCACGTAATTCTTCACCAATAACACTCATTACATAATTTACAAAGTCCATGTCCTCAGACACTTTCGGAAAAAATTGAGCGCCCCTTGGAACCAGAAGACGACCAAAGCCTGGACGAAGCGCTCTATAAAGCACATAGAGGCGTTTTATATCAAGCACATTCAGCAATGCATGGGGCACACGAAAAGCTAGGTTTGGAAAGCCATTGCCTTCATACTCTTGTTCCACTGCAACGTGACAACATGATTTCACCTATCTAATTTTAATTCTCTAGCTGGGCCTGACGGTAATGGGTCCGGCGTCACTTTTTCTTGAGATACTTTTTGCTCTTGTCTCATGACTTCAACCATATTGCCTAGCTGTTCTAAGCCTGATTCATTTAAATTACCATAACCTAATTTTCGAATGAAAAGGCCACGCACATACTCATTGACGTCATAAAAAATTAAAATAGCGAAATCCTCGTCATCGCCAGCCAATCGTTCATATTCTCGGATTGTCCAAAGACCAGGAGCTTGTTTTCTCACCCTGATTTTTGCACGCAAGCGACCTTCTTCAAAGCTTTCACCAATAACCCACATGATGTACTGCATGAACCCTTCATCGCGTTCGTATTTGGGATGATAGAAAATGCGCTCGGAGCCAATTTCTGGTAACAGTAAGCGACCAAAACCAGGGCGAAGGGCTTTATAATCCACACAAACTCGTTTGTCTGGATTTTGTTTTTGTATCGCATAAGGCACGCGGAAAGTAAGATTAGGAAATCCGTTGGCTTCATACTCAGGATCAACTGCAGCTAATTGACCGTGAAAAAGCGTGAAATCTTCGCTATTGTAGTGGCATTCATGTAATTCAAAAAATACGAAGGATACCACTTTACCATGCATGCGACACACATCCACAAACCATTGACCCTTTTTCCCTGGCCTACGTCCCAACTTTTCAAACAAATCATTAATGATATCTCTCGGATTGAGTTTTAAAGCGAAGTTCAACCAGGACAAGCGTATCATGGGGAAGACTTCTTTATGCGTAAGCGTATGCACTGGCCTTATGGTGGAAAGAACAGGTTCGCCTTTGAGTTCTAGATGGGTCTCAATGAAACCTTCATCATTCATATACATGCATTCAATACTGGGCCTAACCCGCTTGGCATTTCGATCAAATCGTTTATTGTACTTTTCAATCAACGTTACCATCTCAGGCGGCAAGGCATTTGGATAATCACAGTTAGGCGGTAAATCTTCAACGGAAAAATTATCCCTGGTATCATAGGGCCCATCGGGCAAACGCTTATCGTAAAACTCCAATAACAGGGCCAGCATTTTTTTTGGTTCTTGGAATTGGTCCGGGAAAGCGATCAACCATTCTACGGGATCAAGGCCCTTTTTATCACGATCAAAAGTACGGCCATAGGCCAGCAATACTTCCACCGTCTCTCGCTTATTGCATCGCACCATATCCATCAGCGTCATATTCAAGCGCTCAATCTTATTTTTTTCGCGTGCTCTTAAAGCATACCCCATGGCTTCAGCTTCATTAGCAATATCTGACATATTGAATACCCGATCACGGCCACACACATTTTTTGTTTTCACCGGGTCCATATTGAGACCTTGATCGAGTAACCATTGGATAATATGAGGTTGGTTAAAGGCTACGGCCAACACCATGGGGGTATAGCCCCAGGGATCAGCCTCATGCAAACAATCCGGCGTTTCTTCTACCAATGCTTGCAGCTGTTTCAAATCACCATTAAGCACAGCTTGATGAGCTTGCGGACGTTGAGGAATGGGCACTTCACTGCGGCGTTGCAACATACCATCTACTTTTTCTTGGCGCTCTTCAGGGGTACAATCCTCATCACCATTTTCTCTACGGCTATCGATACTGGCACGACGAGAATTGTAAGCACTCTGTTCTCGCCAAGTGCGTTGAGGAATAGTCTCCCAGATTTCAAAAAAGCGTTTATCCAATGAGTGAGGGCCAAGATGACTCACTATATCAACGGTGCTGTCTCCCCAGGGACTTTTCTCTAGCATGGCTTTAGGGTCTTCAGCTAAAATAGCTTCAATCTTTGCTAAATCATAATTTAAAACTGCCCATTGCAATGGCGTATAGTCTTCAGGAAAGCGATCATCACGTTCAAACACAGAACTAGTGCCTCCAAAAGGCAGCGTATAAGCATTAGGATTAATAAATAGGGGAAGATTAGTTTGTTTATATTCTTCTGTCTCAGGGGCTTGCCAAGGCTCAGCCTCTTTGTATTCTATGGCTCCTTGGAAATTGTCACTGAGGTATTCAGCACGATCCATCAATCCAGCTAACATCATACTTACATCACGATTAAACGGCGCCATTTTATTGATTGTTCTAAAATAATTTTCTGCTTTTTTACGCATAAAGCTACTTAAATAAAGCTTACCGCGTTTGTCATATTTCTCAATATGGGGGATTTCCACGATGGTCCCTTCATAAACATCACGCGGCACATCCTGTGAAAATTTTCGCAATAAGTAACGGGCTTTCCAATATACACCCGGACGCGTCACGGTTATGAAAGTCATTAAGCCATCTGTATGCACACCCAGTGAAAACTCTTGGATAGGTTCATGCCAGCGTAAATTACGGAATAAATACAGCGATTCCGTCGACGCAAAATCATCTCGCTCTACTTTTTTGTCATGCCTTAAAACTTCATTGCATTCCCAGGGATGGTAACGCCAATAGTGCGCATCGTTTTTCAAACGAACGATTTCCCATTGCGGTTCTTCATCTGCTGATTCTTGGATCGGAGAAGTAGATACTGCCGTGGTTAAGGTTCGGGTTTGCTGCAAGCCTGTGCGGTAAAAAGTGGAAAATAAACGTGGTGAACTTATGGCGCCCACGGCTAAACGGCGCAACATAGCATTGAAATAAGACACTTTTATACCCCCAGCCTATTATTATTTTGCATAACCCATTGTTTTCATTATACTTCTAAAAATACGAATGGTTAATTATACAGCGATAAAGCCGAGCATGGCAAATTTACTTACGTAATTACCCCATATCAAGGGGTGTTTGGCCTGAGGTTTTATTAGGACCTGGCAATGGCAAGCCTGGGCCAGACACTAAGGCAACCTCAGGCTTATTCCACGGGCCTGTGATTTTATAATTATAGCTAGTGACTTTCGCCAATTCTGGGCTTACCACTTTATCGGCAGCCCAAGTGGCAGCACCTGCCAAAATACCTAAGGGGCCGGCTACCAGAGTTCCGGCAACGGTCACCACTACGGGCAAACTAGAAGTATAATGAGGGCTGATTTTCATCATTAAATGATAGGTCTTGTTAACCGCATCCACACTACCCACTAGACCTACGGCAGCAACAGGTCCATTAAAGTTTGCATTGGTCGTGGTGATTAAACCTTCTTGCAAAGTAAAATCACCGCGCATATCGTTATAACTATAGCCTTTCTTGGTCAGGTCACTAAAGTCACCTTTAATCCGACGTGAAAAGGTCTCAGGGCTAAAGATACTTAATAAACGCCCGACGTCCATACTTTTTTCATTATCGGCACCAATATCAATGACCCGACCACTGCCCAAATTTAAATTAATATCACCGGTTAATTTATTTAAAATGGGATCATAGGGCGTCCCTGGCCAATTCAGGGTGAATTTCATTCCACCCTTATTTCCCACGACATTATTTGTCAACTTCATTTCATCCAATAACCGGCCGTAGTTTTCCGTACTCAACTGTCCTTGCAAATGCGTTTGCTGGAAGCCATGAATAGATGACCAATTACCTGATACGACAGCGGATGCATTCTGTCCCTCCATGGAAGCTTCATTGATACTCACGCCATTAGCCTCGTGGGATATGTCCAGATGAACTTTTGAAATTGTCCGATTAGCGACTTTTAAGGTTTGAACGTTCGCAATGAAAGGTGGGATTTTTCTCGGATCCATGGCTTTTACTTGCTTACTCATAGATTGTAGTAATTGCAAATGGTCTAAATTGGCTTGCACCGGAGATTTCGGGAAATCATAGGGATAGACCACATCACCACCTATTTTCGGGCTATTTAAACTCACTGCCCATTGAGTTTTTTGTGCATTGATATGAAAAGTTAATGGCGTCAAATGGCGACCATAAATATTTAAATCACTAACGCGCAAATTTGCAGAGCGCAAAACAGATTGCAGCTGTGTTAAATTATTAGTACCTTGCTGTTCATTCAAAAAGGCCATCCAGTCTTTTACATTGACTTTGCCTAAATAACCATTAACAATAAACCCCGACTCATCTTGGAAGTGAGGCCATTTCCCACCGAAGGTGATTTCACCTTGCCAGGGAAAACCCTGCACCTGCGAATTGTGTTGTATAGCAACGGCTGCTGTTTGACCATAAGTGGCGCGCCAATGCAAAGGGTAACCCGGCTTAAAATAAGCTGTTAATGTAGAGGCATGAACTGCACTAGATTGTTTGCCTAAAGGCGCTGGCAAATTGACTTGAATGCCTTTTAGATCAGACCTAACCGTTACCTCGTTTAATTGACCTTGTTTAGGAACATGATAAAGTTTCAGTGTACTTTGATAGTCCGTTTTTCCTTTTGCGATTTTTGACAAGGGGCCAAGGTAAGATGATAATTCCGTTGTATTGATTTTCCCTTGCATTAAGACTTGAGTGAAGATATCTTCTGGAGTCTTCTCTTTTGTTGCAATACTAAAGCTCACAGGTTCGTTAAGAAATGTGGCTGTCATTTTCTTGGCAAATAACCCTTGATTATTATACTCAACTACCCCCTCGATATTCTTATAATCCAACTTCCAGTCTTGTAGATATAAATTAGCATCCGTCAGAGCAATTTTCGCATCATACTTAACATCATCTTTAGTATGTGCAATGGGCAACTTTAAGGTTAAATGTAATTGCATAGGCCCTGTGGCTTGCATGCCTTTCATGCCGCTTTGAATGCCAGTCCAGATGGGTGTTTGTTGCATATAGGCAAAGCCACTTTGCAAAGTGCCTTTTACCGATCCATCCACATTAACGAAGACCGGTTTAACATCACCTAAATAAGGCACATCCACATGAATTTTCTCTACTTTATTATCCATGAACTGACCTGAAAGAATTGTCCCACTTAAATGCCCATTAACCACATCAATTTCTGCATTACTATTTTTTAAGGATGGCCAGTCAGGTTCAAATGAAAAGTTCATGTTTTTCAAATTTGCATGGATAACCAATCTATTATCTTTAGCCTCAAGTCCCATTAAAGCGCCATGGAATGCTAAGGTTGCATTTGCACCATCATTGGCTTTAATCGCATTATGTAACCATTCAACCAAATCTGCATCCATGAGCTTATCTGGCATGTAGTTTTGAATTCTATTTATATCTGCAGTATTTAGCTGTATCGATAAATTCACAGTAGGCGGTTTTGGTTTTTTTGGCACTGTAATTTGGAGTTGCGTATCAGTAGCAAGTCCTTGGTATTCCGTTAACAAATTATCGCTATGTAGACACCACCCTTCACCACAATGCTGCCACAATATTTTTCCTTGCACTTGGCCCAAGGGTATTACTTGAGAATAATAATCTGGCATTTGTAATACAAGGTTTTCACTATCTACTAGCAACATGCCTTTTTGCGGCGTCAAAACAAATTGACCTGACAAATGTGAGACCCCTGGAATTCTACGGCTATGCTCCCAATTTATTTCATGGTAATGAGCTTCAAGCTGCCAAGGTGCCTGCATATTACTGAAGTGAATATTATTCAATTGACCTGACGCATGTGCTTGTTTAGATGCGATTGCTTCTGGAATCATTAAAGAAACCAATGGACTAACCACCGACAGGTCAATTTGATTTAAAGAAAAATCAACGCCTTTACTATTTTTCTTAAGGGTAAACTTGGCTTCCGGCCATGTTTTATTGTCCGTAGTAATAAATAACTTGTCGCCCGTTAATTCCCACCCATTGGTTATAGGTTGCCAAGATAAGTCTCCATTGAGCTTTTCCAAGGCTAAGGTTTGGTCGTGCGCCTTAATCTTTACTTGATTCAAACCCAATGTGCCCTGAAAATTATGCCAGCTCCCGTGATTGTAGTCCGCCCATAGTTGTACATTAGCACGCCCTGAAGTGAAGTTTACTGTAGTACCTCGAATACCTGCTCGTGATGGGATAACGGCTTCTTGATTACCATCAAAGATTTTTATGGGCTTGCGAAAAAAACTCTGGAGGTCAAGATTCGTCCCTTTAATATAGACATGCAGGCTTGTATGTTTAGAACGCTCGACACTATAGCGCCCCTCCACCACGAAATGTAAATTCCCAGGGTCATCGCCGGTACCCATGCCCGCCCCAACAATCCGATGATGTTCTCCCCAACTTTTCATCACAGCATTAAAATCTTTTATACCAAATGCCTTTCTGCCTGGCTGTTTAAAAAGAATATTAATATTGCTTAATGAAATTTTATCTTGACTATAGAGCCATTTGAACACATCAGAAGCTTTTAATTTAGAAAAACCCTGACTATTTTTACTGGTTCCCACACCTGCAATGCTGATTTTCCCTTGGCTATCCTGCATGACTTCCACATTTGCGCCATCAACCTTCAAGTTCCCAGGTACTACTTTCCTATCCAATAGCGATGTCATCATATCTATGCCAACATCCATTTCTTGTAAATGAAAATCCGGCGTAGCTTGACCAGTAGTATAGAGTGAAACTTCTTGAAATTTAATAGTAGGTTCGAATCCAGACCATGATGCTGAAATATGACCGATGGTAACAGGATGATGTACAACCTTCTCTGCCCATTTTTCCATGTCATGACGATAGTGATTCACATACAAAGCTAGCCCGTGCAATATAAGAGACATTATTGCCATCAAAATAATAACTCCAGCAAGCCCATACCATAAATACTTTACGGGCTTTGAGAGGTGTCCGAAGAAGGACTTAATGATGCGAAATAATTTTTTCATTACATAAACGTTAATGGGTTCTGATACCGGCGAAGTAATCTTATAATCCAAGGCCAAAACAACATGCTGGTTACAGGTGTTAACCAATACCAATCGGTTACTGCCATATCACTCATCCATGCATGGATCCAAGTCGCTAATAATTGATTTAATGAAACAAAGAGAAGCATGGCAATGCTTTGTTGCCAGAGGGGGCAAGTACGCAATAGGTGCTGGAACTTCACCACCAAATATATAATCAACGTAAATACCAAGGCATTTTCGCCTAAGTAGCTACCAGTCAGAGCATCTAAAATAATGCCAACACAAAACGCAGCTCCGACATTAATGCGACTGGGGAGGTAAAGCGACCAACCAATTAAAGTAAGCAGTAACCAATTGGGCCATAACCATTGTAGCCAATGCGGTATTGGCAAAATACTTAAAACCAAAGCAGTCACAAAACTAATGATCAATGGGACTATGCGTATTTTTGCTTCTCTATGCATGGTGTTCTCCCGGCTTCGTCCCTGGTTTCTTCTCCGGCCAAATAAGTAAAACTAAACGACTACGATTTACCCATGCACTGGGGCGTATTTCTATGTCAGAAAATGTTTGCCCCGAAACGTGTTGTATCCTTGTAATAACACCGACAGGATACCCCACAGGAAAACGTTGACCTAAACCTGAGGTCATTAAAACATCCCCCACTTGTAACTGGGCTGTTTCAGGCACGTCGGCCAATTTTAATCGGTAATAAGAACCATCACCCTGTGCAATGGCTCGATAACCTGTACGGCTATCTTGAACGGGTATCGCGCTTCGCACGTCGGTTAATAATAATACATGGCTTGTAAAAGGCCCCACTTGTATCACTTGCCCCATAATGCCGGAAGCATCTAATACCGGTTGCCCCATAAAAACGCCATCTCGGCTGCCTTTTCTTATCACCACCTCATGAGTTAAAGGACTGGGATCCACAGAAAGCAATTGTGCCACCATGGCTTTACCCGCTATTTGAGGATTGGATTCCAGCAAGGTTTGTAATTGTTGATTTTCCTGTTGTTGCGCGACAAGGATTTGCACTTGCGTATTTAATCTCAACACTTGAGTGCGCAAGGTTTTATTTTCTGTGAGCAAAGTTTGTTGAGAGGTAAGACTGTCTCCCAACCAATGCATGAAACTGATGGGAACATCCACCAACATTTCCACGGGTGATACAACAATAGACATAACAGAATGTATGGGTTCAAGATAAGCGCCACGATGGTCCGCTAGCATCGTAATGAACGCCAACAGAAGAAGAATGGTTGTTTTCAGTCCCAACCATGCATTGCGTTTAAACCATCTCTGTTTGATGGTCGTTACTCCTTCGAAAGGAAATCACCACCAATACGATCCATGACTTCCAATGCGCGACCACCGCCACGAGCAACACAAGTCAGAGGATCTTCCGCCACAATTACAGGCAAGCCTGTTTCTTCCATTAATAAGCGATCCAAATCACGCAGTAGTGCACCACCGCCCGTCAAGACCATACCTCGTTCTGCAATATCTGCAGCTAATTCAGGTGGCGCTTGTTCTAGAGCAGCACGTACAGCGCCGACAATACCGGAAAGAGGTTCTTGTAAGGCTTCTAAAATTTCATTGCTGTTGAGGGTGAAACTTCTTGGCACGCCTTCGGCTAAATTACGACCGCGTACTTCAATTTCAGCCACTTCACCACTGGGGAAGGCCGTACCAATTTCATGTTTGATGCGTTCGGCTGTAGCTTCACCGATCAAACTACCATAATTGCGACGTACATAGGCAATGATGGATTCATCAAAACGGTCTCCGCCAATTCTAACGGATGCAGAATAAACGATACCACTGAGGGAAATGATAGCAACTTCTGTAGTACCACCTCCTATATCCACCACCATAGAACCACTAGCTTCTTCAACAGGCATTCCTGAACCCATTGCAGCCGCCATGGGCTCTTCAATTAGATAGACTTCTCGTGCTCCGGCACCTAAAGCAGATTCACGAATAGCCCGACGTTCCACTTGAGTTGAACCACAGGGTACACAGACCAACACCCTTGGGCTAGGCCGTAAAAATTTGTTTTCGTGAACTTTATGAATGAAATGCTGGAGCATTTTTTCAGTCACATAAAAATCGGCAATAACGCCATCTTTTAAAGGACGTGTGGCAACTATATTGCCAGGGGTACGCCCTAACATGCGTTTGGCTTCGATACCAACAGCTGCTACCCGTTTAGAATTGCTACCATAACCATCTTGGCGAATAGCGACCACAGAAGGTTCATTTAAAACAATACCCTGATCTCGTACGTAAATAAGCGTGTTCGCTGTACCTAGATCAATGGATAAATCGTTGGAAAAAAGTCCGCGTAATTTCTTAAACATTGTTTTCACTCGTTAAATTAGTGTTGCGGATACTCTACCTTAAAATAGCATGGCAGTCGAGAAACCATCACAATTCCCGCAATAATCTTACGCCATTTTTCCTATTTCAGATTAACTCAACGCACGCTAATTTTTCATCGTGGCAATTATTGGTAAAATCAGTATAATGGCCGGTCATACTACCAATAGAGTATTGAGAAAATAATGTCCGTTACTGCTGAAACTATCGTATCTATAGCTCACCTAGCCCGATTGGCCCTGGATGAGAAGGCCATCCCCCACTACGCCGAGGATATGAATAGAATTCTCCATTGGGTGGAACAAATGAACAGCGCAGACACTCAAGGCATCGAGCCCATGGCTCATCCTCGAGATTTGGGTCAACGTCTACGCCCCGATGAAGTAACAGAATCGGATCAACGGGAATGCTTTCAGGCCAATGCGCCACAAACGGAAGCCGGCCTCTACTTGGTTCCTCAAGTTATTGAATAATCGAAGATTTGGACAGTCATAACAATGCATCAAAAAACCATCGCAGAACTTAGTCAAGCCCTTGCTCAAGGGACATACTCCAGCGAAGAGCTCACAAAGCATTACCTACAGCGCATTAAGCAGTGGGATACTTCTTTGAATAGTTTCATTACTGTGTGTGAAGAGACGGCGCTTGCCAGCGCTAAAAGCGCTGATGAAGCACGTCGTCAGGGAAAAGCAGGCCCTCTAACGGGCATTCCCATGGCACAGAAGGATATTTTTTGCACAAACGGTATCAAAACCACTTGCGCGTCAAAAATGCTTGAAAATTTTACAGCACCCTACGATGCCATGGTAGTTGAAAAACTCAATGCGCAAGGTATGGTCATGCTGGGAAAAACCAATATGGATGAATTTGCCATGGGTTCTTCCAATGAACATAGTCATTTTGGTCCCGTAAAAAATCCTTGGAATTTAGACTGCGTCCCAGGTGGTTCTTCCGGTGGATCAGCCGCTGCTGTGGCAGCACGTTTAGTACCGGCCGCCACGGGCACCGATACCGGTGGTTCCATTCGCCAACCCGCTGCTCTTTGTGGCATCACTGGTATTAAACCCACCTATGGCCGAGTATCACGATACGGCATGATAGCCTTTGCATCCAGCTTGGATCAGGGCGGACCCATGACTCAAACAGCAGAAGATGCCGCCTTATTGTTAAATGCCATGGCCGGTTTCGACGAACGCGACTCCACTAGTTTGGATGCACCCGTACCAGATTTCACAGCAGACTTGAATCAACCTATTAAAGGCTTACGCATCGGTTTACCCAAAGAATATTTTTCTGCAGGTTTAGATCCTGCAGTGGGCGATGTGATCATGGCTGCGATAAAAGAATATGAAAAATTAGGCGCAATCATAACAGAAGTTAGCTTGCCTAATAACCATTTAGCAGGCCCAGCATATTACGTTATTGCCCCTGCAGAATGCTCCTCTAACTTAGCACGCTTTGATGGCGTGCGTTATGGGTATCGTTGTAAAGAGCCGAAAAATCTCGAAGACTTATACAAACGTTCTCGGGGCGAAGGCTTTGGCGAAGAAGTAAAACGTCGCATCATGATTGGCACCTACGCTCTGTCCTCTGGCTATTACGACGCTTACTATTTAAAAGCACAACAAATGCGTCGTTTAATCAGTGAAGACTTTAAGCGCGTTTTTGAAAAAGTGGATGTCATTATGGGGCCCACTTACCCCAGCATCGCTTTTAAAATAGGTGAACATAGCAAAGACCCACTGGAAATGTATTTATCAGATTTTTATACCATTGCAATTAATTTAGCCGGTTTGCCTGGACTTTCTATCCCTGCTGGTTTTGCCAATTCTCTCCCCGTGGGCTTACAAATTGTTGGACCCTACTTAAATGACAGTAAATTACTGAATGTGGGTCACCAATTTCAACAACATACGGCATGGCATCAAAAAATTCCTAGCCAATTTGCGAAGTGAGGGATAAAACTATGGAATGGGAAACTGTCATTGGTTTAGAAGTCCACGTGCAATTACAAACGGCTTCCAAAATTTTTTCTGGCGCGTCTACCGCCTATGGTGCTCTACCTAACACCCAAGCTTGTGGTGTGGATTTAGGCTTACCCGGTGTCTTACCCGTCCTAAATGCAAACACCGTACATATGGCTGTAAAATTTGGCTTAAGTGTGGATGCTGAAATTGCCCATCGCTCTGTCTTCGCGCGGAAAAACTATTTCTATCCTGATTTACCTAAAGGTTATCAAATCAGCCAATTCGAATTGCCCATTGTTGGCAAAGGCCACTTAGATATACAACTGGACGAAGAAACCGTTAAACGCATCGGTATTACACGTGCTCATTTAGAAGAAGATGCGGGTAAATCTCTGCATGAAGACTTCCAAGGTATGACAGGCATCGACCTGAATCGTGCAGGCACGCCTTTATTGGAGATTGTTTCAGAGCCTGATATGCGGTCCGCCAATGAAGCCGTGGCCTACTTAAAAACGCTACATGCATTGGTGCGTTATTTAGAAATCTCCGATGGCAATATGCAAGAAGGCTCCTTCCGTTGTGATGCCAATATTTCTATGCGCCCCAAAGGTCAAAGTAAATTGGGCACCCGCGCTGAAATAAAAAACATTAACTCTTTTCGTTTTGTGGAAAAAGCCATTAACTATGAAGTAGAGCGTCAAATCCAAGTATTAGAGAGTGGCGGTAGTATTGTCCAAGAAACGCGTCTCTATGATTCTGACCGTGATGAAACCCGCTCTATGCGCAGCA
The DNA here is from genome assembly GCA_021773195.1 of Gammaproteobacteria bacterium. GTDB lineage: Bacteria > Pseudomonadota > Gammaproteobacteria > JAKBBU01 > JAKBBU01 > JAJFKN01. Next base: position 8,947 of record JAJFKN010000010.1, on the reverse strand, counting down.
AAGAAGAAGCCAACGATTACCGTTACTTCCCAGACCCAGACCTCTTACCTTTAAACATCGATGATCATTTCATAGGGGAAATCAAAAAAACCTTACCTGAATTGCCCCACGAAAAACGTCAACGCTTTGAAAAAGCTTATGGTTTATCAACCTATGATGCTAACAACCTTGTGGCTAGCCGTGAGTTAGCTGAATACTTTGAAACAGTATTGAAGGAATCTAAAGCCCCAGCCAAATTGGTAGTGAATTGGGTCATGGGTGAATTATCAGCAGCTTTAAATAAAGAAAGCTTAGATATCACCACGAGTAAAATTACCGCTTCTGCACTTGCTCAGCTATTAGCACGCATTAACGACAACACCATTTCAGGAAAGATAGCTAAAACCATCTTTGAAGGCATGTGGCTTGGCGAAGGCGATGCCGATAGCATTATTGAAAAGCAAGGCTTGAAACAAATCACTGATACCAGTGCTATTGAACCTATCATTGATGAAGTCATGGCAAATAATCCACAACAGTTGGCACAATATAGAGAGGGTAAAGATAAACTCTTTGGTTTCTTTATTGGTCAGGTGATGAAAGCCTGTGCCGGGAAAGCCAACCCAGCACAAGTCAATGAATTACTACGTAAGAAATTGCAGCAAGATTAACTGTAACAATAATCAAGATGAACCAACCTATTATGGATAAGCACTTCACTCATAAAACCACGTACCTTTCTTGGGTCATGGTTTTTATTGGGGCTGCGTTTTATTTTTATGAGTTTGTTTTACAAGTTTCACCCAATGTCATGGGGCCTGAATTAGCTGCTAGCTTTCATGTTAATTATGCGAGCCTAGGCAATTTAGCTGCGTTTTATTTTTATACCTATGCTGCCATGCAAATACCTGTGGGGATATTACTGGATCGCCTTGGCCCTCGTCGCATGTTACTTTTTGCAACAGCCATTTGCATGCTGGGCAGCCTGATGTTCGGTGCCACAACGCATTTAAGCCTAGCCCAAGCTGCTCGCGCCTTGATGGGCGTTGGTTCTGCATTTGCCGTAGTCAGCGGTTTAAAGTTAGTGGCTAATTGGTTCCCCCCCACGCGTTTTGCCTTGTTGACAGGCTTATTTGTTATGGTGGGAATGCTTGGTGCGGCTGCAGGTCAAGCCCCGCTATCGCTGTTAAGCAGTCACTTAGCCTGGCGTGATACCATGCTTCTCCTGGGCTCAGTCGGAGGTATACTCTTCATTGTCATATGGTTAGTAGTCCAAGACCGACCTGCAAGCATGAAAGATAAATTCCCCAAAGAGAATGGCCATAGTCATATCATTAGCGATCTAAAAAACTTACTATCCTGTCGTTACAATTGGATCACTAGCCTCTACGGTTGCTTGATGTACGCACCCTCCACTGCCTTAGGTGCACTATGGGGTGGTAGCTTTATGGCACTGTCATTGCATACCACTAAAACTACCGGCGATAGCTTAATTACTTTTATGTTTCTTGGCTGGATGGTGGGTAGCCTGCTTTTTGGCTTTATCTCAGATGCCATACGCCGCCGCAAACCGCCCCTCTATCTTGGTAGTGCTGGAGCGTTAATATGCTCCCTCTTTATTGTATATTGCGCCCATCTCACTCCCTGGACCATGGGTATTTTGATTTTCCTATTTGGTCTCTTTTCCAGTGGGTTTTTGCCAGCCTTTTCTATTATTCGAGAAACTAACCACCCCGATCGATGCGCTACAGGTCTTGGCTTTATAAATATGCTGAATATGGCGGGGGGAGCAGCCATTCAGCCAGTTATTGGCCTTATATTAGACTATGCCATCCAACATCATCATGGATCCGCTGTGGATGAATTGAGTGCTTTTCGCATTGCACTAACAGCGATTCCTATTGCTATACTTATAGCGTTACTGATTATACCTTTTATTCGTGAAACCCGCTGTGAGTTTCAACCCATGGGAGCGCCCGAGAAATATGAAAAAGCCTGATCCTTACGCCAAGCGCGAGGCTGAGAAATACGACCGGCCTATTCCAAGCCGCGAATTCATCATTGAACTGCTTAAAGAAAAAAATAAACCCTTGAATGCTGAACAATTACAGCAAGCACTGAAAATCACTGAAGGTGATGACCTCATCGCCTTGGACCGCCGGCTACGGGCCATGTTGCGTGATGGGCAATTAATTGAAACTCGACGTGGGACTTTTGGTCTAGTAGACCGCATGAACTTAATTCGAGGCAGAGTCATAGGCCATCGCGATGGTTTTGGATTTCTTCGCCCTGAAGATGGAAGTGAAGATTTATTCTTACATTCAAGGCATATGCGCCGTGTCTTGCACGGCGATACAGTCCTCGTGCATATTTCTGGTATCGACCAACGAGGTCGCCAAGAAGCAGCCATCGTAGAGATACTCGAAAGAGGTACTCAACAAGTCGTCGGTCGCTATATAAAAGAAAAAGGCGTCGCTTATGTCATTCCAGAAAATAAATGCGTCACACAGGATGTTATTATTCCGCCTAGTGAAGAAAACGGTGCTATACACGAACAAATTGTTGTAGCTGGCATTACGGATTATCCCACGGCAAGAAGCCGAGCCACAGGACGTATCCTAGAAGTATTGGGTGACCATATGGCACCTGGTTTGGAAATTGATGTGGCCATACGTGCCCATGACATTCCCCATGAATGGCCACAGAATGTCTTAGATGAAGCCGATGAGATTGGGACTAAGGTTGAGACTATAGATAAAAAAGACCGCAAAGATTTACGACATTTGGCCTTGGTTACCATTGATGGTGAAGATGCTAAGGATTTCGATGATGCTGTTTATTGTGAACCCCGATCGCGCGGTGGTTGGTTGCTTTATGTGGCCATTGCCGATGTAAGTCACTACGTAAAATCCGAAAGTGCTTTAGATAAAGAAGCCAATAAACGAGGAAATTCCGTCTATTTCCCCGGTAAAGTCGTTCCCATGTTACCAGAAATCCTTTCCAATGGTATTTGTTCATTAAAACCCAGTGTGGAACGCTTAAGCATGGTCTGTGAAATGACCATAAACGCTGAAGGACGCATCAAAGGTTATCAATTCTATAGTGCCTTAATTCGCTCCCATGCACGCCTAACCTATAATCAGGTACATGCCTGGCTCCAAGGTCAAGAACCTGAAAAAACAAAACATGCCAAAGTATTACCCCATTTAAAGGACCTTCATGCCTTATATCTTGCCTTACGTGCGCAACGGGATCAGCGCGGTGCCATTGATTTTGAAACCACAGAAACACGCATTGTCTTTGGTGAAGGTCGTAAAATTAAAGAAATTGTTCCCGTGGAACGCAATGAAGCCCATCGCATTATTGAAGAATGCATGTTGGCTGCCAACGTATGCAGTGCAGAATTTTTATTAAAGCATAAAATCCCTGCCCTCTACCGCGTACATGCTGGTCCCACAAAAGATAAATTGACTAATTTAAAAACCTTTCTTGGGGAATTAAGTTTAAAGATGAAGGGCGGCAGTGATCCAAAACCCAAAGACTTTAATAAATTATTGGAATCTATTCAAGAACGTCCTGACAAGCATTTAATCCAAACTGTCATGTTACGTTCCTTAAGCCAAGCCGTTTATCAGCCAGAGAACCAAGGTCATTTTGGCTTAGCCTATGATGCTTATACCCATTTCACGTCACCCATTCGTCGTTATCCTGATTTAATGGTCCATCGTGCTATCAAACATTTATTAGAAAAATCCAAAGCCAAAGGCTTTGCTTATACCAAAGAGGCCATCCAAAGCATAGGCTCTCAATGTTCTGTTACAGAAAGACGCGCCGATGCGGCCACTTACGATGTAATGGATTGGTTGAAATGTGAATTTATGTTAGATAAATTGGGTAATGAGTATGATGGTATCATTACCGGTGTCACTGCCTTCGGTATTTTTGTTGAACTTTCCAATATATTTGTGGAAGGCTTGGTGCATATCACTTCCTTAAATGACGACTATTATCGATTTGATGCAGCTCATCATCGTTTGAGCGGCCAACGCTCTAATATGGTCTATCGTCTGGGTGATGCCGTTCGCATACAAGTAGCTCGTGTGGACTTGGATGAAAAGCAGATTGATTTTGTACTGCCCGATGGGAAACCAAGCAGCAAAAAACCTCGAGGCAAAGCATCGAAATTTCAACCCAAGCGTCAAGGTTCCGCTAAAAAAGATAAGCCAAGAAAAAAGTCCAAGACTTCATCGAAACCCAAAGCTTCGCCCACGACATCATCTAAACCCAAGACTAAATCCAAGGTGAAAGCCTGGATAAAAAACAAATCCACGAGTAAGCGAAAAAAATGAGTAAGCAAGAAAACTATCTCTATGGTCTACATAGCGTTAAACGGTTATTGGAAAAACGAGCCCAGGACATTCAAGTTTTATTTGTCCTCAAAGGGCGTCAAGATAAAGCTATGGAGAACCTGCTAAATGAAGCGAAGAAGCAAGGCATCTCTATCCAAGCAACGCACCGGAAACAGTTAGATGAATTTGCACCCAATGGTAATCATCAAGGCATCATTGCCCAATGCAACATGCCTCAAGCTCTCGGTGAAGAAAATCTAATAGATATTTTAGAAGCCCTTGAAGTACCACCCTTCTTATTAATTTTAGATGGGGTGCAAGATCCGCATAACTTAGGCGCCTGTCTGCGCACAGCCGATGGCGCCGGGATTCATGCAGTCATCGCGCCAAAAGATCGCGCCTGTAATCTCACACCTGTAGTGTGTAAAGTAGCCTGTGGCGCAGAACAAACAGTACCCTTTGTTCAAGTCACCAACTTGTCACGCTGCATGGAAAAGCTAAAAGAACGGGGGATTTGGATTATGGGAACCAGCGGTGATGCTGATACCATGATTTATGACTTTGACCTAAAAGGCCCCCTAGCTTTAGTTATGGGTGCAGAAGGCCAAGGTATAAGACAATTAACCGCAAAAAACTGCGATAAATTATTAAAAATCCCTTTAGCAGGTTCCGTGGAAAGTTTGAATGTTTCCGTAGCGACAGGAATTTGTTTGTTTGAAGCTGTAAGGCAGCGACAATAGCACGTGGCCCTGGAATTTTGCAAAGCAAAATGTCCAAGGACCCAGAGCTGAAATAACGATAACCTGGGTCACCTGTCCCCATAGGAGGTGCCTTCGCACAGAATGACGAGACTTTCGCACAACCTTTCTACGTCATCCTGGAATTTTGCAAAGCAAAATATCCAGGACCCAAGTCCAAGTAAGCGTTCCAGCATTGCTGGAACACCTAAACCCGCCTGCAGAAGTTAAATTAAATAAGCCCCATTTCCTTCACCGCATCACGCTCTTGGCGTAATTCATCGTGGGTGAGCTGTAATTTTTCTTGGCCATACTCATTGTGCTTCATCCCAGAAATTACGGACAATTCACCATTATCCACACGGCAAGGATAAGAAAAGATAAGACCTTCATCAATGTCGTATTCACCTTTAGAGCATAAACAAACAGAGAAGGTTTCACCGGGCACTGTATCGTGAGTTAATTGATAAACGCTAGAGATCACACCATTAGCAGCTGAAGCAGCTGAAGAAGCACCACGTGCTGCGATAATTGCTGCGCCGCGTTTTTGTACGGTTTCTACAAATTCGCCCTTCAACCAATCTTGATCCGTAATCACATCTGATGCTGGACGCCCGCCAATCAAAGAATGGTAAAAATCGGGGTATTGAGTGGCAGAATGATTACCCCAAATTGTCACTTGCGTCACTTCCGTCACATCAACCTTCGCCTTTTGCGCCAATTGCGTACGTGCACGCTTTTCATCTAACATGGTCATCGCAAAGAAACGATCATTAGATACATCAGGCGCATTATTCATCGCAATTAAACAATTGGTATTACAAGGATTACCAACCACCAATGTACGCACATCAGAAGCAGCATTATCATTAATGGCTTTACCTTGTGCGGTAAAAATACCACCATTGATTTGCAATAGATCAGAACGTTCCATACCTTGCTTACGTGGAACAGAACCTAATAACACGGCCCAATTAGCATCGGTCATAACGCTATTCAAATCTGATGTACAAACAATATTTTTTAAGAGTGGGAAAGCACAATCATCCAACTCCATGGCAACGCCATTCAAAGCTGGCAAAGCGGCTTCTAATTCTAATAATTGCAATTCCACTTCCGTTTCTGGCCCAAACATTTGACCGCTAGCAATACGGAACAACAATGCATAGCCGATTTGCCCGGCGGCACCTGTGATGGCTACTTTCACGCGTTTACTCATAATTCATTTTCCTCTTTGCACATTCCAAGCTGCTTGGAATTCCGCTAAATAATCCTTCCAGGGGGCTTTATGATGAGCCACTACGAGAAAGGGTGGGTTTTCTAAATCTGGTTTGGCATTATACCTTAATTCCTTCAGGTTAAAATCAAAAATGGCACCACCGGTTTCATTGACAATACAATGACCAGCGGCTGTATCCCATTCTGAAGTTGGGCCAAATCTTGGGTATATATCAGCCATACCTGCGGCTAGCATACCGAATTTCATCGCACTGTTGGCCTTTAACCAGGTTTCACCGGGTAAAATATCCCGTAATAAGGTCATGCGCCGGCTATTCTTAACTCGACTGGATAATAAAGCTAAACCGTCGGCAGAAGGTTCCTTACCATGAATGGCTTGGATGTCATTACCCTTTTGTAAAAAAGCGCCCTGTCCTTCTGTTGCAAAATATAAATCATCTCGGATGGGTACATACACCACGCCTAAGACCGCGCGCTGATTTTCTATCAATGCAATGTTCACGGCGAACTCGCCGGTTTTATTAATAAAACCTTTGGTCCCATCCAAAGGGTCCACCAACCAATAGCGCGACCATTGCTGACGAATGTCGTAACCAGGAATTTCCCCTTCCTCGGATAATAAAGGTAAGCCTGTTTCTTTTAATTGGTGTTCAATTACTCTATGTGCGGCATAATCCGCATCAGTGACTGGCGAATCATCATGCTTGGTATTTATGGCATAGCCGCCGTTGTTATAATGTTTTAAAATTTCCATGCCGGCCGCTAATGCGGCTTGTTTTGCAAGCTCTAAATTATTTACCATTGTAAACCATCTCACGAATAATATATAAAGCGGCAATGGTACGAGCATCACTTATGTCATCCCTAGCAAAAAGCCCGGGCAAATCACTCAAAGACCAAGGTACAACTTCAATTTCTTCTGGTTCATCACCACTTAAACGTTGTTCATAAAGATCTTGAGCCAATAACAATGTCACTCGATGTCCCATATAACCTGGTGCCGTCGCTAAACTAGTAATAATGCTGATACTGTTGGCACCATAACCCACTTCTTCCATTAATTCCCGATTACCCGCTTCTGTTTCCGTCTCACCAGGGTCGATTAAACCTTTAGGTAATGTTAATTCATAACTGTTTAAGCCTGCCGCATACTCACGAATTAAAAGGATGGTATCATCATCCAACAAAGGCGCAATCATCACGGCCCCTTGGCCTCGATGACGAAAACGTTCAAAAATGCGCTCTTCGCCGTTACTAAAACGTAATTCCAAAGCTTCAATGGCAAATAGACGGGATTCCGCTACCAGGGTCTTATTGAGAATTTCAGGCTTTCGTGACATGGCTTCCAGCTGCTATAATGACCTCCCATAATGATACATGAGCTAGGGGATGAATCAACCTACTATACCAACAATACCACTTTCCCTTTATATTCATATGCCCTGGTGTGTAAAAAAATGCCCTTATTGCGACTTTAATTCCCATGCAATACGGGGTCAAATTCCAGAAGATGCCTACATAAATGCCCTCTTAGCGGATGTTAAAGCAGATTTGCCCTATTTAGGATCCCAAGCCATAGAAACTATTTTCATCGGTGGTGGCACCCCAAGCCTCTTTTCTGGCGCCAGCTATGGAAAGCTCTTTGATGGATTGAATAAAATCGTCAGCTTAAGCCCTAATGTGGAAATCACCTTAGAAGCAAATCCAGGCACAGTGGAACAACAGCGATTTAAAGATTATTTTACCTGTGGCATCAATCGTATATCTCTGGGGATTCAAAGTTTTTCTGATCAGCAGTTAAAAGCCCTGGGGCGCATTCACGACGCCAGCGAAGCCTACAAAGCCATTGATGCTGTGACACAAGCGGGTTTTGATAATTTCAATTTAGATATCATGTATGGATTGCCTAAACAAAGTGTGGAAGAAGCCTTACAGGATTTGCAAAAAGCGTTACAACAACATCCCGCGCATTTATCTTGGTACCATCTAACTTTAGAACCCAATACGCTTTTTCATCACAACCCACCCCCAATTCCCGACCATGACACCGCTTGGGAAATGCAAAACCAAGGTCGCGCCCTCTTAAAATCATCAAGCTATGATCATTATGAAGTGTCGGCCTACAGCAAAAGGCCCTGTCAACATAATATGAATTATTGGCAGTTCGGTGACTACCTGGGAATTGGCGCCGGTGCTCACGGCAAAATAACCCAAGACGGGAAAGTGATTCGAACCATCAAACACCGTCATCCCAAAAAATACTTAGAAACGCCCGAAAAAACCATGCAACGTAAAGTTGTTTCACAAGCAGAGATTCCTTTTGAATTCATGATTAATGCATTGCGCTTGCAACAGCCTGTGACGGTTAAATTATTTGAAGAGCGTACGGGGTTATCTTTTTCTACTATTGCACAACCCATAGCGCAAGCTGAAGCAAAAGGTTTCTTGGTTATTGATCAAGATAACATTCAATTAACTGAAATGGGCCACCAATTCTTAAATGATGTAGTCATGTTGTTTATGGGTGAGACGTAGAGTAAAGGCCACGTCACCCCGGCAAGGACCACGTCACCCCGGCAAGGACCACGTCACCCCGGCAAGGACCACGTCACCCCGGCAAGGACCACGTCACCCCGGCAAGGA
>JAJFKN010000009.1 GCA_021773195.1 Gammaproteobacteria bacterium | reverse complement strand
CGGCTCAAATAGCGCAAGAATTGTTTCTTAAAAAAATTCATCCTGGTACCAGCAGCAAATTAGAAGATTTATCGGATCGTGAATTTCAAATCATGATGATGATCATCAATGGCCATCGCGCGGACTTCATTGCTGACAAACTGTGCTTGAGTCCTAAGACCATCAATAGTCATCGTTATCGTATTTTTGAAAAATTAAGTGTAAAAAATGACGTTGAAATGACCCATTATGCCATTCAACAGGGCATTTTGGATGTATCACCGCCGCAGCAGCAAGAAGTCGGCGAAGGTTAGCCATCCATCATCCATTTTATTTTCCTGGAGCCGCGAATGTGGTTTTAAAGCACTCCCCCCTTCTTACTGTCTCATTGACCTCAGATCTTCATCACCTGTATTAGTTTCCGCTTCAGATTGTCTGCGCCCATAAGGGTCATTACAGCCAGAGAAACACCCACTAATGATTAGATCAGTTACCACTAGGCAGGATTTGCAGCTACCTGCTTCTAATTCAGGAGGGGTGAAATTAGATTCACGGCGCTCGTCAATGAATGACTTGCCAGTGACTAAGACAAGCAGTTGAATAAGTAACGGCAGGATTAGAAAGGATGCTCCTATTTGCAACCATACCCAGGGCGCATTTGTGGTAGTGAAATGCAATGGTGGATTATCAGGTAGGCTCTTCTTACAATCAAAGGCACAGGCAACAAGAGTTGATTGGTTATCATTGAAAATTTCAATTAAGGCCGCTAGGCCAATGAAAAAAGCATTAAGTAGCAGAGTAACAATTGTTGTTGCAATGAAGCGGAGCGAGAATGCTGTGCAGCCACCACCGCAACTATCTGAATTATGATAATTGTTATTAGCCACCATGCCCAGCCCCATAATGGACAAACTGGAAGAAAACGCCGATCCTGCACCTATAACTAGCGCTTGTGTTTGATCATAATAATTCTCATAATTGTCGATAAATGACTCGCAGGAATCTTTACAATAAGCACCAGGAGTACTGCGAGGAATACTGGGATCCAAATTTCTATTCATTAAATGGCGGTATAAATTAATGAAGTTGTAGGCATTCAATGCCCCATGACCGAGCCAAGCTAAAAGTATAATTCCGTTTAAGGATAGTCTGGCATATTGTTTTTTTATCATAACTCAGTTGCTCTTATGTTTATACTGTCATAATAATAACCGAGGAAAAAAGTTTGTTCAAGTCGTGAATTTTACCTACAAATCTTGCAGCCGTCGCAGAAGGGCTTCGGCGAACGTTTCAGGTAAATCCACATTAATCTCCAGGTACCAATGGCGCTCATCAGCGAAGGCATGGCACTTCACCGCATCCTTTTCCGTCATCAAAATATGTTTGCCTGGCAAATCAATGTCTTCGGCTTTAAAAGGATGGTGATCGGGGAAATTGTTAGGAATAACCTTAAGACCAGCCTGACGCAGAGTATTAAAAAAGCGCTTAGGGTAGCCAATGCCTGCCAGGGCATGAATTTCTTGATCTTTTAATTCTGTTAAAGGCATGGTGTTTTCAGAATTGCATACTTGGCGCAGGACAACGGGTCGCACGGTCATGTTGTATTCCCCTTCCCTGCCCATACCATTAGCCACGATAAATTCTACTTCTTTTAAACGTTGTTTGGGCTCTCTTAAGGGGCCAGCCGGCAAACAAAAGCCATTAGCATAACGACGTTTGCCGTCAATGACGGCAATCTCTATGTGACGTGCCATGGCATAATGTTGCATGCCATCATCACTAATAATAACGTCATTGGCATTATGTTTTAATAAAAATTTAATCGCATTGACACGATTAGGATCCACCACCACGGGGCAACCTGTACGCTTTGCCATTAATACAGGTTCATCTCCCACTTGATTAGGAGGGCTATCTTTCGTTACTAATTGAGGGAAAATGCCGCCGCCACCATAACCGCGACTGACAATCCCGGGATGGTAACCTTGTTGTTTTAAGTAATGAGCTAACCATATGACAAGGGGTGTTTTACCATTGCCACCCACAGTAATGTTACCCACAACAACCGTAGGGATTTTGCAGGGGTAAACTTTAAAAATGCCTCGCCGATATAACCAGCGACGCACACTTACCACCAAGCGATAAATTAAAGATAAGGGTAAGAGCACGTACAATAAAGGGTGTTTGCGATACCAATATTTAACAATAGCCGACATTAAACAGCAGGCTCCACGGTAGAATCCAGTTGGTTATATTGCAAGGCATGAAGGCGAGCATAGTAACCATCTTTAGCCAGCAATTCTTTATGGGAGCCAACTTCAACGACTAGGCCTTTATCCACGACAACGATTTTATGGGCATTTTCAATGGTTGATAGGCGATGGGCTATGACTAATGTGGTACGGCCTTGCATAATGGTTTCAAGGGCTGCTTGAATGTAACGTTCCGATTCCGTATCTAAGGATGAGGTCGCTTCGTCAAGAATTAAAATAGGTGTGTCGCGCAACATGGCACGAGCCAAGGCTAAACGTTGACGTTGGCCACCAGATAACTTAACACCATTTTCACCAATCAAGGTATCCAACCCTTTGGGCAAATCTTTAATGTATTCCATAGCATGAGAAAGTTCAGAAGCTTTTACAATGTCTTCACGGGTGGCTTCTGGTTTTGCATAGGCAATATTATTGGCAACTGTATCATTGAAGAGCGTAATATTTTGTGTCACTAAAGAAATTTGATCACGTAGGTTACGCAATGGCATATCATAAATGCTTGTGCCATCTACACTAATTTCGCCCGAGGAAATGTCATAAAAACGTGGTAATAAGCTAATGATACTAGATTTCCCTGCCCCTGAGCGCCCCACTAAAGCTACCACTTCACCAGGTTCAGCCACCAGGTTGACACCATGCAGTACTGGGTTATTGGCATCATAAGCAAAGTTCACATCTTTAAATTCAATACGCCCTTTGGCCCGTTCAAGTTGAGTTTCACCCACATCGGGTTCCGAGTCTGCATCCAATAAATTAAAAATACTGATGGCGCCAGCAAGACCTTTTTGTATATAGCCATTAACTCGAGAAATAGATTTTAAAGGACGCAACATGGCCAGCATAGCGGCGATGATTGCCACAAAGCTACCTGGTGATAATGAATTAGTGCCAATCATAGAGCTAGCAAAATAAATGATAACCCCCATAGTGGCCACACCTACAAATTGAATGGCGGGATTATTAATAGCAAGCGCTAATACTACTTTCATTTCCCGGTGTCGGGATTTCACATTGGCTTTTTGGAATTTAGCCATTTCATGATCTTGACCACCGAAGGTTCGAACCACTCGGTAACCATCAATGGCTTCTTCAGCGATGTGGGTAATAGCCCCCATGGATTCTTGAATTTTTAAATTCAAACCTCGTTGGCGACGACTGGTAGCGCGCATAATAAAATAATAAATGGGTGCTGTGGCAAATATCAATAAAGTAAATTTCCAACTAATGAAAAACATTACGCCCAGCAAGCCGATAATGAAAAATAAACTTTGAACAAAATTGGTAATTGCACTTGTGGTGGCGCCGGCTACTTGAGCAGTATTATAAAGTAATGTTGCTAACAATTGCCCGGAGCTGGCATTGTCATAGTAGCTTGCAGTTAAAGTCATGAGTTTATCGAAGAGATCTTGACGTACTTTCATAACCACGGATTTGCCCACATAGGCCATACAATAGCTGGAAATAATGCCCGAAACAGCACGCATTAAAAAGACAGCGCCAAAAGCCAAAGGAATCATTTTTATGTATTGCATGTCTTTGGCAATTAAGCCTTTATCTAGCAAGGGCTTTAACAGATAAGTAAAAAGCGAAGAAAAGCCACCATAAGCCACGGTAGCCAGGATTGAGATAACGAACATGGGCCAATAGGGTTTTGCGTACATGATCAGTCGCTTATACATAGCAGCGGTATTCTTGTCATGAGTATATTTGCTCACAATTTTTCTCTCTTGATTGGAGGGCCTGTATTTTACCATGCCTTGTGTACCATTGTCTTCCAGTTAAGGGAGATTATTTAAAGCCGGCCTCTCATGCGAGACTTATATATATATCAAGTAGTTAACCTGTTTTTTGCCGCCCAAATTTAAGTCTAAAAACAAATATTTTGATTAATATTTACTCTTTTTGCTTATGATGCCCTGGGAAGTGAATTTAAAGCTAATAGCCCCCTCCTTTTGAGTTGAGTAAATTTTAGCCCCTTTTGTCATGTAAGCCTCAACGACGCTAGGGCTGGGCAAGTGATATGGGTTGAGATAGCCTACGGAAAAAATGACTTTTTTAGGGGCTACAGCAGAAATAAAATTGGCCGATGAAGAGGTTTTGCTGCCATGGTGAGGTGCTACTAAGACCTCGGCCTGTACCTTGTTATGTAATAGAATTTTTTCTGCGGGTTTTTCTATATCGCCTGGCAATAAAATACTGCGCCCGAAACTGGTTATTCTTAAAACGCAAGAATGATTATTTTTCATTTTCTCTTTTATATTGAGCGGTGGGAATAGAATAACAAACTTAACGCCATCCCATGTCCAATGTTCACCAGCATAACACCGAGTTGCTGCATGGTGAATAAAAGGCATGGGTTGTGAAGAAGAAATATGTCCCACGGGAAGGCTCTGTAGAATCGATGGCAAACCACCAATGTGATCAGTGTCATTATGGCTTATGATGACTCGGTCAATTTTGTGGAGGCCTTCATAACGCAGGAATGGCAACACCACCCGCTGCCCTAGGTCAGTGCCATTTGGGAAGCGCGCACCCGTGTCATAAATCAAGAGGTGATGAGCAGTTTGAACTACCGTTGATAGTCCTTGCCCTACATCTAATACGGTTACCCAAGCTTCTCCCGTAGCCGGTGTTGTCATTTTTGGGAAACATAAGGGTAATAAAAATAATAAACTGCAGTAGCGACCGGGCATACCTCGAGGCGATATAATCAACAAGGCAGATAATAAGCTCAATTGCCATAGATGATGTAAGCTCACATAGAGTAATGGATGCATGTGTAAAGTGCACCAACTCATCCATTGGAATAAATATTGTAAAAAGAAATTAGCAATCTTCAATAGAAAAGGAATTAAAATGCCTAAAAGAGCCAAGGGCACCACGAAGAAGCTTACCCAAGGAATCGCAATGATATTAATTAAAGGTGAAATAAGCGAAATTTGCTGGAAATAACCTATGCTTAAGGGAATTAAACCTACGGCTACGACCCATTGGGTGCGCAAGGATTTTTTTACCCAACCACCTAAATATAACCGCCCACTAAGGCCATAGATTAGGGCCGAACAAGCCCCTACAGATAACCAAAAACTTGCCCCAAGGGTAGCCAGAGGGTCGATTAATAATATAATGATAATAGCCAAGCTCAAGCTCTGCCATAAAGAAATGTTGCGACGAAGAATGCGAGCGCCGAGGACGAATGCTAACATAATTAAAGCGCGCATAGTGGGAATGGCAAAGCCGGCTAATGCTGAATAAAACACAGCGCCCAATAAACTTAAAAGCGAAGCAAATCCGGGTTTAGTGATGCTTAATTTGAACTTTTCTGGACCCAGTCGCCATAATAATGCCCCTAACCCATAAAATAAACCCGCCATGAAGCTGATGTGCAACCCTGAGATAGCCACTAGATGACTAGTGCCTGTGGCTTGCAAAATATGCCATTGTTGTTGGGTTATCTTATCCCGAATACCAATGGTTAATGCTGAAAGAATACCTAAATAAGGTGAGTTAGGTATATTTTCTTGTAATCGTTTATAGAGTCTCTCTCGCATCCTATCTAGGGGATGATCATACCAATGATTGGAGAGAAGTTTTTTGTTTCCCTTAGTATATACATAGCCTGTTGCAACAATGCCCTTGGCAAAAGCAATGGTTTCATAATTTGCCACGCCAGGATCATGAAAGCCATGGGGCCGCTTCACACGCACTACCCAGCGCCAACGTTGACCTGCAATTAATGGTGGATGTTTGCCATACCAAGATAAATGTATTTTACCAGAGAACCTATGATGGTTTAATTCAGTTGTTTTAAAAATAAAACTGCTTACCATGCCTGAATGACTGGGAATACTAGTAATCATTCCCTGTGTCACAATAGGCTTGGCTTGCCAACCCAAGGGTAATGCTTGGCGGCTTTGAGCTGCAAAGCCATTTATGGCTAAACCTAAAACAAGCCAGCCTACTAATTTTAAATGGGGTTTATTGATTAGAAGCAGGCTCAATAAAAATAAGCCCAGCAATATTCCCCTATGAGGAAATGCTGGCAAAGTATAGAGTAAAAGATTACCCGCTAAAAAAAATAAGCATGCAGCTATCATGCAAACAGTGTAAGGCTTTTTTATGCCGCACTGTGTAAGCCCCGGGAAATTATACGATAGTAGCTAAGACGCTGGTTTTAAATGACCATCGTCAATAGTGAAGACCCTATCCATACGGGCCGCTAAGTCAGAGTTATGAGTTACAATGACAAAGCTCGTGTTGTATTCTCGGTTTAAATCTAACATGGTGTTATAGACTTGTTCTGCAGTTTGATGGTCTAAATTCCCAGTAGGTTCATCGGCTAAAACACAACTGGGGTTAGTAACCAAGGCTCTAGCGATAGCAACTCGTTGACGTTCGCCGCCAGATAATTCGGCTAATTTATGCTCTTCACGCTTAGATAAGCCGACTTTATCCAAAATATCTCGAGCCTTTTGGCGTGCAAAAGGTGGTTTGGTGCCTCTAATAAGCAAAGGCATGCAAACATTTTCTAAAGCAGTAAATTCCGGCAGTAAATGATGGAATTGATAAATGAAACCTAAATGCTGATTGCGCAAACGGCTGCGTTTGCGTTCACTTAATTTATTAATGCTACAGTTTGCTAATTGTACTTCGCCTGCTGTGGGTTTATCTAATCCACCAAGCAACTGTAGCAGCGTAGTTTTCCCGGAACCAGAAGCACCTACGATTGCCACTTGTTCACCATGGGCGATAGTCAAATCCACTTCATGTAATACTTCAACGCGTAATTTACCATCTTTGTATATTTTAGATAGCCCTTGGCATTGCAAAATATTATTCATAACGCAAAGCCTCTGCAGGTTGAGTTTTTGACGCACGCCATGCGGGATATAACGTGGCTAATATACTTAAGAGGAATGCCCAAATGCTCACGTGCCATACATCAGACCATTGTAATTTAGAGGGTAAATAATTCACATAATAGACGTTGGATGAAAGGAATTGGAAGCCCGTTAGGTTTTGTATGCCATTAACCAGTTCCGTCACATGGGTTGCCAAAAGAATACCACCCAGCAAGCCTAGCAGTGTTCCCACAATGCCAACGACACAACCCACCACAATGAAAATTCCCATAATTGTCCTGGGTGTTGCACCAAAAGTGCGTAAAATCGCAATATCCGCTTGCTTGTCTGTGACTACCATCACCAAAGAAGAGACTAAATTAAAAGCGGCTACGGCTACGATGAGTAATAAAATAATAAACATCATGGTTTTTTCTAGTTGGATGGCCTTAAAAAATGGCCCATATTCTTCTGTCCAATTAGTTATAAGGTAGGTGCCGGTCAATTTCGCAGCCAATTCTTGAGTATAACGAGGCGCATTATTCAAGTTATCAATTTTTAACTGTAACCCAGAGATGGTGCCTTTGGCATAACTAAAAAGTGTTTGTGCATCTTTCAAATTAATATAAGCAAAATGGGTGTCAAAACCAAAGCCACCTCCGGCTTTAAATATGCCCACCACAGTAAAGCGTTTAAAACGCGGAATTACACCTACGGGTGTCAAGGTAGCCTTCGGCGTAACCACTGTTACCTTGTCACCCATTTGCAAGGATAAGTTTTCAGCTAACTGCTCGCCGATAACGATGCCAAATTTGCCTGGCTGCAAACTATTTAAACTACCCTGGGTGATCTTACTTGCTACTTTTGATACTTGTTCTTCCGTTTTAGGGTCGATGCCCGTTATCATGCCGGGGGTAACGGTTCCCATATTGCTTAATAGGCCCTGGCCCAAGACATAGGGGGAAGCAGCTTCAATACCGGGGAATGCTTTGACTTTTTTGGCTAGTGGTTGCCAATGGTCTAAGGTGCCATCGAAGGTTGAGATGCGCATTTGTGGGGCCATACTAAAAACCCTATGCTTAATTACCCCATCAAAACCATTCATCACTGATAGGACCGTGACCAGGGTGGTGACACCTAAAGCAATTCCTAACATGGAAATGAGGGATATGAAAGAAATAAAATGGTTTCGTCGTTTTGCTCGTGTGTAGCGCAAACCGATATATAATGCTAATGGTCGAAACATGAGCTAAAATGGTATCCCTAACTGGCAATCCGTGGCAGTATATCATACATTCTGAAAACAGTATGGCAACAACTATGACAAAGACATTACCTCCGGAATGGGCGGCTCAAGAGGCGGTCCTCTTGGCTTGGCCTCAGGCAGACAGTGACTGGTCACCATGGTTGCAAGCCATCGAAACCTGCTACGTAGCCATGGCTCAAGCCATAGCACCCCACCAGCGGGTCATTATCCTGTGTCAAGACGGTTTACATCAGCAACATATTCAAAGCCAACTCCCCTCGTCTGATGCCATTAGTCTATATCCCGTGCCTTACAGCGATACCTGGATTCGTGATTACGGTCCAATAACTGTGTTGGATGATAAACAAATTCATCATTGGGACTTCCAGTTCAATGCTTGGGGCAATAAATACCATAACCAACATGACAACCAAGTGAATGCACAATTGGCTCAGCAAGGCATTTTAAAAAATCTTTCACCTGTAGATTTTATTTTAGAAGGTGGTGCTATTGAAACTAATGGCCAAGGAGATTTGTTAATGACACGCAGCTGCACATTCGAGCGCAACCCTAATATACAGGAACGTTCTTTTGCTGAAGCCATGCAAACCCATTTTCAAATCAAAAAAATCCATTGCTTGGACCTCCCTCTTCTGGATTGGGATGATACCGATGGCCATATTGATACGTTGGCTCGCTTTGCAGGACCTAATGAGATTGTTTACTTACGCAGCGAGGATGCTCAAGACCCTTATTATAGCGTGTTAGTTGACTTGGAGAAGCAACTGCAATCTTTGCGAAATCAACAGGGCAAGGCTTTTCATCTAACGCCATTGCCCATGACGGCAGCCCGACATAATAAGGATGGACAACGCTTGCCTACCAGTTACGCCAATTTTTTAATTATTAACGACGCTGTTTTAGCTCCCACCTATCACGATGAAGCCGATGAAGAAGCATTAAATGTCCTTGCTCAAAGTTTCCCAAAACGAACTATAATAGCCATTGATGCCAGTGTTTTAGTGGAGCAGTTTGGTAGCATCCATTGTGCTACCATGCAAATCCCCAAGGAGCCTATTTAATGCCAAGTAATTTTAATCTCGCGCTAGTGCAACAAGCAGCTGAAGGAACCCCGGAAGAAATATTTGCGCGGACCCTGGCGGGTATTCGTCATGCGAAAAACCAGCATGCTCAATTAGTTTTATTACAGGAGTTGCACAAAACCCCCTATTTTTGTCAAACCAAAGATGACGCTTATTTTAAGTTAGCCGAAACTATTCCTGGGCCTACCACACAAGCCCTAAGTCAATTAGCCGAAGAATTAAAGATCGTGATTGTTTGCTCTCTGTTTGAAAAAACCAAGGATGGACAATATCATAATACAGCTGTGGTTTTAGAAAAAGATGGTTCTATAGCAGGCACCTATCGTAAGAAGCACATTCCCGATGACCCCGGTTACCATGAAACCCATTATTTTACATCGGGCGCAGAAGATTTTAAGCCCATTAAAACCTCTCTAGGTAACATAGGTTTGCTAATTTGTTGGGACCAGTGGTTTCCAGAAGCTGCTCGCATTATGGCATTAAAGGGTGCCGATATATTGCTTTACCCCACAGCCATTGGATGGGATAAGGAAGACCCCGAGGCTTTCCATCACTTGGAATGCGATGCATGGGTGACAGTGCAGCGGGGACATGCCGTGGCTAATTGCATTCCCTTAGCGGCTTGTAACCGCATAGGCACTGAAACCCAAGCGACAAAGACTACCACCTATTGGGGCAACAGTTTTATTGCGGGCATGCAGGGGGAGATTTTGGCCCAAGCTTCTCAAGATAAAGCCGAAGTTTTATTGGCCACTATTGATTTTAGCCAAAAAGATTTTATCGCCCAGCGTTATCCTTTATTGAGGCATCGTTTGCCTGAGGCTTACGGTGACTTGGCCAAGATAACTGGTGAATTTTAAGCAAACAACCCCTTTAATGCTATTGATTATGCAATATTTTATTGTCATACTCGGCCCGAGCCTAGCGAGGATGCCACCTGGTTATCTATAGGCGTCTAACATAATATATTACTAGGAGAATTTTCAATGTCTAAACGCATTCTTACAGCAACAGGCTCTATGGTTATTGGTCTTGCCCTTACGGCTTGTACCACACCTGCTCAAAACACATCCAATGCAGCCGGTTTGTCCTCAGGGCCCTATACAGTTGGTCACGGTGACTATGCTAGTACAGCCCATCGCTATCCTTTTGTGGATTTTTCTTTTGATAGTGCCAAGATTGATTCAAGTTGGTATCCTGAATTAAATACTGTGGCAAAAAGCCTCAAGAGCCATTCTCACTCAAAAGCTATTCTTGTAGGCCATACGGATTCTACAGGTAAAACATCCTACAATAAAAAATTGGGATTGCAACGTGCTAATGCTGTAGCTAGCTACTTAGTTAGCCAGGGCGTGAAACGCAATCAATTGGTCATTCTTTCCATGGGCGAGAAGCGACCTCTTGCTGCAAATAACGGCCAAGTGAATAAGCACTTAAACCGTCGAGTCTCTATTACCATTAAACCTGCTATGCATAGCAACTAACTTATAGAAGCTGCCTCCCCTGTTATTTCAATACCAGGGGAGACACAGCACGTAAATTATGACAAACCATCCTTTTTACCCCCCCCCTATACAGTCAA
This sequence comes from Gammaproteobacteria bacterium, assembly GCA_021773195.1. Taxonomy (GTDB): domain Bacteria; phylum Pseudomonadota; class Gammaproteobacteria; order JAKBBU01; family JAKBBU01; genus JAJFKN01. The sequence continues at coordinate 21,815 of JAJFKN010000009.1, read as the reverse complement.
ATCCATCTGGAAATATCTTCGTATTAAGATTTTTAATGCCTCCGTTTTATATTCTTAAGTGAGGAGATTATTTCTGCAAGTAGATACTAAGTAAGGCAATGTGTAATCCCAGACAGATTGTATGCTTTGAATTCATAGATTATTGAGAGCCTTGGCCACGATTATTGCCCATGACCATAGATGGTCTTTGTTGGCTCGTCGCGCCCCTATCATCTTGGCGACGTGGGCTAGTGACCCAGGTCCGACTTGTCGCGCCAGGCAGCACTGTAACCTCACTTAGGACGACAGACTCATCTTCTGTATGTGTTTCAATAGAATCCTCTTTCGCAGAGGCAACGCGCGTATCTAAAGCATCCAATGCGCCATCCAAACCAGCATCTTTGGGCATGGGGTTCTCACCTTTTTTATGCCAACCCAACGCCCCAGTCATGCGGCGTTCTTTGCTACGTGGTTTAGCTTTCATATCCATCGGTGACTCAGGTCTAGGTTCAATAGCTATAACCACCGTGAGATTAGGTATTTGTCTAACAATGTTAGTAATTTCTCCTTTATGTTGAGATAATAGTGCATCATAGGATTCACCTTTCGTTAGGGCATTATACAAGGCTATAAGGCATAATAGACCTTCTTCGATAAAAGCTGTAGCTTCTTCTGATATTCTTTGTTTGTGAGTTAACATCACGCCCCTCAATCCTGCACCATAACTACCAAATCCGCTCAAATGGATTTCCAATCCTTGTAAGCCCCCGGGCACAATCCATTTATTTTTTCGTGAACGAATAGTATTGCTATCTTGACAATAACTCTCATTAGGGATTGGTGTAATTATAGATAGATTATCATCAATGGTTTGGAAACGATCCTTTATACTACTTAGCAGATCCTGTAAGCGTAGCGGAGTTTGCTGCATGATCTCGTGTACTTTATCTAGTGTTGCGCCATAGTTTTCGGCATAAGATTCTCTTATTATCTTATCCACTAAGAAGTCGGGGAATTCATAGTTCTGTCGTGAGATCTCATAAATAACAACTAAAGATTTAACCGTTTCGCAGTAGGCCTTTAATTGTTTGTAGGCGTATTTGTACTTTGGATGCAGAGTAAAATACTCTTGCCATAATTCAAGGCTTGTCAATAACCCCAGTAATGATTCTATAGGTAGAACTAAGGCTCTGGCTAATTTAATAGCATTTTGACATATATCATATTCATGCTCGCTAATCCCTTGTTCTATATTCTCTAGGGTTAGAATTTGTTGGTGGCTTGGATATAGAGCGGCTTTTATCAGGAATCTTTTAACTTTACCAATATAGGCTGCCTCTCGCATATTAGATACAATTGATGCAATAAATGCCACGCAACTACTGCAGGCTTCGAGCAAGTGCCTCAGTATTTCATCGGGTTTTTCAATGCCTTGTATTGGCGCAGATGAACTGCGACGCACTCGCTCCATACCTTTACTGAATAATGATGATGCTGTTCGAGAAAAGCGAATTCGTTGTGCAGAACCATTTCTCTTACCAGATTCCTGATGGGACTCTTTAGCCATGGCTGTATCTTGCTCAACTTCCGGTGAGGCCATAGCTAACCTTTTAGGCCGATAATGAATAAAGGCACCTAATGACTTTTCAAAATCATCTAAGACAGCGCCTACTTGGTCCAACTCTCGTTGCCGGGCCTCCTTATCTTTTTGCACCTCATGAGGATGAGGTAATTGATGGTGGCAGGCTATTACGATAACCAAAGCTCGATGACACAGGCGATAATGGTCCATGATTTCATCATTCACCAAAGACAATAATTTGCATAGACCTAGAATTAACTTTTGATAGATTGCTTGTTGCTTTTTTGGTTTAACCACAGAGTCTTTAACCAAAGGCTTACAGTCAATAATCTCTGATATAGCGCCCGTCAATTCTTGGATTATAGGGCTAGATTTGAGATGACAAAGCGCTTCTTGAGCTTGTTGGAGGATGCTGCCTCGTTGTTGTAAAGTTTCAGTTTGAGCGGTCATTACTTCTTTGTTAAATGCGACTAATTTAGGTGCAAGCACATGAATTACATTAAATGCGTCACAAGCGGCGTTGATCGATTTATACAAATTCTCAGCAGAATCATTTATGCGTTTAGAATGATTTGCATAAAACATCTCGGACGAGATTAAAATGCTTTTTTGTACTTCACGTAACATTGAAAATACTTCACGTAAATCAAGGTATTCAGACTTGAGAATATGGTTCGGCTTTTTACATTCCTCAGCACTTTCTTTTAACTTCAGCGTAAATTTACCCATGGTACACATCCCTTGTCACATGTATTGTTCTAAAAAATATCAACTGCATGATAGGCCAAAGTGCTACTTAAAAGCAAGGCAATGTGTAATCCCAGGCTGATTGTATGCTTTAAACTCATGGATTATGCTGGCTCTAAGTTGATGTTTTGGAGGTGCCCATGAAAATACTTATATACAGCTTATTCCTTGCATTCATGGCAACTTCCGCTTACGGGGATTCCTCAGTTGAATCTTCCATAGTCAGTTTTATTAATAATACGCCATTCATTCTCAATAAGGATCCTAGCTTCCTTAATGGACACTGCGTAGATAACAGTGGCGATAAAGTACCTTGCTTGTCCACTTTGCCACCTGGTGCTACACAATATTTTTACTTATCTCCCAATACCAGACTGCATGTGCATTACATTCTTAATAATCCCAACTCTCAGCATAAATTGAGCTTTGATATTTTTCATCATAGAAATGATTTTATCCTATCAAACTATAAGGACCCAACATTAAATGGCATGTTAAGCCAAAATTCCGGTCCTAATAGTATTACATACTACGTGAGTTATCCCATGAACCTCACCCCGTCTCAATATGATCCCATTTCATACCGTGGCGTTAGCTTGAGTGGCTTGGTCTTTGCTTCGGATCTAGGTGATAAAGGTTCCTATGCTTCTACACCAAGCCTCATGGATGCCAAATATTTTATTCATCAAGGTATGAATACCATTCGCATTCCCATCAGTTGGAATTATTTAAGCAAAGACGTCCAAGGTAACCATTTAAATCCTATATACTTAAATAATGTCTACGATACGGTGCAGCAATACCTCAACCATGGCATTCATGTGATTTTAGATTTACATGCTCATTTGCGTTTTAATGCCAATGGCAAACCCTGCAGTGCGTCTCAAAATAAGGGCTGCGTAATCGGCAACCCCAGGCTTATTTGGTACCAATTGGCAGAGAAATTTAAACCTTTGGCACAAAGGTTTGATGGCGTGGATAACCACAACCAATTAATGTTTCAAATCAGCGATAGCCCTTATGTTCATGCTGGACAACCTTCTACCCAACAAGTTTTGCAATACATGAATGACAGCATCGCAGCCATTCGAAAAGTAGGTTTAGATAATTTAATTCTAATTGACGGCAATAATAGTAGCGAGTTAAAAATATGGATGACGCTTCCTGGACCACAGGGAGAAACCAATGCGCAAGTCTTCACAAAAGAAAATATCAAAGATCCCAAGGATAACTATGCCATTGCTGTGCATCAATATTTTGATGAAAGTGGTTTGGGACAAGATGCTCAATGCTTAAGTATTTCCAACATGGAAGATTATTTGAATATGCCCTCCTTCATGGCATATGTTAACGCCAATCAATTAAAAGTCTTTTTAGTGCAGTTTGCATCAGGCCCCATGAGCAACTCTCCCAAGGATAATTGTAAAAATGATATCAACCAATTGCTCCAGATATTGATGGCAGATTATTATAAATCCACAACAGGTGGGTTTCTGGGCTGGACTGCTTGGTTAGGTGGGCACGATTGGAATAAAACATCGCCTTTCAATTTACAGCAAGATTCACAAACTCAACAGGAAGCCACACAGATACTGGAAGTGTATAAACATTATTTACGGTCGCCTTCACCCATATTTGGTTTTTAAGGTAAGGAAAGAAGTCTGAGATGATATTTAATAAAGGAAATTTTGGTGTGATAGGAAGGCGTTAGGTCTAAATCTTAAGAGAATAATGGTCGGGACGGCCGGATTCGAACCGGCGACCCCTAACGCCCCATGCTAGTGCGCTACCAGGCTGCGCCACGCCCCGACTGCCTCAGGTCTCATGACTTTTCTTTTATGAAAACTTCAATGGACCTTAAAAGGCTGTGCGAGATCATACCTGATTTGGAGACAATAGCAAGTGGCCAAATACTGCTCTTACTTTATTCTTTCAAATATAATCCTCATCATATAGGCACATTTTTGTATTTAAAATAAGCTAATAACTGGAGTAAAAAACATGAGGTTAGAAAAAGAAGACGCTTGCGCTAAATTTACCTTTGGTAAGCTACAGGGGCGATAGGTCTTAGGCTTTAGATGTTTGCTGCAAAGTTTGCAAAATAGACTGCAGTTCAGTGATGGAATCTTGAACAAAACCTTTCATGTCAGCAGTAACGGACGCGCTTGATACTGTGGTGACTGCAGCTTCTTTCTCTTGAGTAGGTGGTGCTACTGGCGCAATGGCTGTAGAACTGTGGGATGGATGAGCCAACTGCAAACGAGCCCCACCGATGGTGAAACCACGTTCATAAAGCAATTCACGAATTTGGCGTACCATGAGGACATCATGGTATTGGTAATAGCGTCGATTACCTCGCCGTTTGGAAGGTTTTAGATTGCTAAACTCTTGTTCCCAATAACGCAGCACGTGGGGTTTTACCGCACATAACTCCGCCACTTCACCAATAGTGAAATAGCGTTTATCGGGAATAGGCGGTAACTTACTCGCCTCGGCCTTCTTCAGAAGAGGCTGTTTGAGATCCCTCATGCTGTGCAACCCTTGATTTCAATTTCTGACCTGGTCTGAACGTCACAACACGACGTGCAGAAATAGGTATTTCCTCGCCCGTCCGGGGATTCCGGCCTGGACGCTCGTTTTTGTCACGAAGCTCGAAATTACCAAATCCCGATAATCTCACGGGTTGGCCCTTTTCCAAGGATTCGATTATCCCCCAAAAGAAGGATTCTACCATGTCCTTTGCCTCACGTTTATTGAGACCCAGTTCCCGGGACAAGTTCTCAGCCATATCAGCCTTAGTCAATGCCATGCTCTTACCTCAGTGTTGCCTGAAACATTTGATTGAGATCTCTTACGATATCATCAACCAACTGATTGATTTCACTTTCTATAAGATTGCGCGATGGATGCTGGATCGTCAAGGTCAATGCTAAACTTTTCTTACCTATTTCAACACCTTTACCCTGATAAACATCAAATATCTGCACATCTCTCACTAAACTGTCCGATTTTTCCTCAATCCGATCAACAATTGATCTTGCCGAAATAGACTCATCCAAAAGGATAGCAATATCACGCCGGATAGAAGGAAACTTCGAAGAGGCAGAGTAATGGGGTATTGCCCGGACCGTCAGGGGTTCAAGTTGTAGTTCGAACAGGTAGACGGGTCCATGGAGACCCAATTTCTCAAGGATATTGGGATGTAATCCTCCCATTATTCCTATGACCTCACCATCACAACTCACCTTCGCAGTCTGTCCTGGTTGGAGAGCTGGATGTTCAGCAGCATTAAAGGTATAATTTTTAGACAAATTTGTCAAGCGGAAAAGACTTTCCATGTCACCTTTTAGCGAAAAAAAGTCCACATTTTCCTTATCTGAGCCCCATTGTTCGGGCACTTGCTGCCCATAAATGAAGCCTGAGACTACCTTTTCCTGCATAACCTCTTGTTTTAAAAGGTTATAACGCGGGCCTATTTCATAAAATCGTACCCGAGAGGCTTGGCGTCGCTGATTATGGGCCAACGCTTCCAATAATCCGGGCCAAAGGTGACTGCGCATCACCGCTAAATTAGCTGAAATGGGGTTGGCCAAAGGGATCATGGCAACATCTGGATCTAAGAGAGCTTGAATTTTAGGATCCACAAAACTGTAAGTGATGGCTTCATTGTAACCTAAGGCTTTAAGATGTTGGCGTAATTCTTTGACAGGTAACCGGCTCTCTCCAGGCGTTTGTGCTGATTGCTTGAGAGGTAATGGCAAAGCAGGGATATTCTCATAACCAAAAACCCGAGCTGCTTCTTCAATCAAGTCTTCTTCACGCTGAATATCGAAACGGAAGCTAGGCACTTGGACTTCTATGCCTTCAGCTATATCGGTGATAGGCATGCCTAGTTGAATCATAATGCGCTTAACCTTGTCATGGGGTACCACTACGCCCAATAATGCATTCATACGCTCCCAGCGAAGTTTTAAAGTGGGTCGCTTGGGTAGGTGCTCATCTTGTAGAGCTACGGTTATAGGGCCAGGTTTTCCCCCGACAATGCTTAAAAGTAATTCTGTGGCCCGCTCCATGGCTCGATTTTGCAATTGATAATCCACACCTCGTTCAAAGCGGTGGCTGGATTCCGTATTGATGCGATGATGGCGCGCACGCGTGGCAATTAAGGGCGCGTGAAAAAAAGCACTTTCTAAAAAAATGGATTTTGTGCGCTGGGTAACGGCAGAAGCTTCACCACCCATGATGCCAGCTAAGGCAATGGCACGTTCTTCATCGGCAATTACTAAATCGGAGGCAGACATTTTGATGGATTGTTCATCCAACAGGGTTAAGGCTTCGCCTTCTTTTGCGTAGCGCACTTTGACAGAACCTTGCAGCGTATCTAAATCGAAGGCATGCATGGGTTGCCCCAATTCCAACATCACATAATTGGTGACATCCACCACAGGCGATAAGGAGCGCACACCTGCACGGCGCAGAGCCTCTCGTAACCACAAAGGCGTGATTGCTGTTGCATCGATGTTTTCCATAACCCGGCCCAAATAACGAGGGCAACCTTCTGGGGCATCTAAGTCAACTCGAAGTGATTTCTTCGAGAGAGGCTCTATGGGTGTGATTTCTATGGATTTAACGGGTGTATCATTTAAAGCCCCAACATCTCTGGCGATGCCAGCAATACTTAAACAATCCCCGCGATTGGGTGTCAAATCCATATCTATGATGCTGTCATTTAATTCTAAATAATGGTGAATGTCATCACCCACTTGAGCATCTTCAGGCAATTCTAAAATGCAGTCAGCTTCTTCCGTTAAACCTAATTCTGCTGAAGAGCAAAGCATGCCTCGCGATTCAACGCCGCGAATGTCAGATGCTTGAATATGCAATTGTTCAGCCAATACAGCACCCACCAATGCTACGGGGACTTTCATGTTAGCCTTAATGTTATCGGCACCACAAACCACATCGAAGGCGAATTCTTCACCCACATTGATTTCACAAATTTGTAATTTATCAGCCTTGGGGTGAGGTGTGATGGCTAATATTTCTCCCACGACCACGCCGGAAAAGTCTCCAGCAGCGGGTTCTATGCTCTCCACTTCCAAACCGGCCATGGTGAGTTGAGAAGCCATAGTGGCTGTATCTACGGCGGGATTCACCCATTTCCGTAGCCAAGTTTCACTGATTTTCACAGCGACCCCCTACTTTAAAATTGACTGAGAAACCGTTGATCGTTCTCGAAAAATAACCTGAGATCATCCACGCCATAACGCAACATAGCAAAGCGATCGATACCCATGCCAAACGCAAAACCGCTATAAACTTGAGAATCCACATTCACATGCTGAAAAACATTGGGATGGACCATGCCACAACCCAACACTTCCAACCATCCCGTGGAGCTGCAAATCCGGCAACCCTGGCCTTGGCAATTAACACATTGGATATCCACTTCTGCCGATGGCTCCGTGAATGGAAAATAAGAAGGACGGAAACGTGTTTGCACATCCCGTTCAAAGAATTGATTTAAGAATTCATTGAGCATGCCTTTCAAATGGGCAAAGCTCACGTCTTTATCCACCAACAATCCTTCGAGTTGATGGAACATTGGTGTGTGAGTCACATCAGAATCGCAGCGATAAACGCGCCCAGGTGCAATAACACGAATAGGTAATTCGTGGTCTTCCATGTGGCGGATTTGAACGGGCGATGTATGGGTGCGTAAAACACCGGCGAGATCTTTAAGATAAAATGTATCATGCATAGCACGAGCAGGATGATGTTGGGGAATATTTAAGGCTTCAAAATTATAATATTCCGTCTCAATATCAGGCCCTTCAGCCACTTCAAATCCCATAGAATGAAAAATAGCTAACATGCGTTCTACGGTACGCGTTACAGGATGTTCTGTGCCCACGCTTTGATTTCTGCCTGGCAGAGTCACGTCAATGCGTTCTTGGGCCAACTGTTCCTGTACAGCTTGAGATTGCAAAAATTCTACTCGCCCTTCTATAGCGCGTTGGACTTGTTGCTTAGCGTCATTAACGGCTTGTCCCATCTTGGGACGTTCCTCAGGAGGTAGTTGGCCGAGGGATTTTAAACTTTGGGTGAGGATGCCCTTCTTACCCAAATAATCAACTCGTAGCTGATCTAGGAGGCGAAGGTCACTGCAGGCTTTAATAGCCTGCAGTGCTTCTTGGATGATTTTATCCAGTGATGGTGTCTTACTCAATGCTCAATCACAGAGCCGCCTTAGCCTTTTCAGCCAGTGCAGCAAAAGTTGTCATGTCGAATACCGCCATATCAGCTAAAACCTTACGATCGATTTCGATAGAGGCTTTATTCAACCCATTAATAAGGCGACTATAGGATAGCCCACACTCACGAGCTGCTGCATTGATACGTACGATCCACAAAGCGCGGAATTGACGTTTACGCTGTTTACGATCGCGATAAGCATATTGCCCAGCTTTCGTGACAGCCTGGTTGGCTACCCGATACACACGCGAACGGGCACCATAATAACCTTTGGCCTCGTCTAGGACCTTCTTGTGTCTTTTGTGGGCTTGTACGCCACGTTTTACTCTAGCCATGTTCGTCCCTCCTAACTACCATTCAACATTCTATCGATGGATTTAGTATCACAATCTTTAACCATTTGGGTAGAACGCAAATGCAATTTACGTTTACTGCCCTTCTTGGTAAGAATGTGACTGCGATGGGACTGACGATGTTTATAAGCGCCGCTGCCAGTTTTTTTAAAGCGCTTGGCCGCGCCTCTGTTAGTCTTCAGTTTTGACATTTTAGTAACTCCGCATTTAGGGCTGTGCCCTAGCTAGTAAACTAGCTTCCAGTTGTTTTCTTTTTCGGAGCTAAGATCATAACCATTTGACGCCCTTCTAGTTTAGGCATCTGCTCCACGGTACCGAACTCTTCTAAATCACCTCTAAGACGAAGCAAAATATCCATACCAATTTCTTGGTGTGCTAATTCACGGCCGCGAAAGCGAATGGTTACTTTAACCTTATCTCCACCTTCCAGGAACTTAATCAGGTTGCGTAGTTTTACCCGATAATCCCCTTCTTCCGTCACAGGACGAAATTTTATTTCCTTCAGTTGCGCCCGCTTTTGACGACGCTTCTTTTGCATTTTGCTCTGCTCGTAACGAAGTTTACCATAATCCATGAGCCGGCAAACCGGTGGCTTGGCATTTGGAGAAATTTCAACTAAGTCTAAAGAGGCTTCTTGAGCCATATTTAGGGCATCCCTAAAAGAATGAATACCTAACTGCTCACCATCATCAGATATCAATCGCACTTCAGTCGCTTTAATATCTTGGTTGATTAAAACCTTTTTATCGTTAGAAATGTTCAATACTCCTAAAGTAACCTTCGTTGCCCCCCTACGTCATCCCGGAATTTTACGCAGGCTCATGGAAAATGAGTCATAAAATGCCAGGGACCCATAGGCGGTGCCTATAAACTACAAACAAAACACTAAGAGCCGCGACGCTCAATCTCACTCTGAAGTTGACTGAGCAAATCTTTTACAGACATGCTGCCTAGGTCTTCTCCCGACTGAGTGCGTACGGCCACTGAGTCACTTTCCATTTCCCGGTCTCCTACTACTAAGAGGTACGGCACCTTGGAAATAGTGTGTTCGCGGATTTTAAAGCCAATCTTCTCATTTCTCAAGTCCGAAATGGTCCTAATGCCGTGATTTTTGAGAATTTCTGTAATTTTTTGGGCAAAATCCTGTTGCGCGTCGGTAATATTCATGACAACGGCTTGTTGAGGCGCTAACCAAAGAGGAAGCTTGCCCGCAAACTGCTCAATTAATATACCAATGAAACGCTCCACAGAACCCAAAATGGCCCTATGAATCATCACAGGTACTTGGCGGCTGCCGTCTTCTGCAATGTAATGTGCGCCTAAACGATCGGGCATAGAAAAGTCAATTTGTACTGTGCCACACTGCCACACCCTTTCCAGGCAATCCTTCAAGTGGAAATCAATCTTAGGCCCGTAGAAGGCCCCCTCTCCCGGATATTCTATCCAAGGCAAGCCTTTGGCATCCAAAGCTTTAATCAAGGCATCTTCAGCCTTATCCCAAATCTCATCACTGCCGATACGATTATCCGGGCGGGTAGAAAGATGCACAGCTACATCATTAAAACCAAAATCACTATAGGTTTCAAAAACCAAATCAATGAGAGTGATTAATTCAGCCTGCATTTGGTCTTCCGTGCAAAACACATGAGCATCATCTTGAGTGAAATTTCTCACACGCATTAAGCCATGCAAAGCGCCAGACGCTTCATTACGATGGCAACAACCAAATTCCGCCATGCGTAAGGGCAAGTCCCGATAACTCTTCAAACCTTGATTGAACACCTGCACGTGGCAAGGGCAACTCATGGGCTTGATGGCGTACTCGCGATTTTCAGAATTAGTAAGAAACATGTCGTCGCTGTATTTCGCCATATGTCCGGATTTTTCCCACAGGACTTTGTCCACGATTTGCGGCGTTTTAATTTCTTGGTAATCGTAGCGGGTTAGCTTTTCACGGATATGGGCTTCTAAGGTACGGAAAATTTGCCAACCCTTATCATGCCAAAACACCATGCCAGGCGCTTCTTCTTGGAAGTGAAACAAATCCAATGCTTTAGCAATCTTGCGGTGATCACGTTTTTCCGCTTCTTCGATGCGGTGCAGATAAGCTTTCAATTGCTTTTTATCGGGCCATGCCGTGCCGTAGATTCGCTGCAACATTTCATTATTAGAGTCACCACGCCAATAAGCACCGGCCAATTTTGTTAATTTAAAGGCTTTTAAAGCACCTAAAAATGGCACATGGGGGCCACGACAAAGATCAATAAAATCCCCTTGGCGATAAAAAGACAGTACTTGCCCTTCGGGGATATCACGAATAATCTCTACTTTATAATCTTCACCCATCTTAGCAAATAGGCCAATGGCATCTTCACGAGTGATTTCTTCCCGTGTCACCGCGGTATTTTCCTTAGCCAGGGCATACATACGTTCTTCGATTTGTTTGATGTCTTCTGGCGTAAAGGGACGCTCGAAGGCGAAATCATAATAAAAGCCATCGTCAATGACAGGCCCAATAGTCACCTGAGCTTCAGGAAAAAGTTGTTTTACAGCCATAGCCAACAAATGCGCCGTAGAATGGCGAATCACTTCCAAACCCTCTGGGTCTTTAGCAGTGATAATGGCTAGCTCAGCATCTTGCTCGATGATAAAGGAGGTATCCACCAAACGGTCACCCACTTTACCAGCTAAGGCTGCCTTAGCTAAGCCAGAACCGATGGATTCCGCTATTTGATGGATAGAAAGAGCTTGAGAAAATTCACGGCAAGAGCCATCTGGTAAGGTCACTGAAATCATTATAAAGATTCTCCACAGTGGTGACCCATACTAAAGGTCACGTGTATAAAAGAACCATGCTACCATGAGGAGTTAATGGACTCAATCACTATCGAACCAGGCAGATAATGGCGACTATGCTTTATCCTTATAAGTTCATTTTTTTTAATAACCCGTGGTAGATTAATTGAGACAATAAATTAACCGCTACGAATCCGATAGCAATTTCCGTTAAAGAATGCGCTTCTAAGGCTGTTGCAAAGAGCGTATAAATAGCAAAGCCAACCCATGTCATGGAAAAGAAACAAGCGTTGGCGGACCCAGCCATTTTCGGAAACAGAGATAAGCAAACTGTCACCGATGTGGGAAATATCAGTGCCGTAAAATAAATCAATAGATAGGCCGTTATGGCCATGATATAGCCATTGACATACCCTATGTATGAGAGCGCGAGCATTCCTAGTGACACAAAGGTAGACCCCCATAGGGCAAAATTCACTTTCGTATGAGCGTCAGCATTAAAGAAAATACGATTGGTGATGTTACCGGAGAACCAAGCAAAACCAGCACCTAATGCAACATAGCCATACTGTATCGCGGTTAAAGCAAACATTTTTTCAAAAACAAAGGGGCCCATAACATTAAAAATAGCAGTATAACCAAAGAGCACCGTGGCAAACAAAGTAAAGCCCACATAGGTTTTGTCTGAGAGGATTGCTTTGTAATTATGGATTATATGCATAGGTTCGAAGGCTTTCTTCTCCGCCAAGGTTTCTCTGAACCCTAGCAGTGTCACCAAAAACATAATGGTTACGTAAACCAAAATAATTAAAAAACTGCACTGCCAACCAAAGTAATGTTGTGCATAACCACCAATGAATGGCGCCACAATGGGTGCCGTAGCATAACAAATGGTTAAATAATTAAAGTGTTTCTTTAATTGTTCGCCTTGCAATACATCATTTAAGATGGCCCGTGCCGGGACAATCATAAAGGCCACGGCAAAGCCCTGTAAAAAACGCGCTGCGATAACGGTATAAATGGATGAAGCCCATACAATAATGAGCAGAGACAAGGCTTGAATGATCAGCGATAGAATAATGAGTCTTCTGCGTCCGAGGGCATCAGACATTGGTCCGGCAAGCATTTGCCCAATGCCCATGGCTAAAACGAAAGCTGTAATGGTCAGTTGCACCATGGAGTTCATCGTGTGAAAGGCACCGACCATGTTAGGTAATGAGGGCAAATAGATATCCGTGCTCAAACCACTAATCGGCATGAGGAAATAGGTAAATAAATAAGCACGTTTATTCATGGGTAAGTGACCGAGGGATAAAGTAGTATAATAGCACAAAACTTAGCTATACTAAGGGCGTTAAAAGTCACGGAAGGTCAAATTGTGCCCTATTTTGTTTATGTTTTGGAATGCAGCAACGGTGCCCATTATACGGGTTATACCACGGATATGGCGCGCCGCTACGCCGAGCATCTAGAAGGCAGTGGTAAATGCAAATACACCCGCAGCTACCCGCCAAAAGCCTTAGCTGCCTGTTGGGAATTGCATTTGGACCTATCTCATGCCTTAAAAATTGAACGATCTATTAAAAAATTAACTAAAAAAGAAAAAGTCGCCCTGGTTAAAAAGCCCTTACACATACACGCACTATTAGCCAAGAAAGGCTATGAAGATAAAGTATTGCAGGGGATTCAATTGTTTTCTAACGATATCGGTTAACTAATCATTATATTTCACCCGGAAATCCTGCAGCGATTGTCTGGGCTCTTCATGCGAGGTGCTCAAACCCAATGTGGCATTCGCGTCTATCCACCCTGGGATATCACCACCAGTGCCCAAGCGAAAAAAACACAAACATGGCAATTAGCATATTTTTTGGAAGCTCCCATTAAGAAGCCGCTAGATCTAACCCGCGTCAGGAAACTCTACGAAAGCAAATAACATTCTGTCATTTGGGAAACGGGAAAAAATAATTGTTAGTCATCCACCAAGATAGGATGTACATTAGATCGACTAAGATTAACATCCATTTGTGGAAATGGTATGGATATGCCATGAGCCGTATAAGCCTTTTTAATCCCTTCCAGTACTGCAAACTTTGCATCTACGTAATTGGTTCGCTCAACCCAAACCTTCAATACAATATTCACTGAGCTGTCGGCCAAATCATCCAGGCCGATGGTAAATAACGGATCAGCTAATACATAAGAGCAGTCTTTTAACACCTGTGCCGCCACTTCTTTTGCTTTTGCGAGATCGCTACCATAGCTAACGCTGATAGTAATATCTAGGCGCCGAATGGGATAATGGCTTTTGTTAATAATGCGATCTTGGATAATTTTACTGTTAGGAATAAATATGGCTTCATTAGTTGGCGTTTTTAATTGGGTAACAAAAAGATTAACATTGGTCACGGTTCCTAGATTCCCACCTACATCAATAAAATCATCGGTCTTAAAGGGACGTAGAAATATGATAATAAACCCCGCCGCCACATTGCCCAGAAAATCTTTTAAACTTAAACTGATAGCCAAGCTGGCAGCCCCCAGCAGAGTTAACAATGAGGCTGTAGGTACGCCCAATTTAGCTAGGGCGGTTATGACGATTATGGTAATTATGAGAGTAAATATGGCATTAATAATAAAACTTTCAACGCTGACATCAACCCCTAATTTAATCCATTTATGGCAACGATTTCGGATAATGAGCGCCAAGGAAATACCAACAACCAAAATAGTCGCTGCCGTTATGATATGATTGAAGGCAGAGCCTGACTGAAGAATGGCCATTACTTGTGTCCTTTGAAAAGAAAAAACTCTATCCTTTATAGTGAATAAGCCAGTGAAAGTAAAGGCCTAAACGCCTTGGAGGCAGGATTCCCCCTGGGCACCCCAGAATAACCTTATGGCGTAATCACTCATCATGAATCCTAGATTTTTCACGAACCTGTCACTACGCCATAACGCTTTATTTAGCATGAGCCCTCACAGCTTGCGCATAATACTCATACAGCTCATCACTCACATCCAAGCCATGATTACGCAGCATTTGTGCTCCGCCCTCTTGCTGGTACATAGTATGTAAGCTCTGCTCAATGCCTTTATCACCAGCGGTGAATAATGCTTTGAGTCGCATAGCTTCCTTGGCTAAAGATGATGTTTTAACATCTGTCGCGGCTACGCCCTGATCTTTCAATTTTTGCATGCCTACAAAAACATCTTGCCAGGCCTGTGAGTATTTTTCCTGTTGCGCCGTATCCATGTGGAAACTGCGCTGCTTTAAGGTTTCCAGTTGTTCTGGTGTGTAGTATTTTTCGAGCATTTTGATTGCCTCCATAGTGTCATAGATCATTTCCAAGGAGATATCTTTATGGGCTACCATCAGATCACGCACATGCTTGACTTGCTGATAAACCCTTTGCTGTTGTGCCAATTGCTGCTGCAGAAAATCCAGCTGCATATCCAAGGTATCTTGCAAACTTACAGCCTCATCCTCAATCATTCCTTGGATTTTCTTTAAAGAAAACCCCATGGATTTCAAAAGCACGATTTGCTGTAGCTTGAAAATATCTATCTTAGTATAAAGACGGTAATCCGCTTCACTACGACCAGCAGGCTTTAACAAACCTATTTCGTCATAATGGCGCAAGCTACGAATGGATACGCCAGTTTTCTTTGCTACATCGCCAATGGTCAACATCAATATCTCCTTGAGTACCTACATGAGGTCAAATCCTCATGTGCTAAGGACTCTAAAGGCTCACACTATGTGAGGGTCAAGAGTTTTATTATAAATGTTTTTTTAACGAAAAGTGAAAAAATCAGCATTCCCTGCATCCAATTCACAAAAGCATGCATCTATACTAGTAATCTTATAAATTTCCTGGAGGATACCATGCTAGTCCCCTTATCACCTTTTATTACTATTGTCTTAATAGTGTTCTTTGTAGTGTATTTTCGCTATAAAAAACAAGCGGTTACCCAGGTCACTTTACAGAAAATGCTGGATAATCAGCAACCCATCCCTGAAGTTTTATTAGAAAAAGCAGCCCCCAGTGAAGCCAAGCCTTTGCGTAAGGCTATTGTATTCATCAGCGGTGGTGTCGGCTTGATCTTAGCCACCCTGCTTTCAGGTGAGCATTGGGCCCATTATTGGAGCTGGGGCCTGTTACCACTATTCGTGGGCCTAGGGTATTTATTGATTTATAAATTAAATGACTAAGGCTTAAAGCGATGCCTAGCGATAATGAGTTAATCAGCCGCGTCATTAGCCGAGATGATCATCACGCTTTTGCTACCTTGGTGAAGCGCTATCAATCGGACATCCGCAATTACTTGCGTCGTTTGACTAAGTTTGACCATCACTTAGCTGATGATTTGGCGCAAGAAACTTTTATCGCTGTGTATAAACATTTAAAGAGCTTTTTAGGTAAAGCACAGTTTCGCACTTGGCTGTATAAAGTCGCCTATAATGCTTATTTGCAATATCTACGTAAACAAAAAATCGATACCGTGTCTTGGGATGAGCAACATGATATGGCTGAAAACACGAGCAGCAACGATACGCAAGGTTTAGAAAAAGTCTTGAGCCAATTACCCAGTGAACAACGCAGCGTGATTTATTTGAGTTATTTTAAAGAATTATCTCATAGTGAAATTGGCCAAGTGATGGAATTACCCCTTGGCACGGTTAAATCCCATATAACCCGCGGCAAAGCCAGCTTAAAAGCTTTGCTCAAACTTGAGGACAGCAATTATGAATGAACATGACGAGGATCAATGGCTAAAAAACCTTTGTGTGGAGAAAAACTTGCTGGATGAAGGTTTCAGCGGACGCATAATGGCAGCGCTACCTAAAAAACGCCGCAGCCATGGCATCATTCTGGCAATTTTTGCTTTGTTGGGCGGTGTCTTCACCTACCTACTATTACCCAAAGGTGTGCCCGCCCTAGCCTTTTTATCTGACCCTACGTTGCTAATCAGCAATATTGCCGTGATATCAATTATTGTAGTCGCTTGGATTAGCCGCCACGATATTTTTACTAATGACCTTTGAGGAGACTATTATGAAAAAACTAACCACCATTGCTTTATCTGGCGCACTGCTATTATTTGCTGGCAGCACCTATGCCGCCAAGTTGGATACACTGTCCTATAATAAATTTTCACCCATTGCTTCTGTCAATGTGAGTGGCGGATTTACTGTTAACATTAAGCAAGGCGACAAACAAACCATAGCTGTAAAGGGGACAGAGAAAGATTTAACTAAGGTGACAGTTACTGGCGATAATGGCCACTTGGTTGTTAAAGATACAGATAAATCCCATTGGGAAATGAAACCTTGCTGCAGAGATAGTGTTGAAGTAGATATTACCGCAAAAAATCTCAATAGCATTTCTTTAGAGGGGAGTAATAAACTAAGTATTCAAGGAGTTGATTTTGCTTTAATGAACTTGGTCGCCAAAGGAAATACGCAGTTGGATATGGACCAAGTGAACTTTAACCTATTCAACATACTGACTCAAGGCAGCATAAGCGGTGCATTAGATGGTAGCTTTAATCAAGTTCGCATTAATAACTCAGGTAAAAGCAATCTAATCATGACAGGTAAAACACAAAAATTAGATATTGTCACCAAGGGAAGCAGCAATATTAATAGTGCATCACTAAAAGCTGATGTTGTAAATATTAATACTGCGGGTTCCAGTAACATTCTACTATATGCTGATAAGACTCTTAATATTGTGACTAAAGGCAAAGCCAAGCTCGGTTACTATGGCGCTCCTAAGTTGAATAAAACCACCAGTGGCAAAGCCGATATTCAAAAGCTAAGCATGGAGAAGCAATAAGAGCATCTAGGTTACCCCGTGATGCAGCCACGTTCCCCCGGCGAAAGCCGGGGTCTAGTCCAAGTAAACTTACAGCAAAGATGAAGCACCCAAGCTTACTGGTTTCCGCCGTCAAGCCGTGGAATAAAGGGGAGTAAAAGATTAAAAATACCCCTGTGAAAACCAACCTGTCCACTGAAGGGAGATGATGGAGTCGCACAGACCACTCCGAATTGCCTAGCAAGCCCATAGTCTTTTGATAAAATCACTGCCCATACCTCGGGCTTGCTTCCCCTTAAGGGACAGGTGGCTATCCGTGATGGGTACTATATTATGTCTGTTATTTTGCTAGTTTCTACGCTAGAATGAGCAAAGGCAATTTAGGTTTATTCATATGTTTATTAGTATCTTTGACTTATTTTCCATCGGCATTGGCCCCTCCAGTTCCCATACTGTAGGACCCATGCGTGCGGCCAGGGCTTTTGCTAATTTAGTTAAAGAGCAGGGCTTGCTCAGTAGAGTGCAACGAAAGCAAGTAGACTTATACGGTTCTTTAGCTCTGACCGGCAAAGGTCACGGTACGGATTTAGCCATTCTTAATGGTTTAGAAAATCAAACCCCAGAAGATGTTATCCCAGAAAATATGCTGCCACGCTCTAAGGCCATTCGAAGTGAAAATAAAATAAATTTTATGGGCGAACATATGATTACCTTTCATGAAGAAACAGATTTACTCTTTCATCAAAAAGAATACTTGCCCTTGCATGCTAATGGCATGAAATTTACAGTGTTCGATGATCAGGATAAACCTCTGTTGCAAAAAACCTATTATTCCATTGGTGGTGGCTTCATTACCGATGAAGAACATTTTTCACAGGAAGGTGCGGCAAGCACCAACATCCCCTATCCTCACGATACAGCAGCAGAACTGTTAGCTATCTGTGAAAAAAACCATATAACCATCGCTCAAGTGAAAATGGCCAATGAGTGCAGTGTTCGGACTGAATTGGAAGTGAAAGAAAAAATTCTGAAAATCGCCGCAGCTATGAATGAATCCATTGAAAACGGTTGTCGTCATGAAGGTATCTTGCCTGGTGGCTTAAAAGTCCAGCGTCGCGCGCCGGATTTATATAAAAAGTTGATGGCAAAAAAACAACAAGAACCCACGGACTTTATGAATTATTTGAATCTTTATGCCCTGGCAGTCAATGAAGAAAATGCGGCTGGCGGTCGGGTTGTTACTGCTCCCACCAATGGGGCGGCGGGTGTGTTACCTGCCGTATTGCAGTATTACAAAGAATTTTGTCAAGGCGCCAGTGAGCAAGGCATCATTGATTATCTATTAACGGCTGCGGCTATAGCAGCTTTATATAAGAAAGGCGCATCTATCTCCGCGGCCGAAGTAGGTTGCCAAGGGGAAGTGGGCGTGGCTTGTTCCATGGCTGCGGGTGCTTTAGCAGCCGTATTAGGCGGCACTATTTATCAAGTGGAAAATGCCGCAGAGATTGGTATGGAACATAACTTAGGATTAACCTGCGACCCTATCGGTGGCTTGGTACAAATTCCCTGCATCGAACGCAACACCATGGGTGCCGTACAAGCGGTAAATGCCTCACAATTAGCCCTCATGGAAGAAGGCAAGCATCAAGTATCTTTGGATAAAGTCATTGCTACCATGCTACAAACAGGTAAAGACATGCAAAGTAAATATAAAGAAACTGCTCAAGGAGGCCTTGCCGTTAATAAAGTGGAATGTTAGCGTCGCCCCGATGGAAGCAACGTCACCTTCCTCAGGGGACAGGCCGAAATTTTTCGAAATATTAAACGCCCCAACGTCATCCCGGAATTTTTCGAACTATTAAACGCCCCAAGGTCATCCTGGAATTTTTCGAACTATTAAACGCCCCAACGCCATCCCGGAATTTTTCGAAGAAAAATATCCGGGATCCAGTCAGATCATGTTGTTTCAGCTTTGCTGAAACGCTTATTTGGACTGGATTCCCGCCTTCGCGGGAATGACGTTAGAGGACCCGGGAATGACGTTAGAGGACGCGGGAATGACGTCAGGCATTACGCTTGTTAGAAGATATAAAATAGCTATTACATGATTTGGTAGGCACGAGTGGGGTCGAACCACCGACCACCACCATGTCAAGGTGGTGCTCTACCGCTGAGCTACGTGCCTATGGGGCGCTAGATTATCATCTGAAATCCCTCAAAGCAAATGGGTTAAGACAGGCCTAGTAGAATCGACCTTCATCTCAAACGCTATCGCCCCTCAGGGAACAGACCGGAATTTTGCGTAAGCAAAATGTCCGGGATCCATATTATTGCTAACTTATTGATTATTCGACAAAATAGTACTTAGCTGTAAACTCAAAGCAACATGCTGTACTATAACTGTCTAATACTAATAAAGAGAGGCCCTTATGAATCGCTTTCTTGGAATCAGTTACTTAATCTTATATGGGTTGCTCACGGCATCGTCCACCCTTTTCATTAGCGAAACAGAAAAGAATTTGCCCGTGATATATGTGGCCTTTTATTCCATTTTATTCAGTGCCTTAATTTTTGCTGTGTTGAACCTAAAAAATATAAAAACTGTCACTACCTTAGTGAAAAATAATTTTAAGACCGTATTGCTTATTAATGTCACCACGGCCATAGTATGGTTGGCTACCTTTATTGTGTTGGGTTATTTCAGCCCCTATATTGTCGTGTCCATAACCTTCAGTGTCTTGCCCTTGACTACGATTTTATTAACTCGCAAAAAATACACTAATAAAAAGGTTTATTGGATTGACATGGGCCTAGCCTTGGCTATCTTAGCCATACTCTTTGCTATTTTAATCGATGATTTCGCTCATCACATTCTTCACGCACCCAAATTCATCCTTTACATCGGTATCGGCAGTTTGGTAGGGATTTTCTTGGCTGTGAATAACTTGCTGGCTAAGCGCTTGGCCTCTTCGGGGTTTACCGCTTCCATGGTTATGTCTGTTCGCTTTTATATTTTACTCATTGCATCCTTGATCATCTTACTATGCCAAGGCACTGCCTTAACCATATCCCTGCACATCCTACCCGTGATGTTCTTTATTGCCCTTGCTTCCGTGGCTCTGCCTTTATTTTTCTTGCAATGCGGGATTGAAAAGGTCCCCCCTTCCACGGTAGCCTTTGTTTTGCCCTTCATCCCCTTTGCTACCTATTTGTTAAATATTTTCGTGCCGGGATTCCAATATACCTGGTGGGAATTATTCTTAGTTATGTTGCTAGGGGTCTTTATCTTAATTTCCGTGTGGTACCAAAGGAACAATGCCAACTGAGTATACTGGGTGTTTCACAAGGTCAATAATGATTACTAATCTACAATTAGCTTAATCCTAAGGCATGTTGCTTAATGCGTTTTAGCTTGTCGCGCAATTGTGCTGCTTGTTCAAACTCTAAGTTTTGCGCATGTTCGATCATTTGTTTTTCTAGTGCCTCTATTTGTTTATTTAATTCTTTCGGGGTTAAACCTTCAAACTCAATGACTTCACTCATGGCTTGGGCGTAACGTTTAGCGTCAGCTGCAGGTGATTGCTGGTATGCGCCTTCCATAATGTCATGCACGGCTTTTTTAATGCTTTTAGGCGTTATTCCATGCTCTTTATTATAATCTTCTTGAATTTTACGCCGCCGGTCCGTTTCATCCATGGCCCGTTGCATAGAGCCTGTAATTTTATCAGCATACAAAATGGCTTTGCCATTAATGTTACGCGCGGCACGGCCAATGGTTTGGATTAATGATCTGTCGGATCGTAAAAATCCTTCTTTATCGGCATCTAAAATTGCCACCAAGGAAACTTCTGGTATATCCAAGCCTTCACGCAGTAAGTTGATCCCCACTAACACATCGAACTCACCTAGACGTAAATCGCGAATAATTTCTACACGCTCTACTGTCGCCACATCTGAATGCAAATAACGCACTTTAATGCCATGATCTGAGAAGTATTCCGTTAAGTCTTCAGCCATACGCTTTGTCAGCGTAGTCACCAAAATACGCTCATCTTTTTTCACACGAACCTGAATTTCCGACATTAAGTCATCCACTTGAGTAGCTACGGGCCTAACTTCTAATATAGGGTCCACTAAACCTGTAGGACGTACCACTTGTTCAACGATTTGATCGCTGTGTTCTTTTTCATAGGGGCCTGGGGTTGCAGATAAGTAAATGGTTTGTGGTTGCAACTGCACAAATTCCTCAAAATTTAGAGGCCGGTTATCTAGAGCCGAAGG
>JAJFKN010000008.1 GCA_021773195.1 Gammaproteobacteria bacterium | reverse complement strand
TTGGTACTAAACCTTGTCCCTATTCCCCCTCTAGACGGTTCTCGAGTTGTAGCCTCTTTTTTAAAAGGCCGTCCACTGTATTATTACAATCGCATTGAGCCCTTTGGTTTTTTTATTATTCTGGGGCTGATCTTTACAGGTATTTTATTCAAAATAATGGGGCCAGCTCTCACATTTTTGCAACAGGTCATTCGAGGCATTTTCGGCATATAAGGTTTAAATCATGAATAAAGAAGAATTATCCAAAGTCATTTCAGCCACTGTCCCCATGCGTTGGGCAGACATGGATGCTTATGGGCATTTAAATAATGCTTGCTTTTTTAGTTATTTTGAACAGGCGCGTTTTCAATGGTTCAATAAGTATAATCTAGTCCCCACGGTGAATCCTAAACAAGGTCCTATATTAGCTCACACGGAATGCAATTTTTTAAAACCCGTAGATTATCCTTGTGATACTTTAATTCATGTGTATGCGGGCAACCCCGGCCGTAGCAGTTACAAAACCTATCATGAAATGACTGTAACGTCTGATCCTGAAACACTTTACGCTACAGCTACAGCAACCATGGTTTGGGTAGATTATCAAACGGGCAAATCCATACCTATCCCCGATAACCTTCGTCAATTAATTACGAAATAACTATGGCCACACAAGCAATCATAACCTTACGTCAAGCGCGCCTTAGTTTCGGTGGCCAGCCTGTTTTGGATGATGTAAATTTACAAATCCACGATAAAGATAGGCTGTGCATTCTCGGGCGAAATGGTGCAGGTAAAAGTACTTTACTGCGATTATTAAACGGAGAATTTACTACTGATGCTGGCGAAGTCATTATTGGGCCACAGGTAGTCATCGCTAAGCTTGATCAAGAATTGCAGGATTATCCCGAAGAAACCATTTATGAGGTGATTGCTTTTGGTCTTGGCGAAAAAGGCAAGCTCCTGGCTAACTATCAAAAATTGGACCCCGATGACCCAAAATTCCATGACGTCCAACATGCCATAGAAAAGCATCACGCCTGGAATTTAGGCCATAAAATTGAATCCATCATCCATCGATTAAAGTTGCAACCCAAAGCCCTCTACAAAGAACAATCAGGCGGTCTAAAACGACGGGTTCTTTTAGGTCAAGTACTTGTACGTGATCCTAATGTTATATTATTGGATGAGCCTACAAACCATTTAGATATGGAAAATATTCAGTGGTTGGAAAACTTCCTGTTGGAATTCAGAGGCACAGTGATTTTTATTACCCATGACAGGGCTTTTTTGCAACGTCTGGCTACACGCATTGTAGAAGTGGATCGCGGGCAATTATATAATTTCCCCTGTGACTATAGAAAATACCTAGAGCGAAAAGACAATCTATTAAAAGCTGAAGCTCAAGCTAATGATACTTTTGATAAAAAACTTGCTCAAGAAGAAGTTTGGATACGTCAAGGCATTAAAGCTCGACGAACGCGTAACGAAGGACGGGTTAGAGCCTTAAAGAAATTGCGTGAAGAACGCCGAGAGCGTCGCCAAGTTACTGGAAAAGTAGATATGAAGCTACAAGATATCGCTTCATCGGGTAGAGTAGTGGTTAAAGCTAAAAATATTAATTATGATTATGATGGCACCTCCCTCATAAAGAATTTTTCCACGATTATTACCCGCGGCGAAAAAATTGGCATTGTAGGACCCAAT
The DNA here is from genome assembly GCA_021773195.1 of Gammaproteobacteria bacterium. Taxonomy (GTDB): domain Bacteria; phylum Pseudomonadota; class Gammaproteobacteria; order JAKBBU01; family JAKBBU01; genus JAJFKN01. The sequence continues at coordinate 178,166 of JAJFKN010000008.1, read as the reverse complement.
GGGTCGGGCAAAACCACTTTGATTAATATTTTATTAGGTAAGCTCGAGCCTCAAAGCGGCACGGTTAAATTAGGCACCCATTTAGAAATTGCTTATTTTGATCAAATGCGCCAGCAATTAAAAGACACAGAAACCGTCGCCGATAGCGTCAGTTATGGCGATCAATACGTCACTTTTAATGACAAATCCATCCACATCATCAGTTATTTACAAAAATTCCTTTTCACACCTGAGATGGCACGTTCCCCCGTAAGAACTCTATCGGGTGGTGAACGCAATCGTTTGTTATTGGCACGGCTGTTTACCAAACCTGCCAATGTCTTAGTTTTGGATGAGCCCACCAATGACTTAGATATGGAAACCTTAGAATTATTAGAAGAGCTACTGTTGGATTACCAAGGCACTTTATTGTTAGTAAGCCATGACCGGACTTTTTTGAATAATGTGGTTACCAGTATTTTACTCTTTAAAGAAAATGGGCATATTGAAGATTACGTAGGAGGCTATGACGATATCTTATTAACAAAAACCGCTAAAGAACCCAAAGCTGCTGCGACCAATAAGTCAGAATCAGTTCAAGAAAAAGAACCTAGCGACTTAACTCATCAACAACGCAAAACTCTACGTTCCTTGGAAGCTAAAATTGAGAAACTGGAACAAAAGATAGAAAGCTTAAAATCAGCCCTGAGTGATGCAGACCTTTATCAACCGGAAAATAATGCAAAGCTTGAGTTAATCCAACAAGATTTAAAAAAATCAGAAAAAGAATTAGTTGAAACCTACCAAGCCTGGGAAGGCTTGATGGATTAAATGTACAGATAGATTCTCTTAAGTAATATCAACGTTAACTTCTTCCGAAAGAGCATCAGCCAATTCAAGTAAGTGAGGATCTTGCCCAGCCCGCTCCCTGATTAGATCAATTATTTTATGCATGCCCTGTTCATGCCAATGTTGCACTAAAGTCATAATTTTTCTCCCCGTGGGTGTTGACTGATTGTAAGCAGAAAACACGTCGTCAAAGTCTGTATGGGAAATATTCGCCCCTCTACAGAAATACTCTAGCACAAAAACAGCGAACTTTTCACTATCCTCACCCGTTAGATTATCTACCAGCACAAGCAACCCTGGTGAAAAATTAATCGCCTTTATACCTCTAACATGTTTGAATGCAAAGCATAAAGCACCAGCCCAATCATACTGGACAAAATCACAATCGGATATTTCGTGAACACTGAATAGTGCATGGGTACAATGGTCATAAGGCTTGGACCAATTCATAGGATTATGAAATAAATGTTCTAAACGACGCGTGGAACCATATTTCTTCTGACCATGATAAAGTTCCACCGCGTAAATATAGGGGATGAGCGGTGAAGCGTTGCTCTTTAATATTCCATAAGTCGATCGAAAGATGGAAAATTTATATTCTTCCATACGAAGAATCATTTTAGCATCATAGCTGCTTTGATGTTCTACAATAACGACAAAAATACCTTGATGTTTTTTATAAGGAATGGAAAATACACAATCAGAAATGGTTTTTCGTAGCTCTTCCCCCACAAAACTTTCCTTGAGTGGGGTAATTGCCCGGAGATTTAAGGATTTTTTAAACTGTTCAGGCAAAATCATGTTTAGTAATGATTGACAGAAACTGGGGAAAGGGAAGGCCAATGCACGACGAAAAGTTTTATCGTGCAAATGTACTGTTGAAGAAAAAATCCGCTGCATCCTGTGGCTCTCATAACAAAACCTAAGAAATAGTATGCCCTAAATGCTTAGGGCATGCTGTAAGCCTGGCTGCAGGAAACATGCATTAAGCCTACCAAGCTTGAGAGGATTTAATGTCCATATAAAACAACACCGGCAATAGCCGGTGTCCTGTGAGATAATTAAAGTGCTCCTTAGCAAGACAGTGTGCTAGAGTTTTGTTTCACTGAAAACTTCTCCTTAAGCTCGTTATATTCAACAGACCATGCATGGCCTTTACTGTCATCGTATTCATTAATATAATCCTTAGCTGTCATTCCTTGACTATCTGTTGCCTCAAGATCCGCATGCTCAAATAAAATATTCGCTTGATGCCAATAGCGTCCTTTACATGCTCTTAACAAAGGTGTATCACCATGCTCATCCTTTTCATTTACATTTACGCCCTGTTCTAGTAAGGCATGGGTTATATGTACGTCTTTGTTACCATAAACAGCAAAATGCAATGGGGTTTCTCCCTTACTATTTTTGAAATTGAGAGCGTTTCTAGAGGCAGCTCCATTATGTCCAGGAAGGATCAAGCCATCAGCTTCATATGAATTGTTATTTAGGATTGCATTTACTAACCCTGTATAGCCTTCGGGAGATTGCTCAATGCCATGCATAATACTATCCTGTGATTCCCGTTGAGATTCGACAGAATGTCGGGGTGCACTGAATGTTGTCGTAGCAGGATCTTTTGAATAAGACATTTTTTCACCTTTTAATCAATTAGTTATCATTAAAACCAGTCCGGCTTGAGCAAATATTATACACTAGATGGCATGGTAGAGTCAACCTGCCTGGCTTAGCTGATAAGCCATGTAGTGACAAAGTACCTTCACACATTTATCTACCCAGGGCCAGGCAACAAAATTCTAGAGTACTGTGTAAGCCATATTATCTACAACCTGGACTTAGAGCGAGGCCTCGAGCCTCGTATCTCAGATACAGCATCTGAAGCTTCAACATCGACAACAGTTTCCTTTCTAGGAAGGGATGTAAAAAGAAGTCCTGCATTTTTGTCGTGGTAGACAGACTTACTCATCGTATTAATTGTCGATATCTCCACCGCAGAAACAAAGGTACTACACCTAGGGAAAAGGAAATCTTCATCACTATCTCCTGGAGAAGTAGACGAGCCTCTACTATCAAGCAATAATGCAGCATCAAAAACTAGTGGGGCTAATTCGTCACGCTCTTCATCCGCTCCTTCGTCATGTGGACTAACGACTGTTCCTGCTGGTTCATCACCGTTTCGTTGTCGTATCCATGGTGATACTCCTAGGTCAGTGGGCCTCTGAAACTTCCTCGCTACCGGAGCACCCTCAGGCATAGTGCATGTTGCGCTACCATCCTGTGGCGTATTACGTAAACTTTCCAGCTCGCGCTTCGTGTAGGGTGTTACTAAAGGCTGATCAGGCTGCTGCCGCATAAGACGCGCTTGGTAACGACGCAGAGTAATTATTTCCAAGATAATATCGGCAGAATGTCTATCCTTATGCGCCCCCTCCCTCTTCAGACGCTTATAAATAGTAAAGTAAACCCCCATTAGAGCTCTGATATTGCGAATAAGCACTTCACGCTTTTCATCATTTGTAATTACTGCCTCTACAGGCGATCCATCTTCACTGTCAACGCTCCCCACGGAACCGGGCGAAGCAGTACTTGATACATGAACAGAATCAGATTCTATGGGCGACAAATCGTAGTCTTTATTTGCATAAATTGCTTCTGCAATGGTATCTAATAATGGACCTTCACCTGTGTCTGAGCAATAGGATTGTTTAATAAAACCAATTTTCAGAGCAATCATTTCACCGTAACTCCCCTCATCTTTTGCTTGTGATTGTTGGGCTGGCGAATAAATAGTCCTGCGTGTCATTTGTATTGTATGTTCATAACACGCACTGAAGTCGATAATATAATCATTAATAAATATAGCTAACTGGTCGCCAGGAAATCTAAGTTCTAATTCCATTAAATCTAAAATAGCATCCATTTTTTTGCTTTTAAATATTTCCACAATATGCCGGGTCAACATACGTTTGAATGTCACTGCCTGCATTCTCAAGTCTTCACCGCCCTGCAACCTGTCATAGACCATTAACAACAAGCCTGTTTCTTGCTTATCCAAGCTAAAAACTTTCTTGTCACTCAATGTAAGAAGGTAATTATCTAACACTTCAGATAGCTTGGCATTAATACTGCGAACTGCGCCATTATAATTTTCATCATGTTTAGAGGGGCGAAAAGCCAAATTCCACTTTCGATTCACTTCACATTTCAAATCACAGAGAAATTTCACCTTAGAGTAGTTATCCTCACCCATTGCTTCGACTGTGTCTATTTTCTTCTTTAAAGCAGAAAAGAAATCATTTAAACCATTAATAACCACTAACAATGACGCCATACAATAGGCTTCTACCGAATTTGTGCCCGCAGTTTTCTCCATGTTGATGCCATCATCTGCAGGCTGATAGATAAAATCACAAATAGATTTGGCCTGTGGTAGGTCAGTACCATTTATATTAGATAATGCATTGTAAGCCACATCAAGAATATCCGTATCCTCAACTTTACCCGCAGCTTTAGCGCTATTTTTTGCAATGATGGTTAGACTAATTCCAGATAATATTGAATCGGATAAATCTGGTTTTACTTTTTTTAAATCATCCAGCAAAGCAAGAAACTCCAACAGATACTTCTCTGCTGTTTCCTCACCTCTTTGGTCTTGAAACTTTTTTGGTCTTCTAAACATAACTCTCACCCATTATTATTATCATCCATGGGAAAAGAATGGGTTTGCCTCCCTGGCAAAACCAATAATTTATTTGTCTTATGTTAAGATGGTAAAGGATTTATTGAAAAATGTATAGACTAATTGGATTCTATTTCCACACCCAATCGTTTGGCTGCTACTTCATAAGATTCCACTACATCACCCATATCTTTACGGAAGCGATCTTTGTCTAACTTTTCGCGGGTTTCTTTGTCCCAAATACGGCAACCATCGGGAGTAAATTCATCACCCAAATACATGACACCATCGGCACGACCAAACTCTAATTTATAATCCACCAATAACATGCCAGCATCTAAAAACAGAGGCTTCAAGATATCATTGACTTGGAAGGTTAAGGTTTGCATTTCTTTTACATCTTGTTCTGTCGCCCAACCAAATGAACGAATATGATATTCATTGATCATTGGGTCATGCAAAGGATCATTCTTCAAGAAAAACTCAAAGGTAGGCTGCTCTAGAGTCAAACCTTCTTCAATGCCTAGGCGCTTACAAATACTGCCTGCCGTAATATTACGTACTACGCATTCTACGGGGATCATATCCAAATGACGCACCAAAGATTCTGTTTCCGATATGCGCTCAATAAAATGAGTCTTCACTCCAGTTTTTTGGATCTTCTGCATAATGAAGGCATTAAAATAATTATTCACCATGCCTTTTCTCGATAATTGTTTCACCTTCACGCCATCAAAGGCTGACGTATCATCACGAAACTCCATAATCAATTGCTTGGGATCTTCCGTAGCAAACAAGGATTTCGCTTTACCATTGTAGAGTTCTTTCTTCATGATTACTTACCCTTTTTTAAATGTGCTTTGACCCGCTCTAAAATCCGACCGGCGGTTTTTGGCGGAGCAAAAGTATGATGTTCATCCAATACTAAGACCTTAGAAATGGCACCATTACTGCGAATGAACACGGCATAAATAGGCAGATGAGCCTTAAGTTTTCCATCGGTTTTCGACGTATCAACGACATAATAAACATGCTTCTCAGGGAACACTTTCACCACATGGAAGCCTGCTTCACGTAAAGCTTGCCCCACATTGGACCAACTCCAATTCATGCCGCGATTGATGATCATGATGGGATTGGCTTTAGCATTGCTGGTGAATGCCGTAATGGGTTTACTAGTAAAATCATGAGGCAGTTTAGTGACTGCGCCTAAACGTTTATAAACACCCGTCAGAATGTTATTGGCTTTTTCTGTGGATTGTAAAGGCTTGGACTGTTCATCCAATACCGAAATATCCGATTTCATTTGCGATGCATCGCCATGAATGTCAACATGCAATAGGTAGCGCATTGATGCACCCGCCACTTTACTTTCTACTATCATGTTGCCGTTATTCCAACTTTCACCCACCACATGGTAGTTACCTGCGGCTAAAGCTAAGGCCAAAGCATTCCAGGTATTTTCAAAATCTTGATTCACTTGGATGCGTGGGTGTGACGTTAAGAGATGACGATAGTAAAAACCATACTGCGTCGGCTTTTGATCCACCAGCGCTAACATGACTGATTTATTAGTGGGACTAATGGTTTGGCCTAAATTACTGCCTGGTGGGCTAGGTATCACCATAGTCAAAGGGCGCTGACTACCATTGGGTACATTAAAGTCATCATTGGCCTTAGCCAGGGTTACGCCAGAAGGTTTACTAATCTTATCAATACTATTGGCCTGAAGGTATTCAGTTTCCCGTTTCTCAGAATAGGAAGGATGATTGGTACTAAAAGTTGAACGCATCCAACCACAACCATTCAAGCCCATAATTAAAACACCCAGTAATAGTGTTTTTAAAATAGATTTATAATTATCTTGCATGTTATTTCTCTCAAATACAGTCAGCAGCTTCCATGGCTCTTTTAACAATGGCTTGGTTCTCTTGTGATAAGTTAGTTAATGGTAACCGAATTCCTCTTGGAATTAAATTCATTTCTGCCAAAGCCCATTTTGTTGGGATAGGATTGGATTCAATAAACAGCCCTTTGTGCAAGGGCATGAGTTTATCATTCATAGTGCGCGCTTTTTCCATTTCATCATTCAATAGGGCTGCACACATTTCATGCATTAATTTAGGTGCTACATTGGCTGTAACAGAAATCACACCTCGGCCACCTAATGCCATAACGTCATAGGCAATGGCGTCATCACCACTATACACGTCCATATGGCCTTGGCAATTTTCTAAAATTTGCGCACTGCGTTGGGGATCGCCCGACGCTTCTTTCACACCCACTATGTTGGGAATAGGGCAAAGCCTAGCAATGGTCTGGGGTGTAATATCACAGGCAGTTCGAGAAGGCACATTGTAAACAATGATAGGGATAGCTACCTCTTTAGTAATGGCTCGATAATGTTGATAAAGGCCTTCTTGTGTGGGCTTCACGTAGGGTGGTGTCATGATCAGTGCGGCATCCACACCTATTCCCATGGCGTCGCGGGTCATATCAATGGTAGCTTGAGTGGATATGGCCCCAGTGCCAGCAATCACGGGCACTCGACCCTTGGCCTCATCCATCACGGTACGAATGACTTTAAGCTTTTCGCCATGGACCAAAGCCCCTGATTCACCCGTAGTACCAGCCACCACCAAAGCATCGGTCTTGGCCTCTATATGCCACTGTACCAGGGCACGGAGGCTATCATAGTCGATGCTGCCATCTTCCTTCATGGGTGTGACTAAGGCCACCATACTACCGTGAAACATCGCCCTTCTCCCTCAAAGCCTTATCAGAAAATGCACATGTTACTTGTGTGAATGTCGCTTTACAATAGTCAATAGGGCCAATCTCGTGCTATGGTTAAAGGATGGATAAAGTAAAGAAACCTAACCCCGTCAAAAGCTACATGGTAATCACTGCGGTTGCCAAGGATAATCCTAATTTATTCAATGAGTTAAGTGAATTAATCTCTGAAACTGGTTGCAATGTAGACGATGGCCATATGGCCCTGATGGGCAAGGCCGCTACCTCTATGCTGCTGCTCTCAGGCCATTGGAATAACATTGCCAAATTAGAGGCCCAACTGCCTTCATTTGGACGGAAATTGGGCATTCAAATCAATTTTCAGCGTACTGAAATAGCCCGTAAAGAACGCCAACAAATGCCCTATTTAGTACAAATTGTGGCTGCCGATAGACCCGGCATAGTCTTCGATTTGACAAATTTCTTCTATGAACAAAAGATATCTGTATTCGGCATTGATGTGGAAACCTACACAGGGTCACGCAGCAACACCCAAATGTTGCAATTAGCCATGTCCGTCAATATTCCCGTAGATGCACCGCTCCCAGACTTACGTGATGACTTCATCGAATATTGCGATGAATTAAATTTAGATGCCATCATCGAACCAGAACGGCAATAGCCACAGCCCCTATTCTATTGCATCTTTACTTCTTGGCCATGCATTAAAAAGTGCTTTGATTACCGTTGCCAAAGGAATAGCAAAAAATACACCCCAAAATCCCCAGAGCCCACCAAAAATTAAAATGGCGACAATAATAACGATGGGATGGATGTTCACTACTTCGGACAATAATAAGGGCGCTAGAATGTTGCCATCAAAAATCATAATGACAGCATAAGTAATCGTGAGATAAATGAAGGTAGAATCCCAACCCCATTGCAAAAAGGCAATCAGTAACACGGGGATTGTCACAACCGCCACGCCAACATAGGGAATTAAAACCGAAAAACCCACCAAGGCCGCCAATAATGCAGCGTATTGCAGCCCAAGGAAACCAAAGGCGCCATAAGAAATCAAACCAATGATAATAATCTCAATGACTTTACCCCGCACGTAATTCCCAATTTGTCCGTGGCTTTCTTGTGCTACAGTCACCATCAACGCACGACGAATAGGCAAGCTTTTATCAAGCCACTGCATGATTCGTTGTTTATCTTTCAAAAAGAAAAATATCAAGAAGGGCACTAAGACTAAATAGACAACGATAAGAATGAGATTAGGAATACGAGATAGAGAAACCGATAAAATCGTTTGCCCATGACGCGCTATGTCGGTTTTTAAAAGCCCCATATAATGTTGAACTTGCTCGGCAGAAATATAATCGGGATAACGTTCTGGCAACTGCATCAATATTCGTTGGCCATGGCCTAACATCGTAGGCAGTTCCGTAAAGAGGTTAACCACCTGCTGCGTCAGCAAAGGCACCAGCCAAAAAATAGCGAATATGAACAAAGCTAAAAACAAACAAAAAATTAACAACACCGCCAACAAGCGAGGGCATTTTAATTTTTGCAGCCCTGATACGGGCCAATCCAATAAATAAGCAAGCACTATGGAAGCAATTACAGGCACCAGCATGCCGCCTAAGGTCATTAGAATAACCAAACCAAAGAGCAAGGTGAATAACAAAATAACGGCTTCCGGCTCGGAAAAATACCGGTTAAACCATTCTTTGATAATGCGCCACATAGCCTTTCCTTATTTTAAAATACTAGATTTACCCTTGGAGGGTTTTGTTGCGTTGCCATTTAGAGCAAAGAATTAATAAGGTAATCAATACAATGGGTAAGATAATATCATTGTAAAGCGCAATACCTGCATTACCTGGTGCGAAATTATGTAGCGTCACCAACTCAATAATATGACCGATAGCATCACCCACTAAAAATACAGAGGCACCAATCACCGTGGCAGTACGAAAGCCCAAGCAAGCCCGATAAGCTATAATGCCTAACACACCTAGGCTGATATTCGCCATACCCACTTCGTATTCGAAGGGGCTGGGTTCCCAGCCGATATAAGCCGAGGCAACATCGGGGAAGAATACATGCATGGAGCCCACCCACAGACCGTGGATGCCTAAAGGCAATAATAAAATATAAGCAAAGAGTCGATCAAATACTAAGGCTTTATCTACAAAACCGCCATTTCGATAAATGGAAATTAAAGCCAGAATAATAGCTAAGATTGGTGTCCAAATAGTAACATCTGCAAGAATAAAGCGAACTAATCCCATGGGTATAAATCCTTTTCAAAATACAACGAGCCCCCTCACCAGGGAGAAAATTTCATGCTTTCTTCAAAGAAAAATGAAACTCACCATTTAATTCACTACATTTTAGCAATTCATGGCCGGTTTGCTTAGCAAAAGCTTTAAAATCATCCACTGACGTAGGATCCGTACAGATGACATGCAATATTTCACCTGCAGATAAGGGTTTTAAGGCTTGTCTCGCCTTTAGAATAGGCATGGGGCAGCGTAACCCTCGAGCATCCAATTGATGGGCCATTTAACCTATCTGCCTAAGCACGGAAACCATTTCTATGGCGGCATCTACGGCATCACGTCCTTTATGGCCTTTATGCCCACCCACACGGGCCAGAGCTTGCTCTTGATTATCCGTGGTTAAGACACCAAAAATCACCGGGATATCTTCGGCCAAAGCTACCTGTTGGCAACCGTTTGACACTTGCTGACAGACATAATCAAAATGTTTTGTTTCCCCATACACCACAGCACCTAAGCAGATAATCGCTTCGTAAGCACGGGTACGGGCTAAACGCTGAGCCGCTAAAGGAATTTCCACGGCACCCGGCACCCAAAGGGTCGTCACTTGATGTTCGGTGAATCCTAATTCTGTCAAACGCTCAACGGCACCAGCGTATAAAGCTTCCGTTACTGGTTCGTTGAAACGACTGATGACCAATGCCACAGTAAATTGATTTTTAATTTCTTGAGCGGTGATATTTCGCATACCAAATCCCTTAACAATTTTCCAACATATGTCCCAATTTATTGCGCTTGGTTTGCAAATAAATTAAATTTTCTTCCGTGGGGGCTGTTTCAATAGCTTCTCGACTGACAATTTCCAATCCATAACCACTGATCCCATGGATTTTTCGTGGATTGTTGGTTAATAAACGCATTTTGCGCACGCCCGCTTGATGCAAAATCTGCGAACCAATACCATAGTCACGGTGATCGGCTTTAAAACCCAACCTGTGATTAGCTTCCACCGTATCCATACCCTGATCTTGCAAGGCATAAGCCTTAATTTTATTCGCCAAACCAATACCGCGCCCTTCTTGACGCATATACAGCAGTACGCCACCTTCTTGGGAAATTTTAACCATGGCTGCATGTAATTGCGCGCCGCAATCACAACGAGAAGAAGCAAATACATCACCCGTCAAACATTCGGAATGCACACGCACTAAAGTAGGCGTATCTTCCGATATGTCACCTTTGATTAATAAAACATGTTGCTGGCCATTAAGTCTATTTTCAAATACTTTTATGCTGAATTCACCGTAAGGATCCATAGGCAAACGGGAGCTGGATACCTCATCCACCAAACATTCCTGCGCCATACGGTAAGCAATTAAATCTTTAATGGCTACCACAATCAAACCATGTTCTTTTGCAAAAATTTCTAAGTCTGGTAAGCGGGCCATAGTGCCATCGTCATTCATAATTTCACATAACACGCCAGCAGGTTTGCAACCCGCTAAACGAGCTAAATCCACGGAACCTTCCGTGTGACCAGAACGCACCAATACGCCACCATCATGAGCGCGTAATGGAAAAATATGCCCTGGCATGGCCACATCTTCCGGTGTGCTGCGGGGATCCGTAGCCACTTTGATGGTATGAGCACGATCGTGAGCGGAAATACCCGTGGTAACACCTTCCACAGCTTCAATGGAAACTGTAAAGGGTGTATTGAATTTAGATCGATTTTTTTCTGCCATCATGGGAATCTGCAAAGCATCAATTTGTTTGCCCAACATAGGCAAGCAAACAAGCCCACGACCGTATTTAGCCATAAAGTTAATGGCTTCTGGCGTGACTTTTTCGGCCGCCATCACTAAATCGCCTTCATTTTCCCTATCTTCGTCATCCACCAAAATAACCATACGGCCCTGTTGGATTTCTTTTATGGCGGTTTCAATGGTAGAAAAAGGATTATTTGTCATAATTTATCTCACACAGAGCGTCTTGTTCAATAATTCTCCAGGTTGGCGTCCCGTAGAGAAGTCCAGGGTCAGAATCGAAAGCCTTCAAAGCTTCGGGCCCAAACCATTTGGCTGCGATGACTATAATAGCACGATTCAACAGGCCAGCGGAATGTAGACTGTGTATTAAACGACCACCCGCCTCCACCCACAAATCATGAATGCCTGCTTGAGCCACATGTTGCATAATTTTCAGCAAATCCAAATGCTCAGCATGGGAGGGCATGGGAACCCAAGTGACGGTGTTTTTGCTTTGAGGCGGCGTCAATAGGTCATCATGATAAATAGTGATGGGTGCCCCCGTATGAAAAATCTTAGCATCAGGGCTAAGGCTTAATTGTCTATCTAAAATAAACAAAGGCTTTACCTTGGTTTTACCAGGCAAACGCACATTCAACAAAGGATCATCGTTCATCACCGTACGAGCTGTGGTTAAAATGCCGTGACATAGTTTTCGTTGCTCATGAGTAAATTGTTGCATGCCGGAGCCCGTAATGTTTTTGCGCTCGCCATTTTTACCTGCGATTTTGCCATCTAGGGTCATGGCTAATTTTGCCGTAACAAAAGGCCGACCTGTTTGCCACCAATGTGCATAAGGGCGATAAAAATCCTTTATTTCAGGGATTGTTTGCAACTCACAGTCAATGCCAGCTGCGCGTAATTTTGCGATACCCTGCCCCGCCATCTTTGGGTTAGGGTCGTGAAAACCACACACAACTTTTTTAATGCCCTTTTGAATAATCAAATCGCAACAGGGCGGCGTACGCCCTTGGTGACAACAAGGTTCTAAGGTGACATACAATGTAGCATTTTCACAATGTGTTAATTCTTGTAGGGCCAGAACTTCAGCATGGGATTCACCCCAAGCGCGATGAAATCCTTCTCCAATAATTTGACCTTCTTCCACCAGGACAGCGCCCACAGCAGGATTCGGTGCCGTATCACCACGAGCTTTTTTTGCTAATTCCAACGCTTGTTTTAAATACTCTATATCCGACATATCGCTACAAAACCTATTAAGCTTGCTAAAGGGATTTTCTGAAAAAACCACAACACTGCAGATAGTATATATCGTGACCAGCCTGCTTGTCATCACTTATATAGGCCATCTATGTGTTATAATCTTCACCATTAGGTTCATGCTATTTGTGGATCCTCAACACCCAATTGACATTTGTTTATGAAATTAAAGGCCTTTTTAAAAAGATCGCTATCCTGCCTATTGAGTGCAGCTCTGCTGGCTATTCCCGTTTTGAGCTGGTCGACGGATCCTGTGCCTTCACTCATATTAACCCCTCCTAAATTCACCCCCAAGGCACCCCCTGCTTTCATCAACAGTAATGGCATTCAAACTTCTGGTTTACCAGATTTGGGTAATCCCAGCGCTTCCAACCTTAGCCCTGCCGAAGAAGCGGAGTTGGGTAAACAATTTATGATTCATGTGCGTAAGAGCTTGCCTTTGCTGCAAGATCCCATCGTCAATGATTACATTCAAAACCTAGGGGCACGCTTGGTTTCGGGCGCCGACTTCCCCAATCAACAATTTTATTTCTTCGTGGTAAAAAGCAACACCATTAATGCTTTTGCAGGACCTGACGGTAATATCGCGGTTAATACAGGTTTAATTACCGATTCACAAACAGAAGGCCAATTGGCCGCTGTTATGTCCCATGAAATTGGCCACGTAGTCAATCACAATGTGGCCGAAGGCATGGCCATGTCAAAACGCATGACTTATGCCACCATTGCCGCTATGTTAGCTGGTATTGCCATCGGTGCTGTGGGTGGTGGTGATTTAGGTGCAGGCGCTATTGGTGCGGCTACGGCAGGCAATATTTCCCATAAATTAAACTTCAGTCGTGAAAATGAGCGTGACGCCGATCAAGTGGGCATGCAGATTTTAGCGAATGCCGGTTTGGACCCCTATGCCATGGCCGGCATGTTTCAAGTACTTTACAATCAAACGCGTTACAGTCCAACCCCTCCTGTCTGGGCCACGGATCACCCTTTGACGGAAAGCCGAATTGCCGACGCGCAAAACTTTGCAGCGCACTACCCAAAAAAGCATTACAAGAGCAGTACAGAATATCATTTAGCCAAACAGCGCACCCAAGTGGATATGGTGAGTAACTCCAAAAAACTCACGGACCATTACCAACGGATTTTGAAAAAATACCCACGCAATCCTTATTACCATTACGGTTACGCTTTGTCTTTAATGAAGGCCCGCCAATTCACCGAAGCTAAGGATCAAATGATACCCTTAGTAAAAGCGTACCCTGACCAACCCATTTATCAAATGGGTTTAGCAGCCATTGAACGCAATGCAGGAGAATACAAACAAGCGCTAGCGATTTTAAAGCCCCTCTACGCACTCTATCCTGATTATCGCCCGCTTGTACTGCAATACGCCTATACATTAACCTTGGCAAAAAATCCCAAGGAAGCCAGCCGCATACTGCGACAGGAACAAATTGATCGGCCCGATGATCTACAACTTCTGGCCTTATTAGCCCAAGCACAAAGTGACGCCGGCAATAAAGCAAATGCCTACGCCACTCGAGCTAAAATTTTAATGATGATGGGTGAAAATAAACGTGCGATCCAATCTTACAAAGTGGCCTTAGAACAATCCGATACTAATGAAAGCACCAAGCTCATGATCAAATCCCAACTGGAACGCCTAGAAAAGTTGGAAAAGAAGAAGTCCTAGAGAAAATAGCGGTAATCTACATTAAATGCTGCCGAAATGCGTTTAGCGATGGTTTTGCCAATAGGACGACGACCATTTTCCATGTTAGATAAATTAGACTGACTGACATGAATGGCTTTAGCAAATTCCCGTTGCGTCAAGTCTTCTCGGGCACGCACGCCCTGCAACAACGCGCCCGCCTTAGTAAAACGTGTATCCATTTCCGCAAATACTTCTTCCACCGATACCGTATCGCGTTCTTCCTCTTGGGGTTCCACAAGATATTTACGGGCAATTTTACAGGGGATGGCATAGGTTTTATCGTCGTGATGAAAATAAATAACCGCATCGCTATCCATTTCAGCCATAGGGGGCTTTTTCATGGGTACCGACATAATACACCTCCAAATTTTGCTTATTGATGACTTGCCAACAACATACGTAAGTGGGACGTCCTTTCGATAAATGGCAATGGCGTTTATCGCCCCGCTGACCACGCAACTTACCGTAATTGGACCATTGGCCATTCAGACTTGCTCCCTGTTCTTGCAAGTCTCTCACTAACAAACGAACGGCCGCCTTGAGATCGGGATTAAGCCTAGCGACTTGTTTGGCCGCTGCTCGAGTAAGTGTTACTGTCCAATCCATAGTAAATATATATCAATTCTCGATATATGTCAATTACTGATATATCCTTTGAAAAACATGGATATTTAACCTATACTAGAAAATCCAGGCAAACCATTGGCGAAAGGCCATGGCATTGCCCTGTGGGCCATGCTAAGAAAGCCCTGAAATGCTTGACTCCAAAGGCCAATTGGCGTAGAATTGTCCACATCTTATGGGATCCTTCCCAAAATATAATTTCAAATGTAAAACTTTTTTCGCAAAAACCACGTAAAAACAGTGGGTTACTGCTATTGGGTTAATTAAGTAATCAAACAGGACAAACCATGGCTGCCACACAAGCTATCGAAGACACGCGACCTAGCCTAGACCCATTACCATCGGGTCCTAAGGAAAGTACCCACAGTGAAATGTTTAGCGCATTGGGCGGCGCTCGTGCTCTGAATACCATGGCTGACTCCATAAAGAAAGACAGCCTGGGTAGTATCGCTATGTCTGTAGCTTTAAAGTCGATGTCCCATGCCCTAGGTGGATCAAAAGTATCCCCCGCTGAAGAAGCAACGCAATCTACTAAACTCACGCACCATGAATCACGCATTCCAGAAGTTGAAGTAGCCAAAAAACCTGCTCCTACCCCCAGCAAAGCCCTTGGTGCTTTGGATGAACAGGATGACGCTGCTGCGCAAGATAAGGGTAAGGATAAAGGCAAGGATAACGACTCCAGTAAAGCTAATAAGGGCAAAGGCGAAGGAGATACGGCAACCGAAGGTGCGGGTAAAGCCGTAGAAAAAACCGCTGGTGGAGCAGAGAAATCAGGCCTACAGAAATTTTCAGAGGGTGCAGCCATGCACATGATGAAGAAGCATCCTGTTGTCGGCTTAGTAGCCTTAGGGGGCTATCATGCCGTGAAAAAGATTTCTGAGCATGCAGGGAACTATTTTAAGGCCCTCAATAAAAAAGGCAATGAACTTAAACCCGAAAGTCATAAAGCATTAGAAGAAACATCTATTCAGAACAAAATGGACGATCACCCTGTAGATACTCACTCTGATATCAATGGTGCAACATCAGACTCTTCATTACCTAAACCCAAACCAGAAAAGTCTACCTCGAAGAAGCAAGAGGATGAAATTGACCGCCGCATGGAACCCATGCACAGCGCGCACAAAGAGGAAATGGGAAACCTCGAGCATGAAATCGACAGCACAAACCAAAAAATAGCGGCCGACCCTGAAGTCCAAGCAGCGGGAAGTCAATTGGAAAGCACCATGGCAGAATCCGTGGCTCAAGTTGCAGGAAGTAGCGATACTAAAGTCACAGAAGGCAGTAATGCCAAAGGCAAAGATGCCGCAAGCGCTCCATCCGGTGGTAATATCCTAGTACAGGATTTGGCTGCGGTAGAACAAGCTCGCAAACCTTCCAATGATGATAACGAAAAGAAAAAGAATGATCCTAACCATGTAGCGAAAAAAGCCATGGATAAAATGAAAGAACAATCAAAAGGTGAAGGCCAAAATTCCATCAAAGATGGCAAGGGCAGTGAGCACCAAGGCAAGGCTGAAGAAGCCAAGACTCAAACCACCAAAGACGTTACTAGTGAAACTGATACATTAAGCTCTGGTGTAGGTTCAGGTGCAAATGCTTCAGCGGTCACTGGCGAAGGTGGTAGTGCTGAATTAGGTACCGGTGCTGATGTAGCTGCCAGTGCAGAAGGCGTGGAAATGATGGCAGCAGCTGCCGCCTAATCCCACAAAGTCGGACCTGACTTCAACCCAATGACCACATCCACCACATTAGTCCCCGTATAGCCCGTGGTGATGACATCACCGCTGGCCGTGAGGAAGCGATGACTGTCACAATTTCGCAAACAAACATCCGCATCTAAACCCTTAGCCCGTGCAAGGGTTTGCCCATCCACTAGAGCCCCTGCTGCTGATGTATTGCCATCATCACCGTCTGTGCCTGCAGCCAAAAGATAAAACTCATCACGCCCTGCCATGGCTTTCGCTGCGGCCAATGCCAATTGTTGATTACGCCCGCCTTGCCCTGGGTTGTCGGGCAGCTCAACGGTGGACTCACCGCCCCACAGATAAATCCCCGGTGGACCGTAATGCATTTTATCCACCAGCAACTGACCTAAGGTGTTGGCATTGCCTTCCAACAAACGCCCTTCGCGAAATACATCCAAGCCCAAATCCAAAGCCGCTTTTTCCATGGCATCCAAAGCCATAGCATTATTGGCTAGCACGACATTCGTCACCATGGGATCCGCCACATCCAATAAACCCGAACCCAACAAAGACATATCGTCATAAGGCACGTCGGAGATGGCCCACTGGGTCACGGGGTGCCCCTGTAAAAAGCC
This sequence comes from Gammaproteobacteria bacterium, assembly GCA_021773195.1. GTDB lineage: Bacteria > Pseudomonadota > Gammaproteobacteria > JAKBBU01 > JAKBBU01 > JAJFKN01. The sequence goes on along the minus strand of JAJFKN010000008.1, from coordinate 160,942 downwards.
ATTGAACTTGCCACCTTTGATGGCCGACAAAGCCTGGCGTTGGCGATTTATTTCATCAATTGGCAACCCTGAAGCCATAAGTTGTTGATTTAGGCTTTGCAGTTGGGCCAGGGTCACCCCTTGGAGGGGTACGTCCACCAAGGCCGAGGCACCGCCTGATAGCAACAATAAAATAGGCGCTTTTTGGGGGATTTGGGCAATAAAATCCAATAGAGCCGCCCCTGCCTCGAGGCTGCGAGGGCCAGGAATAGGATGGTCTCCTAACAATGCCGTGCCAGAGAAATCCGTACTAACGGCTTGTTTTGTCACTAAAAAACTGTCTTTTAACTTATCATCCTGCACATCCACCACGCCCTGTAACATAGCTTCTGCCGCTTTACCCAGACTGATAACATAAGGGAAACAGTCCCCGGCTTGGCGCAATTGCTGAGCCACTAAGTGACGCCCATGCACCCCCCCTAAGCCCCTGATGAAGAGATTTTTTAGGGAATTTCTTGGGTTTTTCATTGCATTAGGGCCTGTATCTATAGTAAAATGATGCTCAAGTAAGAGTGTACGCCTGCCGAGGTAAGCGCTCAAGAGAAACGGCCTCAGATAGGCCTCAACTCAAGAATTATAATTTTGGAGAAAAAGTATGTACAGCCCATTAACTGCCGCAGTAGGATTATCAGCTGATTCCACGCCCTTTACCTACAAAAGCCCTACTGATTTTAAACCTGAAGACTTCAATGATCCAAAAACACCTGCAGGCCGTTTACGTATAGCTATGCAAGCTTTAGCTGAAGTAAAAGCAGAAATCGATAACCTTAATCAAGTATTTAATAGTCTCCAAGCCCTAGAAAGCAATGATGAAGAATTAGAAGCCTTCCTGGCGGAGCAAGCCGCTAAGACTGGCCGTCATCCTGATGACATTGCCAAGTCTCTACCAAACGTCAAAGTAGTACAAGCTCGACTAATCGAACTGAATGCCATTTACACATCAGCTGTGAATGAGTTAGCTAAAAATCAATCAGAATATCTCAACAAGATGGAAGGTGCTGTTAGCATCCTTGTGTCACAGGTGACCTCTGCTTTGATTGCTGCCATTATTAAAGTAGATCCTGCAAAAGCGAAAGCCATGGGCATTCATACACCAGCGGGCAAAGCAGCTTTTACTCATGCTGTTGTGGCTCGTATTATGGACTCTTCCGAAGCAGGCGAAGCCGCTAAGGCAGAGGCGCTTAAAGAACTGTATGCGTCAGATCCTGCTGGGGTAGCTGCCCTAGCAACTGCTGAAAGTCATGACAATACTGAAACTCATGATGATCTTGAGCATGCTGCTGAAGAATCTGAAACTCATGAGGAAAAAGCTGAGCTAGAAGCAGCTGAAGAAAAAGCTGAAACTCATGATGAAGACGCTGAACTAAAAGCAGCTATTGCCAAACCACTCTCAACGACACCCGCTTTTGTTGATGTGCATAATGCAGGCCACAGAGCTGCACAAAACTTAGAAGTTTCACTCTATATGTCAATGACCGCTGGAGGCATCTCTAAAGGTGATGCTCGCACTATTGTGAAACGTCCAGAGGTTCGCTCCGCTACTGCTGACCTAGAACAGTTAATCAATCTATTTGCTAAAGGACATGGGAGCCAGGTAGATACAATTATGGCTCAATTAGCCCATGCCATGGGTGGGTCAGCGTCTATAAATATAAACGCACCAATATTTGCTGCGCTATTAGGTTACAAGCCCAGCACGGGTCAAAACAACCAAAAAGATTTGGAAAACCAAGACCAATATTATCGCATGGGTTCTAGTTACTAATTAAAACCCTTAATCTCCTCCCTCACAAGTTTGTGAGGGAGGAGATGTCAAAACGCAAAATCCCCAACAGCATATCCAAAAAAAATCCTGCCGTTAAGATTTTCCGAAAATAGTCCTTTCCCAGCCCCCTCTAAACCCGTACAATTGACCCTGAATAACGGCTGTCAAAATCAATAACTTATAAATACTGCCTAACGCTTTACTGGAGAACTTAATCTATGCCCCAACGCAAACCCATCAACTGGTTAAATACCAGTTTCCTCCTAACTACACCGATTCTTGCCCTGATTGGAACCGTCTGCTTAGCTGTTTACGGTCATATCCATTGGCAAACCTGGGTGCTCTTTACCATCATGATTTTTGCCTGTGGTTTTTCTGTCACCGCGGGTTACCATCGTCTCTATGCTCATCGTGCCTATCAAGCCCGTTGGCCTGTACAATTATTTTACTTAATCTTTGGTGCCGCCACCTTTGAAGGCAGCGTACTGGAATGGTGTACCGATCACCGTAATCACCATCGTTATTCCGAACGGGATTATGATAAAGACCCCTACAGCATCGAAAAAGGCTTTTGGCATGCCCATATTGGCTGGCTCATTCGCTTAGATATTGAAAGCCGTGATTTTAGCAATGTAGAGGATCTCAAAGCCAATGGCTTAGTACGCTGGCAAGACAAATATTTTGTGCCTTTGGCCTTTTTCATGGGTCTCATATTCCCCACAGCCATTGCAGCCCTTTGGGGTAACGCCCTGGGCGGTTTGATCATCGCTGGCTTCTTGCGCATCGTAATGGTTCATCACTCCACCTTCTTTATTAACTCTTTTTGCCACATCTTCGGCAAGCGTACCTATTGTAAAGAAAAAACCGCTGTGGATAATTGGGTATTAGCCCTTTTGACCTTTGGCGAAGGCTACCATAACTTCCACCATCGCTTCCCTATTGATTATCGCAATGGCGTGAAGTTTTACCACTTTGATCCCACCAAATGGTTCATTCGTGGTTTAAGTTATGTGGGACTTACCACAGACTTAAAACGCGTGAGCAAAGAAAAGATTGAACGTACGCGGCAACAGGCAGCAGGATAATCAACCCAAAAAAGCGTCATCCCGTGCGAAGGCATCCCCGGTGGGGACGAGGCGACCCAAACTATGGTTAATGCAGCTCTGGATCCTGGACATTTTGCTACGCAAAATTCCAGGAAAACGAGCGACGGTGCTTACGCAAAATTCCAGGAAGACAAGCGACGGTGCATATGCAAAATTCCAGGAAGACAAGCGTAGCTCCTAATCCACATTAAAGAGATCTATGGGAGTCCCCTGATCAGGAGAACCCTTTTGGCGTGCGGCGTCGTTGCGCAGGGTTTCGAGATGATCTAAATATTTTTTATCAATATCACCCGTTATATAATCACCGGTAAACACTGAGTCTTCAAACCGCTTGATGTGATCATTACCTTCTTGGCAAGCCTCCACTAAAACATTTAAATCTTGATAGATTAGCCAATCGGCACCGATGAAATTGCCAATATTGCCCACGTCCCTATCATGGGCGATCAACTCACTGGCTGAGGGCATGTCAATACCATACACATTGGGGTATCGAACGGCGGGAGCCGCTGAAGCGAAATACACTTTTTTAGCACCGGCTTTACGCGCCATCTGAATAATTTCCTTACAAGTGGTGCCTCGAACGATAGAATCATCCACTAGCAATACATTCTTGTCTTTAAACTCTAAAGGAATGGCATTTAATTTATTACGCACGGATTTGCAACGTTCTTTTTGTCCCGACATAATAAAAGTACGACCAATGTAACGGTTTTTTATGAAGCCTTCACGAAATTTAACCCCCAAACGTATGGCCAAGCTAGCCGCAGCTGTGCGACTGGTATCAGGAATTGGCATCACCACATCGATGTCATGGTTTGGATGTTCAGTGAGTATTTTATCGGCTAGATGTTCGCCTAAACGCAAGCGGACTTTATAAACGGATATTTTATCGATGAAAGAGTCTGGGCGCGCCAAATAAACAAATTCAAAAATACAGGGATTGAGGCTGACTTTTTCTGCACATTGTTGCTTATGTAACTCACCCTCTTCTGTAATAAAAATCCCTTCACCAGGCTGCACATCATCCAGCACTTTAAAACCCAAAGCATCTAATACCACGGTTTCCGATGACACCATATATTCTTTTTTTCCTGCGTTATCGCGCACGCCATAAACCAATGGACGAATACCACGGGGATCACGAAAAGCCACGATCCCGTGGCCGGTGATCATAGCTACAGCGGCATAGGCACCACGACAACGACGATAAACAGCAGATACCGCTTTGAATACATCTTCCGGCCCCACATGGACTTTCTTTAAACTTTGTAATTCATGAGCAAAAACATTTAATAAAACTTCAGAATCGGAATGGGTATTTAAATGACGTTGTTCCGTACGAAATAATTCATCGGCTAAGGCTTCAGCATTAGTGAGATTACCGTTATGAGCCAGGGTAATGCCATAGGGTGAGTTTACATAAAACGGCTGCGCTTCTTCTTCGCCGCCAGTACCTGCAGTACCATAACGCACATGCCCCATGCCCATATGGCCTTTCAACCGGTACATATGCCGCGTTCGCACCACATCGCGCACCAACCCCAGGGCTTTGCGTAAATGCAATTTCCCATCTTTTTCACAGGTAACAATGCCCGAAGCGTCTTGACCACGGTGTTGCAGAGCTGTCAGCGCATCGTAAATATCTTGATTCACTGAACCACGAGCCACAATGCCTACGATGCCACACATACTTTACCTACCTTGTTGGGAACATAGGACTTGGCCCTATTAATCCGTAGAATCTTTAACAGAATCCACGGCATCATCAGTGGTATCAGAGGCATCTTTAGCAGCTTTTTTGCCCTGCTTTGTGCCATTCTCCACGGCTTTCGTTTCATCGGGGAAGTATTTTTCCACGGCATCAGGCAAGAAGCCTTTAATCCAATTAGTCACTGTATCAAATTTTGGTACCAAGGTGGATTCTTTCCAAGCATCGGAGTTAGGGGCGGAAGTTAAGCTCGCTAAAAGTAAACCCACGGAAACCAGTAACAACCCTCTAGCACCACCAAAAACCAAACCCAATAAGCGATTCATATTGGTTAATTTAGTTTTTTCCACAAAATGGGAAATCATGTAACTAACAAAGGCGCTGACAATTAACGTACCCACAAAAATTGCAGCGAAGGCTAAACTCACCCGCAGAGTTTCTTTTGAAACTGAGGAGGGCAAATAAGTCGCTAATTGCTGGGAATACATCATGCTTAAGATGATGGCTAAAGCCCAACCCACTAATGAGAGCGCTTCTTTAGCAAAGCCGCGAACTAAACCCACAATCGTAGAAAATAAGACTACGGCGATAATAGTTATGTCAATCCATGTTAAGGCATCTAAGCTCATGAGATTAGGCTCCTGCTTGTAAAGAGTTGGAAGGCTTAATCACGCCTTCGATATGATTTTGCTGATGAATTTTATCTCGCATGGCTTTAATGTCACTATAGGTTGCAGCGGGCCCTACCATCACGCGTGTCATGCGACCCCGAGGTGTAAATAATTCTTCAGAATAAGCCGGGTAACCCGCTGCCTTCAATTTTGTAACCAAGTTATCAGCATTTTGTGCATGACCAAATAAGCCCATTTGAATAGCCCATGCATGTTTTACTTTTGGCTTAGCTTTCGCCGAAGTGGCAGGCTTGGGTGTAACAGGCTTCGCCACGGCTGCCCCCATTGTTGAAGCACTGGGCAATGCTGCCTGTTCATCTGCAATATTCGGTTGCATGGTTTTCATTGCAGTGGTTTTTTCTGGTGCCGTAGCCGCTTGAACCTTTATTTGATTATTCACTTCGGCAAGAGAAGGTAAAGGTTGATTTTTTTGGATAACACCGGCTGTTACTTGCAATTGACCAGGCGTGGCTTGACCACTGCTTTGTGCCTGTTTCACGCCATTATCGGTTTGAGTGACATTAGCTGGTTTAGAAGGCGCTGGCTGTACGGAAGCTAAATTCATTTGTATGGAATTCAATTGAGAAGCAGATCCTTGCTGACCAGGGGTAGGCGTTATATGGGTTGTCTTTGGCACATTCTCAGCAGCCGGAATCCGAGCTGCTGGGGTTGCTTTCTCTGCGGGCATGGCTGTAACGATAGGCTGTGCGGTGAATCCTGCCTGATTAGGTTGAGCCTGAGTCGCTGGTGCATTATTGGCTTGTGGTTGATTAGGCTCAGCCTGAGTCGCTGGTGCATTATTGGCTTGTGGTTGATTGGGCTCAGCCTGAATCGCTGGTGCATTATTGGCTTGTGGTTGACTGGGCTGGACCTGAATCGCTGGTGCGTTGTTGACTTGTGGTTGACTGGGCTGGACCTGAATAGATGGCGCGTTATTGATTTGTGCCTGATTGGACTGTAGTTGCTGTGCCGTCGGTTGCTGCGTAGCAACAGGCTGCTCAGACGTTACCGTCACCTGAGAATCATTCTGCACATTGGCGTCATTGGCGGTTTCTCTCTGACCTTGCACAGCTTGCATCGCTTGCGCATAGGTCATGCCCTTTTGAGCCTGTAATTGACTGGGCTGTGATGCAGCCGCTGGTTGACCTGGTCGAGGAGGAATTTTTGCATTGAGGGTCACTTGTGTCGGCGAGCTCGATGAATGCTTACCGATGAGAAAGGGTACAATTACTATCACAATAGCGACAATTACCGTTAATCCTAAAAGCCTTTGCTTTCTATTAATTTCCATAATCCACTCCAATTTACAGGTGGCTATATAATACTTCGCTTACCAAGTAAAAAGAACCGAAAATCAGCAATATTTCCCCTTTCTGTAGGATTTTTTTTGCTTCCTCTAACGCTTCAGGGATTGACTCATAAACATCTACCTCTTGAACAGCCAAAGCTGCTAAGGCTTTGGCCAAAGCATCGGCCGAAGCTTGGGTTTTTAACGGTGTCACATGCCAATGAGTGACCAACGGTAATAAGGGTACCAAGCTGGCTTGTGCATCTTTGTCATCGCCCATGGCACAGAGCCCATGTAATCGACCTTTATAGGGTAACAATTGCTGAGCCAAATAAGTACAGCTGGCTGGATTATGTGCCACATCTAAAATCATGGATGGTGGCCCAGCAATCCTTTGCATACGCCCAGGTAATTTTAATTGTGCAAGCGCTTGGGTGATTGCCTTTTCTTTCACGGGTAAATTTAAACAAGTAAGCGCCATGAGTGCACAGGCCATGGAGTGCAAATGCAAGCCAGGATTATGCAAAGAATCCAATCGCCCTTTCGATCCTTGAAATTGCCAAATTTTCCCCTCCCCCTCAGCAAAAAAATCCCGCCCATAAACATAGCAAGGCGAATCTTTAATACCTATGATGAAAGGTAAATCTTTCTCGCCCAAAATAATGGGTTTTGTAGGACGCATGATGCCAGCTTTTTCCTGAGCGATGGCTTGGCGGGTTTCACCAAGGATAGCTTGGTGCTCTAAAGATACATTAGTAATAATAGAAACATCAGGATCCACTATATTGACCGGGTCTAAACGCCCCCCCAATCCTACTTCTAGTAAAATAACATCCAATGGGTTTTGTTGAAAAATAATTAATGCGACCAACAGAATGAAAGCAAAATAATGCAAGGCAGCCCTCTCACAGGCCACATAAACTTTATAAAAAGCCTGACATAGAACCTCATCCTCTACAGGTTCACCGAATAAGGTAATGCGTTCATTAAAATGCAAGAGATGGGGGGAAGTAAAACTCGCAACGTTGTAGCCTGCCGCTTTATAGATAGCTTGAAGTGTTGCAACGCAAGTGCCTTTGCCATTGCTCCCGCCTATGGTAATAACAGGCACAGACAAAGGTAGCACATTTAATTTATTAGCAACAGATTTTAGAATTTTTAACTTATCATGCTGAGGTCTTGGCTTGATCCCTTCAAGCCAAGATAACCATTGACTTAACGTCCATCGCTCTGGATTAGGCTGCGTCATTATTCGTAACAGGGCAAAAATCTAACTTATGGTGGGTTAGTTTGGCAATCAAACCTGCTAACCTATCGCGCATATCGCGCCTATCTAAAATCATATCAATGGCACCATGTTCCAACAAAAACTCACTGCGCTGAAAACCTTCTGGCAAGGTTTCACGTACGGTTTGTTCAATCACACGAGGACCAGCAAAACCTATTAAGGCCTTCGGCTCCGCCACAATGATATCACCTAAAGTTGCCAAGCTAGCCGACACCCCCCCCGTGGTGGGATCCGTCAAAATAGAAATGTAGGGTTGATTCACTTCGCGTAATTTTGCTAAAGCCGCAGAGGTTTTTGACATTTGCAATAAAGAAATTAAAGCTTCTTGCATACGTGCCCCACCACTGGATGAAAAGCATAAGAACGGTATTTTCAATTCCAAGCTGCGAGTAACACCTTGGACAAAATGTTCACCAACAGCCGCCCCCATGGAACCACCCATGAAACTAAATTCAAATGCAGCGGCCACAACGGGCATGCCATGCAAGGTACCCTGCATCACTACTAAAGCATCTTTTTCGCCACTTTTCTTTTGCGCAGCAGATAAACGGTCTTTGTACTTCTTCGTATCTTTGAATTTCAATTTATCTGTAGACTCAATATTGCCAATTATTTCTTCACGGCCTTCTTGATCCAAAAACATATTCAATCGACGACGGGCCGATACGCGTTGGTGGAAATTACATTTGGGACAAACATCTAAATGCCGATCTAACTCAGCACGATACAGTGTGGATTGACAACCTTTGCATTTCACCCACACCCCTTCTGGCACTTCTTTCTTTTTCGAAGCCTCTGTACGAATCTTAGAAGGTATTAATTTTCTAAACCAACTCATTATTTCACCTCATCCATAGAGCGACGCATTTCAGAGACTAATAAGCGCAGGGATTCTCGCCCCACCTCTAATGTGTCTGCGTCATTTAATAATTTAACCAGCGCACTGCCCACCACAACCGCATCAGCAAATCTTGCTACTGCTTGAGCTGTTTCTCCATCTCGAACACCGAAACCTAACGCTATAGGTAAACGGGAAAACTCCCGCAAATGTTGTATGCGCGCTTGGCATTCTTGCAAATCTAATGTACCCGCACCGGTCACGCCTTTAAAAGAAACGTAGTAATGAAAACCGCTGCTCATGTCACAAATTTGTTGTGCCCTTTCATCATTAGTGGTGGGCGACAATAAAAAGATAACATCCATTGAATGGGCCGTAGCTACTTCTACAAAGGCTTGCCCTTCTGCTGCGGGTAAATCCACAATAATAAAACCATCAGCGCCTGCTGCATGGGCTTGAGACACAAAGTTTTCATAACCTATTATTTCTATGGGATTTAAGTAACCCATTAATACTACAGGCGTGACATCATCAGTTTGACGAAATTGCTTCACCATATCAAATACATGCTTTGGCGTCATCCCATTGGCTAAAGCCACTTCACTAGAGCGCTGTATCACCGGACCTTCAGCCACGGGATCAGAAAAGGGCATACCTAATTCCAATATATCAGCACCGGCAACAACCAAATCATGCATGATAGGTACCGTTGTATCCACCGTTGGATGACCTGCTGTCACAAAGGTAATTAATGCTTTGCTATTTTTTTCAGATAAGGTTTTAAATACTTGTGGAAGACGACTCATAGGGCAATACCCTCTCGTTCCGCCAAAGTATGAATGTCTTTATCACCGCGTCCAGAAAGATTGACAATAATAATCTCTTGAGGACTCATACCAGCCGCCAATTTTTTTACGAAGGCCATGGCATGGCTGGATTCCAGTGCGGGGATAATGCCTTCTATCTCACATAAATCATGAAAAGCTTGTACCGCTTCATCATCGTCAATACTCACGTAAGACGCTCGATCAGTTTCTTTCAAATAGGCATGTTCGGGTCCAACACCGGGATAATCCAAACCTGCAGAGATGGAATGTGCTTCTTGCACTTGCCCAGCATCATCCACAATGCAATAGGAACGTGCACCATGAAAAACACCTGGTTTGCCACCACTTAATGCACTGGCATGTTTACCAGAAGCAATGCCTGAACCACCGGCTTCCACGCCATACATTTTTACGTCTTTATCATCTAAGAATGGATGAAATAAACCAATAGCGTTAGAGCCACCACCCACACAAGCTACCAAAGCATCGGGTAAGCGCCCTTTTTGTTTTAAAATTTGTTCTCGAGCTTCATGGCCAATAATGGATTGGAAATCACGCACCATCTGTGGGTAAGGATGTGGGCCCGTCACGGATCCTAAAATATAAAAAGTATCATCGACGTTACTCACCCAATCACGCATGGCTTCGTTGACCGCATCTTTCAAGGTTTTTGAACCTGACTCCACGGAAATCACTTCGGCGCCCAATAATTTCATACGGTAAACATTGATGGCTTGACGCTTAATGTCTTCAGCGCCCATATAAACGATGCAAGGTAAGCCCAAACGAGCACACACGGTCGCGGTAGCCACACCATGTTGACCTGCGCCCGTTTCTGCAATGATGCGCGTTTTCCCCATGCGTTGGGCTAACAAAACTTGGCCCATGGTGTTATTAATTTTATGGGCACCCGTATGATTCAAGTCTTCACGCTTTAAGTAAACTTTAGCGCCACCAAAATGCTGGCTCCAAGCTTTGGCATAGTACAAAGGCGTGGGGCGACCCACATATTCTTTGAGATCCGCTAAAAGTGCTTTTTGAAACTCAGGGTCTTGGCGTATTTGCTCATAGGCCTGAGTTAATTGGTTAACCGGTTCAACAAGAGTTTCGGCTACAAACTGACCACCAAAAGGACCGAAGTGGCCACTGGCATCGGGGTAGCTTTCATAGGATTTAGGTGTCTTGGGATTGCTCGACACGTCTCACCTCACGGATAAATGCAGTTATCTTGTCCGGATCTTTCACGGCTTTGCTGGATTCTACCCCAGCACTGACATCCACGGCAAATGGTTTTACCTGGGCAATGGCTAGGTTTACATTGTCCATATTTAAACCGCCTGCCAAATAGAGGGGTTTTGTGAGGTTGTGAGGAATTATTGTCCAATCAAAAACCTTACCTGTACCACCGTAGCTGCCTTTCTGGTAGGTATCTAGGAGTAAGGCTTCAGCACTGGCATAAAGCTCACAGCAGCCCTGTATATCTACCCCATCACGCATACGGATGGCTTTGATGTAGGGCTTGTTGAATTGTTGACAAAATTCAGGGGATTCTTCGCCATGGAATTGCAAATGGGTCAATGGGCATTCTTTTAAGGCCTCATTCACCTCTTCAATAGAAGGATCCACAAACACACCCATAGCATTAACCCCTGAAGGTAATGCCTTAAGAATGGCTTTGGCCTTGAGGATAGACAGATAGCGAGGGCTTTCTTTATAGAACATAAAGCCTAGAACATCAGCGCCTTCATTAACGGCAATTTGCGCGTTTTCCAAGGTATCCAAACCACAAATTTTAATATGTGTCATGATCACTCCCAGGCATTAAGATGGGCCCCATCCTAGCAAAGGCAAGCGTAAATCGCTAGGGACTTCAGCGGTTTCTGGATAAATCACTTGGGTAAGATACAGACCTTGGGGCGGAGCTGTTGCAGCTGACGCAGTGCGGTCCTTCAGCGCTAATACAGATTCAGCCCACATGGGTTCTTGCTCTCCAGCCCCAATGTCTAAAAACACTCCCACCATGTTGCGTATCATATGCAATAAAAAAGCATTGGCTTTAATATCGAAAATAATCAGATCCCCTTGCTGCTTAATCTTTACGTGGTGTACATTGCGCATTGCCGTTTTAGATTGACAACCTGCACCTCGCACAGAAGAAAAATCCTGCTCCCCTAAAAAATAAGGGGCCGCTTGTTGCATTCTTTTTATATCCAAGGAACGGTATTCCCAACTCACTTGGTTATAATGCAGAGCGGGACGTAGTGGACGATTCAATAGTAGATAACGATAAGCACGCGCTGTTGCACTGAATCGTGCATGGAAATCGTCAGCTACCGTCTTTGCCCAAATTATTTTTATATCCTGAGGCAAGTGACTATTAACACCTTGCACCCAAGCTTGTTCAGGCCGCTCAACGGGGCTGTCAAAATGAACCACCTGTGCTGTGGCATGCACACCTCTATCAGTACGCCCCGCACAATTTATTTGTATGGGTGCTTGAGCAATTTGCATGAGGGCCTGTTCAACAAAACTCTGAACGCTTGGTAAAGCTTCTTGACGTTGCCAACCAAAATAAGCACTACCATCATATTCAATACCTAAAGCTATACGCATGTATTCTCCTGATTATTGTAATTGTTAACAGACCTTATTTATCTAAATCCGATAATATTTGTTGGGCCTTCTGTCTCTGAACGTCGTCACCCATGGTGATCACATCACTTAATAGTTCACGCACCATATCATAGTCTTCCATTTCCATATAGGTCATAGCCAAGTCCAATTTAGTGCTATTTAACTCGTGGTGTGCATTACGTATTTCATTGGGTTGTGGTTCTGCTGCATCAGTATCTCTTCGGTTTGATTGCTCTATGCTTTCCAATGATTCATTTTCAATGGATTCTTCAAGTTCACTAAAATCAAATTCATTAATTTCATCTTGCGAATCTACATCATCCTCGGGCTGAAATAAGCTATCACCCTCTTCAGCTAATTCATCCGCAAGATCTTGCAAATTGTATTCATTGACAGAGTCTTCCAGTGAAATATTTTCTTCTAGAGGTAAAGCATTTCCTTCGGGAGGTAACGTATTTTCTTCCTCTAAGATCTCTGGTATGGTTCCTGAATCTTTTGCAGGCTCATCTTCAGTCATGGTGATGAGATGACTTTCTTCAATGGTATCATTCCTATCCACCATAGTGTCAGAAGTATTCTTTGTAGGTAATTCTACAACATCATCGATTTCCAACATTTCAATCAAATGATCGTCGATTTCAGGTTCATCCGATGTGGTAGGTGGTTCTACGGATGCTGGGGTTTCTTCTAGCGTGTCTGTCGCATCTTGCCTAGCCCGGTGGTGGGCATCCATGGCTGCATTGACTTGTTGTTCAAGATTACTCGTGTCTGGCTCTTCTGATACTAGCGAAGCTTCTGGCGAAACTGCTGGTGAAGCTTCTGGCGGAGCTTCTGGCGGAACTTCTGGCAAAGCTTCTGGCGGAACTTCTGGAGAAGCTTCTGACGGAACTTCTGGCGGAGCTTCTGGCGAAGCTTCTGGAGGGACTTCTGGCGGAACTTCTGGCGGAACTTCTGGCGGAGCTTCTGGAGGGACTTCCTCGGAAGTTTCTGTGTCAGGTGCCGGGGCATCCTGAGAATCTCTGGACCAATCTGTCTCTGCTTGCAATGAAATAACTCGTTCCCACAGGTCGGGATCTACACGCTTAATATTTTCACGGTATTTGCCCATCCATTGACGAAATAAGGTTTGATTCTTTTGAGCAGCATACACTTCTAAAATTTTCATGACCAAGTCCACACGATCTGGATCTTCATCAAATGCACGGTTTAGAACCTTCAATGCTGTGTCATAGCGTTCATAGGCTATATACACATCAGCCTCTTCCATAGGATCCGTAATTTTTGCTTCTTGATAAGCATGAGGCTTGATCATAGATTGCATGATTGCATTATTTTGTTCTTGCCGATCTTCCCTAGCCAATGGCTTATCTTCAGGGGCTTCATCCTTGTTAACTGCATTCTCTTGGGCTGCTGCTTCGGGTTTATTATTAGCGACTTTTGTATCATCATTTTTTTTGCGGTTAATTAAATCCATTAATTTATCTTTAATATCATTAAAAGAAAATTCTTTGGTTTGATCATCTTTCGGCAAGCGGCCACGACGCTTGTAATAAATACCTGCGACTAAAGATAACCATATCAATAATACAATAGCGGCTATGGTCCATTTCCACGAACGCATTTTATCCGTCATGGTTTGTTGCGATGTAATTGGTGTAGCAGCTACTGGCGTAACCGTGGTTGATGTAGCATCTTCTCGCGTGATATTACTCTGAACCGCTACTCTACTGGGTTGGTTCACGGGTTGTGCACTGCCATTCCGTTGCTTCAGCTGATTTATTTCCTGTTGCTGAACTTTGGTTTGCTGCTCCAACTGTTGAATACGAAAATTTAATACTTCATTAGCTTTTTTGGCCGTATTTAATTCCTGGGCTGCAATGGCTAATTCAGCCTGAACTTGTTTAGTCGTTTCTTGTTGGACAGTATTACTTTCAACCGGGTTCACGCTTTGATTGCCTAACACCACGGCTTGGTCAGAGGCGGCTTGTGGATTCGTTTGCATTTGCCCCTGGATTTGTTTTTCTTGATTCTTCACCACATTTGATGGCGCTGTTACCAGGGATTGAGCAGATGCACCTTGCTTACCCGATTTCACCATGCCTTCCCACACCTTATGGTGACTTTCAACTAATTGGTAAGCTTCATTCGTTGGCATTTCACGCATTTGACGTGTATCAGGGACTTCAAGAGTTTGTCCGGGCTTCAATCCATTAAGATTATTATCCGTAAATGCTGCTGGATTTAATTTGAATAAAGCTGCCATAGCTTGCTCAACGGTGATTGCTCCACTGGGTCGAACTTGAGAAGCAATATCCCACAAAGTATCTTGTGACGTGGTGGGGCCAAACTTGGAGCCTCGGTTGCGTTTTAAAGGCGGTGATTCTACGCGATAGGGTCGGCTATCTGTAGCTGAAGCCGCTGGAACGCTTGGCTGAGTAAATTCTTTTTTATATTCCACAGGATCTAAAAGCAAAGTGTATTCTCGACTTAAACTGCCTTCAGGCCAAGAAGCTGTCATTAAAAAACGTAAATAAGGGGATTGTACCGGCTCAAGAGAAGTAATTTTGACCACAGGGGCACCATTCTGGTCTTTGGTCACTTCGAATCTTAAATAATTGAGGAAATAAGGTCGTTCAATACCTAGCTGCTGGAAAGCATCATTGCTGGCTAATTTTACCTGCAAATCTTGCACACCCACGCCATCCAATGAAATGATGGGCACGGCAGCATTTAAGGGCTGATTCAAAGCCGAATAGACGTGGATATTGCCTAAACCCAATGCATATAGAGCAAATGGCAAAAATATCCCTATTATCAACGAGATAACGCGTCGAGCCAAAATCCAATTCCTCTTAAAAGTATGAAATAGCAGTCAAGCCACTGTATTTTCTAGGTATATCATAGTTAAGGGTAGTAAGGGTAGGGTAATGTTGCCAGCTTTTTTAGCAAGATAGCGCTAATACTTCCTCCGAGATACAGTTAGTGCAAACCAGTGCCGGAGGGGCTCGGCCTTTCGTAAACAGGCCGTAAATAGATCCCTACAGACTTAGATGCACCCCCCTGCCTATAGGGTTTACAAAAAGCAGCTCCTGTCCGACACCATAGGCTTAAGTAACCCATGGGCAAAAGTAACCATATGATTATATGAAGAAATTAATATCGAGTTAGCTTAGGATCCAAGGGATTCATCATAGCTTTATGTAGAGGGGAAGTAGGATTACGCACCGCTTCTGATAAGTCAGAATCTGAATCGCGCAAAACATCTTCTACCACAGCACGGGCTTCTTGGCGTTGTCTATTGGGATCTTGGCGATTGTCATTACTCAGCAAATCATCGTCTTTGCGACCTGCGCTGGGAACGGATTTGAGTGTAGGGGTTTTAGCGATATCAGGCGTCTTAGCTGCTTCTTGGCTATCTTGATGATCAGGAAGGAGATTTTCGCCACTAGCTCTGGCAGCAGTCATTAATAGGCTGGTTTGCTTTGAAGATAAACCATCATAATCCAGGATTGAACCACGGGACACGGGAGAAAACATCCGTAATAAATCTTTGATAGTTTGATCAGCCATAATGCTCACTCTTAAATTGTTCTTTGAGTACACAATACTACATTTTTTTTCTTAAGGAAACCTTAAATGAAGCAAATATGGCTTAAAAATAACCTGTTACAGGTAGTTCTCAGCCAATAATTCAGCAATTTGTACCGCGTTCAAGGCCGCCCCTTTTCGTACATTGTCGGAAACCACCCACAGGTTAATGCCTCGCTCATGACTGATATCTTGACGGATACGACCGACCCAAACGGCATCTTTGCCTACACCTTCCGTCACAGGTGTGGGGTATCCACCGGGCTTGGCGTTATCCAATAATTTAACGCCGGGGGCTTTTTTCAAGAGTGCTCGCACTTCTTCAACTGTAATGCTCTGACGTGTTTCCACATGCAGAGCTTCACTATGGCCATAAAAAACTGGCACCCGCACGGCTGTAGGATTCACTGTAATGGTTTCATCACCAAAAATCTTCTGCGTTTCCCAAACCATTTTCATTTCTTCTTTGGTGTAACCATTTTCTTGGAAATCATCAATCTGCGGCAATACATTAAAAGCAATTTGTTTAGGGAACACTTTGTTTTCCAGCGGACGGCAATTTAAAATATCCGCCGTTTGTTTCGCTAACTCACCCATGGCACTTTTACCGCCGCCTGAAACGGCTTGATAGGTGGCCACATTAATCCGCGCAATGCCCACATCATCATGAATGGGTTTTAGTGCCACTAACATTTGTATGGTAGAACAGTTGGGATTAGCGATAATATTGCGTTTTTCATAATGCACAATGGCGTCGGGGTTGACTTCTGGGATCACTAAAGGCACGTCTTTGTCATAACGAAAATGTGACGTGTTATCAATCACAACACAACCGGCTTTCGCTGCAATAGGCGCATATTTTTCTGAGACGCTACCGCCGGCAGAGAACAAGCCAATCTGTGCTTGGCTGAAGTCAAAGCCTTCAACATCCTGCACCATATAATTATGGCCTTTGAAAGAAAGTCTTTGTCCAGCACTGCGTTCACTGGCCAACAAATACAAATCACCCACGGGAAAGTTGCGTTCTTCTAAAATAGAAATGATGGTTTCACCCACGGCGCCAGTAGCGCCGAGTATGGCTATGTTGTAGTTTTCCATTTAATATTCCTTCAGTATTATATTAATCAATGGCGTACCTCCGATCCCACTTTTCCAAACACGCCGTTAATACATCCCTGTAGGCTCGGATGCGGCATCCCTGCCGCATACGGTTTGTAAAAGTGGGATCCTCGGTTTCCATTGATTATCATATTTATTCGCAAAATTCATCCAAATTAGATGAAACCAAAATCAAAAGTTGATAATTAAAAATCCGCATTATTGGGCACTCGTGGAAATGGAATCACATCTCGTACATTGGTCATGCCCGTAATGTAACAGAGCAAGCGCTCAAATCCCAAACCAAACCCCGCGTGGGGCACTGTACCATAACGACGCAAGTCCCGATACCAATAATAAGTATCTTTAGCCAACCCCATGGCATCCATACGCGCATCCAATCTATCTAAACGTTCTTCCCGCTGGCTACCACCGATGATTTCACCAATGCCTGGCGCCAATACGTCTAAAGCGGCCACGGTACGTTCATCGTCATTCATACGCATATAAAAGCTTTTTATGTCTTTGGGATAGTTCATAACAACTACCGGCGCACCAACTAACTCTTCTGCCAAAAAGCGTTCATGTTCCGTTTGCAAATCAACGCCCCACTCTACGGGATAATCGAATTTTTTCTTGGATGTCTGCAGGGCTTTGATTACATCACCATAATCCATTTCCACAAAGTCCTTATTGATCATATGTTGCATACGATCCAGCACGGTTTTATCGATGCGTTGGTTGAAAAAATCCATATCATCGGGACATTGTGCTAACACTTGTTTGAAAATGAATTTCAACATGGCTTCGGATAATTTGGCACAATCTTTTAAATCAGCAAAAGCAATTTCCGGTTCGATCATCCAGAATTCAGCTAAGTGACGTGCCGTATTGGAATTTTCCGCGCGGAAGGTGGGGCCGAAGGTATAGACTTTGGATAAAGCCAAACAATAGGCTTCCACATTCAATTGCCCCGATACACAAAGGAAAGTTTCTTTGCCAAAAAAGTCTTGGCTAAAATCCACATGGTTTTGATCGTTACGTGGTAAATTAGCTAAATCCAAATTGCTCACGCGAAATAATTCCCCCGCCCCTTCGCAATCACTGGCGGAAATAATCGGCGTATTCACCCAGAAAAAACCTTCTTGCGATAAGAATTGGTGAATGGCCTGGGCCACGCAGTGACGTACCCGGGTAACGGCACCAAAGGTATTGGTGCGCGGGCGTAGGTGCGCCACTTCACGCAAATATTCAAAACTGTGATGCTTCGGCGAAATGGGATACGTATCGGGGTCATCCACCCAACCTAATACTGCCACACTCTGAGCTTGGATTTCAAAACTCTGACCTTTGCCCTGGGACGGCACTAAAATGCCAATCACTTCCACAGCACAACCGGAAGTTAATTTCACCACTTCACTGTAGTAATTGTCTAATTCCTGCGGCACTACAGCTTGAATGGGATTGAAACAAGACCCATCGCTGATATGCAAAAAGGAAATCCCCGCTTTGGAATCGCGCCGGGTTTTAACCCAACCCTTGAGGGTCACTTGACTGTTTTCTTTGACTTTACCTGCAAGCAGGTCTTTGACGCTATTGCTCATGCTACTTAGATCCTATATCCAACGTCCCTTACGTCATTCCTGCGAAGGCAGGAATCCACTCAAATCTTATTAAGAGGCAAGATGCTACCATCCCATGGTGCTATGGGCAATTTAGGGCAGCACTGATTGACAAGCGATTGACCAACCAGATGATTTTTGTTACAATGCCTGCACTATAAATTATAAAATCCAGGAAAAACAATGAGTTACCAACAAGAAGCTGAAACCGCACGCTACCCCTTCAACGAAACCCACTTTGGGCAATTAGCTCCTGAAGTACGAGAGCAAATTTGGCAAAAACTGCAATGGGTAGTTGCAAACACTAAAAATGAGAAAGAAAAATCCTCTTTAGTCAATCTGGCTTTGACTTGCCAAGAACTCATGGCAGATGCTGATAAACTCTACCCGCTTATTTCCAACGAAAATTTTAAAAGCTTTGTAGAACAAGATTTACCTAGATACAATGAATTTTACCAAAACTGCTTTTCACTACTGGCCTCAGGTGCTGAACCTGCCGATAAAGAGCAGCCTACCTTAGTAGGAAAAACACATAGACCAACTTATTCAACCCATTGCCCTAAATCACCCATTAACCCAACAATCCATCCTATTGTATACACGCTGTGGCATAACCTGCACTGGCAATTAAATGCCATACAACAAGAGAAATTTATCGCTATTACTCAGATGCTAGAACATAAAGTTAATCACCAAAATATGATTTGGACTTATTTTCTTTTAAAAAATAAACTAAACTTCATTACACAATATCAATTGGATAATAATGGAATTCTAGACCTAGCCAGTAACTTTGGTGAAACTCATCAATCCATCCTTTCAGCAATCCAGAGTCACACCTATCGAATGTTAAAGGTGAATTATCAACCCTGGGATACTTCTACCAATGCCCGTAATTATGATCCCAAAGATGACTGTAAGACTTTACTTAAAGTGATAGCTTTCTTGATAGCTGTTGCTTTAATCCTTTCCATCATTGTCCTATTGAAAAAACACACCTTACCAATATCACTGCTGATTCTATTTGGCCTATGTGCACTATGCTGCCTTCCAGCTCTTCTATGTAATGCTGTACCCCCCACACAGTTTGCGCTAACTTATAATGTTCAATCAAAAGAAATGCAACAGGCACTATTAGAAGAAGTTGTGGTGGATGATCAAAATTTCAGTATGAGAAGGAGCAGCTCTGCACAATTATTTTCTTTACCGGAACAAGAATCTGATGAAGTTATGGAATTGCACTACGCAGGGAGTGAAGCCAATAAATATACAGACATTATCATAGGTGATGATAGTTATACCGGTGAACATATGGTTCCGTCCGCAGAGGATTCGGAATCTGAAAGTGAATCATTATTAAAAAAACAAGCAGGCGTTTAAAACCATGAGTTATCCTAAACAACAATCTAACGCACTGGTAAATAGCAATCTATCCCCTCTGCCCAATGAAGTGCTATGGCACATCATTCACAAGTTAGAATTAAAGGACATCCATAACTTTTCTTTCACCTGCAAAGCCATTCACGCAATCGTCATGGCCACACCGGCCTTAGCCCTACCCGTCACATTCCCTTGGCAGGATATTAATGCAAGCTATACCCGAGCGGTTTTTCGTATCCGTGGCCAGTTATCTATTCCTCTGCTTTCTGAGTATGAACCTCATCCCGAAGATACGCTCATTCAGATGACTGAAACACATTCAGATGCAAGTAATTGTTACCATGACATAATAATAGATTTATCCAATGATAATAGTGACTCTGATGGTAATGGCGATGAATTATCCGCCAGTGATTACGATGAAGAACTAAGGTTAGAATTAAATAAACAGGATGAAGAAATAGATGGCCAGATTCTACTAGCGGCTTTCGGTGAAAAACCAACAGTACCCACCTTTGGCTCTATGGTAAGGTTTTATCAAACACCCGTGATTCAGCAATACAAAAAATTATTACCCTTTGAGATGATTCTTACCATACTGTTATGCCATGAAAACTTACCTGATGACAAACAGGATTATTTTAAACAGGTACTGCTCGCTATATGCCAAGAGCACTATGGCACGAATGCAGTTTCACAATTTTTAGGTAACCAAAATCCATATACCACCGACATACTGCGGTTTGCGATCCTATTCGCCTACTATTGGACGCGTCGTAATGCGACAAACATTCAAAGCATAGCTATGGCCAATGTTGCACTGGGGCTCACATCACTTAAACCCATGGAAGATATAGCCAAGGAAGCAATCCATGCTGCCCATACAACGGGCCTGGTTATGCGACATATTCAGGCAACTCATGGTGTAAACACACTGCAAGATGATTGCTCCCTTTGTTCCACTACAATGGCCATCTTAGTCATGGTGTTAACTTTGGTAGGTATCTCTAGCGCTTTTGCATTAATTGTTAGGGCATTCCCCCACACTAATTCTCAGGCATCCTCCATGGAATCATCATCGAACTCCACGATTACCGTGGACCTCTCCCCAAAAACCGTCAACATGCATCAAATTTTTGCAGGCTTTGGCATTCTGCTTGGCGTCTTGGCTTTGTGCATTGGCACTTCATTCTACTACGTGTGGATTAAGAATCGAGCGCAAGCCTTTGCCACCTCCCACGAGGGCGAAGCTCATGAACTCACGCAACTCCTCACGGGTAACGGATCCCCAAGCTTACTTGCTTACACTACGAGTGAAGGCAGCAAAGATGACGAAGAATTATCAGACCCCGACCTTGAAATGGGCGAGTCTGACCGCCATGGCTTAGGAACAGGTGGTTAACTCTGTTGTTACAGCAATCCCTGGTAACGCCCGCCATCCACTTGAATCATATCGAGTAAAAATATAACCAACTGTTTATTATCAATATTTATCACTCAAATACTCAACATAGATTAGAATTTATAGCTAAAATTATTGACTTAACTAAGAATTTGTGCTAAATTCCCCACTATTAATAGGGTATTTGCACCATGTTTACACGCCTCTTAAGACTCAATCTGCCTCAAGGCCAATCGGCCTTCCTCTGGGGTGCGCGCAAGACAGGCAAGTCCACCTTTTTGCAATCTCACTACCCTCAAGCTAAATACTATGACTTTTTAAAAACCGATTTACTCATGACCATGACTAAGAGCCCACACTTACTGCGGGAACAAATTCTTGCCATGGATGAAGAAACATTACAATACCCCATTATCCTGGATGAAGTCCAAAAGGTCCCTATGCTACTCAATGAAGTACATTGGCTCATTGAAAATACATCCGCCTATTTTATCATGTGTGGTTCCAGCGCGCGCAAACTAAAACGTGGTGCCGGTAATTTGCTGGGAGGGCGCGCTTGGCGTTTTACTTTTTATCCATTGGTCTATGCTGAAATTCCAGGATTTAACTTACTGCAAGCATTAAATAATGGCCTCATCCCTGCTCACTATGGTGCAACCAATGCAGTGCGTGATTTACGTGGCTACGTATCGGACTATTTAAAAGAAGAAATTCAAGATGAAGGTTTAACCCGAGATTTACCTGCATTCTCGCGCTTTTTGGATGCCATGGCTTTCAGTCACGGTCAACAAATTAATTACTCTAATATTGCTAGAGACTGTGGCATCAATGCTAATACCGTGAAGTCTTACTTTCAAATTCTTATGGATACTTTATTGGGTGATGAGATCCTTCCCTACCGAAAAAAGGTTGCAAGAGACATTATAACAGCCACTCCAAAATTTTATTTATTTGATGTAGGTGTGGTAAATGCACTATCAGGCAGACAACTCACTATGCTAAAAGGTGCTCCAGCCGGCGAAGCCTTTGAACATTACATTTTCATGGAACTCAATGCCTATCGTGGCCTTAATGAATTGAATCTGGAAATTACTTATTGGCGCACTCGTAGTGGCCTTGAAGTAGATTTCATCCTAGGTCGTGGCGAAGTAGCCATTGAAGTTAAAATCACTGAGCAAGTGCAAAAACAACAATTAAAAGGCTTAATTGCCTTTTCCCAAGAGCATAAACCTAAACACGCCATCATAGTTAGCTTAGATCCCATGGCAAGAAAAATTCCCGTGGAAGATGGCACCGATATCCTTGTGCTACCCTACCAGGAATTCTTAAAAAGGCTATGGGGAAATCAATTGCTAGATATCTAGCTTGATTTAGGATCTGTCGACAATTCTACAGCAACCCCTGGTAACGCCCGCCATCCACTTGAATCATGTTGCCCGTGATGTAACTGGCCGCTTGTGATAAAAGGAAAGTGGCTAAACGACCAAATTCTTTGGGGTCTCCAGTACGTTGTAACGGAATGGTTTTAACATAATTCGCTTCTTCCGCTTCTATGGTAGTGCCATTTTTATCGGCCACAGTCCCAAACATTTCTTGCAAACGTTCCGTGGCAAAGGCACCGGGCAAAATGGAATTAACACGAACATTGTATTGCCCTAATTCATTGGCGAGAGTTTTCACCATACCTAGTACTGCAGGACGCAGAGTATTAGACAAGGTTAATAATGGCACTGGCTGTTTAGCAGAAAAACTAGTAACCGCTAAAATGGCAGGATTAGGTTGTTTCTTTAAATGAGGCAATGCAGCGTAGATGGCATGACGTGCACTCAATAGGACATCATCGATAGCACTGTGCCATTGTTCTAAAGTTAAATCTTCAAATACGCCCGGTGCAGGGCCTCCGCAATTGGTGACCAAACCATCTAACACACCAAAGTGTTTGATGGACTCTTCAATCAATAATTCAATTTGCTGTTTATCATGCAAATCCACCACGAAGCCTTTGACATTGCTATTACCGCTTTCTTTTACGATACGTTCCACGGCACTAGCAACTTTGTCTTCACTGCGACTGCAAATCACGACTTTCGCACCTTCATGAGCTAATTGGTTAGCCGTAGCAAAGCCCAATCCACTGCTGGCAGCTGTGACCACTACTACTTTATCTTTCAAACCTAAATCCATAGCTCTCCCCCACCCTTGTTCATCTTCATCAGATCACATACTAACATTGCCCTGGACTATGAGGCAAAAACACTATAAATCAAAAGGTTAGTCAAAAAAACCTCTGGATTATACATAGTATGAACTAATCCTTCAATCTGCTTGATCGCTGTCACAGGTGTGTTAGTATAGTACAGCCCCCACAAGGATTGTGTGTTTATTTTAGACAATTAGAACGGGGGTAAATAGAAATCGACGGCCCCTCAAATATAATAAAAAACGAGAGAAAAAATGCGAAGAGCGATACAGCAAGGTAGTTCACAAGCCCACAACAGTACTTCGCCCCAGGAAAGTGATATTCTAGTCAACATAGCTCCTGTCTATCGCATTAACTACGGTACAATACCACACGAGACAGTACCTGAAACAGCCAGTAGCTCTTGCTACGCTTCGGTACAATATACCTGGCTAGCTAGCCTGTTACGCAGATTAGCTCGTGCTACAATTATGGCCGTGTCCTTTTTATTAGGGGCTGGCAACCTTGCCACAGTACGTCGCGAAATACTCAACAGTCTCATCATTTCTGTTTGCTACCTCTTCACCTTTTTCGTTTTGAATTATATTCTTTTCATAGTGTATATTACAATGCGATGGAACGAACCATATCTCCCAATGTCGCAAGATTCTTCAGCAATTTTTACCTGCGATGACATACAAGACGTGGTGTCTCATGGGATAAGCTATGATCGATACATGGGCGCGCTACTATCTTCAGACAATATCCACATTTGGATGAGCTGGTTTATTAGCTATTTAGCCAATATGGTGTTAACTGCGGTTACAATTGCAACTGGAACACTGGCTATGTGCCTCCCCACGCAAAATAACCTTATGCTCCAATGCTTAGTGGGCGTCCCTACAGGGATTGCGCGCGTAGCCCTACTTATATTTTCTTTTGTAATCTCAGCCATAATCAGCGGAGATATAGCAGATAGTTTTCTCCTTGGATTTAATTCTTGCGACCTATCATGGCAAGGTCATGTCATTTATTTATTTCCTTGGCTCATAGGCATGTCCATATTTCTTATATGCATTCTACCTTGCATGGCGTACAGCTGTTGTTACCTCACCCCTACTTTTAAGTACATCATGCCGGATCCGGAGGGAGATAAACTAGGTCTCCCGCAATCCCCGACAGACGAGGAGGGACTAGAAACATATGCCCATCGTAATACCCTATACGCTCTAATTTTAGTAGCCGCCTATGGTGGTAAAAAGTCTTCACTCTACAACATACCTCCAGAACTATTACAAATAATTGCTACGGATCTGTACCCCACCTGTGGAACGATACGGCTACCCAGATCTACCTTGAACATAACGCATAGACTTTTGAACATGCTTGCTGAGCCCGAGAAAAGGCTAACTGAAACCAGAGACAACGGATACATTTCCGACGACTCTGAAGTAGGCAGTGGTGACATAGACGCAAGCGGTCTTAGCTTAGAGGTAGGCGTATTTTCTACTAGGTCATCTGACACCTCGGGGACAGGGAGTGATAGCAGAAAAAATAGCGCTGAAAGTGGTGGGTCATCAAGTATTTACCTCCCTGATTACAGCATGTAGTCCATGGGAACGACTAGCACATTATGCTTGATTGACAATTATGCGCCGGCCCATTAGAATGTTTTGTTTAAATTAGAATCAATATGGAGAGAATTATAATGTCCCATAGGCAACAAGCCGGCCATAGACCAAGCCATAAAAATAATTGGAATACGGGAACTGAACGCCCTAAGACTAAACCTCAACAATTTGCAGAGAACAAAAAAATTAGCGTTCCAGAAGAAAGGTTTAGTGCTGAAGCCTGGGGGCAATTATCTCCCGTAATGAAGTTTGCGCTGATCAATGCTTTTTTATCTATTCTTATTGTTCCCGCTGCGGCCAAACCACGTCGTACAAACCCCGCAATGACCTTGCCACCCATTGTCGATGATGTTGAAACACCGATGACTGATCAGTCTCATACACCGCATTCAGAAGATCGCGTAGACGCTGCTTTACATGCCATAGGAAGTTTTTCTACAAGACCTAGAAACCAACAACAACCACATCACCACGAAGGGTTTGCCGGTGCCGATCTTTTTAATGCGAAACCTGATGAAATCCCCCACCTAACCGATCCAAGGTACGCAAGAGAACCTGCACCCGCTACCCTAGCTGCCCCAGGAGAGCAACGTGAATCTGGGCGATTACGCATGAAACCAGGTTGGGGCGACTTATAATCAAGATGAAACAAACACCGTCCAGGCAGTCATCTAAAAGCATGGGACTAATCATTTTAGTCCTATGTTCCTTTTTCCTCATTTATAAATACTTATTGCAAGTGTCTCCCAGCGTGATGACGGGGGAGCTTATGCATTCCCTGCAGTTGGATGGCACGACCTTAGGTTTTTTGGCGGCGGGCTTTTTCTATGCCTATTTTGCCGTGCAGTTAATCTCAGGCCCCCTATTGGATCGCTTCAACGCCCGTTACATTACAGCCATTGCACTCTTAAGTTGTGCGGCAGGGGCTTTACTCTTTGCTCACAGTCATGACTTTACCATGGCTTTTGTGGCGCGTTTATTTATGGGTGCAGGGGCTGCTTTTGCTACGGTGAGTTATTTACGCCTCACGGCCGATTACTTTTCACCGAAACAATACGCCATCGTCACAGGCTTTTTAACCTTCCCAGTCATGATCGGTGCTCTCATGGGGCAAACCCCTCTAGCTTATTTGGTAGACAGTTTTGGTTGGCAAGATAGTCTCTATGGTTGGGGTGTTTTTGGCATTATTTTAGCGTTGTGTTTTGCTGTATTAATAAAATCATCTAACAGTTGCAGCGATGACTCAGTCTTACCTTCTTTTCAGGATTACAAAAAACTATTCACCAATCCTAGAACTTGGTTATTAACCCTATACAGCGGCTTGGCCTTTAGCCCCTTAGCCGTTTTCGGTGGTTTATGGGGCGACCCCTTTTTACAGACGGCTTACCATTTTTCAAAAACTGAAGCGGCTTCCCTCACCTCCTTTGCCTTTATTGGTTTTGGTGTAGGTGGCACGTTGTTAGGTTGGTTATCCAATCGCTTTGCCGATCGATATGGCTTTATGGCCCTGGGGATTTCATTGTCCCTTGTCAGTTTGGTCCTGGTGACCTATTGCAATTGGCACAGCAGTTTTTATGTGGCTTTACTGTTATTCATCTTCGGTCTGGGCACCAGCGGGATTATGTTGGGCTTTGTGGTGGGGAAAGAATGCAATCCATTATTTTTAGCAGCCACGGTCATTGCGTTAATCAACAGTGGTGACGCCCTCTTTGGCGCCTGCACAGAACCCTTAATAGGTAAAGTATTGGATCAATTGGCTGGCACAACACAGGGTTCATTAAACTTTAATGTACACGACTATCATATGGCTTTTAGTTTACTGCCCATGTATCTGGTATCAGCGTTACTGGCTTTAGCTTGGGTGAAATATTCCGATTCTTCTAGTGTACACACCACGTCCTATTTTTATTCAGGACAAGGCAAAGGTTAGCGAAGAAGCGCAGTGTATATGAGAATACATGAGCATTCTGAGCTAACCTTTAACGCAGTTATGGATAAAAAGAGGCTGGTGTGTTCTGTGCTCGATGCCGCATAACATGATCTAAAACCACAATAGCTAATAAGGCTTCTGCAATGGGTACGGCACGAATGCCCACACAGGGATCGTGACGACCCGTGGTGACCACGTCTATTTCTTCACCCTGAGCATTTAAGGATTGCCCAGGTTGGGTAATACTGGATGTAGGTTTCAATGCGATAGCTACTTCTAAATCTTGCCCGGAAGAAATACCTCCCAACACACCGCCTGAATTGTTGGATTGAAAGCCCGCTTTAGTCATTTCATCACGATGTTCCGATCCTCTCTGCTGGGCCGAGGCAAAACCCGCACCAATTTCTACGCCCTTCACAGCGTTAATGTTCATCATGGCATGGGCGATGTCTGCATCCAAACGACCAAAAACCGGTTCACCTAAACCCACGGGCATGCCTTTGGCGTGAACTTTTACTAAAGCTCCCATGGAATCACCAGCTTTGCGTAATGCATGAATGTAGTCTTCTAACTCTTTTATTTTTGAAGCATCAGGAAAAAAGAAATCATTATTTTCGATGGCATCCCATTGTAAGGCTTCTGCCGCAATGGGTCCCACCTGTTGCAAATAACCTTGAATTTCAATACCCAATTGTGCCTTTAAATATTTCTTTGCAATACCACCGGCAGCCACCCAAATAGCCGTGCCTCTAGCAGATGAGCGGCCGCCGCCGCGATAATCACGCATGCCATATTTTTTAAGATAAGTATAATCAGCATGACCCGGGCGAAATTGATCTTTTATTTTAGAATAATCTTTGGAACGTTGATCTTCATTTTCAATCAGTAAGGTAATGGGTGTACCTGTAGTTTTGCCTTCAAATACGCCTGAGAGAATCTGCACCCTGTCTGATTCACGACGTTGAGTGGTATGGCGCGTTCTGCCTGGACGGCGTCTATCTAAATCAGGCTGTAAATCTGCTTCCGATAGGGCTAGACCGGGGGGGCAACCATCCACGATACCCACAAGGGCTGGGCCGTGACTTTCGCCTGCTGTGGTGAGGGTAAATAGAGTACCGAGGGTATTGCCGGACATATTGCTGCCTTTTGACTACATAACTAGAGGATAAGCAGATTTGAAGACTTTGTAAATGGTCTCAGTCCAATTATCAATGAGTTACGCGACCTGTTGACGAAATTATCAAAAGGGTGATAAGCTGACCTTGAATTATACAGGGCACTTTCCACATGATGAGACTATCTCACAGCATTTCTTCACGCCAGGTTTCTATAGCCGGGCTCAGCGGTGCCTCTATTATTATTTCTCCCATTACTTGCCTGTCTTAAGAGTTGCGGTCTTGCCTCTCTAGGGCAGGACAAAACACCAGGCGAGACCACATGACAATTTTATTTAAGTTTTAACTTAAACCCAATGTGGAGAAATACAATGAATACGGTTTCTAACCCAACGCTTACCTCACCCAGCGCCATGCCAGGTCGCTCTTCGGCACTATTAGTTTTAATACTGAGCTCTTTCTTTTTATTATACAAATACGTATTGCAAGTATCCCCCAGTGTGATGACTCAAGAACTCATGCAGGCCTTTCATTTGAATGGCGCTGAGTTGGGGTTCTTAGCGGCGGGGTTCTTTTATGCCTACATGTTTGTACAATTGGCAGCGGGTCCCCTATTAGATCAATTCAACCCGCGTTATATAACAGCCATGGCTTTGCTTTGCTGCGCTGCCGGCGCGATATTATTTTCTGTAAGTCAAAGTTTTATGGTGGCTTTTGTGGCCCGCGCTTTGATGGGTGCGGGAGCAGCTTTCGCCACGGTAAGTTATCTGAAACTGACGGCCTTTTATTTCTCCGCAAAGAAATATGCTTTTGTCAGCGGATTTTTAACCTTTCCTGTTATGTTAGGTGCGCTCATGGGACAAACGCCTTTGGCCTATTTCGTGGATAAATTCGGCTGGCAACACAGTCTATATGTAACGGGTTTGTGCGGCATTGTATTGGCTTTGTGTTTTGCTTTATTAATCAAATCACCCAAAATGGATGCCGCCACTAAAGCACCAAAATTAGCAGAATATTGGCAGCTATTGAAAAGCAAAAGAAATTGGCTACTTACCTTTTACAGTGGTTTGGCTTTTTGCCCTTTAGCGGTTTTTGGTGGCTTGTGGGGCGACCCTTTTTTACAGGCGGCCTATCATGTGGATAAGACCCACGCCGCAGAATTAGTCAGCATGGTCTTTCTAGGTTTAGGTTTGGGTGGCACATTCTTAGGTTGGTTAGCCACCCGTATCGATGAACGCTTCACCATCATGACTTCGGGGTTACTGTTATCCCTAGTTTGCCTTACTTTAGTGGTGTATTGGAATGTAGAGAACCTTTGGTACGTTGCTAGTTTATTGTTTGGCTTTGGATTTGGCACTGGGGCATTCATGCTGGGCTTTGTGCTTGGGAAAGAATGCAATCCCCTACCCTTAGCGGCTACGGTCATAGCATTAATCAACAGTGGTGATGCGCTATTAGGCGCCGTGACGGAACCTGCTGTGGGGCGATTGTTAGATGTCTTTCCTCACACATCTGCAGGGTTTAGTTTACACGCCTACCACTGGGCCTTTAGTATATTACCCTTATTTTTGTTATTGGCTTTTGTTTTATTGCGCAAAGTGGCAGGGGAAATGAAAACTTAAGATGGGGTTGCAAGGTCTTCTGCCCTCAGCAAGAAAACCCCTTCACCGCCCTCTGCAAACTCTAACCATGTAAAAGGCACGTGAGGATATTTTTCAATTAATTGGGGCGCACTCTCGCCGACTTCTACAATTAAAATACCCTGGGGGTTTAAGTAACGAGACGCTACCTTTAGAATATGATCCGTGATGCGCAAGCCCTGATCTTCCGTATAGAGGGCCATAGCAGGCTCATGGGAAAATTCTTTAGGTAATTCACTTTGGCGCGTTGGGTCCACATAAGGTGGATTGCTAATGATAACATCGAAGCCCTGCTCAGGAATGTCATTAAAGCCATCGGAATGCAACAATTCTAATGGTATGCCATAGCGAACTCTATTTTTTTCAGCAACTTGTAAAGCTTCTTCAGAGAGATCGCTACCGGTTACGTTAGCTTCAGGGAAATGCAGCGCGCACAATAGGGCCAAGCAACCGCTACCGGTGCAAAGGTCTAAAATACTATGTACATTATCTTCTTGTATCCAAGGCTCAAAACCCTGTTGAATGATTTCAGCAATGGGTGAGCGTGGCACCAACACATGCTCATTCACATACAGTTCTAAATCAGCAAAATAAGCTTTGTTCGTCAAATAAGGCACGGGGATTTGTTCTTCGATTCGCTTTTCAATGGCTTGTAATACCGCATCTGCCTCTTCTTGGATGAGCTTGGATTGGAGCAGAGCAGGGTTTATATCAAAGGGTAAATGCAATAAGCCCAGTACCAAATGCAGGGCTTCATCCCAGGGATTATCGGTGCCATGGCCGTAACAAAGCTCTGCCTGGTTGAATTGAGTCATGGCATAGCGCAGGCAATCGGCAACAGTGGTGGGTACAAACATTCTTATGTAACTCTATGATTTTTTAAGGGGTTCATTATACCATAGCGAGCAAAAAGGGGCCACAAACCCGGTCTTTTCGATAAATCAACAGGTTACAGGTAATGAGCAGGTAGTTTATTGCTCAAATCCCTTGATCCCATAGGTAAATGTCGGTATCATAGTCTGCATAATATCTGTGGCAGCAAAGCCACCCGAATTTTTTAAAATCTCCCCCTAAACAAAATCATATAGGTTAATACTATGCATCCACCAGGCATGTCACCAACAACTCCACGCCGTGCGCGTGCGCCCAGAGAAAGAGAGCGTGTCTTCAGCAAATCTTTTGCTGCTGAAACCCAAGATACACTCATTAATATTCAAGCTAATACTGGCAGGTATGGCAATCAATACAAGCAGAAGCGTGACGAATTCCATGAAATTATCATCAAAGCCATGGATAAATATATTGAAGAACAAAACACCGTCCCTATGGGATCACCTCCCCGCATTCCTCAACTTACCTTAGAAACCCTAACGGATGCTGACTATGATGCCATCCGTGAAAAGCTGCTCAATAGCCATAAAGAAAGTTTGAGAGATCACGCTGTTAAGGTGAAAAAAGCTTATGACGATGCGAATGCAGACTCCTATCGATTACTGGACTATGAAAAACGTCCAGAAATTGGTGCTTTTGTCGAGCAACCCGTGGATGAACACATGATCAAGAATTGCTTGAATAAAGCAGTGTTACAACGGGTATATAATCGCAAAGATCAGATCAATAATGCGAAAGATTTCTACGGTTACCTGGATCATAAAAACGTTGCATGGGATTCCAGTTATCTAGTCTTGGTAGAGCGAGAAGGTAATACTTGCGCTATAACCAGTGGCTTGCAACAATCAGGCATGGTGACGTGTATTCAGAATCGTTTGAATACACTAAATAATGAAGGCGGTTTTGATAAAGTATTCCAAGACTATCACGCTACTAAGCCTGCTGCGCAAGCTGCGTTTTTGCAAGGTATTGACTTACATAAGGTAGCAGCCAAATTTACCTTTGAACAAGTAAAAAATAAAGATGGCAGCATCGACTTTGCGATAAACTTTGAGCCCAATGAGTATGCACAATATCGCAACCTGTACTTTATCCAACATGGCCTCAGCAGCGTTGGTGAAATGACTCGCGACGAATGGCTCGAACACCAACGTCAATTAGTCATGCAAACTGGGGTAGCTAGTATCCAAGAAGGCAAGCGTGGTGGGTTGTTCGGTAAAGCCAAAGGCGCGCTCACCGATGAATTAAAAGCTATTGAAATTTTTGGTGACGAGAGTATTGGAAAGCCCTTCAAAGCGCGGGTTTGGAATGCGCACCAAGTCCCTACACCGCCGCCGATGCCACCAGCTCCTGCAGCGACACCAGCTCCTGCAGCGACACCAGCGCCTGCAGCGGCAGCAACTCCAACTCCTGAAGGGCTTAGAAACGCCAGGCAGGGGCTTAAGCGCGTTGCCCCAATTTCTCGGGCAGCTGCAGCGCTAACTGACCCGCCAGGCACGGCTCCAGATCCCATGGGAGGTCCTGGTGGCAGATCTGGTCACAGAAGAACCCGTTCAATGAGTTGAAGCTGAAACAGACCGGTGGATTAGCCTTCTAAGCATTTGATCTACCTAGCATTGCAGAGTGGACCCCGGACAATTGCTTCGCAATTTCCGGGGTGACGTTGACAATACCGAGGGGCGACGTTTCATCGGGGTGACGTGGAATGTATCGCAGAGGGTGTTGCGGGAGTTTAACTCAGCAGCTTTTGCAACCCGTCTTCCATCTTCCGTCTTCCATCTTCCGTCTTCCGTCTTCCATCTTCCGTCTTCCATCTTCCGTCTTCCATCTTCCGTCTTCCATCTTCCGTCTTCCCGGAATTTTGCGTAGCAAAATATCCGGGATCCAGTACTGAAATGAGCAAGGTGCTAAGTCATCCGCTTCCCGCACGAAGATGGCATTGGCGAAAGCCTCTGTCATTGCGCGGCTTGACCGCGCAACCCAGAGCTGAGTAGAACGTTCCCCTGGGTCCTGGATATTTTGCTTACGCAAAATTCCAGGAAGACAGATGCCTTCACAGAGGGTGTTGCGGGAGTTTAACTCAGCAGCTTTTGCAACCCGTCTTCCGTCAATACTTCCACACCTAACTCTTGGGCTTTTTCTAATTTCGACCCAGCCGCTTCGCCGGCTACCACATAGTCTGTTTTCTTAGACACACTACCGGACACTTTTGCCCCTAAGGCTTGCAATTGGGCCTTCGCTTCTTGGCGTGATAAACCTTGTAAGGTTCCCGTTAAAACAAAGGTCTTACCCGCCAGTGGCAAATCCCCTTGAGCTCGAGGAGCCGCTTCATGCCAAGTAAGGCCCTGCTTCTTCAATGCTTCAATGATTTCTAAATTATGACTTTGGCGAAAAAAACTATGAATATGTTGCGCCACAATAGGTCCCACATCTGACACTTGTTGTAATTCATCCACACTAGCTGCCATGATATCTTTTATAAATCCATAATGCTGCGCCAAATTCAAGGCTGTGGCTTCACCCACTTCACGAATACCTAGGGCGTAAATAAAACGAGATAAGGTAGTCTGTTTGCATTTTTCTAAGGAAGCTAAAATATTTTTGGCAGACTTTTCCCCCATGCGCTCCAGATTTTCTAACTGTTCTTGCGTCAAGGAAAATAAATCCGCTGCGGATTGGATTTTATTTTCATCCACCAGAATTTCAATCAACTTATCGCCCAAGCCATCAATATCCATGGCCTTACGTGCGGCAAAATGTTTAATAGCCTCTTTGCGTTGCGCAGGGCAATACAACCCTCCGCTGCAACGGGCTGCCGCCTCCCCTTTGGCACGTAATACATCGGAGCCGCATACCGGGCAAGCTTTGGGTAATGTAATTTTTTTAGCATCCTTGGGGCGTTTATCTAGAATAGACGACACTACCTCTGGAATCACATCGCCAGCGCGGCGCACAATCACTGTATCACCAATTAAAACATCTTTACGGATGATTTCGTCCATATTATGCAATGTAGCGTTACTCACCGTAACGCCACCCACAAAAACAGGTTGTAAACGAGCCACGGGGGTCAACGTACCCGTACGACCCACTTGAAAATCCACGCTCTCTAATAAAGTTAATTCTTCTTGCGCTGGAAATTTATGGGCAATAGCAAAACGTGGCGCACGGGAAACAAAACCCAATGTTTCTTGAGAGGCCAAATCATCCACTTTGTAGACCACCCCATCGATTTCATAATCCAGTTTTTCGCGAGCTTGTAATATGTCTGCATAATAAGCTTCACAAGCTTTGATGCCTTTGACGGTTTTAATTTCAGGATTGATGCGTAAACCCCAGGTTTGGATTTTCTGTAACACACCATGATGAGATGGCGCTAAGGGTTCCCCACTGACGTCACCTATACCGTAAAAGTAAATAGCCAGGGGACGTTGAGCTGTCACTCTTGGATCCAATTGACGTAAACTGCCAGCCGCCGCATTGCGAGGATTGGCGAAGGTTTTTTCCCCCAATTGTTCGGCTTTTTTATTCAGCGCTGTAAAGCCCGCCTTGGGCATGAACACTTCACCGCGCACTTCTAAAACATCAGGGAAGTCACGCCCGATTAATTGCAAAGGCACCATATCAATGGTGCGAATATTGTGAGTAATGTCTTCACCTGTTTGCCCATCACCACGGGTTGCCGCTTGGACTAAATAGCCCTTTTCATAACGAATACTCACGGCCAAGCCATCCAACTTGGGTTCACAGGTATAGCTAATATCCAGCGAAGTGTCTAAACGGTCATGCACGCGTTTATCAAATGCATGTAATTCCTGTGATGAAAAAGCATTACCCAAAGACAACATAGGCAGACTATGTTGCACTTGGTTAAAGGATTTTAAGGGTTCAGCGCCTACACGTTGCGTGGGCGAATCTTGGGTAACCAGTTCTGGATGTGCCGCTTCTAAAGACTGTAATTCCCGCATTAATCGATCATATTCTGAATCGGGGATAGTGGGTTCATCCAATACATAATAACGATGATTGTGTGCATGAATTTGTTGGCGTAAAATTGTTACTTGTTTCTCGAGGTTATCTTTCATTCAATTATCTCATGTCTCGTTATCCAATCTAAGGCCCCGTCATTCCGCGGCTCGACCGCGGCCTGTCCCCTGAAGGGGAATCCAGTCAATCCGGCGAAGCTGGAACACTTGTTTGGGCTGGCCCCGTCTTTCGCCGGGGTGACGTTACCTTCGCAGTGATGGGGTTACTTTTGCAAAGGTGACGTTACCTTCACCAAGGTGACAGTCTCATTCAATTTCATCAAACATCTGCTATAACCGCAAAACAACGATGGGGGACCATCAATGTTGCTTCAGGAAATTGCTTCTTTAATTGCGTTCTGTGTTCTTCATTAAAAGCCAATACCGCTTCAGGGCCTAAACTAGCAGATATCCCTGCCGATGCACGAATGCGCCCCAACCACGCGTCATGAGTATAGGGAACTAACACGTCAAAACTGAAGGTTTCAATAGCTTGAAAATGCGCCTCGGCTAGCATATCCACCCATTGGGTATAAAAACCATTACCACCGCCCATGGTCCATTGGGGATTATGTTGAGTAATAAGAGATTCACTCAATGCAGGAATACTATCCTTAAGCGGCAACCAATCTATGTGAGCAATCACCAACCGACCCCCTGGGCGCAATAATCGCTTCACTTCTTTAATGGCTTTTGGATGATTGAACCAATGCCAACATTGCCCTGCAATAACCACATCAAAAAAATCATCGGGTAAGCCCGTTTCTTCCGCTGGGGCTAAATAATATTCCACATTAGCATCATTTTTTTTGTCTAACTGACGTGCCGCCTCCAATAAATCATTGGAGATGTCCAAACCGATGACTTTACAACCCTCGCGCGCTAAGACACGGGCAATGGTGCCCGTCCCCGTGCCCAAATCTAAGATCACTTGACGAGGCAAGCCTATACCAAGCTGCATAATTCGCTGAAAAAATTCACCAGGGAAGCCCTGACGATGCTGAGCATAATCGGCTGCAGTTTTGTCAAAATCCGGTGCTGACATAGATTTTTTACCCTTCACTAAACTCAGCATATAATGTACCTCATCCCCTCACTTGGCAAGTCATGATTAAAATTAAATCAATTTGTTGGTATAAGTCATGGACCAGCATCATAACACTGGATAAGAAAGCTATTTGTAGGATATTACTTGATGAAGTTAGGGGGATTTAACCCGAAAGAAAACGCTATACAGCACTGGTACCACTAGGAGAGTCAGTACGGTAGCAAAGGCTAAGCCAAACATTATAACAACGGACATGCTGGCAAAAAACACATCGAATAGTAAGGGAATAACCCCCAAAACCGTGGTAACAGCCGCTAGGACCACGGGCCTAAAACGGGATATTGAAGATCCAATAATGGCGTCGTAGGGATTTTGCCCATCACTGATATTAGAATCAATTTGATCTACCAAGACAATGGCATTCTTGATTAACATGCCCGAAAGGCTTAGAAATCCTAATAGAGCCATAAAACCAAATTCTAAGTGGCTAACCAATAAGCCTGCTGTTACACCCACGAAAGATAACGGCACGCAGAGCCATATGATTATAGGTTGTCTGAGGGATTTAAATAATAATATAACAATAAGAAACATGCCAAAAAAGCCTAAGGGAAGTTTCTGCGCTATGGCGACTTGTGCATCATGGGAATCTTCATATTCGCCACCCCATTCTAGAGTGTAACCGTCGGGCAGAGGCATGGCTTCGATGGGTCCTTTTATTTGTTCTAAGACTACGCTAGCTGGTCCGGAAGCGGGTTCACTGGATGCTGTGATAGTCATTTTACGGTTACGCCTCTTAATAATGGCATCTTCCCATTGGGTCTCAAACTTTTCTACTACCTGACCCGCGGGGATCCAGTTTTCCAATAACGGGCTCCAAATTTGTAGATCACTAATATTGGCAATATCCAAACGTTCATCATCGGGGTGGCGCATGGTGATAGGGATCAATTCGTCACCTTCACGATAAAGTCCAACCTGTCTGCCAGTTAATGACATCTCAAGAGCATGACTCAAATCTATCCGCGAGATCCCCGTACTTCTTGCTCGAATTTCAGAATAAATGGGGACAATGATCTTTTCTCGATGTCGCCAATCATTACGCACATCCATTGCATTGGGATTTTCTGACATAATTGCCTGAGCTTGCTTGGATAATTGTCTTAACATGTTGGGGTCAGGCCCACTAAATCGAGCTTCAATCTTAGCGCCGCCACCAGGACCCAATCGAATTTTGTCGGTTTTTGGCTCTGAGTCAGGGTAATTGGCAATAATGTAACTTTTAACTTCCTTTTCCAGTCTATCAATATCGTGAAAGTCGTTTACTTCTACCAAGAATTGTCCATAACTTGTATTAGAATCTTCAGGCGAGTAAACCAACATGAACCTCTGAGCACCACTACCTATTACCGAAGTAACAGATTTAATCCCTTTAATTTTTTGTACATGTTCACTAATGGCTTGCATATCTCTTTCCGTGGCCCGAATATCCGTCCCTTGAGAGCGCCAATAATTCACGTAGAACATGGGCGTGGTTGAATTGGGAAAAAAGCTTTGTTTCACATAGCCAAAGCCAAAAATAGACAGGCCTAATAAAACCAACATAACTAAAAGAGTAAGCCAACGTCGTTTTACACAAACAATCAAAAACTTTTTATAGGAACGATAAATAATGCCCGCATAGGGGTCCTTGTTTTCTATATTTGGCTCGGACTTTAAAAACAAATAGCATAACAAAGGCGTTACTGAAATGGCTAAAAACCAGCTTAGCAATAATGAGATTAAAATGACATAAAACAGTGAACGAGTATATTCTCCTGTAGAATCTTGCGACAGTCCAATTGCAGCAAAAGCTAAAATGCCTACGACTGTTGCGCCAAATAAGGGCCACATGGTTTGGCCCACCACCTCTTTTGCCGCTTTCAAACGGTCTACGCCATTTTGAACTTTTATTAATATACCTTCCGCCACCACAATAGCATTATCCACCAGCATGCCTAAAGCAATGATCAATGCACCAAGAGAAATACGTTCTAGACTGATACCAAAGAAAAACATCATAAGCAACGTACCCATAACAGTTATAATGAGAACGCCGCCAATAATTAAGCCGCAACGTAATCCCATGGCTACTAACAGCACTGCCACCACAATGGCTAAAGCTTCAGCCACACTGATCACAAATCCATTAACGGATTTAATCACGGCATCGGGCTGTAGATAAATATCCTGAACATTAATGCCAACAGGAATAGACGATAATATTTGATCTAACCGTATTTCAACAGCTTCACCAACTTTTACCACATTTCCTCCCGAGGCCACAGATATACCCATGGTAATAGCAGGTTTGTCGTTTACATAAATTATTTGGTTTGGCACTTCTTCATAATCCCGATAGATATCGGAGATATCACTTAAATAAAGTAAAGAGTTCGAATTTGGGCTTCGAATTAATAAATTTCCAATGGCAGCTGTACTATTGAATGCCCCTGAAGGCTCTAGTCTTATATATTCATCACCCACACGTACCTCACCAGAATATTCAACGGAATTCTGAGTCTTCAATAAATTGCTGATTGATTCAGGAGAAATCCCTAGCTGTGCCATACGCGACCGTTGGATATTCAAATATATTACTTCTTGCCGTTGTCCCGTCAGTACCACTTTGGCAACACCTGCCACTAAGGACAATTCTTTTTTTATAAAATCTGCATATTTTTTTAATTCTGCATAATTAAAGCCATCCCCAGTAATAGCGTAATACATGCCATAGACATCACCAAAATCATCATTAACCACTGATGGTCCCGCACCTGGGGGTAATTTACTTTGTACATCATTCACCTTGCGCCTTAATTCATCCCATACTTGAGGTAAATGTTTTTTGTTATATTTGTCTTTGATTATTACCTTAATATCGGATACACCAGGTCTTGAGGTGGATTCTATGCGTTTTAATTGAGCCATATCTTGAACAGCAATTTCAATGAGATCTGTGACTTCTAATTCCACTTCCTTAGGTGTTGCACCAGGATAAGACGTATAAATTTTGGCTTCTTTGATAGTGAACTCAGGGTCCTCTAATCGACCAAGGTGGTCATAGGCAATCATTCCACCTGCGGTTAATAATACAATTAGAACCCAAGTAATAACGCTGTTTTTTATGAAATACTCAGCAATATTCATTACCTTTGCTCATTCTTATTCATTAAAGTGACTTTTTCCCCTTCATTCAAATAATGCACACCCGCCGTGACCACCCTATCACCGGCCTTAACACCAGAAATAATCTCGATGTCCTGACCTATAAGTTTAGACACTTTCACTTCATTTTTATGTACTGTCATGGTTTTTTGGTTCACTAGCCAAATATAATTTTTATTATCGGATAATTGGAACACTGCACTGGATGGCAATGTGAAATAATAACCTGTCTTACTTTGAAAATCAGGTAAATCCACCTGAACTGTGGCACTCATACCAGGAAGAATATACGTATCCTCAGGTCGAACCATGGTTAATTCCACTCGATAAGTCTGGGTATTTGGATCTGCTTGCGATGCATGTTCTTTATATACCAGAGGGAAAGTTTTGTCCGATAAGGTTCTGAAAATAACAATAGGTTCAACCTTATTATCCCTAGTTAGGTTGACCATGACGTCTTCAGGCACATCAATAACGATGTCTAATTTGGATATATCCTGAATACGTAATATGTTCTGTTTGGCTTTTATATTTTCATGATTTTCTACATAAGTAAGTGCAATCACTCCATCAAAAGGGGCATGCAATACACTATCAGCCAAATCTTTTTTTGCAGTTTGTAAGTTTGTAGCAGCTACATTCATTGCTGTACGTTTTTTATCGAATTCTTCTTCAGAAACATAATGCTTCACTACAAGTTTTTCTGCCCGGCCAAATTGAACTTTAGCCAAATCGTATTTTGCCTGAAATTCATCGACCCTATCTTGATATTCGCGTGGGTCTAACTTTGCTAACAACGCGGTTTTCTTTACTTCCTCACCCTGTTTAACGGGAAACTCTATAATTTCCCCTGCTACTTGAAAGGCTAAATCCGCTACTTTATAGGCCTCAACCTTTGCCGGAAAATTTCGGGTAATGGTTGAACTGGCTTCATTTATTACCATGGATTTTACGGGACGTATTTTTTGTATGTTGCTATCTTCTTGCTGACTACAACTTAACTGTGTCAACATTAAAAGAGACAGAATAAAAATGTATATCATCAATTTCATTAGTTATTCCCGCCTATCATTTTGAGCCCTTTGGGCTACATGCAAACCAACAAAATGTGCAATGAGAACGGTTACATAAACTTGACCCACAACAGCTTCTAACCATGCAAATGTTTTAGCCGGCATGGACAGTGGTGTTATATCACCGTATCCAAGTGTGGTTAATGTAACAAAGCTGTAATAGATGAAAGACTCTTCTTTTGCTACCTGTGACACTGAAACGAGGTCATTAAATTCAAAAGCATTTAATTGCGTTGCGTCTAATAGACTGTAAATGAAACTCCAACTAAGCCCCACCAGAAGATAAACAGAGATTGCATCATACAAGGTGTTTAATGAGATATTCCTCTCCGACAGAATATGATGAAGTAATGAAAAAATAATCACTAAAAAGAATATGATAGCTGCCGAGCGCTCTAATATAACGCCATAGCCTCGTAAATCCCAAAAACTACTGATCCAATAACTAGTTAAATTAATAACTATTAGCATTATCATACAGATGCTTAATAACGGCTTGTGGATTATCACAAATACGCCAAAAATTAATACGGCGGTAAATAAAATACCAAAAACATAACGTTCTACAGAGCCTCCTTGGACAAAAGGGTTTACAACGAAAAAAGCCACTAATGCAAGTAGCAAATATATATGGCTGGATGGCGCTCTTTTGGGTTCATCATTCATCTTGTTAATTCCCTCTTGTGGCAATAAGTATAGTATTTGACCTGAAAAATGCGTTTTCCTTTATAATTCATATGATTAGAAGAAGCAGTTGACTCTTGTGTTTTTTCTGCAGGACGCTACAATAGAAATCAGTTTTTTTTCAAAGTCTTAAGGGGGCAGAGATGCAGAACCAATTCCCAATGACACGCATGCGACGTTTACGTAGCCATCCTAAACTGCGAGATATGATTCGTGAAACCATACTCACACCCAACGATCTCGTTCACCCCCTATTCATCCATCATGGAAATGATGTAAAAAATCCAATCTCTGCCATGCCAGGCCATTATCAACTGAGCATTGATCAGTTACCTAATGAAATAAAAGCCCTGAAAACACTTTCCATACCTGCCGTCATCTTATTTGGCTTGCCTCAAGAAAAAGATCCTCTAGGCGAAGATAGCTACTCCCACAATGGGATCATTCAATCCGCCATCAAAAAAATTAAAGATCTGAACCCCGATTTATTAATCATTACGGATGCTTGTTTTTGTGAATATACAGATCATGGTCATTGCGGCGTTTTGCATAATAGCAGCAAAGGAATGGATGTAGACAATGATGCTACTTTAGAATTATTAGCTCAACAAGCTATTAGTCATGCACAGGCCGGTGCCGATATTATCGCACCAAGCGGTATGATGGATGGAATGGTGAGCGCAATCCGTCAAGGTCTAGATGGTGAAGGTTTCCATAACACCCCTATTCTCAGCTACGCAGCAAAATACAGTTCTTCGCTCTATGGTCCCTTTCGCCATGCTGTGGACTCAGCTCCGCAAATGGGCGACAGAAAAAGCTATCAAATGGACGCTGCCAATTCTAATGAAGCTTTACGTGAAATCGCCTTGGATGTACAAGAAGGCGCCGACATGCTAATGGTGAAACCCGCGACCTATTATCTGGATATTCTGCGCCGCACTAAAGATGCTTACCCAGGTATTCCCTTAGGTGCTTATCATGTGAGCGGTGAATACGCCATGATTAAAGCCGCCGCAGAAAAAGGTTGGATAGATGAAGAAGCCGTCATGTTAGAAGCTTTAACCAGCATAAAACGAGCCGGCGCTGATTTTATTATTAACTACTTCTGTAAAGAGGTCTCTAAAAAATTACTGGGGTGAAATATTGATGAGACCAGTGATATCGCCTAACTCATAAGCAAAGATGTAGGCTGAGATAGCAAAAATCACCATGCCCACCCAATACATGTAAACAGGTTCTTCTATGCCTGCTTTAGCAAAACGCATAAGAACAATGGCCGGTAAGATACCGAACAGAATCACTTCCCCAATACCCCCCACAACACCAATGGCCGCTAAAAATATTTCTGGATTGACTAGAGCTATGATAATGGGAGGGACGAAACTTAAAGCTGCTACCAATACACGGTTCCTGGTATGGAAATATGTTACCGTCAGGTCACGGATAAAACCCAATAAACCCGTTCCATTGGCAATATAAGACGCCGTAACCGACAGAATAGCAAAAAGACCACCTACCAAGGTAAAGGTAGTAAGATTTAATTCTTGGGATATAGGCACCGTTGCTGGCTCACCATGCTGGTAAGCATAGAGAACACTTTCATGCATCTCTCCAATCATAGGCAATCCACCTAACACTACGATAACCCAAGCTACATTCATAATAAACCCAAAAAAGGTCCCGATGAATATTGCTTTACGAATTGCATGCATATTGTATTTTAAATTACGACAGACCGTGGGCACAATATTATGAAAATGAAAGGCCGATACGATAACTGGCAACCCAGCCGACAAGAAAATCCAATGGGTATAACTCAGGCGTGTCACATCGAATTCTTTACTAGCATAGAATAGTAAAATGAAAAAGCAAACCCACAATAGAATAATTACGATAGTGGCTGAACGTTGTAATAACTTACGACCGAATATGGTTAAAGCGCTGGCCAAAATAAAATAAGCGATTACAATCCATCGTTCAGCCATATCAAAAGGGAATAAAGCAAAGATCATCGTGGCAATCATACTTAAATATGCCGTCAGCACACCGTACAATAAAATTAAATTTGCTACAATGGCAACCCATTTCCCAATGCCACCTAATTGTTGGCCGTAGAAAGAAGGAATATCAAAACTGTCATCACCCGCATTAGGCTTAATGCGTTTAGCAATAATAAGTGCGGTGAAAGTCATTAATAGCCAGATGGCAACAACACCCAGCATAGTGGGCCAAAAGCCACTAAGACCTGTTTTTATAGGTAACGCCAATATCCCAACCCCTAGGACATTACCAGTCACCAGGAAACTCATGGACCAAAGTGGCAGTTTGTCTTCTTTCATTATTTCATATCACTGTATTGTGGGGTCTATCTGTTAGTATAGACTAGTGATATGAAGGGCCTTAAGCGTCCATTAAATCAAGGGTTAATTGGCCTTTTTCAAGACTGCTGATATGTTCTTTGTAAGCCTGAATACTGGCTTCCGTTAAGGGTTTGAATTCTTGATCCACTAGCATTCCATCTAAATCATCGGCTATTTGACGGGCATTATTCAGCATTAAATCAAAGATCGCCATGGTGTCATGGACATTAGGAAAACGCATAAATAACATTAAACCTTGGCAGGCGAAGCCACCGATATTATTCATATCAAAGGTGCCCTTTTCCGTGCAATTAGCAAGGGTGTAAAGAATCGTTCCTCGACCATGGGGATCTTTGTGACGATGAAACATATTCATTTGGCCAAAAGCCAATCCACCGGCCAAAATGGCTTGCAACATTTCATAACCCACAAAACGACGACCCTGACCTGCTATAACGTTAATCATAATAACGTCATCGGCTAAGTTTTCTAACGAATCGGGTTCTTGAACATTGGCTTCTTGTATATGGGAGACTATTTCTTCATCTAGAATTTTTGGTGTTAGCTCAAGGCTAGGT
Source organism: Gammaproteobacteria bacterium (assembly GCA_021773195.1). Lineage (GTDB taxonomy): Bacteria > Pseudomonadota > Gammaproteobacteria > JAKBBU01 > JAKBBU01 > JAJFKN01. The sequence continues at coordinate 117,324 of JAJFKN010000008.1, read as the reverse complement.
TTAGGTATTTTATCGGCAGTTATAGAATCTGAAAATGCTTTTTTGACGATGATGTCGTCATTGAAGTCATCCATGATAACATCGCCCACTTCCCTATCTTCATATTCATCCATGGGTAAATCACCCATAGCAGCACCAGGGTTATCAAAGCGACGTTGATGCATGCGTTTACGCCGGTAACTGTCATAAAACAATCCCACAGCAATTAAACCACCTACAAGCAACAAAATAATTTTTAAATATTGTGCCTCCATGCCTTACTCCTTAAATTTAAGCCTCGGCCATGGCTACGGCTTCATCTACATCCACTGATACCAAACGTGAAACTCCTGGTTCATGCATGGTAACACCTAATAAACTCTGCGCCATTTCAATGGTCACTTTGTTGTGACTGATGACAATAAATTGTACTGTTTCAGACATTTCTTTTACTAGATTACAGAAACGACCAACGTTAGCATCATCCAATGGAGCATCAACCTCATCCAACATACAGAAGGGAGAAGGATTTAACTGGAATAACGAAAATACCAAAGACAAGGCTGTTAGCGCTTTTTCACCACCGGAAAGTAAATGAATAGAACTATTACGTTTACCGGGAGGTTGTGCCATCACAGTAATACCCGTATCCAGTAGATCATCGCCCGTTAATTCTAAGTATGCTCGACCACCCCCAAAAATTTTCGGGAAGAGTTTTTGAATGCCTTGATTAACTTTATCAAAGGTTTCTTTAAAGCGTGCGCGGGTTTCGCGATCGATGCGCTGAATTGCGTTCTCTAAGGTTTGCAAGGCTTCTTCTAAATCACCGTTCTGAGCATCTAGGTAGATCTTACGTTCCGATTGAGTAGCGTACTCATCGATAGCTGCCAGATTAATTGGTCCTAAACGCTGAATGCGGCTTGCAATATGCTGAAGCTCTTCTTCATAACTTTTAAGCACAGCATCTTCTGGCATTTCTTGTAAAAGTTGCTCCAGCTGAAATTCAGTATCTACTAGCTGCTCAATAATGGTTTTACGTCGCACTTCCATCTCTTGGCACGATAAACGTGTTTTTTCTAAACGCTCACGTTGTGTTTGTATGCGTTGATCCAGTTCAACACGTTGTTCTTCAAAATGACGAGCTTGATGATCAGCATTTTCTAAATGCTGTTTAGCTTCTCTTAGCTCATCTTCTACAGTTAAACGTTTATCCAACAGGACCTGCAATTCCGCTGCCATCCCATCTTGAGGGTCTGTTAATTGAGCTAATGCTTCTTTTAGACTTTCCCGTCGTTCGCGCAGTGAGGTAATTTGCTGAGATCCACGCTCAATATTTTGTTGCAAACCATCTAATTGAGCACGCAAAGTTTCATAACGCATCTGCAATTCATGAGCCCGATCTTTATCGGTATGTGAACGAACACGGGATTCATCCAGAATTCGACGCTGATTTTCTCTGCTGGCTTCTATATCATTCTGTTGACCTGAAAATTGTTCCATGTCACTTAAGGCAGCTTGCCATTGCTCACGCGTTGCTGTGAGAGATTGATCTTTTTCCTGCTGATCATTCAATAGTTGCTCTTGTTCTTCACGTAACTGGCCTGCACGACTACGCATATGTTCAATACGATTTTCTTTCACTTTGCGTTGAGCACTTAAATCCGACAAGCGACCACTGACTTCTCGTAAAGTTCTTTGTTGCTGCTCTTGGGTTTGCTCAAATTCCGCTAATTCATCACGACCTTTTTCCACATCATCAGAGGCTTGTTCTACATACAACGCTTCTCGCTGAATCTCTGTTTCAATGTCTTTTAGCTCTTGTTCACGAACTAATACGCCAGATTTTTCTGGGTTACCTGCATTAACACGCAACCAACCACTACCCAACCAAACTCCGTCACGGGTAATAATGGATTCATGGGATTGCAGCCCATCCATTTTTTGCAAGGCTTGCTCCACATTGTCTGCCACATAGATACCTGATAGAATTGAATCCAAAGACCATTGAGATTCAATCTTTGAAAGTAAACTATCGGCATTTGATTGGCTTTGGCTGTGTTGATTTTGGGTGTTAAACAAAGCTAACTTTCCCTGGTCCAAACCTTCTAATTTTGTGGCATAAGCTTGTAATTCATCTACACAAATAGCTTCTAAGTAGAAACCTAATACGGTTTCTGCAGCTTTTTCATAGCCTTGCTTCACTTTAATGCCCTGAGCTAGGCGCGGATTATCTTTTAAGGATTGGTTATCAACCCATTCTATAACATCATTTTCTTGCTGGCCTAATGCAGCTTGCTGCAATGCTTCAAGAGAGGCTTTACGCCCTTCCAAACGTTGCAATCGAATCCGCGCTTCATCCAAAGATTTTGATAGCTGATGATTATTATGCCGTTGTTCTTTCATGCGTTCAGTAACGTTTTGCAACTGTGATTGCACTTGCTCTTCTTCTTCCTGCACTGTCTGCAAACGCTCATCGATTTGCGCTAGCTCCATGGCTAAAGCATCGTCACTGACTCGTGTTAATTCTGTTTCAATACCTTGCAGTCGCTCAGACATTTGTTGCAACTGCTCTTCCAAATGCTGAATACGTGTTTGCGTTACTTGAGCAGTATTGGTTGCGTCATTAGATTCCTTCTGGAAAGCATCCCAACGTTCCTGACAAGCTTGCATAGATTCTTCTGCTGCATGCAGAGCTTCACTGGATTGTTCCTGTTGGGCCAAGGCTTCTTCCATTTCTGGCTGCAAGGTTTCTACTTGCTCTTGCATGGTATCTGATTGAGTTTTGTCTTTTTCTAAGTGACTTGTAATATCGTTCCAAGCGTCTTCCGCTTGGGCTTGATCATCTTCCAACTGTTGACGACGCTCTTTACTATGTTGAATGGATTGTTCAAGGCGACCAATTTCACCACCCATTTGATAAAAACGTGCTTGGACTTCATTAAAGCGATCGGTAAATTCTTGATGGGAGTCACGGGTATGTTCAATACTTAGGTCAATATTGCGCAACTCTGCGATGCTGGCTTCTAATGCGACCTCCTGCTCGCCAATAGCATCGGTGCTCGCTTGCATTTCATCCGCATAAGCTTGATAACGCAAAGCCAAAACACGAGCTTGCAATAAGTGCTCTTGCTCTTTCAACTCTGAATAACGCTCTGCTGCGTTAGCTTGACGTTTTAAATGAGCCAACTGTTTTTCTAATTCATCACGCAAATCCGTTAAACGTTCTAAGTTTTCACGGGTATGTCGAATACGGTTTTCAGTTTCACGGCGGCGTTCTTTATATTTTGAGATACCCGCTACGTCTTCAATATGCGAGCGAATTTCTTCTGGGCGTGCCTCAATAAAACGCGAAATGGTACCCTGCTCAATGATGGCATAACTGCGGGGGCCCAGTCCCGTACCATGAAAAATATCTTTAATATCACGGCGGCGGCAACGTGTTCCATTAAGAAAATACGATGATTGACCATCTCGGGTTAATTCACGACGTAATGCAATTTCATTGTATTTGGCGTATTCACCGCCAATTTTACCCAAGCTATTATCGAAAACTAATTCAATGGTGGCTTGACCAACGGGCTTACGGTGGGCAGAACCATTAAAAATTACATCGGCTAAAGATTCACCACGCAATTGTTTGGCTGAACTTTCACCCATAACCCAGCGTGCGGCATCAATGACATTAGATTTACCACAGCCATTGGGGCCAACTACGGCAGACAGTTGATTTGGAAACTCTACCTTTGTGGAATCCACAAAGGATTTGAAACCAGCTAATTTTATGTATTTGAGACGCATGTTTCCCCTATCATTGCTTCGCCAGGCATATAATCAGGGGACAATTATACGCAAAATCACTCTCAAGCGTTATAGTTATTTGCCAAAAAATCTTGGGTTATTAACCTAGGGTTATGAGTTATTTTTACCCACCCTCAGGGGGATATTTTGAAGCACTAGACTAAATGTGACAAACTGGGGCTTGGTCTAGGTGTTTTTTGGAGTAATCCCAATGTTCGAAGATTTCCACAAAGGCTTTCATAGCGGGGTCCAGTATTTCTTCCAAGGTTGGCGATTGCTAGGTGAACCTGCCATTCGCCCCTTCGTCATTGTCCCTTTTTTCATAAACTTAGTGGTGTTTGTCCTGTTAATTACCTTAACCTGGCATGAGTTTGACCGCCTCAATGCTTGGCTATTAAATCTCTTGCCTCACTGGCTACAATGGCTCACTTGGCTAATTTGGCCTATTTTCTTTATTACCCTGCTGGGGGTAATCTTTTATACCTTTACTATGGTGGCTAACGTGCTAGCTGCCCCCTTCAACGGCTTTTTAGCCGAAAAAGTAGAAAAGCACCTGTGCGGTGGATTACTAACTGAATCCAGTGGGTTCACGGCATTCTTGAAGGAAATACCCCTAGCTTTAGGTCGAGAATGCCAAAAATTGCTTTACTATTTGCCAAGAGCCTTGGGCTTACTGATTTTATTCTTTATTCCCTTAGTCTCCATTGCTGCCGCTGTGTTTTGGTTTCTCTTCAATGCTTGGATGATGACTTTGCAATATGGCGATTACCCAATGGAAAATCACCGCATACCCTTCAAGAAAACTCGCCAACAATCGGCTGATGAAAGGGGAGTTGCCCTGGGCTTTGGCATAGCTGTGCTGATTGCATCTATGATTCCCATTGTGAATTTTTTGGTAATGCCAGCAGCTGTATGTGGGGGCACGGCTATGTGGGTTGATTGTTTCCGCCCTGGACATAAAGGCAACCAGCCTCATTTCCCGTAATTCGTACGTAAAAAACATTGTAACTTGATAACCTGCTGAATTTTCGACTTTTTTTCATTTTTGTCCTCAAGTTCCCTCTAAGGGGGTCGACATAAGGCATATCTCGGATTAACTAGGAAGGAGCCTAACGTGGAACAACAAAAGGAAACAATGGTCGAAGCAAGCATAGATATGGAAGCTCTCCAAGAGGCATTGCCATTTGCCAAGCCTACTCCACCTAAAGCCTTGGAAGGCGAGGAACGTAATAAGCTCATCAGGGAAATTGAAAACTTACAAGAAACCATAGCGGAGTCCCATGTGATAGATGAACAACACATAAAGAAACTGCAAGGCGCTATCAAGGAAGGTCGTTATATTGTGAACACAGACCAATTAGCCCGTAATATCATGCAGCTTGAAGAAGCGTTAGTAAAAGCAACGAGCTAACCTGCATCAATATATTCAACCCGCGGTAAACACCGTCCTACAGACTGCGGCATAACCTCGCGCTATTCTATTCCTCCATACACTGCGAGGATAGATTCATGACCATCACGAAAAACACCTTTTTACTAGGCGCATTGTTGTTTTCACAAAGTGCATTAGCCTATAACGTTGAACTAGAAATTAATAATGATACGGATCAAACCATTACTACGCCCGGTTTAGTAGAGGAGGAAATTCAGGGCGTGGACAATTACCATAATGTACCGACCATCAATAAAATTATCCCTCCTCATAAAGACGATGTTCCCATCGATGTGGCGCAAAAAGATATACAGTGGTGGGGGTTATTATCCCTCTCCATCAACAAACCCGATGGCACTTTGATTTACCCCTGTTTGGAAGATACCTATTGGGGCGTGGCACAAAATAAGGTTTTTCAAGTAACCATCAAGCAATATGGAAAGAAACACCCCTATTATCAATGCTCGCATAATTGATTGGACCAATATAGGCTTGACATTATATAATTCACAGCCTATAATTTAAATCGGTGAGATAGTCCATGTGGAAGGTGCTGACAGTCGAAAGGTTCGACCATTGGTTTCTTACTCTTACGGAGCCTGAACAAGTTGATGTATTAGCAGGTATCAAATTATTGGAAATAAAGGGGCCTCATTTAGGTCGACCTTACGTTGATAGTTTGAAAAACTGCAGGAAAGTAAAAAATCTTAAGGAATTGCGTATTCAGCATCGAGGAATGCCATACAGAGTATTTTTTGCTTTCGACCCAATGCTGCAAGCTGTTTTACTCTGTGGAGGCAACAAATCAAATAAGAAGCAGTTTTATAGCAGGATGATCGCATTTTCCAAAGCAGATTTTTTAGATTATCTCACTGATATCACTATTGAATTATGAGATGCAGTATGGCTAAACCACTTTCACAGTTAACGAAAAAGGTATCTAAGCAAGTAAACCGAGCTGCCAGTGCAAAAGCAGCAGAAATACTAACCGAAATGAGCTTGTCTGAGCTTAGGCGATCACGCGCAACCACGCAAAATGATTTAGCTGAGAACTTAGATATGAAACAACCCAGTATCGCTCAACTTGAAAAACGCAGAGATATTTATATTTCAACGTTGAGGAACTATTTGCATGCTTTAGGCGGTGAATTGGAGTTAATGGCTAAATTTCCTGATGGGACAAAAATTTGCATCGATCAGTACAGAGACTAATTAGGGTCTGTTTACAATTCTACTTAAATAGAAGAATGTGGTAAAATGGGCGATTAATCGTAACCCTTTGAAAATCATGCCCAATACACCGCTCATTAAACCATTAACCCTAGGTAATCGAACCTTTCCAGTGAACCTGATCCAAGGCCCACTGGCCGGCGTGAGTAATGCGCCTTTCCGATGGCTTGCCTGGCAACAGAGTGAACCCGCATTTACTTGCACGGAAATGATTTCATGTAAAACACTAATCCATAAACCCCATTGGGCGAAAGACCGTTTTTTAACGCACTATCCTGGGGCTGGGCCTCTATGTGTGCAACTTTCGGCAAACCAACCCTATGAGTTGGCCGAAGCCACAAAACTGGTAACGGATCATGGTGTGGATATCATTGATTTAAATTGTGGATGCCCTGTAAGAAAAATCCGTAATCGTGGTGCCGGCTCCAAACACTTGAGCAGTGCATCCATACTTTATAAATTCATTCGCACCATGAAAGACAATACTCATTTGCCCGTTTCAGTGAAAATCCGCGTGGATGGCGATAGTAGTGATAACTTTAATACTGACATTGCCAATATGCTCAAAGACAGTGATATTAACCTATTGACAGTACATGGTCGCCACTGGAGAGAGCGTTACGATGTAGCCTGTCGCTTTGACGAAATTGCTTTTTTCAAACAAGCCTTATCCATCCCCGTCATTGGTAATGGTGATGTTGCCTGCCTGACATCCCTAAAAAGAATGTTCGAAACAGGCTGTGACGGCATTATGATTGGTCGCTCTGGGGTAGGGCAACCTTGGTTAATTAGAAAATTAATCGCTGAAATGAACGGGGAATCTTTTTATCCACCCTCACCCGAAGAAACAGCCAAGATGCTATTATATCACGTGGAATTGCTGATTGAATTTATGGGTAATGAAAAATTCGCCATACTTCAGGCACGTAAACTTGCTAAATATTATGCGCGAAGCATCTCCCACAAAGAGGATTTCTGTCGTGCCATGAATGATTGTGAAGACTTCCAAAACCTAAAAAAGCTGTGCCAACAATATTTTATTGACAAAAAGAGCTGCCATGAGGTGATTCAATCCATATAAAAATCTGATATAATCATAAAATGAACAGTCAACCCTCCTCCAAGATCCTAGACAATATTCGGCAAGCCTGCGGTACATGCTCTTTGAATAGCCTCTGTTTGCCCATGGGGTTAAGTCATGAAGAGATGCTCACTCTGGATCAATTGGTCAAACGCCAACTGATTGTTAACAAAGGTGAATATTTGTTCAGAATGGAGCATCATTTTGATTACCTTTATGCCATTCGAGCGGGCTCTTTTAAAACATTTTTAGTATCAGAGAAAGGTACGGACCAAATCACAGGATTTTACCTACCAGGAGAATTGCTCGGTTTTGATGGTATTGAGCCCGGTCACCACCAAGTCACTGCCGTAGCACTGGAAACCAGTAGCGTCTGCCAATTGAAATTTGATGAATTATTGCAAATCGCCTCTAAAATCCAGGGACTACAACGCCACCTCATGGCCATTCTTTCTCAACGCTTTAACAACCAATTCACTATCAGTGTTAATCATAATGCGGAACAACGCATTGCACGATTTTTATTAAGTCTTTCTGAACGTTTTAAACGACGGGGTTATTCAGCCGACACTTTCAACTTGACCATGTCACGACAAGAAATTGGCAATTATCTAGGCCTGGCTAATGAGACTGTGAGCCGCATCTTAGCGAAATTTCGCGAACAAGGTATTCTAGAGAGCCATCAGAGGGAAATGCACCTACTGGACCTCAGGGCTCTGCAAATGACTGCCTGCGGTTAATCCCTATCAATTTGACTTACATCAATGCATAATATGCTCTGAAATGTATACTAGACTCAGGTATACCCGATTGCACAAGAAGGAGCTGTATTCATGCGTATGTATCATCACATTTTGCTCGCCACCGATTTGACACCCGCTAGCCACCCCGTGGTAAAAAAAGCTATGGAATTGTCAAAAGGATGTGGTGCTAAGTTAACATTAATTCACACCGTCGAACATTTGCCAAACTACGCTTACGGCTATACAGGTGCCGTCGATATTGAAAAAGAGTTGCTAGATGCCGCCAAAGAATCCATGAGTAAATTGGGCGAAGAGACTCATGTGCCCGAAGCCGATCAAATTGTTGAGTCCGGACCTCCTAAAGCACGCATTTTAGATGCAGCGGAAGAATTGGCCGTGGATCTCATTATAGTTGGCAGTCACGGGCGCCATGGCGTACAACGCTTATTAGGTTCTACAGCAGCTTCCGTTTTGCATGGTGCAAAATGCGACGTGTTAACGGTTCGCTATAAAGATTAATGGCTACCTTTTCTGACATAAAACATAAGCCGGGAAGTCACCATGGTCATTTACTCGAACTGGCAAAGCCTTTTCCTCCGGTAAAAACTGCCGTGGTGCACCCCTGCTCTAGTGATGCTTTGATAGGTGCCCTTGAAGCGGCTCGCCATCAACTTATTACGCCTATATTTCTGGCACCAAAAAAAAAGCTTTTAGCTCTTGCCCTGGAAACTGAAGTAGACATCAGTGCCTTTGAACTAATAGACGTTGCTCACTCCCACGCAGCGGCCGATAAAGCCGTAGAAATGGTACGGGAAAACCAAGTGGACATGGTCATGAAAGGTAGCTTGCATACCGATGAATTAGTCCATTCGGTGCTAACCCATCAGGGGGGAATTCGTACTGACAAAAGACTCACTCATGTTTTTTTCTTGGATGTGCCTAATTACCACAAGCCTTTATTTTTAACGGACTGTGCTATTAATATTTATCCGGATTTAATGACAAAAGCCGATATCGTGCAACAAGCTATTTACTGCGCTCAAGCTGTTGGAATTAAAAAACCTAAAGTAGCCATTTTGTCAGCTATTGAAACCATCAACACGAAAATTCAATCCACCATAGATGCAGCTGCTCTATGTAAAATGGCCGACCGGGGCCAAATCACTGGCGGTGTCTTGGATGGGCCTTTAGCCTTCGATAATGCCATTAGTGAAGAAGCCGCCCTAGAAAAAGGCATTCGTTCAGAAGTGGCTGGACACGCCGATATTTTTCTCGCACCTAACCTGGAATCAGGCAACATGCTTGCAAAAGAGTTAGGCTATATTGCCGGCGCCACCACCTGTGGATTAGCCTTAGGTGCAACAGTACCCATTGTTCTCACAAGTCGTTCTGACACCATTGCTGCCCGAGTTTATTCCTCTGCATTGGGCCAATTGTATACTCATGCACGCATGGGCCCCGCATGAAAAAAGCCATCCTGGTTATTAATACTGGCTCGTCCAGTATTCGATTTAGCTGTTACACATTAGAGGACTTAACAAAGGTACTCTCATCAGGTCATTTTCAATCGCTCAATGGCCAAGGCACGGTTTGCATAACCAACGCTGAGGAAACCATTGAGGGAGAAAGCCCTAATCATTCAAGCAACCATGAAGAAGACATCCAATGGGCTTTTGATATTTTAAAACAGGTGGTTATCTACCAAATCCAACGTGAAATGGCCTCTCTTATGGGTGCTTTGGAAGGAATAGATGGCATTGTCTTCAGTGCAGGTATCGGCGAGCATAGCAAAAAAATTCGCCGCCGTGTTTGCGAAGGATTAAGTTGGACGGGCGCATTACTTGACAAAAACGCTAACGATACAAACCAACTTTCCATTAGTCACCCTAAGAGTAAAATAGAAATATTAGTCATTCCCACAAATGAAGAAATCATCATTGGCAAACATTGTAAGAGGCTCATAACATACTATGCATGAAATTTCCCTTTGCCAGAATATGCGACATATCCTAGATGAAGCAGCGCAAGAAAATGACTTAACGGTTATCAGTAAAGTACATTTATTGGTGGGTGACCTGACCTGCGTGGAAACTAGTGCCTTGGAATTTGCTTTTTCCGTGTGTATGAAAGAAAGCATTGCCCAAGAGGCAGAATTGCATATTATACCGGTAGAAGGCAAAGCCCTGTGCAACCAATGTGGCAATAGCTTTGCCTCAAAACATTTCTTTACACCCTGCCCCAGATGCGAATCCAATGAAATTCAAATAATTTCTGGGGAAGAATTAACAATCCAATCTGTGGAGGCTCATTAATGTGTACCACCTGCGGTTGTAGCGACCATACTACGACACATAATCATGACGATCATCATCTTATTCAAGTAGAAAAAGATTTATTAGAAAAAAACAATAACTATGCCCAAATGAATAGAGAATACTTCTTTGAGCATAATATTCTTTCTATAAACTTTTTATCCAGTCCAGGCTCAGGGAAAACCACCTTGTTGGAGAAAACCATTGACCAACTTTCCCAACCGCTATGTGTGATAGAGGGCGACCAGCAAACAAGCCGCGATGCTGACCGCATTGGACAATTGGGCGTGCCAGTAAAACAGATTAATACCGGAAAGGGCTGCCACTTAGATGCCCACATGATTGGCCATGCTATGGAAGCATTACCCTTAAGTGACAATGGCTTATTATTTATTGAGAATGTGGGTAATTTAGTTTGCCCCGCCCTCTTTGATTTAGGAGAGAATTATCGTGTAGTTGTGCTCTCCACCACAGAAGGAGAAGATAAACCAATAAAATATCCTAATATGTTCCATAGTGCAGATTTAATGATTTTAAATAAATCCGACTTATTACCACATCTCGAATTCAACTTAGATGCCTGTTTTGACAATGCGAAAAGCGTTAATCCAAACATAGAAATCATCACTTGTTCCGCATTACGAGGCCATGGCATGCAAGATTGGTTCAACTGGCTTGAAAAAAAACACTTCCCTCAAAAGAAGTGGTAAACCATGATTAATGCAATTAAAAGATTACAAATCCGCATTCGAGGGCAGGTACAGGGTGTTGGCTTTAGACCAGCGGTTTACGCTGTAGCATATAAATTAGAATTAACCGGATGGATATGTAACGATGGACAAGGCGTTATAATTGAAGCACAAGGCAATGAGCCTGGAAAAATGGTGGCCGAGCTATTGGATAACCTCCCACCGTTGGCGGATATAACAGATTTACAACAAGCATTTATACCTATCACACACAGTGAAAATTCTTTTGTTATTATTCCATCACAAGAAAGTAAAGTGACTGTCAGTGCAACACCTGATGCTCATGTCTGCCAAGCGTGTCTTGAAGAGCTATTTTCACCTAATAACCCCTATTATTTGTACCCGTTTGTCAACTGTACTCACTGTGGACCACGCTATTCCATCATCAAGCAATTACCTTATGATCGAAATAATACTAGCATGAAACATTTTCACATGTGTGGCAATTGCAAAAAACAGTACAATGATCCCATAAGTCGCCGCCATCACGCACAACCTTCAGCATGCCTTGAATGTGGCCCACAATATTCTCACAGCATTGACTTCATGGTTAATTCGCTACAAAAAGGTGAAATTCTAGCGGTGAAGGGATTGGGTGGCTATCAATTTATTTGCCTAGCTAAAAATGAAAAAGCCCTACAGACTTTAAGAGAACGCAAACGTCGAGGCGAAAAACCATTTGCTCTTATGGCCCTCAATGAAATCTCCATTAAACCCTATGTGGAGATTAATGAGAAAGAAATACAATTATTAAAAAGCCATCAGCGACCTATTGTACTTCTGCAACAGTCTGGAAATAAACTACCCTCATATATTGCGCCTAATTTGAATACCTTAGGCGTCATGTTACCCTACACACCTCTACATTATTTACTCTTGCATGGTTTACTGAATAGACCACAGGGAACAACCTGGTTACAAGAAGAAGCGCCTTTATTAATCATCACCAGCGCAAACCCCGCAGGCAAGCCCATGATCATACAAGATGAGCAAGCCGTTAGGCATTTAAGCCCAATTGCCGATCATATAATTTCCCATAATAGGCCCATCAATACCTTTTTAGATGACAGCGTGGTCAGGGTTATGCAGGATCAAGCCATTTTTATTCGTCGTGCACGCGGTTATACACCAAAACCCATAAAATTAGCCCATAGCATGCCTGATACACTGGCGCTAGGGTCACATTTAAAAAATACCTTTTGCTTAATTCGAGGTGATGAGGCTTATTTGTCACAACATATCGGTGATTTAGAATCCCTAGACAACTTACAAGCTCTAACACAGCAGATCACGCATCTAACAGGTTTGTTAGAAATAACGCCCATATGTGTTGCTCACGATAAACACCCAGACTTCCAAACCACCCAAATAGCTCAAGGCATGCATGCTTCCCCCTATGGTGTGCAACACCACCATGCCCATCTAGCTGCAGTTGCGGCGGAGCATCACATTGATAGCGCCATTGGATTGGCCCTAGATGGCTACGGCTATGGTCATGAAGGGGATGCTTGGGGCGGTGAACTATGCCTATTGCAATCTTCCAGCATGAAACATTTAGCGCAATTACGCCCTCTTCCGCTACCTGGTGGTGACAAAGCTTCGCGCCAAACTTGGCGCATGGGAATTGCTGTTCTCCATGCATTGCACTTAACCGATATGATCCAAGAACGTTATAGCAACTTTCCAAGCCAAGCCATCTTAGAAATGCTCTACAAAGGCATTAATTCGCCCTTGACCAGTAGCTGTGGCCGTTTATTCGATGCCGCCAGTAGCCTATTAAAAGTATGTCAAGAAACTACATATGAAGGTCAAGCCGCTATGGAACTAGAAGCTTTAGTAAAAACACCAAGGGTATTTGAGCACGGCTGGAAAATAACAAATAACCAATTGAATTTCCTACCCTTGATGACTGAGTTATTAACTTGCGAGTCACAGGTTGGCGCTGAATATTTCCATGGTACCTTAGCCGCAGGACTATCTGATTGGATTCACCAATACGCAAGAACACAAGGGATTAATAAGATTATTCTATCGGGCGGATGCTTCGCTAATCGTGTCTTAACGGAAACACTGTTAGGTCATCTAAGCGATCTCAACGTCTACCTCCCTCATCAGTCACCTATCAATGATGGTGGCATCAGCTTAGGGCAAGCCTATATTGCTGCACTCAAATATCAAATACAAACTATAGGAGCAACGCCGACATGTGCTTAGCTATCCCCGCTGAAATTATTAAACAACTTCCAAACCATCGGGCCATTGTGAATCTAGGTGGCGTTGAAAAGGAAATCTCATTAGACTTAGTTGACAACGTCACTGTCGGTGATTTCGTGGTTGTTCATGTTGGCTATGCATTAAGTAAATTAAACCAAGATGAAGCAAAAAAAACCTTATCTTTATTGCAACAAATGCTCGAGGAATACGAGCAAGAAGGTCAATCATGAAATACATAGATGAATTTAGAAACGGAGACATTGCCAGGGCAATCGCTTCAAAAATACGCAAAGCAGTGGACTCCAACAAACATTACAAGTTAATGGAATTCTGTGGTGGGCATACTCATGCATTGCACCGTTACGGCATACCAAATCTTTTACCTAGTAATGTTGAAATGATTCATGGACCTGGCTGTCCAGTGTGTGTATTGCCTATCCCTCGTATCGATGCCGCTATTGCTTTGTCAAATATGCCAGGTAATATCCTCTGCAGTTATGGTGATATGTTACGTGTTCCCGGCAGTCGCCAAGAAAGCCTGTTAAAAGCTAAAGCTCGAGGCGCACAAGTGCGCATGATTTACAGTGTTGAAGATGCTATCAAAATTGCCCAAAATAATCCTAACAATAAAATCATATTTTTTGCTATTGGATTTGAAACGACGACACCGCCCACGGCAGCTGCCATTGCAAAAGCAAAGACATTGAAACTGAAAAATTTCTCTGTTTTCTGCAATCATGTACTGACACCTGTGGCCATGTCTGCCATCCTTAATATACAACATGATGATAAATATCCCATAGCAATAGACGGTTTTGTTGGCCCGGCTCATGTTAGCATTGTTATTGGTAGCGATGCCTATTCAGCAGTATCCCAGCAATACAAAAAACCCATTGTCATTTCTGGCTTTGAACCTTTGGACCTCATGCAATCTATTTATATGTTGATCAATATGATCAATAGTGGTGAAGAAGGTACTGTGAATCAATTTACACGTGCCGTGACACCAACAGGAAATGAAAAATCTCAACACATTGTCAGTATGATTTTTCAGTTACGAGAAAGTTTTGAGTGGCGTGGATTAGGCCAAATTCCTAAAAGCGCACTGAAAATTCGTGATGAATATGCCGAATTTGATGCTGAAAAACAATTCACTCTTCCCAAAAGTGAAGGCCTTGAACATAAAGCCTGTGACTGCGGTGCTATTTTACGTGGACAAAAGAAACCCACTGACTGCAAATTATTCCGCGTTGTATGCACACCCGAAAATCCTCTTGGATCTTGCATGGTTTCTGCTGAAGGTGCCTGCAATGCCTACTACGCTTATGACAGAATACCGGAGAATTGCAATGCAAACTAAACTTAAAACGCCGTCAGGCCCTAAAATAAATTTTAAACGAGGTGTCATTGACATGACTCATGGCGCAGGCGGTCGAGCAACTTCTCGCTTAGTGGATGAGCTTTTTATTAAAGCCTTTCACAATGAGTGGCTTGAACAGCGTGATGACAACGCCCAGTTTTCCGTATTGTGCGGTAATATGGTTATGGCAACCGACGCTCATGTTATTTCACCTTTATTTTTCTCCGGCGGTAATATTGGTAGTTTATCTGTTCACGGCACTATCAATGATATCTCCATGTCTGGTGCGCGCCCTCTCCATTTAGCAGCTAGCTTTATTATTGAAGAAGGTTTTCCTCTAGCCGATTTAAAATGCATTGTCTACTCTATGGCAGATGCAGCGAAAGAAGCACGTGTATCCATTATAGCAGGCGACACCAAAGTGGTTGAGCGAGGAAAAGGTGATGGCGTCTTCATTACCACCACCGGAATTGGCGTTGTACCAAAGGGTCTAAACATCTCAGGTGTCAATGCAAAGCCAGGTGACTGTATTTTAGTGAGTGGTACATTAGGCGACCACGGTGTCGCTATTATGTCACAACGTCAAAATTTAGAATTTATTTCTCCTATACAATCTGATAGCGCATCTCTGCATGATTTGGTCGCTCATATGGTACAAAACGTACCGAGCCTTCACTGCCTGCGTGACCCTACGCGAGGCGGTCTGGTTACTTGTTTAAATGAAATTGCACAGCAATCTGCGGTTGGTATGCAAATAGAAGAAAAAGCCATTCCCATACATGAGTCAGTGAAAGGCGCCTGTGAACTATTAGGCTTGGATCCATTGTACGTCGCTAATGAAGGTAAGCTTATTGCTATATGCCCAGCTTCTGAAGCGCAAAACCTATTACAGTGCATGCAACAACATCCCCTAGGGAAAGAGGCAGCTATTATAGGAGAAGTTACTGAAGACCATCATAACCTTGTCCAATTAAACACAAGTTTTGGTGGACAGCGCATCATGGCTTGGTTGAGTGGCGAACAATTACCACGCATTTGTTAAGGGAACTCTCTATGAATCAATCTTATTACTTACCTCATACAAAGCTACAAAGCTTGCTCGACGCTATTATAGAACGAGGTTATAGATGCGTCGGGCCCCAAACCCGCGGAGGCACTATCACTTACGATGATTTTAGCCAAGTCAAAGAGTTACCTTGGGGCTATGAAGATGAGCAATTACCCGGTCAATATACGCTGAAAAAAACCCAAAAGACCGGGTACTTTAACTGGGTTAACGGACCTCAAGCCATCAAACCAGAATTATTTAAACCCAAGGAAAGCCTGTGGAATGTTACCCGCGATGAAGAGGGTAAGTTATCCTTTCAACCGGCTCAATTGACCCCCGCTCCTCTATGCCTATTTGGCGTACGCCCTTGTGATATTGCTGCCATGCAAATTCAGGACAAGGTATTCATTACCGGCACTTATCGTGATGAACGCTACGCTCAAAGAAGAGAAAACACCTTAATTATCGCAGCCAACTGTATTACCTCGTCTAATAATTGCTTCTGTGTCGGGGCTGGGGGATTCCCTAAAGCTGAAAGGGGTTACGACATAGCCCTAACTGAAATAGAGGATGGCTTTACCTTGGAATTTGGTAGTGAACAAGGCTCAGATATTATCGCTTCACTCAAATTATCTGAAGCCGATGGCTCACAAATAAATTATGCGAAACAACGTATACAAGAAGCAGCTGACAAACAAACCAAAACCCTGCCTGGAACCAACCTTCGTGATGCACTCATGAACAATTTGGATCACCCACGTTGGGATGCTGTAGCTGAACGTTGTCTTTCATGTGGTAATTGCACCCAAGTTTGCCCCACTTGTTTTTGCCATAGTGAGGAAGACGAACCCAATGTGAAAGGGAATCACAGTGAACATGTCCGAGAATGGGATTCTTGCTTCACTCAAGGCCACAGCTATATACATGGAAAAGTTATACGCAGTCAAACACGCCAACGTTATCGTCAATGGCTCACTCATAAGCTTGGCACGTGGCATGATCAATTTGGTGAGTCAGGATGCGTTGGCTGCGGCCGATGTGTTTCTTGGTGTCCTGTTGGTATCGACATAACAGAAGAAGCCACCGCCATTTGCTCAGATTTCATTAACCTGGAAAATAAGGAAAATAGCCATGGATGATACTTATCTACCAAATGAAGCTAAGATCATTGAACGCATCCATGAGGGACCTGGCATCTTCACTCTGCGCTTGCAATTTACCGATCCAAAAATCAATGAAGCTTATACTTTTGCCCCCGGTCAATTTAATATGCTATACCTTCACGGCGTTGGTGAAATTGCGATTTCCATCGTTTCAGATCCTCATAGCGATGAATATTACAATCACACCATTCGCGTCGTGGGCAGGGTCACACGGGGTTTTGAGCAATTAGAATGCGGTGACTGCATTGGAATTCGTGGACCCTACGGACGAGGTTGGCCATTAGAAAAGGCGAAAGGCAAGGACGTTGTTGTCATCACCGGTGGGTTAGGTTGTGCACCTGTGGTTTCCGTTTTTAATTATATAATCAATCGTCGTTCTGAATTTGGTACCATTAGCTTAATGCAAGGCGTTAAACACAGTTCTGATCTCATTTTTCGCGAGCGTTTTCAACGTTTAAAAGATATACCTAATATCAAAATTTATGTGGGGGCAGATAAAAGCGACATGCACTGGCCTTGGTATAAAGGAAGAGTCCTTGATTTAGTACCCAAAATGGAATTAAACCCTGACAATACCATTGCTTTTATGTGCGGACCTGAAATGATGATGAAGGCAGCTGTAGAAGCCCTCGCTGAACATAATATAGATGAAACTGACCTCTATCTAAATATGGAACGCAACATGCACTGTGCCGTAGGTCACTGTGGGCATTGCCAATATGGAGGTCAATTTATCTGTAAAGATGGCCCTGTATTTTCCTACCCTGAAATAAAAGAGTTATTTGCTAAGGAGGGCTTTTAATGTCGGACAAACCAAAAATAGCCGTGCATAAATTCAGTTCTTGCGATGGCTGCCAGTTAGCCATCCTCAACCTAGGTGAAAAACTCATTGAACTGACTGAGATAGTGGACATTATGCATTTTGCTGAAGCCGGCCCCGTTAATCCACATGAAAAAGTGGATGTCGCTTTTGTGGAAGGAAGCATAACTACGCCTCACGAATTAGATCGTATTCAAGAAGTGCGCAGCAACAGTCAATATGTGGTAACCATTGGGGCTTGTGCCACATCAGGTGGTTTACAGGCATTGCGCAATTTTAAACATGTTGATATCAAACAATGGACTCAGTCCGTTTATGCAAAACCAGAATTTATTAGTACCCTAGAAACCTCCACTGCCATTGCAAAACACATTAAAGTAGACTTGGAAATTTGGGGCTGCCCCATCAATAGCAAACAGATCATTGAAACTATCCGCGCCCTCTGCTTTGGTGTTGAACCTGTGGTGCAAAAAGACAGCCTTTGCCTTGAATGCAAACGCCAAGGCAATGCTTGCGTTATGGTAACCAAACAAGAACCCTGCCTAGGTCCCATAACCCAATCAGGTTGCGGGGCCCTTTGTCCCAGTGTGGGTCGCGGCTGCTATGGCTGTTATGGCCCAGACGAAAACCCCAATACAAAAGCACTAGCAAAGCGCTTTTCAGGCCTTGGTCTACTGCCTAATGATATTGCTCGAAAATTGCATTTCATCAATAGCCAAGCCAAAGGCTATCTTGAAATAGGCAATGAATTAGGTAACAAGACTTTAAAAGACGATGCTAAGTAAGGAATTAATATGACTGATATAAATATCAACGTGCCCATTCTAGCGCGTGTGGAAGGTGAAGGCGCACTGTCCATCGCAATCAAAAATGGTGAGATTGAAACGTTAAATCTAAGTATTTATGAGCCCCCTCGGTTTTTTGAAAAATTTTTAGAAGGACGGCGCTACGATGAAGTATTGGATATTGTGGCACGTATTTGTGGAATTTGCCCTGTTGCCTATCAAATGAGTGCCGTTCAAGCCTTGGAACAAATTTTTCAATGCACGCCCAATGCTTGGGTGCGAGATATGCGGCGCGCATTTTACTGCGGAGAATGGCTAGAAAGTCATGGTTTGCATGTTCATATGCTAGCGGCTCCAGATTTTTTAGGCTATGGCTCTGCCATTGAGATGGCTAAAGATTATCCCGATGAAGTCAAACGAGGCTTACGTTTACACGCCATTGGAAATGAAATACTGAGTCTATTTGGAGGACGTGCAGTTCATCCTGTGGGCGCCTGTGTGGGTGGGTTTTATAGTGCGCCAAGCCTTAAAGCAGTTTCAGATATGCTGAAAAAAATCGAATGTTCCATGCAGGATGCTGAAGATTTAATTGCTTGGACAGCGTCACTTCCCATGGTGGAAAGAAACCAAAATTTTCCATCAATTTGCATCAAGCATGCCAGGGAATACCCCATGAATGAAGGTAACATATTTTCTGACACACCTGCTTTGGATCTGCCAAAAGAACACTTTGACAAACATTTTAAAGAAGAACATGTTGCACACAGTACTGCTTTACATTGTTTAATGGACGGCACGCCTTATATGCTCGGGCCACTCTCACGAATTAATAATTGCCTATACCAATTGCCTGAAAATATACAGAAACTTATTGCTCAAACCGGAATTCAATTTCCCAGCAAAAATACATTCCACAGTATTGTTGCTCGAGCTATTGAAATCTATTATGCACTACAGGAAGCCCGTAGGATATTCTCAGATTATTCACTACCTGATGAATCCCGCTCTGAATTCGAAGTACAATCTGGCATCGGATATGGCTGTACAGAAGCACCACGAGGCATGTTATGGCATCGCTATGAAGTGGATGAAAAAGGCTTCATTACTTCATCAACCATCATCCCTCCTACCAGTCAAAATCAAGCACGCATTGAAAGCGACCTTATGCAATCACTGCATGATTTTGGTTTAGATAAAGATCAAGATGCCATGCGTCTGCACAGTGAAATGGTGGTGAGGAACTATGACCCCTGTATATCTTGCTCAACTCACTTCTTAACACTTAATGTAGAAAAAAAGCCATGATTAAAATTATTGGCATTGGTTCGCCCTTTAGTGATGATCGACTTGGTTGGAATGTTATCGAACAATTGCAAGCTACTTTTGATAAAACTAAAATGAACAACATTGACTTTCTTACCTGTGATCGGCCAAACATGAGTTTAATTAGTCTGATGAAAGGTGCTGATGAAGTGATATTAATCGATGCCGTAAAATCAGAAAACCTACCTGGTACAATAGTCCGTTTATCACCAGATGACATATTTGAATCTCAAATATTATTGAGCAGTCATGATTTTGGTGTAAAACATGCCTTAGAATTAGCCCACTCATTAAACTTATTACCTAAACAACTAACACTCTATGGCATAGAAATTGGCACACTCAGCTACAATGACCAATTATCTTCAGACATTGCAGACGCCATTCCAATGTTAGTAAGTGAGCTATCTCAATACATTAACGCCCTTCATGACTCTAAACCGTGAAAATCAGCAATAATTTTTAATGTTTGTTGAGCTGTGTCAGAAAAATGAAAAAGATCCAAGTCTTCTTTGCTTATCATGCCTTCATCTAAGAGAAAATCAAAATCAATGAGCTGCTTCCAGTAGGATTCACCAAATAACACAACAGGGATAGGTGACATTTTTTTTGTTTGGATTAAAGTTAATGTGTTAAATAACTCATCGAGTGTTCCAAAACCTCCAGGGAAGGCCACTAAAGCTTTTGAACGAATTAAAAAGTGCATCTTTCTTAAAGCAAAATAATGAAACAAGAAAGATAACTCTGGCGTTATGTAAGGATTCGGCTGCTGCTCTTTGGGAATCATAATATTCAAGCCAATGCTTTTTGCCTGAACATCATGTGCCCCACGGTTTCCAGCTTCCATAATCCCAGGCCCACCACCTGTCACCACAAGTATCCTTTTTTTTGTTTTTTCTAAAGCCCATTTTGATATCAACTGTGATAGTTCACGAGCACTGTCATAGTAACGACTACTAGAGTAAGCTTTTTTTGCTAAGGAAAACTCTTGCTTCAATTGCGTGTCCGTAGGTCTTTTCTTGAGTGCTTCATCAGCTAACCTTAACTGCTCCTTTGCCAACGTTGAATCTATCGTACGTGCACTGCCAAATATAGCTATGGTGGCATCTATACCCTGCTCTTGCATTATAAGTTCAGGTTTAAGTAATTCTAACTGGAGCCGTATTGGTCGGAGCTCATCACGCAAGAGGAATTCATTATCAGCGAAGGCTAATTGATAGGTAGAAGATTCCGTCTGAGGCGTCCCATGAATCTCTTGATGGGATTCAATTTCCAGACTGGCAGGGGTGAAAGGGGTTACATAATCGTGCTCTGGCATGGCATTCCTTAATATCTTTATAATTCAACAAGTTGGAAAACTTCCCTGCCCATTTTATACAAGCAATTTGGGCTGAAATAAGCTATATTTATTGTACTCCTAAAAGTAGAGGGAAAGAAGATGTATCATCATATTCTATTAGCAACAGACATGAGCGTTGAAGGTAAAAAAGTCGCACAAGCCGCTTGTGAATTTTCAATAAAATTCGATGCCAAGCTGTCCCTTGTGCATATCGTGGAACAAACAGGTTTTTACTTTGGTCTTACAGAAAAAGAAGTGAATAATTCCCTTATGGAAAATGCGCAAAAAAAAATGGAAGAATTTGTGACACCATTAAATATTCCTTTAGATGACTGCCACCTGAAAATTGGATCTGCAAAAAAAGAAATTTTCCAACTAGCTAAAAAATTAGATATCGATCTAATTATCATCGGTAGTCATGGTATTCATGGTTTAACATCAGTGCTTGGGGGAACTGCTAATACTATATTGCATGGTGCAAAATGCGATGTGACTGTAGTGAGAACCCATAAAAAGAAATAGCCATGTTACACGGTTACAGCCAAAAACTATACTATTTTACCTTCGTTCATAGTAATAATGCGCTGTATATTTTTCAATGCTCCGAGATTATGAGTAATCACTATTAATGTTTTATTAATGGATATCTCAGATATAATGTTCATTAATTCCCGTGCCGTTGCCTGATCAAGCCCTTCAGTGGGTTCATCTAAAATCAGTACTGGGGCATCTTGTAATACCGCTCGAGCTATTGCCATGCGTCGACATTGTCCACCTGAAAGTTGCGCACCAAACTCACCACACCAAGTATCCAAACCTTTTGGCATCATATCAATGAATTGCCCCAACTGAGCCAATTTTAACGCTTTTAATAACTGTTTATCACCTGCATCAGGTCTTGCTAACAGCAAATTTTCTCGGATTGTGGCATTGAAAATAAAAGGGTTTTGCGGGATATGGGTAATGGAAGAACGTAACTGGATTTGGGTTAAGTTTCTTATGTCAATTCCACCCAGAGAGATCTTTCCACGTTGAAGTTCACATAGTCGGGATAATAAATTTATTAATGTGGATTTACCAGCTCCAGTATGCCCCACAACAGCAATCTTTTCCCCGGATTTAATACAAAGTGAAACGTTTCTCAAAGCTCCATTAATCTCATTGCCATAGGAAAAATCAACTTGATCGAATTCAATATCATAATGGGTTAAAGGTGTTTCTGATATTTCTGGGAATGCAATCACCGCCACATTATTGTCAACACTTAATAGCCTTTTGGCAGCGGCACGGGTTTTACCTAAGTATTGGAAGGCCAGTGGCAGCGGCGCCAATGCTTCAAAAGCAGCGATGATGCAGAGGGCTATTAAAGCGATATTGGCTCCTTGAATCTTATGTGATTCATACAAGCCTATAGCAAGGAATGTGCCCACCCATAAAGTAATCCCCAGCAAAAAGGTCATCAAACCTGACGCTAATCCTGATAGAAGAGCCATCTTACCCTGAGCCCGTAATAAAGCCTCGTTAGCTTGTCCAATGCTTTTCTTGTGCTCATCCATCCTGGCGAAAATCAACAGGTCATTCAGTCCTTCTAAGGTATCAATGACCTTTTCTCGTAATTTCTCAGTGCTTTTTAATATTTCTTTACCTGCTGAGCGGCCTAGATTTTCGAATAATAATGCCGGAAAAATCAAGCTTGTCAACATCAAGAAAACAATAACCCAAGCTAATTGGTGGCTAAAGTAATAGAAAAAAATAAAAATAATGAGACACACTAATAGGGCAATCAATGTGGGCATTAATACCCTTATATAGAGATTATCTAAGGCATCGATATCACTCACCATGCTATTTAGCAAATGGCTACTGTTTTTTTTCATAAAATGAGAGGGCGCTAAAGGTTCCACTTTTTCATAAAACCAAACACGCATATGAGCTAGGACCCTAAACGTAGCATCGTGACTTACAATGCGCTCTCCATAGCGTCCGGCAATACGTAAGTAAGCAAAAAAGCGTACGCCAGCACCCGGCAACAGAAAATTAAATTGACCGGCTGTGGCTGGCACTAATCCAGCAAAGGCAGCAGCTGAGATAAACCATCCCGATAATGACATCAGACCAATGGCTGAGAAAATCGTAACCAGCCCTAACAAGCCACCCAGAAACAACCAATATTTATAGGGTTTAAATAAACTCAGAATAATCTTTAATTCATTCATCAATCACTCCGCTGTAAAGTAATTGATAAAGTGCTCCACGAGCATCCATTAAACTTTGATATGCCCCCATTTCTTTTATCTGGCCTTCTTCTAACACTACAATTTTGTCCATTGACTTTAAGGTTTGATGTCTATGGGTTAATAGCACTAAAGTTTTACTTTTGGCCAGGGCATCTATACCTTCTAGAACCAAAGCCTCACTGTGCTGATCTAAATTTGCAGTAGGTTCATCCAACAGAATTAATGATGCGTCCTTCAAAAAAGCTCGAGCCAAGGCTATACGTTGCGCCTGACCGCCTGAAATTCCAAAATTTTGTTCGCCTAAAACCGTATCCAAACCTTGGGGCAATTGCTCAAGAAATTCTGTGACGTGGGCTCTATTTAAGACATCTTCTAAAGCTTTCTGTGATGCATCAGGCTTTGCCATTAGAATATTATCGCGCAAAGTGCCATGAAATAGTCGCGGATTTTGACCTAGGTAAGTTAATTGTTCTCGCCATTGTACCAATGCTAAGTCATGGAGAGATTCGCCATTCACCTCAATTATTCCCGACTGAGGCTGAATGAAGCCTATTATCAAATGCAATAAGGTAGATTTCCCTGCACCGCTTTCACCTACAACCGCTAGCCTTTGCCCAGCATCAATAGTCAACGTTACGTCACTCAACGCTTCACACTCAGGATAGGCGTATGAAACACCTTTTAGCTGTAAATTGATGGCATCAGAGTGGGGGATGGCTCTTTCGCCCCCTTGAACTTGAACTAAGGGGGTATTCAACACTTCCATGATTTGTTCTGTGGCGCCTAGAGCCTGAGCTCGAGCATGATAATGAATGCCTAATTCCCGCAAAGGCAAATAAAATTCAGGCGCTAGTAAAAGAATGAAAAAAGCCGCAAAAAAGTTAGCTCCATGATGATAATAACCAAAATGAATATGGCCTAAGAAACTTAGGCCCAGGTAAGTCGCCAATAATGCGATAGCTATAGAACTGAAGAATTCCAAGACAGCCGAAGAAAGGAAAGCAATACGTAATACACTCATAGTTCGCTGACGATATTCATCTGCCACCTCACCAATAACTTGAGCTTGCTTTCGGCTTTGATTAAAGAGTTTTAGGGTAACGAGTCCTCTTAACACATCTATAAAATGAGCACTCATGCGCGCCAAAGATTTGAATTGCTTCTCATTAACGGATTTAGCACCCATACCCACTAATGCCATAAATAAAGGAATTAAAGGCGCTGTAATTAATAGTATAGTTCCAGCTATCCAATTTAACGGGAAAACCACCACTAAAATTGCCACTGGTATTAACACCGCCAAAGACATTTGCGGAAGGTAATGCGCGAAAAAATCATGCATAGCTTCCACTTGTTCTAGAACAGAACTGGCCAACGCACCGCTAGATTGATTAGCGAGTCCGCGTGGTCCCGTGGCAGAAAAATAATCGAGCAATGTTTTACGTAATTGTCGCCGCACACGGGCTGAGGTTTGAAAACCTAAATAATGGCGCAGCCAAGCCAGCCCCGATCGCATCAAAATAACAACCAGGATCAATACAAACGGTGAGAGCAATTCATGACGAGGAATATGTTGAAAAAATGCAGCATTAATTATATGGGCTAACAAGTAGGCCTGTAAAACAAGTAACAGGCCACTTATAAAACCAGCAGAAACCGATGCCAATACCCAAAGACGTGTTGCAGCCGTTTGCTGCGTTAACCATTTATAGGGCGTCAATTAAGAGGCGTCCTCTTCACTACGGCTATCAATTTGCGAAACAGCTAAAATGCCAATAGCAACGGCGGTAAAAGCACTTGCAATCCAAATAATGTAAAACATCGTCGCTTAACCTCTCTTAATAAAGTGTATGAGTAGCTTCTTGTACAGCTTCAGGTGACATTTTCACATCCCGGCCCCACATCTTGCGATAAACAAATGCGGTATAGTAAAAAATAACAGGAACCATAATGACTGCTGTCACTAAAATGCCTATTAGTGATGTTTGCGAACTGGTGGCATTCCACACTAAAAGACTCTGTGCTGGATGTGTGGATGATGGCATGACGAAGGGAAAGAGACTCACCCCTGCTGTTGTCACGATGCCAAACACACTGGCGCAGCTACAGCAAAAAGCAGCGAAATGCTTCTTCATAGCAGTAAAAGCACTAACGAATAAAGCACCACCTATGCCCAAAATAGGACAAAGCAAAAAGATAGGGTAGGTCGTATAATTCGTTAACCATCCGCCTAGACTTTGTGTTACTTCATTAGTTAAAGGGTGTAACATTGGATTGGCCATGGCAGTCCAATGATAACCTTGAATAGCCGTTGCTATCCAAACACCACCTAACACAAACGTGACCAGCACTAACCAACTGAATACTTGAGTGCAAATCTTAGCACGTTGGTACACTACACCTTTAGTACGGAAAGTTAAGTACGCTGCCCCATGCATCAACATCATCACCACGCTGACGACCCCGGCAAGTAAAGCAAAAGGACGCAACAAACCAAATAATGCTGCAATAGCATTTGTATCTTGCATTTCAGGGCCATAGAAAAAGCGTAAGCTCACGGGGTCATACTGGAATGGCACGCCTAAAAAAAGATTGCCTACGCCCACACCTATTATTAATGCTGGTACAAAACTACCGACACATAAGCCCCAATCCCAAAAAGTCCGCCAGCGCTGTGACGGCATCTTAGAACGGTATTCAAAACTCACGGGCCGCAAAAACAAGGACCATAAAACCAGTAAGAAAGCGAAATAAAAGCCAGAGAATGAAGCCGCGTAAACCCGGGGCCATATAGCAAATAAAGCACCACCTGCAGCAACCAACCAAACTTGGTTACCATCCCATGTAGGTGCGACAGTGTTGATGACAACGCGACGTTCATCGTTGGTCTTACCAATAAAGGGTGACAGCATACCTGCACCGAGGTCAAAACCACCTGTGGCGGCAAATAAGAACAGTAAAAAACCTACGGTTACCCAGCCAATTAATTGTAATACAGCATATGTTTCCATGATTACTCCTGGGCCTATGAATTAGATGATTTTTCAAAATGGTATTGCCCCGTGTGCAATGCACTGGGTCCCAATCTTGAAAACTTGAACATTAAAAACATTTCTACAGCAAAAAGCAGACTATAGAATAAAACAAACATACCCATACTCAAGCCTATATCCACGGCACTGATGGATGAAGAACTTAAAGAAGTCGGCAGAATATTATAAACCGTCCAAGGTTGACGGCCATGTTCTGTCACGAACCAACCACAAAGATTGGCTAAAAAAGGCAATGGTACTATTAATAAAGCTAAACGATGATAAAGGCGGCTGTTCCAACCTTTATCCCGCAATACCATTATAAAACCAATGATAAACATCCAAGCCATTAAGAAGCCGATACCTACCATGACCCTAAAAGACCAAAATATACTGGCCACATCAGGTAGAGTTTCCACCGCAGCTGCCTTAATTTGTGGATTGGTCGCATCCACAATATTTGGCGTGAAGCGCTTCAGTAGTAAACTATAACCAATATCTTTTTTGTATTTGTTAAATTGATCTAGAGTCTTCTGTGATGTATCACCTTTTCGCATCTCTACTAGAGCCTGATACGCGGTTAATCCTCGATGAATTTTCACTTCGTTGGCATTTACAAATTGACGTAGCCCTACTACTGGTGTGCTCCATGAGTGCGTCACCAATAAACCTAATACATCAGGAATGCGCAATTCCCAATCATTTTTCATTTCTTTTTGGTTGGGAATAGCCATTAAGTTAAAGGCGGCAGGTGGTTTTTGTGTATTCCACTCGGCTTCAATCATGGCAAGCTTTTCAGGTTGGTCTTTATAAACCAATAAACCATTTTGGTCACCCATAACAATAACCATAATTGACGCCACCAAACCAAAACCCGCGGCAATGGCAAAGGAACGCTTAGCAAAATCCATATCCCGTTTCTTCAATAAGTAATAAGAGCTAATACCCATGACAAAAACCGCTGCTGTGGTGTAGCCAGCAATAACTGTATGCACAAAACCCACTTGAGCAACGGGATTAACGAATAAAGCTCGTAAACTTATGGTTTCCATCCGCAAGGTTTGCCAATCAAAGAAAGAACCCACAGGGTGTTGCATATAACCATTCGCCACCAGAATCAACAAAGCAGAGAGACTAGAACCAATGGCTAAGCAAAAGGTTGCAAATAAATGTTGTTTTTTACTAAGTTTATCCCAACCAAAAAAGAAGAGACCTAAGAAGGTCGATTCCAACATGAAGGCCACTAAGCCTTCGATAGCTAGCGGTGTACCAAAGATATCACCCACATATTGGGAATAGAAAGCCCAGTTAGTACCAAACTGGAATTCCATGGTTAAACCCGTCAAAACCCCCAAAGCGAAATTGATACCTAACAATTTCCCCCAAAAGCGCGTCATGTCTTTGTACACCGATCGCCCAGTAATAACGTAGGCCAATTCCATGGTAAATAGAATCCATGTGAGGCCAAGAGTCAAAGGTACAAATAAAAAGTGGAAGCATGCCGCTATGGCAAATTGCCAGCGAGCCAATTCCACAGACACGAGGGTGGGTAACATATGACACTCCTATGAGGCTGCCTACTGATAAACAATTTCAACGACTTGTCTTTCTAAGACAAGTCATAAGTTGGCCAATTAGCGAACTAGTTAGGGTCTATTAATATTCCTAATGTCCCAGTCCTAGTCAATTCAATAGTGGAAGATTATATATCATGTCGATGAAAATTTCCTGATATACATCATTTCTTTATCAATAATCATGAAACCTCTGATAAAAAACAGCCCACCAACTTTTTTAAAATAATTTTAAGTAAATAACCGTATCATTGATCCACCATAACCATTATGATTGAAAAATTTACCCGATAGATGAGGAAAAACTGTGGAAAATATAAGCAAAGCTTGGTGGGCTATGATGATTAGAGGCCTGCTGTCAGTTCTATTTGGTATTTTGGTTTTTGCCTATCCTGGCTTATCATTAGCCACGATGATCATATTTTTCTCGGTTTTTGTCCTAGTGAGTGGTCTCTTTACCTCTGTTGGCGCTTTTTGCAACCGCAATCAAGATCCTGACTGGAGCCTGCATCTTATTGAAGGCATCATCGGTTTCATAATTGGTTTATTAATTCTCACATGGCCTGGCATTTCTGGCTTCATGCTCTTATTGCTTATCGCTGCTTGGGCTATGGCTTCCGGCTTTATGCAATTAGTTGCAGCCATCAAGCTACGTGGCAGCAAAGGTACCTTCTGGCTATGGCTGGGTGCTATTGTTTCTATCCTCTTTGGCTTATATATCTTCCGCTTCCCTGCCTCTGGCGCCTTAGCCATTGCCTGGTTGATCGGTATTTATGCCATTGTCTTTGGCCTGCTTTTCATCTTCTTGGGCTTCAAATTGAAAAAAGGCAATAATATCTTCCGAGGCTAGCCACTCGGGAGGATAACTTAAGCTGACATTTCGCAAGAATTTCGTTAGAATGCCCCATTCGCTTGCCCCGGTGGCACAGCTGGATAGCGCAATCCCCTCCTAAGGGATAGGTCAGAGGTTCGAATCCTCTCCGGGGCGCCAATATCCATAGGTACGAAATTTTACAGGATTAGAATAACCCTGCCCGTTATATCATTCTGCGCAAAGATGCAGGATCCATATTATGGGATCTAACAAGGATAATAGAGTGAAATACGGCTTGATAATCGGCTTGTTACTCAGCATGAGTACCTTGGATGCTTATGCAAATAGCACTAGTAAAAGTCCCAGCACCAGTAAAACAACTCACACTGAGAAAGCCGTTAATATGGATCAAAAGGATGATAACCCTTATAAATACCCCATATATCTAGGCCTCCTTTTCGGTTATGGAAATACCAATTGGAGCGAGTTGGTAAGTCAAGATGACCTCTCTGATGCATCCACACCCACTTCAGCTAAGGGCAGCGGCGTGGCTTTGGGTTTAGTGGGCGGTTATGAAATCAATAAATATTTTGCTGTAGAAACTAATGTCATTCGATTTCCCAGCTCCAAAGTAAAATTTATCCGTGGTAGTATTTACCCCATCAGTAGCATGAATTCAAAAACCTACGCTATATCCGTAGCAGGTAAATTCATGGTGCCCGTAGGTCATACGGGCGTACGAGCCTATGCTGAAGCAGGTCCCGCCTATATTCACCGAGCTGATACCTTAGCCGATATCGGACGCTTTACTCCCATGTTTGGTGTGGGTGCCAACTATGATTTTACTCAACATATTATGGGCGAATTCAACTTCCAATATTATGCAGGCTATGGGAAATCCGTGGATAATCCCGCTTACTATTACATTCCGTTCCTCTATACGCTAAACTTCAGATTAGCTTACCGATTTAATCTATAGTGTAATGAATAGCGAAATCATACAAATTGAAGGCCTTCATAAGCGCTACCCTAAGGCCAAGCGTGAAGCTCTGCAAGGGGTAAATCTAACCATCCAAACGGGTGAGTTTTTTGGTTTACTGGGCCCCAACGGTTGTGGTAAAACCACATTGATTTCTATCTTGTGTGGTTTGATTAATTCATCCCGCGGTTACATGAATATTCTAGGTCATCCGGTTCCTCAAGAAATAAAAACCGTTAATCAAAAAATCGGTTTAGTCCCTCAGGAATTAGCCATTTACCCAACCCTCACCTTTGAAGAAAACTTGCGTTTCTTCGCAAGGCTTTATGGGTTGAGTGGCACGCAGATGAAACAACGCATAAAAGAATGCATAGCCTGCGCTTGTTTAGAAGAATTTGCTAATAAACCCATAAAAAGTTATTCCGGCGGTATGAAGCGTCGAGCTAACTTAGTTATTAGTTTATTGCATCAACCCCAGTTCTTGATTCTAGATGAACCAACGGTCAATGTGGACCCACAGTCGCGCAATGTTATTTTTGAAGTACTAAAAGAATTGAATAACCAAGGCACCACCATACTTTATACTACTCATTATCTAGAAGAAGCCCAACAGATGTGTAGTCGCGTTGCAATTATGGATCACGGTAAAATCATCGAAGAAGACACGCCAGATAATCTTATCCGGCAACAACCGGGCTGCAGTGATTTAGGTGAAGTATTCTTGCACCTCACTGGGCACCATTTGAGGGATGCTTCCTAATGCCATTCATCGCACCCATCATCAAAGAATTATTATTACTACTGCGCGACCGCGTGGGTTTGATTATCTTATTCTTATTACCTTTATGCTTAGTGATTTTTATTACAGTCACCCAACCCGATGCTTTAAATCATACTCAGAAATTGTCTGTGTTAATAGTGAACCAGGCCAAAACACCGTACAGCAAAGCTATTGTTAAAGCCATCAAAAAGCTAGATGGTTTAAAGGTGACGAACAAACGCTACAAATTAAGTGCAACACGTCGCGATGTCGCTCAAGGGAAATACCAAGCAGCACTCTTTATCCCTTATAACTTTAACAAAAAAAACACCATAACCATTTACTTAGATCCCACGGTACCTGATGCCATAAAAGGTCAGCTGGAATTAACCAGCAAATACTTAACTCAAACCATTCAAGTAAAAGCCGCGTCACAACGTATGGGGCGCACACTCATCAAACCAACCACCATTAAATCACAATACATAACCATCGGTGGCAACTTTGCAAGACCCAATGTGGTACAGGAAAATGTGCCAGCATGGTCTCTCTTCGGCATGTTCTTTGTGGTAATTCCCTTGGCGGGCATGATGGTTCGTGAACGCGAATTAGGGGTTCTCCAACGCTTAAAGATAGCACCCATTTCTAATTTTTCTTTATCTCTGGGACGCGTTATAGCGTTTATCATCCTTAACCAACTGCAATTATGGGTTATGCTATCGGCAGGTCTATTCATCTTGCCCCTTTTTGGTTTACCCACCCTGGATCTCTCTGGTCATGTATGGCAAGTATTAATCATCGGAGTATTCGCATCCTTGGCAGCCATCGGTTTTGGGAGCTTAGTGGGGAGCCTTACCCGAACCTATGAACAAGCAGCATTCATTGGCCCCTTTATTATCGTCATTTTAGCCGCCATCGGCGGCATTTTAGTTCCCACCTACATGATGCCTACGGTCATGCAACCCATCAGTGAATTTTCACCCTTACATTGGGCCCATCAAAGTTTTATTGAAATCCTGGTGCGCCACGCGACTCTAGAAGATATTCGTTATTATTTGCTGGCTCTTTTCAGCTTCTTTATTGGGACCTTTCTTTTAAGCCTTTGGATACAAAATCGACGCTCGATTTAATCCTTTGAAAATCCATTGTTAGTTCCGGCGAAGATTCACGGTCAAGAATGCCTAAACAAGGTGACCCCATAAAATCATGAAGGCTTTGAATATACTCTTCCAAGTAAGGCATCTTTGCGTCAAGCGTGTTACCCACCCAACCCAAGATATTCAAACCATTTCTTAAGATACTTTCTTGAGTCAAAATAGCATGATTCAAACATCCTAAACGCAATCCTACCACAAGGATAATTGCAGGATCTAAAGGTTTAATGGTATCCGCCAGGGTTTCATTATCATTAATAGGTACATGCCAACCCCCTGCACCTTCAATAATAATGACATCCGCTTCATGACCAATTAAGTGTTGATAAATACTTCTGGCGTTAAGGTATTGATTATCTAGCTGTGCTGCAATATTTGGCGATGTGGGTCGCGCATAAGCAAAGGGGTTAACTTCATCATAGGGCAGTTTGATACTGGCGGCTTTCTGTAGTTGCAAAGCATCATCATTATGCCCATACCTGTCACACCCAGCAGAAATAGGTTTAAGTCCAATAGTAGCATAATGAAAAGCATTTAAACCCCGCAACAAACCTGTGGACACATAGGTCTTGCCAACTTCAGTATCGGTGCCTGTTACGAATATACAATGGTTACGGCTCATGAGCATCTTCTTTTTAAGAAAAACAATGAAATTTCATAATCAAGAAGGACAAAGCCCATGCACTTTTGTTTATAAAAATATTCATCCAATCTGGTTAAATGGCATTTTTTTATTCTGTGTATACTAGGTTTCTTCGAACTGCCTGCCCCTATTTTTTTTATGGAATTCAACAACGATAATGTATTATCAAAATAGTGGCTATAGTTCAAACTCACTCGCTCTAAACAATCGAAGCCTCCCAAAGATGCCTGCAGTTCTTTTATGGATGGGAAGTCATTAATAATATTTGGAGAGGCCGTTTCATTCAGGGCCAGTTTGAAATGATCAAAACAATGTGAGCTAGGAATTGCTATAGCCAAATATCCTCCTGGGGTGAGAATTTCTTCTATGCATGAAAGTGTACCTGCATAGTCAAAGCTCCATTGTAGGCTCATATTAGAAAACACCAAATCCATGCTGTGACTTTCAAAAGGCATTTTGTCAAAATCTCCTACAACACACCCTTCATTATTTAATAAACATTGTTTTGACAAGGATGTCATAACAGGCGAAATATCCATGGCATACAAACGGTGATAAAAAATATATTCTTTTAATATTTTAGTGACTTGCCCCGTCCCACAACCTAAATCCAAAATACAATTAAATGATTCAACATGTTTTTTGATTAAAGCCATTAATGCCAAGCCCGAAGCCATTTGAACATTATTCAATTGGTCATAGTTGAAGGCCCACTTAGAAAAAGCACTTTGCACCTTTGACTTATCAATATGCATTTACATCCTCTATAAATCTCTTTATTTCAACTGATACTGACGCCATACTGGGAAGATAATGCCCTGCATCTTTCATCACTTTAACTTCAGAATTCTTTGGTCTGGACAAAACCTGTTGTATGCTCACAGGTACAATAGAGTCTTTTTCACCTAAAATATGCAAACAAGGTACAGTTAATTGCAAACAAGCATCTCGCATATCTGTTGTTGCAAGTATTTTTAAGTAACTTAAAAACTTATCATCACTCCAACTTTCTTCATCAAATGGTATGGGGTTTTGATAGGACACCCTTTGGGGATAGGCAATAAGTGCAGAAAAAGTCTTCTTCAATCGTCCCAGGTCTGAATGTGCTTGCTTATGAAAATCATTTAATGCTTCATCAGCAATACCAGGCCAATCTTTCGAGGCCTTAAACTTAGGAGTGGTTCCCAGAGTAATCACCCCTCTTATCTTTTCCGGGCATTCTTCGGCAATCTTCATAGCTAACAATCCACCCAAGGACCAACCACATATAATACTGCCATGAAGGATACATCCAGCTAACTCTTGCACAGCATAACCCAATATATCATCTGTATCGGCACATGATAAATCTGGATACTCCAACAATTGAGCGCCTCCGGGTATATTTTTTATAATAGAGTAAAAAACTGAGGGGTGTATGCCCAACCCTGAAAGATATGCGATATGATATTTCACAGATGCTCCCTCAATGCACTGATAAGGTGATTAATCTGAGCCTTTTCGTGATACACACTCAAGGAAATACGAAGACGAGCTGTATTAACAGGAACGGTGGGTGGACGAATGGCAGATATTAATAACCCTTTATGCTTCAATTTATTGCGAATCATCATGGCTTTTTCATTGCAACCAACCAAAATAGATTTAATAGGCGTTGCATCGCTGTGTAAACAAGTTAATTCTGCCTTATCAATGGCTGAATGAAAATACTCAATATTTTCTTGTAATTTTTCTCGCCGCCAATCCTGCGTCTTCAATACATGTAAGGCAGCTAAAGTACCTTTAGCCACTAATGGGGGAAGTGCCGTACTGTAAATATAGCTGCGGGCTAATTGTTTTATGGCATTAATCACCTCATATGAACCAGAAACAATTGCACCATAACTACCAAGGGCTTTTCCTAATGGTACAACCAAAATGGGAATATCATCTTGGCTCATGCCTGCGTATTCTGTTATCCCCCCGCCATGTTTACCTAAAACCCCAATCCCATGGGCATCGTCTACCAATAATGTGGCTCTGGACTTTGACAATTTTACCAAATCATCTATGGGTGTTATATCACCCTCCATACTAAAGATACTCTCCGTTATGATCATTGTTATTTTGCTATTGGTTAGCTTTGATTTCAGTGCATGAATATCATTGTGAGGAAACCGGTAATGCCTGGCACGCGACAATAAAATACCATCTATCAAAGAAGCGTGGCATAGCCTATCATGGAAAATTGTAGTGTCTCTATTGGCTAAAGCTGACAACACTCCAATATTAGCCAAATAACCCGAGCCAAATAAAATAGCGCTATCTCGCTTGAGAAATCCAGCAAACTCTTGTTCTAATTGTTGATGAACTTCACTATAACCGCAAACTAGGGGCGATGCGCCACTGCCCAACCCATAGCGTGCGCCTTCTAATGCCCTATTTACCTCATCACAATGAGCAATACCTAAATAATCATTAGAAGTAAAATTCAACAATCCCCGTTCATTTAAATAAATGATGTTTTTCTCTGACTTCCCTATGGCATCACGTTTTCTTATTAAATGCTTAGACCGGTAACCTGCCATTTTCTTCGTAATAGTATCATCTATCATATTTAAACTACACTTGTACTTTGCAAGTCTAACTTACCCATCATATTTCTATCTTTCTCCAAAGCTACATTTTTTGTTGTTAATAATTCATCGCCTAAAAAAATTGAATTTGCGCCACAGATGAAACATAGAGTCTGCATTTCTTCACTCATATCATCACGCCCCGCTGATATCCGCACATAGGATTTTGGCATAAGTATCCTTGCCACAGCAATCACCCGAATAAACTCAAAGTTATCCAGTTTCTTACAATCCCCTAAAGGCGTACCCTTCACTGCAATCAGTCGATTAATGGGAACGCTTTCCGGTTGTTTCTTCAAATTAGCCAATTGTAACAGCAAACCGATACGGTCTTCGCGAGTTTCACCCATACCAATGATGCCACCACAACAAGTTTTCATACCTGCTTCTTGTACATAATCCAATGTTGCCAAGCGTTCCTCATAGCTGCGTGTAGTTATGATCTTTTTATAGTATTCAGGTGACGTATCCAAATTATGGTTATAGTAATCCAAACCCGCACCCTTTAATGACTTAGCGTCTTCATCGCTCAGTGAGCCCAATGTAACGCAGGTCTCCAAACCCAAAGCTTTTACCTCAGCTATCATATCTAAGACTTTGGGCAAGTCTTTTCTCGGTGGGTATTTCCACGCAGCGCCCATACAAAAACGCGTTGCGCCTTGAGCTTTGGCTTGTTCTGCACGCTCCCTTACTTCTTCAACATCCAATAAACTGTTAGTTTTTATGTCTACCTTATAGTGGCCACTCTGAGGACAGTAAGCACAATCTTCGGGACAATGACCAGTCTTAATGCTGCACAGCACGCTTAATTGTAATTCATTGTCAGGGAAATTTTCACGATGGATGTTTTGTGCTTGGTGCTGCAATTGCAAAAAAGGTAATTCAAATAATCTTTTTACATCAGCGTAACTGACCGTTCCTTTATTCATTTATTCAAATATCCTTATGCATTGTTCGAAGCAAAATTATCTGTTAGGATGATTTTATTGTCAACCACTTTTTTGCTAACGGGTTTACAAAAGGAACGGCTAATGATTGCACATAAAAAAACCTCTCAAAGAAAATCAACTCAACACCTTTGGCATCCCTGCAGCCAGATGAAAGATCAAGAAACCTTCCCGCCCTTAAAAGTAGCATCGGCTTCGGGATCCTATCTCACCTTGAATGACGGCCGTAAAATCATTGATGGCATTGCCAGTTGGTGGTGTAAATCTCTCGGGCACAATCACCCCCAACTAAAACAAGCGTTAGTTAACCAAGCTAATCGATTTGAACATGTGATATTAGCCAATACCACCAATAACACCATTGAAGCTTTGTCGGAAAAACTCAGTGAACTGGCCCCTACATTAAACAAAGCACTCTATGCCAGCGATGGTTCTTGCGCCATTGAAATGGCCATGAAAATGAGCCTACACAGTCGCCAAATCCAAGGTGATACACAACGTTGTGAATTCTTGTGTTTGGAAAATGCCTATCACGGTGAAACCTGTGCAACCCTCAGTGTCAGTGATTTAGGCTTGTATAAGGAACCCTATAAGCCGTTACTTATGGATTATCCTGTATTGCGAAACATTCCCTATGTGGCTCATGATCAAGATCCTTTATGGTTTGATGCTGAGACACATTGGCAACAGACTTTACCACGACTAGAGCCTCTACAACATCGCTTAACCGCCATTCTCGTAGAGCCCATTGCTCAGGGTGCTGGTGGCATGCGTATCTATAGTGCGGATTTCTTACGGCGTTTGGTTATTTGGGCACAGAGCCACAAGATACACATCATTGCCGATGAAATCATGACGGGCCTATGGCGTACGGGGAAAAAGCTAGCCTGTGAACATGCAAATATTACAGCAGATTTTTTATGTTTATCTAAGGGCCTCACTTCAGGTTGGTTGCCGTTAAGTGTCATGCTAACGTCACAAAACATGTACGATTGCTTTTATGGGGATTATGGAACAGGCCGAGATTTTTTGCATTCCCATACACATTCTGGCAATGCCTTAGCTGCAGCCGTTGCACTAGAAGCCTTAACTATCATGCAAGATATGACTGCACAAGTGCAACAATTGCAGAGCCAACTGTTGCAAGCCATGGGAGAAGTATCACAAGCGACAGGGAAATTATCCAATCTACGGGGGATTGGCGGTATTGTAGCTGCTGACTTAGCGCCCCATCCCGACAAACCACGCATAGGATTTGCCGTAGCACAAAAAGCCGCTGAGTTAGGCGCACTCATCCGTCCCTTAGGAAGCAGTCTTTATTGGTTCCCCCCCTTAAATATACCCCATGATACTTTAAAGGAATTACAACAGATTACCACCCAAGCCATACAACAGGCCTACCAATAACTCCATACAAAACAGTCAGTTATATTAGAACCACCATACTATTTCATAATGGTCTAAAATTTAAGGATATTAATAAATTTAGTGATAACTTTATGATTCGGTCTTTATGTATAATTGTGAGTTTACTGTGCTTCGCCCCCAGTGCCTTGGCTGTGGGTGTGCAAATGCAATTATACCTATACAACTATATTAGAGTTAATCAGGGTGACTGTTCCTATCCAAAAATCTATCCTTATAGCTATAATCCGAGCAATTTCTTTAAGTTCCCCGACAGCCTTAAACCCAATGGATACAATAGCGGGGGCGCTGATTTGTTACCGGGGCAAGACCATTTAAGTTTCAAAATAAAAATTAAAACGGCAAGTGATAAAAATAAATTTCACCTATGTAAAGTAAGCTTACATGGGAACAAACCCGATGAATCCTATGTCAGATACGGTGATGGTGCTGCAGATATACCGCCTGGTCCAGGTGATTTTTGTTGTGCATACATCAAAAGGGGCCAAGGCAAGACCCCTTTGCCAGGAGGTAGCTCAGGATCCCCAGCAAAACCAGCCAGTGGCATGAAATATTTAGCTTACGATATCATCGTGACACGGGTGAATAAAAATGGGAACTGCAGACCGCCATCAAATTAGACGATTACATAGACGCTTCTATCAGGATTAGAATTCCAGAGTCATCATTCTTGATAAATCATTAGGAATGATAGAATAAACCATGGCATCATTGGGTTTACCAAAAACAAATAAACGATTCCGCGCTAAACCTTCTTTATTGGCACCTAATTTTTCTGCTACTTTTTGACTAGCGATATTATTTTCAAGGGTTTTGATTTCGATACGTTGCATACCTAATTCTTGAAAAGCGAATAAAGCTGCTAAGCGACAAGCTCTGCTAGCTACCCCCCCGCCCACGGCAGATGAACGCACCCAATAGCCTAAGTTAGCCATACGATCCATCCGAAAAATTTCATTGATACCAATACCGCCTAGCAATTGATTATCTTTTTTAGAAATAATAGCAAAATCAAAATCCCGTTTACGCTCCCAAGACTCTTCAGAATAACTTAACCATTGTAAGCTATCGCGGCGGGAGTAATTTTCATGAGCCCATGGCAAGTAGGGCATGAGATCCGCCAAAGATTCTGTTACTGCCATATAAAGATCTTCTAAATCCCCCATAACACAGGGGCGAATGATAATTTGGTCGTCTTGGAAATGAGTTTGCATAGCTTGGGATAATCCAATTGTCATTGTAATCAGAGGCCTATTAAAGCCCATAAGAGACGGATATTCTACCTCATTCCTCAAAAAATGTCCATAGATTGTACTACTGAGGATTACAGATTGCGCCGAAAAATGGGGGTACACTGGCTTCCTGTGGGTGGAGGCTTCTCAACCGAGCGCTTCACTGTTAACATAGCCCTGGCTGCCGATGCTCGCCATGGCAAAAAACATTGAAAATACGCAAAGGAGCAAGTTAAGTGATTAAAAAGATTAGTATTTTTCTGTTGGCGCTGATCCCAGGATTGGCTCTTGCCCATATTACCAATGAAGATTTCGACCAAATGAGCACTAAAACCCTGGTGAATAGCTGCATGATAGCCCTACAGCTAGACAATAATACCACCCAAGGCGATATAGGGAATCTCACAGATGCGGCCACTTGCTCGGCCTACTTGAAGGGCCTAATGGATGGAGCCAATTATCAGCTCCAGCTGATAAACACTGACTTAGCTGAAAGCCAAGGCACCCAGGAGCCTGCATCCCCCAAACAAGCCATCAAAGGCCCAGAACAACCCCAGCATACTTCTGCTTTCGGCTGCCCCACAGATAAAGCGACGCTAGCTGAAATTGCCCAAGAATTTATATTCAATTTC
The DNA here is from genome assembly GCA_021773195.1 of Gammaproteobacteria bacterium. Lineage (GTDB taxonomy): Bacteria > Pseudomonadota > Gammaproteobacteria > JAKBBU01 > JAKBBU01 > JAJFKN01. The sequence goes on along the minus strand of JAJFKN010000008.1, from coordinate 77,904 downwards.
GCGGTATTGGATGTGCCTGAAAATCGCTATCGTGGTGTACTGGAAACCAAACCCGCTTACTTGTCACTCTCCAGCCTCATGCGCAGCAAATATCCCTGTGAGAGTTAGTGGTATTATTTTAGGGTGGTAACTAGCTATCGCTAACCACAGCTCCTGAAGGTAAACAATCAGGAACACCTGGGTATTCACCGTCAATATAGAGACGAAGACCGCCATCGCCCTTATCTTTCATGCGCACAAAGACAGGTGGTGTATTATTCTTAAGACAAGTACTGTCAGTCACTACAACATAACAGGTATCCACCTTTGCACCGCCATTGCCAACGTAACCGTTAATGATGCAAGTTGACCCTGTGTTTTGATCAGAAAGTTTAATCTTAAAGTCTTTGGTCTTAGGGTCGCCCTTTTTGGGTTCTCTTAAATGAGCTAGCTTAAACTTATCCTTATTATCGGCATCTATAACAAAGCTGAGAGAATAATCCAACAAGCCTTTATCCCCAGATATATCAAGCTTTATCTTATGCCCGGAATTGTTATAGGCATACATATGTACGTCATCACAGTGCTCAGACCCATAAGCCATAGGCACTAGTAGCACGCTACCGAGTAGTACCACAAAGAAAAATCGAAACACGACAGGTCACCTATCATCACTATATTACTCAGTAAAGTATAGTTGATACATGGCCTGCTTGAATGATTGAAGATAACTGCCTGTTATTATTAATATAACCATCAGAAAAAAGCCCTAATAAATAGGGCTCTCAATAGGTGTTATTTGCGCACAGGTCTTGAGCCCCTGAGTAGGTTATCGTCCAAATCATCCCGCAGCTCGTCAAGCTTATCCTGCGCATCATCATAAACTTCTGTCTGTGCATTCATCCTGTCTTCCAAGTGTTGCATTCTTTTGTTTTGAGACCACATAGCCGAAGCCATAAGTGTCAAACCTACAACGCCAACTGCTCGTTTAGGCTGTGTTGCGACAAATATGATACTACCCAACAGGAAAGGACCAAGCATCACTGAAAGAGCACTCATCCCTGCACTCACTCCCGCACCCAGCATCGCACCCTCAGCTGCATCCGCAAGTATTCTCGAACTTTTTGGCGATCCATCTTCAGGATGATTTTTCGCTCTATGGACACCGTATAACGTTCCACCGATACCACCCAGGAGAGCCGCAGCCGATGTCAGCTTAGCCGCTCGCCTTAACAATACCTCCTTCCTAGGCATACCTGATACAACTTCATGCACTATTCTAAACATTTTCATTTCCTCACAGTTATCTTTCTAACTCACTCTACTCACAGAGTACTATTCTGCCGCTAAACGCATTAGTCCACCAATAAAACCACCTATTACCGCGCCTCCCAAAGGTCTGCACAACCCTTGAGCCAGCCCCAATTGAATTGCTCTATACATCATTATCTCCTTAATATGTACGACAAAAGCTAGTATAATGCAAACGATAACACAAACTCTGTATGGGCATCCGTTCAGCCATTATCAACGTCGTCGACTCATCATAATGCAACCTACGGCAGCGAACAGAACGGTCGGCAGCGAAGCGGCTAAAAAAGGTGGTACTTGGTATACCATGCTGAAGGGACCGAGGAATTGGTTCAATAAATAAAATCCGCCACCCACGACAATGCCCATGACAATTCGCAAACCCATGGTAACACTGCGCAGGGAGCCAAAGATAAAGGGAATGGCCAATAACATCATCACCGAGGTGGTAATGGGCTGAAAAATCCGCTGCCAAAAGTTAAAAGAAAAACTTGTCGCATCACTGCCATTTCTTTTTTGGAATTTAATATAACGATGCAGATTATGCATGGTCATGCCCATAGGTTGTAATTGGGCAACTGCAAATACTTCTGGCATTAAACGAAAGTTGGCTGGCTTATGCTCCCATGTTTGAACTTGTACACCTTGTGCTGTAAAGCGACTCTGAGATACGCCATACAATTTCCAGTGATGATGTTCATAGGCCGCTCGTTGAATATAGGTTTCAGCCAATAGGTTCTGGCTATTATCAAATTCATACCGCGTGACATTTTGTAAATGATGATTAGAAACGATCTTGCCCACGTGAATATAACTGTCTTTTTCTCGAATCCAAGTGCCTGTACTTGTTGCTATAGATTGACCACCGTAACGTTGAACCTGTTTATAATTAGCTGCCGCATAAGCGAGTTTTGGCGCGACGGTTTCACCCAGCAGGGTCACAATAGCCACCAATAATAATGCTGCTGTTAAAACGGCTACGGTTACTTGTGCGATGGAAAAGCCTGCCGCACGCATGACCGTTAACTCACTACGAGAAGCAAACATGCCTAAAGCCATAATGCTACCAATCAATCCCACAATGGGAAACACTTGATAAAATTGCAGAGGAATAATCATTAAAACGTACATCAACGCTTGCATGACACCATAGGTACCTTTACCCACAGAGCCTAATTCACCCACAAAGGTAAATAATAAAACAAGGCCAAAGACCAACAGCCCTACCACCGCAGTAAAACCAATAATACTGCGTCCAATATATCGATGGAGGATCTTCACCTTTTCCTCCCTAATAAATCACACAAACCATAATGCGCACGACTCCAACCAAAACTGCGTAATAATAATATCCCAGCAATGATCAAGACCACAGCGTGGATCCACCACATACCAATAGCTGGCGAAACGATGCCTTTGTGAATCCAACTTTGATTGATCAGAATCATATTGGCATAGATGATATACAACAAGATAGCAGGAACCAATTGCATAAACTTTCCTTGCCTAGGGCTGACGCGACTTAAAGGCACAGCTAACAAGGTTAATAACGGAATGCAGATAGGCATACTGATGCGCTCTTCCATTTCCCCGGCGGCTTGCTTGTCGTGCCACATGTTCCTAATGAGATCGCGGGTAGGCATTTCATTGCTTTTTAATCGATGCTGTTCAGGCGACTGAGAAAGGCGCACGCCAAATTGATGAAATTGCGTCACCGTATAATTTTTTTGACCGGCTAATCCCGAATAACGTTTCCCATCTTGTATTACGATAAATTGCCCAATCTCAGGCTCATCCATAACCGTCCCCCCATGAGCGGACATGACATTCCACTTTACTTGCCCTTGAGGTGATAAGGTTTTGGCATCTTCATCGGCAATAAACATATCTTGCAATTGATTATGATCCCGCGAAATCCCCCCCACATAAACCACATAATTACCGCCTGGGATATTTTGAAAACGCCCAGGCGCAATAGTCTGCAATAAAGTTTGGGGACCAACATTTTGTTCAATGCGATGTTTGTAGCTTTCTAATTGAGGATTTATCCAAAAGGTTAAGAAAAAAACCGTAAGAAAAATCCCAAGAGAAAATAGTAAGGTATAACCCAATAAGCGTGCTTGACTCATACCACAGGCTGCCAAGACCACCATTTCGCTTTCTATATATAATCGTCCATAGGCCATCAAAATACTTAGGAAGAAGCCCAGGGGCAAGAGAAAACTACAAAAGTAAGGGATTTGGCTAAATACCAATTTAAATACAATGGCCACAGGAATTTTACCCGCGGCCGCTCTTGTTAAAAATATAACCAGTTGGTTACTAATAACAATGAACAGCAAGATGCCCGTTATCGCTGCTAACGTAACGTAAACTTCTTTGGCCAGGTAGCGAAATAGGATCACGCAGATATCCACATAATGAATTAGGTTTGCCCTAAACAGCTTTGGCGATTACTATCTAGGTTGTCATGGTCCCAAAGGACCAAAGGACAAATCTTAACACACACTGAGCATGGGACAAACGCCGAATGAAAGTCACGAGCAAAATGGCTAAATTAGCCACTCTTAAATCCTCCTGTCTGGTCTTGCCTGTATTAAAAGGCAAAAAATTAACCAGGTCCGGTCAATCCTTGGGCAAACTTGTCGCCCAACAAATGAAACGCTGCCCTCTAGATTTAGATTTTGGAGAAATACTCCTCCTCAACCATGTGCCCGATGTAAGCGCCGAACGGGTATTGCTCATTGGCTGTGGTAAAGATTTGAGTTTTGGCAAATTTCAAGGCCTCATCACCAAGCTCACAAACTATTTAAATGCTCAAGGCATCAAAGATGCTGCCCTAGGAGATTTCTACGATTTAGTGAAGGGTGAAACACCCCACTGGCATCAAGCTCAGATTACTGAGCAAGCTTGTCACGCCAGTTACAGCTTCCAACAATGCAAGGGCCGTGATAAAAAAACCAATAAGTTCCAACAGATGCATTTAGTGGTAGGCACTCAAGGGGCTAAAACCAAAGCCGACCTTGCCATTAAAAAGGCCACAGCCCTGTCTAAAGGTGTGACCTTCACCCGAGACTTAGGCAATTTACCCCCTAATATTTGTCACCCCAGTTATTTGGCGCAGCAAGCCAAAAAACTCGCGCGGGATTACACAAAAATTAAAACCACTGTATTAAATGAAAAACAAATGAAAACCATGGGCATGGGTTCACTCTTGAGCGTGGCTCAAGGTTCCAAACAACCGCCGCGTTTTATTACTATGGAATACCGAGGCGCTGCTGCTTCAGAAGCACCTATCGCCTTGGTTGGTAAAGGGGTTACCTTTGATTCCGGCGGATTATCCTTAAAACCTGCTGCAGCCATGGTACACATGAAATACGACATGTGCGGCGCTGCCACGGTATTCGGTGTGATTAAAGCCATTGCAGAAATGAAACTAAAAATTAATGTGGTGGGCATTGTACCCAGCGTAGAAAATATGCCTGACGGTAATTCCTTCCGTCCCGACGATATTGTCAAAAGCCTTTCTGGTCTAACCATTGAAATCGGCAACACCGATGCTGAAGGCCGTTTGATTTTATGCGACGCCCTCACCTACAGCGAACGCTTTAAACCCAAAGCCGTAGTGGACATTGCCACTTTAACGGGTGCATGCGTCGTTGCCTTAGGCACTCATACCTCAGGATTATTCGGCAACCATCAACCTTTGATCGATGCACTCAATAGCGCAGGCCAACAAACCTATGACCGAGCGTGGCCTATGCCTCTTTTTGATGAATACCAGGACGACTTGAAGTGTGCCCATGCCGACATCCAAAACATTGGTAGTCGCTGGGGTGGTGCTATCACCGCTGCTTGCTTCCTCTCCCGTTTTACGAAAAAATTAAAATGGGCTCATTTAGATGTGGCAGGTACTGCTTTTAAAGAAGGTCCACAAAAAAGTGCAACGGGTCGTCCCGTGCCTTTATTAGTACATTACCTCACAACCCAAGCAGGAAAATAACATGGCTCGCGCGGATTTTTACATTTTAGAACAAACCGAAGATGTGGATGCCCGCTTGCCCATTGCTTGTCGCCTATGCGATAAAGCATTCCAACAAAATCATGGTGTGTATATTCACGTGGAAGATGAAGCCACGGCGCGCAAACTGGATCATCTTTTATGGACACAGCGGGATATTAGTTTCATTCCCCATCAACTGGTAGGGGAGAATACTGCCGGGGCAGGCTCCCAAGCCATTGAGATTGGTTGGCAATCTGATGCGCCCCATCATCAAGATATCCTCTTGAATTTACGTAAGGACGTGCCAGAATTTTACGGGCAATTTAAGCGGATCATGGAAATCGTGCCCAGCTTGGATGAATACCGGCAAATAAGCCGTGAACACTATCGATTTTATCAAGAACAAGGCTTAGAATTACATAGCCACAAACTATAGCGAAAAATATATTATGGACAAAACTTACAATCCACATGATATCGAATCCCATTGGTACACCACCTGGGAAAAATCCAATTACTTTGCGCCTCAGGGTTCCGGTTCGCCCTATGCCATCATGATCCCGCCGCCCAATGTCACGGGCAGCTTGCACATGGGTCATGGTTTTCAAAATACCTTAATGGATGCCCTCGTCCGCTATAAGCGCATGGATGGTCACAATACCCTATGGCAAGTGGGGACAGATCATGCAGGTATCGCCACACAAATGATGGTGGAACGGCAATTAGCTAAAGATAACGTGAAACGTCACGACTTGGGCCGAGATAAATTTGTGGAAAAAGTCTGGGATTGGAAACATCAATCAGGTGGACGCATTACCCAGCAATTACGCCGTTTAGGCGCATCGGTGGATTGGTCGCGAGAACGCTTCACCATGGACGAAGGCTTATCCAAAGCCGTCAACAAAACTTTTATTCAATTGTACGAAGAAGGTTTGATTTACCGCGGTAAACGTTTAGTAAATTGGGATCCCAAGTTTCATACGGCCATTTCCGATTTAGAAGTCATATCAACAGAAGAAAATGGCAAACTATGGCACATTCGTTACCCCTTAGTGGAACGAGAAGGTTTTATTGAAATTGCCACCACACGGCCAGAAACCTTACTGGGCGATGTAGCCGTGGCCGTGAACCCTAAAGATGATCGTTACCAAGATCTCATTGGCTGTTACGCGCAGCTCCCTTTAACGGGACGCACCATTCCCATCATTGCTGACGATTATGTGGATCCTGAATTTGGTAGTGGTTGCGTGAAAATCACCCCGGCCCATGATTTTAATGACTATGCAATGGGTCAACGACATAAATTACCTTTATTGAATATACTCACCGATGATGCATGCTTAAATGACGATGTGCCTGAAGCCTACCGTGGTATGGATCGCTTTGTGGCACGCAAACAAATCATCAAAGACTTAGAATCCCAAGGATTATTGGTCCGTATTGACGATCATAAGCTCATGATCCCCCGGGGCGATCGTTCCGGTGAAATCATTGAACCCTACTTAACGGATCAATGGTACGTGAAGGCACAGCCCTTAGCAGAACCTGCCATTGCCGCCGTAGAAAAAGGCGATATTCGTTTCGTCCCGGCAAACTGGGATAAAACGTATTTTCAATGGATGCGTAACATTGAAGATTGGTGCATCAGCCGACAGTTATGGTGGGGCCATCGCATTCCCGCTTGGTACGATGACAAGGGTAAGATTTATGTGGGCGACAATGAAGAAGCCATTCGTGTGAGGCATAATTTGGGGCCAGAGGTTTCCTTAGTGCAGGATCCCGATGTACTAGACACTTGGTTTTCTTCCAGCCTGTGGCCCTTTTCCACATTAGGTTGGCCAGAACAAACACCGGAACTCAATGATTTTTATCCCACCAGTGTCTTAGTCACAGGCTTTGATATCATCTTCTTTTGGGTGGCACGCATGATCATGATGGGATTGAAGCTCACGGGTAAAGTCCCTTTCCATGAAGTCTATGTCACAGGCTTGATTCGCGATCAAGAAGGGCAAAAGATGTCGAAAACCAAGGGTAACGTATTGGATCCCTTGGATCTTATTGAAGGTATTGAATTGGATGCCTTAGTAGAAAAACGCGTGGACTCCCTATTGCAACCCAAGATGGCACCCAAGGTAGAAAAACAAACCCGCGCTCAATTCCCCGAAGGCATCCCGGCCTTTGGCACCGATGCTCTGCGCATGACCTTTTGCGCTTTAGCATCCACGGGCCGCGATATCCGCTTTGACTTGGGACGCTTAGAAGGTTACCGGAACTTCTGCAATAAATTATGGAATGCTAGCCGTTATGTCTTAATGAATACCGAAGATAAAATGACATCGGACCACAAGCAATACAGCCTAGCTTGTCAATGGATTCAATCCCGCTTACAACGAACCATTGAAACCCTAAAACAACATTTGGATAACTACCGTTTTGATTTAGCCACGCAAACCCTGTATGAATTCACCTGGAATGAATATTGCGATTGGTATTTGGAACTCACCAAACCTTTGCTTTATAGCGAAACGACTGAGAAAGCCATATTATCCGGGGTGCGTCATACTTTGGTGGTGGTATTAGAAACCCTATTGCGTTTGATGCATCCTTTGATGCCCTTTATCACGGAAGAAATATGGCAACGAGTAGCCCCCTTGACGGGAATAGAAGGCGATACCATCATGCTGCAACCCTACCCTGGTGTGAATACGAATATGCTGGATGATACTGCAGAAGCGGAAGTCACTTGGTTACAACAAGTCATCATAGGCGTGCGCACCATTCGTGCCGAAATGAATATTCCACCCAGCAAAGGGTTAACCGTGTATTTTGCTAAAACCAACAAGCAAGATGAAACACGCATTAATAATAATCTTCAATACTTAAAACAATTAGCAAAAATTGATGAATTGCATATCTTACAACCAGACGAAGCAACCCCCGATGCCGCAACGGCCTTAGCTGGCCAGATGGAAATATTAATTCCTCTAGCGGGCTTCATCGATAAAGACGCAGAAACCGAACGGTTAACCAAAGAAATTGAAAAATTAAATAAAGAAATCATGCGAGCTGAAGGCAAGCTGCAAAACAAGAAATTTATAGACAACGCTCCTTCTGCTGTGGTAGAAAAAGAAAAAGCCCGCTTGGCCGAAACGCAACAAGCCCAAACGCAATTGCAAGCCCAGCTGGAGAAGATTCAAAAACTATAAATTAAAGGAGAACAACAATGTATAGTTCTTTTGGCCTTATTCGATAATGAACTCACTAGGTTAAGCAACTACAATCTAGACTATAGAAGATATAAAAGACAATAACTTTCCACAAATTGAGCCCAAGCATGTACTACAAAAATGAAGCCGTAATTACAATATCAGAAAAGCACATGAGGAGCCGTAATTTCGTCGATGCCCTCAGCGATTTTTTAGATGAAACTTATCGTGAATCAGAGCCCTTTAAGGATGATGTTATCCTGAATTTAGATGGCTCTTCCTTTAAGGTTTCTACTTTTAGAGAAAAGATATACTCGGCACTAAGAGGTAATTATGCCATTGACCTATTCAATGAAATATTACAACAAGCCACCCCGGTGTGTGATGTCATCCAACAAGAACAGCGACGCTATGGGATACGGCGTTAATTGAGTTAGAAGACCCTACTCCGTACTTGAATATGCGATATAACTGTCAATAGATGGGTAATAGTAATGGTGGCGCCACTTCTTATGGTAGCCTACTAATTTATAGCCTAATAATTGAGAAAGAATATTTGAAATATAGCTTGGTTTTTTTCCTAAGGTACTGGCCACTTCTTTAACCGTGATAGAATCCTTATGCACAATGGTCTTTAACACCAACTCTTCGTTGCTGCTTAAACTGTAACGTCCAATACGCTCTCGCGCGTAACCTACGACCACTGACTGAGCTAAGTCCAGGGTTACTTTGTCAGATAATGTACCTACTTGTAATATATTAAACAGCCTGTTTAGCAATCCGAAAATATATCTTAACCGTCCCTTTGTGATTTTATATAAATAAAGTAAAACATCTTCATCCACAGGCAATTTTACTTTTTGGTTTACTCTGAAGTAATCAATTCGTCGATTAATCATAGATAAATAATCTTTTTCAGAAAGTGGGGCAATGTCCGCCTCATGTGTAATGATATCGTCTAAACGATCGATTTCCTGGGCAATGAAACGGCGTAAGGATTCATCCCCCACGAGCAACCAATTAGTTCCTGTCATTTGAAAATAATCACGCATGATATTTAACAGCAACTTGAGGTGCTCTTCATTTTGCACAACACCAATGTCAAGATTATTCAATTGAATCAAAATGCCATATTTAAACCCCAGCTCAAAAACTATCTCAACCAATCCTTCCAAATATCGCGACAGAGCCTGGGTAGGCATGATTACGGGCTGAGTTTCATTCAAATTCTTGCCATAATTTCCACCTAAACCAAAAGCGGTAATACCGAAGGATCGATGAATCTCTGTTACTCGCTGTACGATGGCTTTCGCTTCTTTGAATTCCTTTTTGTTCTTCACCCTATCAAAGTATTGTAATTCCAGGGTGGATACCACATTAGCTATCACAGCGGCAATTAACGTATCGGCATTCCAATTAGGTTCCACGCGAATCTCACTGGTAGGGGTAAAATATTTTTTCTCTTTCTGCAATGTAAATCTTAAATAATTACCAAAGGATGTGGTCCCGACCCCTCTAGCGCCTTCAATCACAATAATGGAATTATCGCTGTGCATAGCAAACTGACATTTGTTAATTTTATCTTCGTTGCCTGTATAGAGATCCAGAGTAGACAGCGTAATAGGTTGTGTCCTAAACGGTTCATCTTTAAAGCCCATGGATTCCCATTGCATAATCAAATCCTCACGTCACCTTAGCGCAATAATTTTTATTATATCACAAAAATTACTAATATCACAAAATTTTGTGACATCACAAAATTTTTTACCTTTTTATGATGTGACAACAATTACCTTAATATTCAATTGGTTATAATTTCAAACCCATGGCTGACTGCAAACACGGGTCGTTTTTGGCTAATGCCATCAGCACCAAATGGGCCGTTTCGGTCACCACATCTTCACGGTTTGGGGCATCTTTAGGCCGTCCATGAATATATACGGCCATCACAATAGGCGCACAATGAGGAGGCCAGAGAATAGCGACATCATTGGTTACGCCATAACTCCCCGTTCCTGTTTTATCGCCCACTACCCAGCCTTTGGGAGCGCCTGCTCGAATACGATGAGCCCCCGTGGTGCAACCTTTTAGCCATGCCACCAACTGCGAACGTTGTGCTGGCGCTAAGATTTTACCTAAAGCCAAACCATATAGACTATTTTCCATATCCTTGGGCGTTGCCGTATCTTGTATGTTATTGGGATTTGAATTCAAATTCGCTTCATAATGATCAACTCTAAAACTATTGTTACCAATGCTATGGGCAAATACCGTGACGGCTTGAGGCCCGCCCAGTTTTTTCATGAGAAGATTGATTGCCGTATTATCACTGTACATGACGGCAGCCCCAGCAAGGGCCTCGACTGTCATACCCTTGCCCACGTGCTGTTTAGTAATGGGAGACCATGCGATTAAGTCTTGTTTATTATAGGTGATGGTTTGTTGCAACAGATGTTTGTCCTGCATGCTTCTTTCTAAAATAGCAGATGCACCTAAAAACTTGAATGTACTTTGCACGGGAAAACGCTCATGGGCATGATGGCTGATACTTTGATTATTTGCTGTATTAACAACATACACGCCGATTTTCCCGTTAAAGGATTTTTCAAGGTTCGTTAGTTTCTGTTGAATAGTCGCTGTTTGTTGCTCTGAAGCTAATGCACTAGAGAAACCTCCAAGGCAAAAAATGCTAATAAAAATAATTAAGCACCTCATAACATAATCCTATATTTCAATTTCCATTTGTTTGTCTAACTTCTTTAACTCTTTATAAAAATCAGATGCAAACAACCTATCTTGAGTAATACCGTATTTTCCAAATTCAGTTTCTGCAGTAATATCACCGGCATTCTCCAAAATTTCTCTTTCATCGAATTATAAAAATTTATCAAGCTAGTATCACCTAGAGGATATATAGCGCTAAATAACTCAATAGCTCGAACCCACCTTGCACCATGTGGTTTTGTTCTAAGTCAAATTGCATAACCACCTGATCCGCGAGAAAAAACAACATCCAATAGGTTAGCGTGATAATAAATGCTATGCGAGCTCGGCGCATCCAAATGGATTTCTCTTGATTTAATGCGCATGCTGCCCAACAAAATATAGCGGCAGATAGCGTTGAAAAAAGTAAAATACAAACATACAGCATGCTAGAAAACCACAGGGGTGCATGATACATCTGTAGACATTTGACGAGATAAGGAACATTATCATTAGGCGCCCAGGTGGCGTGTAACCATCCTAATTGAGCAAACGCACCGACCACATCGGTCCATAGTGCAATAAGCCACCAAAGTGCCCAGAATAGTATAATGATCTTTTTAAATAAACAGTTGTCTATATCTATCTTCATCATTATCATCCTTGAAATATAGGAGTGTCACGTTTCTCATTGTCTAGTATATTCTAGTTTTTTTCAAGCAGATTGCCCTTTCGTCCCCAGCATAAACAAACGCCGAAAGGGAAATAATACTTTGCCATTGGCTTGCAATGGAAAGACATGGGTTAACTGTTCAATATATGCTTTGGTAAAAATCCCTTGGTCTGTCTCACCCATACGAGTCAATGCAGGACGCATGCCCGTACCCTTTGACCAATCAAAGATAGCTTGGTGATCAGGCATTTCTTGGAAATATTCCGTTTCCCAAAGCTGAAGTTCCATCAAACCTGAGCCCGTGAGAAGATTATGATACCGACGTAAATCATAGAGCGGCTGGTTTAATTCGCCATAAATCAGATGCTTCAATAAAGGCCGCCAAGATGGATTATTTTGTAAAAGCTTGATAGTCGTTTGATGCGCGGGCATATGAAAGTTATTGGGCATTTGAATGGCTAATATACCCTGGGGATTTAAATCATTAATTAGTCTTGGTATCACCTGATTATGATTAGCCACCCATTGCAATGATGCGTTTGCAAAAATTAAATCCGCGCCTCCATCTGTTTTAAATTCAGCAATGTCACCCTGGATGAATTCCATATCAGGGTATTCTTTTCGCGCTTGCTCTAGCATACTGTCAGAAGAATCCACGCCAATAACCTTAGCTTCAGGCCAACGGTCTTTTAATAAAATGGTACTATTGCCGGGGCCACAGCCTAAGTCGTAAATCACTCGGGGTGATAAATTTTTCGATACAACGGCCAATAAATCTCGCGCGGGTCGGGTTCTTGGTCCAAGAAATTGACTATAGGTACTGGCATCCCAGAAATTTTTCTTCATGCTGTCAACTTAAACTTTAAAAAGCTTTTCTCGATAATATTTCAATTCATTAATGGAATCTTTGATGTCATCCAAAGCGATATGACGTGACTCTTTATTCAAGCCATTATAAACCGAAGGTGCCCAGCGTTTAGCTAATTCTTTTAAGGTGCTCACATCCAAATTACGATAGTGAAAATACGCTAACAGTTTTGGCATTTCATTGGTCATGAAACGTCGGTCTTGATGAATGCTATTACCGCACATAGGCGATTTGCCAGCAGCGACGTATTGCTTTAAAAAATCTAGGGTTTTGGTCTCCGCATCCGCTACTGTCACCGTACTAGCCTTCACCCGTTCAATGAGGCCTGATTCACCATGAGTTTTGCGATTCCAATCATCCATACCGTCTAACAGTGCATTATCCTGATGTATGGCGAGCACAGGCCCCTCTGCCAGCACATTTAACTCGGAATCCGTCACAATAGTGGCAATTTCGATAATACGCTCTACTTTCGGGTTAAGCCCCGTCATCTCTAGGTCAATCCAGATCAATGGTTGCTGCTGTTTTGCCATATTACTCTCTCGCCACGGGAATCTCCTCTTGACACACTAGTATATATGGATATCCTTGACAATGTTACCTCAAATTTCCCAACAAACCGCAAGTACCCAACTGGAGCAGTTATGAAACTAACCAAAATTTTACCTATCGCCATGGGCGTGGGCCTCGGCTTAAGCCTGGCTAATGTTTACGCAGCCGATGACAATGGATCAGCATTAAAAACCCAACAGGACAAAGTCAGTTACAGTTTGGGTCTGGATGTGGGCCACAACATTCAGTCAGGCTTTCAATCGCAAAATATTGATATTAATCCTCAAGCCTTCACCAAAGGCATTCAAGATGCCATGACAGGTACCAAACCTGCCATGACACAGGATCAGATTCGTGCCACCTTGATGGAATTCCAAAATCAAATGGTACAAAAAGCTCAACAAAAATCACAAAAATTAATTGTATCAAACCACGATAAATTAGTTTCAGCTAAGGGCAGCCCTGTCACCGGTAACCCAAAAGGTGAAACAACCTTGGTTGAATTCTTTGATTATCAGTGTGTGCATTGCCGTGCCATGCAACCCATCATTGATAAACTGCAAAAAGAAGATCCTAACTTGCGTGTGGTTTATAAAGAATTTCCTATCTTCGGTGCTGAATCTGAATTTGCATCTAAAGCCGCTTTAGCCGCTGAAAAACAAGGGAAATACTCAGCATTTCATGAAGCCTTAATGAAATCTTCTAAGAAGCTCGATAGCAACGAAGTATTAGCTCTAGCTAAACAAGCTGGCTTAGACGTTACTCAATTGAAGAAAGATATGAATGATGGCAACATCGCCAAGGAAATCAAAGCCAATCAAGACTTGGCAAAATCCATGAATATCTTAGGTACCCCTGCCTTTGTCGTTACTGTAAGCAAAGGTGATAATGGCACAGTGGAAGCTAACTCATTCCTTGTCCCTGGTACCACGGACCTAAAAAACCTGGAACAATTAATTACGAAAGTGCAAAACCGCAAGGGCAGCACCCAAGAAGTTAAATTCCCAGCTGACGACAAAATGGAACCCGGTAAACAAAAAGACGTTTGGCCCGGCGTTTAATCCTCACATCACAATCACTCTCCCTTCGGGGAGGGTGATTATGATAACCCTCCCTCACTACCACCTACGACGTAATACTTATGTTATATAATATCGCAGCCATACTCTTCGCTTATTTGGTCGGTTCTCTTTCTAGCGCCATCATCATATGCAAAATCATGAAACTGCCCGATCCGCGCACCACCGGTTCCAATAATCCAGGCGCCACTAATGTACTGCGCATCGGCGGCAAAAAAGCTGCAATCATAGCTCTATTAGGCGACATGTTAAAAGGCCTCATTCCCGTTTTAGTGGCCCGTTGTTTTGGTATAGACGGTTTCATGCTAGCTCTAGTAGCTTTAGTTGCATGCCTCGGTCATCTATTCCCAGTATTTTTTAAATTCCAAGGTGGCAAAGGCGTTGCCACAGGGTTCGGTGCTATTGTCGCTTTAAGCTGGCCCGTGGGTTTAATAATGTTAGGCATTTGGGCTGTGGTGGCAGGGATTTTTCGTTTCTCTTCTTTGGCTGCTATCATCGCTTTTTTACTATCACCTCTTTTAATGAATTATTTTTCTAATCCCAATTACGTCATTCCCATTGCTGTGTTAACTTTATTGATCCTCATGCGACATAAAGACAATATCCAGCGTTTGATGAAAGGGCAAGAGTCGAAGATTGGGAAAAAGTAGCAATTCTTTAATCCTCTTATTTCAGTCTGTTACAGGCCAATTCTGCCCATAAACTGGTTTATTATATTGCCCCTACTATACTTAATTAGCACTCATATACAGCTATAATAATGGGGGGAAATCATGAATAACGCCATCAAATCATTACTATTTGCCACCTTGCTTCCCTGCTTACTCTTATTGGCACCTCAGGCCCAAGCCAAAACCTATGCATGGTTCGATATCTATGTCATTAATAATATAACGGCCAACGATGTAGACGGTGCGACTCCCTCTATAAAGATTGATAAATATAACGTAGACAATTGCAAAAACGGCTGCACTTGGAGTAAAACCATTGACGCTAAACCAACGAGTGATGGTGATGCACATTCAAAAGATATTCACATCCAGGGGAATACAGATAAAAGCGTGTACGTAAACTTTGATCTGCGGATCAAAACGTCAGCGAATGCTGGATATACTAAGTTATGTAGCGTTAGTTTCAAAGCCAATAAATTCAACCAATTTACATTTGATCAACCCATCCAAGGTAGCAGTTCGTACTATAAGTGTGTATTCACCATGAAAGATGGCAACCCCCAGATAACCACAAGCCGTCAGTAATAGCTGCTCCTAGCAAGAAAATAGCACCACACGCTAATAAACGATACCAATCTGCCCATAAACTTAGAGAATGATGAAAAAAAATACGTATTTTCCCTGCCACTTTAAGGCAGAAAGGTTTGTAATGCTGTGCTATTGTGCAATCAAATTTACTCCATGACATTTTATGAAATCATCCAATAATCAATCCTATGAGACGACACTATCTGCTCATTTAAAAACAACTTTGCAGAAAAAAAAATGTCCTCATGGGCATCATTCTCAGCATTATCGCTTATTTCTTTGTGGCACTGATCGGGGTCTCCCAGAAGTTTGTTTCCGCTGGCACGCCTATTGTTCTCACTTTATTTTTCCAAAATATAATTTTCCTACTGTTGATTCTGCCCAGCATCAAACGTAATAAGTTTAAAATCCAACAGCCGCAACAGTATTACGTTTATGCCATACGCACACTTTCAGGTGTGGCCTGCTATGCTTGTTTCTTTTATATCATTAAATATATCCCCGTCTCTGAAGGGTTATTATTGCAACACGCTGCTTCTATATGGATCCCCATGATTTCTTATCTATGGCTTAAAGTCACTATGCCAAAAAAACTATGGTGGAGTATCATCATTGGTTTTGTTGGTTTGATTTTCATATTGAAACCACAAGGTGACATTACACATTTATTGCTGATTATTGGTATTTCATGCGGGATACTCCAAGGCATCTCCGTTGTTTCCATAAGACGATTAACCGCCACGGAACCCACATCAAGAATATTATTTTATTATTTCCTGTTCGGCACTATTGTTACCCTACCTTTTGCTATCAAACCCCTGTTAAGCATTACTTCCAGTGATTTCTTCTTTTTGACCTTGGTGGGCTTAAACACTTTTATCGCGCAATACATCATTGCTATTTCATTGCGTTATGCAAAAGCCAGAACCTTAGGCCCCACATGCTATTTCAGTATTCTTTTTTCAGCCATATTAAGCTACTTATTTTGGCATGAAACGCTGGATCATCTGGTCCTCATGGGTATGAGCTTAGTTATTTTAAGTGGATTACTGCAAATATACTTAACCCATTTTTCACGCAAACCCCATGAAATCAAAGCCTAAACCATATAAAAAAGAAGCAAGAACTTCTGCTATGACTCTAGGGTAAACTACGTAAAACTAAACTTATATAAAATCCGTTCAATGGTTCAAGATAATAACGAAGAATCCCTCAAAGCTTGCCAGGGGATGGCATAAATATTTTCGCCTAGCTTGCGTGCTCTTGGCACGCGGCAAACAACATACGCTCGCTCACAATTATCATACTCTTGTAAAAAGGTTTGCAAGTGCCTCGCATCTTTTTCCTTTGGTGAAGCAGTCCATTTCACTTCAATGGGTATGTATTTCCCTTCCACTTCTAATACCCAATCTACTTCCGGCCCTTTGGTGTCACGCCAGTAATAAAGTCGTCTTACGCCCGTTTGTTGCTGACACTGGCGAATAAGCTCAAGACCAACGAATTGCTCAAACAGTTGACCCAGATATTTTTCTGGAAGACTCACACCTGACTTAGCCGCTAAACGTCTAACCCCTAAATCAAAAAATAAATATTTGGGTGATTTAGACAGTTTACGGCGTACTTTTGTTTTAATCAAAGGCTCTACTTTTTCCACCACCAAACAATCTTCTAAAATTTGGTAATAACTGCTGATGGTTGTGTGAGCCACTCCAATTTCTTCCGATAACTTACGCATACTCACCAAATTTCCCGATTCCGATGCTGCTAACTCTAAGAAACGCCCAAAGGATGCTACATTGCGTACCACAGCTTCAGCGCGAATTTCTTCTAAATAAACTTCCACGTAGGATTGTAAGTCTACCCCTTTCATTTCATGAGATTCTGTATTCACAATACCCGGTAACGACCCGTAATAAAGTAAATCTTCAATGGAATCTTCATGGGGTATCTCCGATAAAGAGAATGGTGCTAATCTAAAATAAACAATGCGGCCCGGTAACAAATTCATGTGAGCTGCTTTTCTTAACTGACGAGCCGATGATCCTGTCAAAACAAACTGTGCGATATCCCGATCAATTAAATCTTGTGCCACATCTAATAGTTCTGGTACCAATTGCACTTCATCAATGACAATCAAAGGCTTCTTATTTTCTATTTCATATTTTGCTTCAATTTCTTCTGCCAAACTGGAAGGTTCACGTTCGTAATGATTACGCACTGCGGGCTGTATTAATGAAATACTGATATCGGATTCTAAATGATTGACCAAAGTGGTTTTGCCCGTTTGGCGCGGACCTAGCAATAAAATACTCTTCTTACGTGCTAGCGTTTGTTGGATAGCTACGTCAATATTGCGTGGGATGTATGTTTGGGAATTATCCATAATAGGCTCTAGATTGGGCATATATTGACATTGTACTCCAAAATCCTGGATTTTGGAAGGAGACACACTCCAAAATCCGGTATTTTGGAGTATGGTACGCTCCAGTATTCTGTATCTTGGCGTTTAGATAGGCAATAAAATACACAGGGGAATCATAATAGCTTGATTTATCTAGCTTTCTTTATGACACACTGCTTCAATGTTATGGCCATCGGGGTCCAGTACGAAAGCACCGTAATAATTCGGATGATAAATCTCTCTCACACCAGGCGCGCCGTGATCTCTGCCACCAGCAGTCATCGTGGCTTCATGGAAAGCATCCACTGAACCTCTGTCTTGCGCCGAAAAAGCGATATGGGCACTACCAGATGGCTTATTACCTTGGTGCAACCAGAAGGTAGCAATAGCATGGCCTTCACCTTTACGTCCAAATCCTGCGAAGCCTTGTACTTCCATTAATAATTCATAACCCAGTGGCGCTAAGGCTTTGCAATAAAAATCCACTGACTTTTTATAATCACTAACTTCAATACCCATATGATCAATCATAATTTTTTCCTTGTCTATGGGGAACCCTATTTTATTGATTACCCATGCCCACTCTCATCTCTAAACAAACCGTCTGGTCCTTTACAACACAAGAACCGGATCCTGCTGCTCCGTATGAAAGTCCTACTCTTGCTGGTGCTCTAGGCCTAATCTGAGTAGACAGACAGTTTAATTTTTCGTAAAACACATCTTGTTCACTAGCCAGCGTCTGAATTCTTGCTTGTTCTTCACTTGGCAAACTATCCAAATACTCATCTAACACACCGACAGTCTGTGACTCAAAACCACGGCTTGAGATAGCCGTTTGGTACCATTCTTGATGATCTCTTAATCTTTCAGGAATCTCATTAGCTGACCAAACGAGCATTTCGGGCTTAAACTCCACTCCAATATGATCGCAATATAATCTCATAACCTGTTCAGGATACTTTATTAGGTTGGTCGAATTAATAATTAACGGCTCCTCATTTATTAAGCAACGATAAAGCTCATAACAATCCCATAGCCTGTCGTAACGCATCATTTCTTCTGCCGAAAACTTAAAATCATCCTGTTTCAGCTTACTTAAGGAGAGAATTGCATCAAATGGCTCGCGTATTAAAAAAGTGAATTTGATATTAGCAGACTGTATTAATTCACGCTTTTCTTGCATTAAGTCAAACATAAAAAAAGCAAAATCTTTTACAAAAATAAGTTTATCTTTTGATTCTTCAACCATTGACTCTAATAGAGGGCCAAGTTCTTCTATCTTATCATCGTAACATAAGTCAAAAAATGGCTCATGTCGAATATCAAAACATCCTAATTGTTCAATACTCTTTTCAAACACGGTTGTTCTATTACGTGGTGTTGAAAGTAAAATAACAATTCCTGGCATTATTGTTCTCCAATTAATCTTCAGTTTTTATATTAATTTGTCTCTCTGCTATATTAAGCTCTTCCATAGGCCACCTAGCCCGAGCGTTAATGGTTAAGTCACTATCTTGTTGGCCGGCTAATAAACGTTGAGCTCCAGCATAGGCTATCATCGCGCCATTGTCGGTACAAAATTCTTGCGGTGGGAAATAGGCTTGCCCTTGCCGTGACTGCATTAATTCATTCAACGCGCATCGCAAGCGCACATTGGCGCTGACACCACCGGCTACCACCAAACGCTTATAACCTGTATGGTCTAAAGCGCGACGGCATTTAATCATCAGGGTTGCCACCACAGCTTCTTCAAAAGCTCGAGCGGCATCGGCTTTGGTTTGTGCATCATCACCATGCTTTGCAATGGTATTGATGGCAAAGGTTTTTAAACCACTGAAACTGAAATCCATACCGGGTCTATCGACCATGGGTCTAGGAAATTTAAAACGCGTGTTATCGCCCTGCTCTGCCAACTTTGCTAAAGCGGGCCCACCGGGGTAGCCCAAATTTAATAGTTTAGCGGTCTTATCAAAAGCTTCACCCACGGCATCATCTAAGGTTTGACCTAGCAATTCATACTCACCGATGCCTTTTACCTCCATCAATTGAGTATGTCCACCGGACACCAATAAAGCCACAAAAGGAAATTCTGGCGCATGATCACACAGCATGGGCGCCAACAAATGCCCTTCCATGTGGTGCACACCGATGGCAGGAATGTTTAAAGCATAAGCCAGGCTACGGGCAATAGAAGCCCCCACCAGTAAAGCACCAATGAGGCCAGGTCCCGACGTATAAGCAATACCATCAATTTGATCTTTGTTAATTTTAGCGGCTTTTAATACTTCGTTAATTAAGGGTAACACTTTGCGAATGTGATCTCGCGAGGCCAACTCGGGCACTACGCCGCCATATTCGACATGAATATCAACTTGGCTGTATAAGCGATGATGCAATTGACCATTGTCCGTATCATACAGAGCAATACCCGTTTCATCACAGGAAGTTTCAATACCTAATACTTGCATTACATTATCAGTCCCGTTTCCCTTTTAACACTATCTCCGTTGCAAGAACTTGCTGTTGCGGAAATCCGATGTGCTTGCTGTTCCTCTATCCATGCATCAAAAAAGTTATGGTATTTACTTACGTTTACATATGGATTATTAATTCTTATTTGTCCTAGGAAAGCCTTAAAATCTTCCGACAGTCCCGGCTCACCGGCGGCATTACTGCATGAAATTTGCGGGATCAATATATCATCCCTATTTATTAAAAATCCCAACATCCATAAACATAGGCGAAGATCCTGATGAATTTCTGGTGTCATGGCATCACCTTTCATAACATCCTTATCCACGTCAGAAAAATCTTTATGCATTAATTGGTTAACCACATGGCGGTCACTTAATTTTTCCATGCCAATGTATTTATTAAGATAGGCTAATATAGAATGAATGATTATTTTCTGATAACTCATGTCACCTTCATATAATTCTGTAAACATCCTAGCTAAATCAAACTCTGGCCTTTCTCTTAACAAATTTTCATAGGGGTTTTCCCGCCATAGGGGATTAAAGCATTCACCCACTAAATCAGAGGTTAAACGTTCTGTTCCTCTAAATTCCTCTTCACAAAACATGCCTGTTATTAATGTATCCAGACCACCAACCTCACCATCATCATTACGCAAGGAACAAAATTGAGAAAAGGTGCGCATATCAGCTTTTGGATTTAACATAGCATCAGGATGAGTCTTTTGCCATAATGCAGTACGCTCAGTAAATCTTCGCAATTCTAATTGCTTGTGGATTTCCTTAACCATTGTTTTCGCCACTTCCGACGATAAAACATTCTCACCATTATAGGTTAAATAAATGGTAAAGCGGGTTTTTCCCTCTTCATGACAGGGTGTATCTATATCATCTAAATTTAACACCCGCATAGCTAAATGGTTTTCTGCCACGATTGAGGCGATAACATCATAGGCTTCTCTCGCCGTCACTAAAGGAACGGACACATGGATTTTCCAACCTAACCATTGTGAAAAATCCATGGGCCCAGCAAAAGAAATAAGATAAAATCCACCCTCATTATAGTACTTGACTCGATCATTTTGTGGGAAAGCTAATCTATCATAGGGCACCACGCGTTGATCGCATCCACCTATTCCCGAAGCACGCTGAAATTTTTCGGTACCTGTAAGATCAAAAGGTTCTTGGGCTAATAACGTCTGAAGGGATTGCTTGTAACTCATTGTGTTCCTAGTTTATATAATAATTATTGAGGTTTATTATACCAGAATTTTAGCGAAATTGGGACTTGCAATGGGTTTCACGGATTTTGCTGGCTGAGGTGATAAATGCAATAAAATAACAAATGGGCACCATAACTAAAGCCACTTGGTAATCATGCACGGAGTAAAAGGGCGCTCCATTTTGCATGGCGCCGTGCCACGTGTGATGCAAGAGCACACCCACTAAGGGTTGGAACAAAGCCCCCCCCAAAACCACGCACATGTTGTTAAGTCCAATAGCCGTGCCCACGCGACGTGGAGGGTTAGTATCTTGCACCACGCCGAAACTCAAGGTTTGCCCCGAGGCGGCAAAACCAAAAGCAAATAAAGCTATTAAGATTACCCAAACAGGCAAATGAACATATATAACAGCAACTGTGGCAAATGCACCAATCAACCCACATAAGGTCAATGGCAAACAACGACGACCTATTCTATCGGAGGCCCAACCTGTAAATGGGCTACCCAGGCCAATGCCTATCCAAATAAGTGATACCATAGAAGCGGCAACGGGAGTAGAAAGTCCATACTTCGCCATGAGAAAGGGCACGCCCCAAAGAGCCGCAAAGGTAACAATGGGCGCCCATATGGCAAAAGCATAAAGAGCAATCCACCATGTTTGACTGTGGCGAGATACATTATGCAGTTTATGCCAAACCCCATGACCAAACTGGCCGGTAGAAACTTGTTTATCGATTTTGCCATTGGGGCTGTCACGCACAATGAGCCAAACCAAAATCACTACGAGATATCCTGCAAAGGATGTGTAAATCATCGTATGGCGCCAACCGTAAGTAGCCACCAAATGAGCGAAAGGCATTTCCCCCACCATAGCGCCTATGCTGCTCATGGCTTGCACCACACCTGCCAACAATGCGAAATATTTCGGAGCAAACCAACGGGAAACTAAAACCAAACAACCAATGAAAGCAAAAGAAGAACCAAAGCCCGTCATAAAACGACCTAAAGCGGCCATCCAGATATCTTGAGATAAACCAAATATCAATGCGCCTGAGGCACAAATACAAGCGGCAATACTGATGAGAATGCGTGGACCAAAGCGATCATACAACATACCTGCCGGTAATTGCATAGGTGTATAACCGTAATAAAAGAAAGCCGAGATAAAGCCCACGGAAGCCGCTCCGATTTGCAAATCGCGCATCAGATCATCGGTCATGACACTGGGGGATACTTGAATTGCAAATTCGTAAAAATAAAAAAGACCGGCCAATGCACAAACTAATATAGGCATGAGCTTTGATCGATTGTTCGGTTTATCCGTTGAACTGTCCATATATGACTAAATGGTCCCTACGACATGTAACGGACAATAATACCTTGAAAGGAAACGCTTTTTCAAGCTCAAAAATGTCTATATCCTCGGTGGTTAAAGCTGATATCTTTGCCATCTTTGTCTTCAATCACCAAACCTGGTGCTTTTGTGATCGTACCGATGGGTGTTATGCACTTTTCTTGAACATGCTTGAGCATTATGGCTTGTGAGGCTTTTGGCACAGTAAAGCACAATTGGTAGTCTTCACCATGGGTCAAAGCATATTCACGAGCGTCTTCCATTTTAGACATTAATAGAGGATGCACGGGGATGGATTCATAGTGCAATTTTGCACCCACAGCACTTGCTTCTAGTATATGACTTAAGTCTGCGAGCAAGCCATCGGAAATATCAATGCAACTGTTGGCATAGTCCAATAAACTTTGACCCAACGCTAACTGGGGTTTAGGCCGATAAAAAGCATCATGCAGTAATGGCTCTTTAGCGCCCTCATCTAACACATGATCCAAAGCAAGCTTTGCCAAACCTAATTGACCTGATACATAAATGTCATCACCTACTTGCGCCCCCGATCGCAGTAGGGCTTTATTTAATGGTAAAAAGCCATGCACTTGTAAAGTAATGCTTAATGGACCACGACTAATATCACCGCCCACTAATTGTAATTGATATTCTGATAATCTTTTATGGAACTGTTGGGAAAAGGCTTTCATCCAAGCCTCATCGTAGCAAGGCAAATGCAATGCCATAGTAACCCAAGCAGGTGTTGCCCCCATGGCCGCTAAATCACTTAAATTTACCATTAATGCTTTGTCTGCCAGATCATTCCCTGCAACATTTTCAGGGAAATGCACCCCCGACACTAAGCTATCCATGCTTAACACCAAACGTTTGTCTTCAGGCACTTTCAGCAATGCAGCATCATCACCAATGCCTAATTCAACATCTTCACGTTCATATAACGTTGGTTTAAGAAATTCATTGATCAGATGAAATTCATTCATGAGGGCGTAGATGCTTAACCAGCTTATCCAAGATGCTGTTTACATATTTGTGGCTATCTTGGGCGCCGTAACATTTCGTTAAATCCACAGCTTCATTAATTACCACTTTAAAGGGTAATTCCAATTGGTATTTTAATTCATAACAACCTAAGCGTAATACCGATAAAGAAATGGGATCCAATCGCACCAGCGGGCGATCCGTTTGAGCCGCGAGTAATTCGTCTAACTCTGAAACTTTGCTTGGAATATCATGTAGCAGTTTAGAAAAATAATCTTGATCCACTCGTTCCCACGCATCATTAGCTTGGAACTCTTCTTCAATGGCTTGCACATCGTTATTGGACATATGCCATTGATACAAAGCTTGTACTAATAATTTTCGTGCTTTACGCCGTTCTGATATTTTACTCACAATATTTACTTCTTTTGGGACTCTTGTTGATGGGTTTGTAAGCGAGTGATTTCCTCATGGAAAGCATTCACATCTTGAAAGCTCCGATACACGGAAGCAAAACGCACATAGGCCACTTCATCTAGCACTCTTAACTCATCCATGACCCACTCGCCAATTAGCCGAGCATTCACTTCGCGTTCGCTACAGCTGCGCAAACGACTAATAATATTAGATACGGCGCTGTCTACTTGCTCTGTGCTGACGGGGCGCTTTTCTAGGGCTTTTAATAAGCCAGCGCGTAATTTATCTTCATCAAAATTTGTTCGAGTGCCATCACTTTTAATGATCCGTGCCAAAGAAAGTTCAATTTTCTCATAAGTAGTAAAACGCTCGAGGCATTTTGGGCACTCTCTACGACGGCGTACTTCACGTCCTTCATCACCCACCAAGCGTGAATCAATCACTTTGGTTTCGTCGGCGTTACAGAATGGACAATGCATAATTCGCTCCTTCTATGCATATACAGGAAATGCTTCACATAAGGCTAAGGCTTTTTTCTTCACCTGTTGAATGCATTCCTCATTTTCCAAATCATCTAAAACATCACAGATCCAATGAGCCAGCTGCTGACATTCTTTTTCCTTGAAGCCACGCGTGGTCACCGCAGGCGTACCCATACGCAAACCCGATGTTACAAAGGGTGAACGCGGATCATTAGGCACGGTATTCTTATTCACGGTTATGTTAGCTCGCCCTAAAGCGGCATCAGCATCTTTGCCTGTGATATCCTTTTCAATCAAATCCACTAAAATCAAATGGTTATCGGTCCCTCCTGAAACAATTTTATAACCGCGCTCTGTCATGGTGGCAGCTATGGCACGAGCATTATCAATGACTTGTTGTTGATAATGTTTAAAGGAAGGTTCCATGGCTTCTTTAAATGCCACGGCCTTAGCCGCAATTACATGCATTAAAGGTCCGCCTTGCATCCCAGGAAAAACTAAAGAATTGAATTTTTTTGCTAAGTCAGGCTCGCCCTTCGAGAGAATAAAACCGCCGCGTGGTCCACGCAGGGTTTTATGGGTCGTAGACGTAACCACGTGTGCAATGGACACCGGTGAAGGATACAAACCCGCTGCCACTAAACCCGACACATGCGCCATATCCACCATCAAATACGCACCTACACTATCAGCAATATTACGAAAACGTTGCCAATCCATCACACGAGAATAAGCAGAAAAACCGGCAATGATCATCTTTGGTTTATGTTCGCAGGCTAAATCCGCCACTTGATCGTAATCAACTTCTGCCGTATCAGGCTTCACGCCATATTGAATAGCGTTATACAACTTACCGGAAAAATTCACTTTGGACCCATGAGTCAAATGACCGCCATCGCTGAGGCTCATACCCAACACCGTGTCACCGGGATTTAATAAAGCCATATACACAGCTGCATTGGCTTGAGAGCCAGAATGCGGTTGCACATTAGCATAATCAGCATCATAAAGGGCTTTGAGACGATCAATGGCTAGTTGCTCAGCTTGGTCTACATATTCACAGCCACCGTAATAACGTTTAGCAGGATAGCCTTCTGCGTACTTATTAGTCAGCACAGAGCCTTGGGCTTCCAAAACCCGCGGACTAGCGTAGTTTTCAGAAGCAATTAATTCGATATGTTGCTCTTGGCGCTGTTGTTCATGCTTAATAGCCGCCGACAAATCATCATCAAACCCTGCGATGGTCATATTCGAAGTAAACATAAAATAGCTTCCACTGTAAATCCAATGGAGGTATTCTACCGCACCCTGGGCAAAGGTGCACCTACCCAATAATAGTGTATATATTTATGACAAAAAATAGTCTGGGGAGCCATTTTGTTATGAAAAATCTTTGTGTTATCATGGGCCAGTCAAGGTTTAAGGTACTTCTTAGCCTGCTATTAATTTCAATACAAAAGTGAACAAATTTTAGGAGCTCACAATGAGAATGAATTCGCGCGCCATAATCGCTGGCTCAATAGTTGCTACCACCGTAGTACTAGCAGGCTGTGCAACTCCTGCACAGAATCCAACAAACATCAGCCGTACCGCTCAAGGTGCAGCCGTTGGCGCCGCTACAGGTGCCCTCGTAGGCGGTGGCTTTGCCGGCATTGGCGCCCCCATTGGTTTAGCCGTTGGTGGTGTCGGTGGCGCTGTGACCGGTGCTTTAGTTGATCGTTATCGTGGGCCTGAATCAGGCTACAAACAGTATCCTAATGTGAACTTCTCGTTTGATCGCTTCAATATAGCTCCTACCTATAATACAGAATTAGATCACATCGGTACTATCTTACATAACCATCCTCACATGATGGTCACCTTGGACGGTTACACCGATAGTCGTGGTAACCAAAACTATAACATTCCCTTGTCACAACGTCGTGCCAACAGCGTATCTAAATACCTAAAACAACACGGCGCTAGCTCTAGCCAAATCAAAACCTATGCTCACGGTGAAGTGAATCCACTTGCTGACAATAAAAAGCCCGTTGGCCAACACCTTAACCGTCGTGTAGAAATTAGATTGCAATCTCAGGGTGCAAAAGCTGAATCCCAACAGCACGCGACAACACAGTCTGAGAAAAAAGGTTTTTTCCATAATCTTTTTAGCAGCAGCAAATAAAAACCCAAAACCCTCGCTTTAAACGGCGAGGGTTATCTCTCATAACAGTTCAATAATCGTAATGGAATACCCCATGAGAAGAGTTCTTGCCCTATTATGCGGCCTATTGTGTTGCATGCCTGTTTTTGCAACATTTTACAATGGACTCTATCTCGGTGGCAGTTACCTTTATCGAACAGGCCAATTAAATCCTGAATATTCTCGCTCTGCTCTGGGCTCCCTAACATCGGATAATGTGGCTGAATCCAGCTCCAGTCAAGCCAGCGGTGGCAGTCTCTTTTTAGGCTACGGCCAAATGTTATCAAAACATTTTTACTTGGGTGGTGAAGTAGCCGGAACGGGATTTAGCCAAGGAGAAAAAAAACGAGACAAACACAACATTCAACAAACTTACCCCATCGGTAGTTTGGATTTTTCTTCTATCACAGGTTATAAACTCAATGAAAAAATAATGTTATTCTTGCGCTTTGGTTTAGGTGCCAGTTGGTACAATGAGCGACTGGAAAACATACAAGTGAGTGTCCCACAAGGTAAATCCCTAGCGGGTGAAACCCGAACAACCAGTGATGACCCTACGGGCATATTGAATATAGAAGGCGGCTTAGGCGCCGATTACATGATCACACAACACATCATGGCCCGCGCCGAATACGATTACGTGGCTAGCCCACGACAAGAATTAGCTACTACAGTCACGGCCAATGGCTTAGCGGTATTGTCGCGAGAGCAAGAAAGTTTTCAGCCGGGTTATAATCAGTTTGCCTTCAGCCTTGCCTGGGTCTTTTAAAACGTCCACTGTCGGTCAATCTCTTACGTTATAATTTTCTCAAAATACTCATGTACGTTCATGTACATTGCGCTTTTCCTTGCAATGGTTCGCGCAAGAAAAACAACGTTACAACGGCAACCAACAATAACGTGGGTATCACCAACATAGCAATATGGAAATCATGGGGCGTGTAATGCCCAAGGGTATCGTTAGATGTTAAATCCAACATCCAACCCACAAAGGGCTGCAACAGAGCACCAATCAAAACCGTCATCATATTAGTAAAACCAATGGATGTGCCAGCTATGGATTTCGGATGAAGGTCCCCTGCCACAGCGTAACAAATAGAAACACCCGCATTAAAAATACCAAAGAAAAACATTAAGAAATAAAGGGTAAACAAACTTAAATCGGGTAGGTAAATCACTGCGCTGATAGTTAACAAGCACATAATGGCTGCCAAATACATCATGGGTTTACGGCGCCCCATTTTATCGGTGACGAAACCCAAAATGGGGCTACCTATGGCCCATCCTAAAAAGATAAAACCAATACCCGTTGCTGCCACAGTAACCGACATACCATAACTTGCATGTAAAAAATCATCACCCCATAATTCTGCAAATGCTGTAGTAGGGGCATAAAGCAAACCCACAAAAAAGGCATTAATCCAACTTTGCGGATTTGAAATAACGATGCGTAAACCACTTAAGGTCCCAATTTTTTCCGTTTGAGTGTGCTGCTGCTCATGACGAGGTTTACCACGAATAACCAGAAACATTAAAATAGACAACAAGGCAATGGTTATGGCCATAAGCATTAAGCTGTGGCGCCAACCTATGTGAGAGACTAAACCTGACATGGGCGCTTCGCCCAAGACCGCCCCCATCATCCCCACAGCTTGCGTCGCACCGGCTACAAAACCAAAACGAGAATAAGGCAACCAAAGAGCACCTAACTTCATGGCTCCCACGCAAGCAAAGGCCGCTCCAATGCCCATTAAAAAGCGCGAGACCTCAGCCCAGTGATAATCATAAGACAGAGCAAAACAAGCGGTGCCTATGGCACAGAGCAATGCCATGCCAGAAAGGATGTAACGGGGATTGAAACGATCCACTAAGAGCCCTACGGGCACTTGCATCAAAACATAAGCATAATAGAAAAAAGCCGATAAGGTACCCAGCTGAAAAGCATTCACTTGGAAAGCTTGGGTAAGGGGTTGCACCATGATGGATGGCGACACCCGCACGATATAGACAAAGAAAAAGAAAAGAGCCCCTAGGCCCCATATGACCCAAGGTCTAATGCCGATTTTTTGTTCAATTTGTTCCATGGTGTGCTTCTTTGCTCAAGAGAACAAAGATAATACACACCTTGGAAAATCAGATCAATGGTTGAATGCTTACCGACGTTGGCAAATACTATCGGCGATATAGGCCACAGTCCCAGCATAAAAGGTGGAATTGTTGTAGCGCATAATCACACGGAAGTTATTAAATACCAGATAGGCAGGGCCACCATAGGGTTCAATAAGGTAAGCACGCTTATCAGCTGCAGGGAAAGATTGACCATTCACGGGATGCACGCCCATCGCTTGCCAATCCGCTACCGTCTTATGGGTTTTGTAACCTAGCAAGGATTCATCCATGCCTCTGGGCATATTCACTTGTACGCCCCATTGACCTCCGGTCTCCCAACCATTACCCACTAAATAATTAGCAATAGAGGCAAAGGCATCTTCTTTGGTGCGCCAAATGTCTTTATTGCCATCTTGGTTATAATCCACGGCGAATTTACGCCAACTGGAAGGTAAGAATTGAGGGTGACCACTGGCACCCGCCCACTCTCCTTTAAAGTTATTATTTGTCACATGGCCTTCTTGCAAAATCCCCAGCGCCAAAATCAACTCATTACGGAAGAATTTCTGACGTTTTGGTGTATGGGATTTATAAGCTAACGTGGCTAGGGATTTAATCACAGGGAAATTCCCCATGTAAGTACCGTAAGCTGACTCCAAACCCCAAAAAGAAAGAATATAACAAGGGTCTACACCGTAGGATTGACCTACAGCATTTAACGTATCACCATGTTTTTTATACATCTGCTTGCCCAAATGGATACGGTATTTACTGCCACGGGAATTACGATATTTTAAGTAGGTGAGACGTTTTTCCGGTTGGCTCTTTTCCAGATTAAGGGTTCTTCTATCAGGTCGTAAACCTTTAAAAGCGTCATCAAACACTTGAGGTGAAATGCCTTCAGCGATGGCTTGTGAGCGTAATTCTTTAACCCAATCATTCCAACTTAATTGCTTGGTTGCTGGCTGACTCCGATCGGCTGCATAGGCATTTCCCATACTCCCGAAAAGACCAATGACGAATATAAACAGGATTAACACACTGAAAATTAATAGTTTTCTCTTGACCTGAGCGTCCATTTCTTTCACCTTACTGCCATAGCTGTCTACCTATATCGGTCAATTGCCCCGGATATTTAGAGGGATTTTGACTCACTAAAAAACCTGGTAGAATGTCCAATATGAAGAATACCAATGACATCGATGCCCTCTTACCCCAAACTCAATGCGGGGAATGTGGTTATGCCGCATGCCGGCCCTACGCTGAAGCTTTGGCCTCAGGCGAAGAAACCATCGATGGTTGTCCACCCGGAGGCATAACCACCCTCAAAGCACTTGGCCAATTGTTGAAGGTAGACCCCACACCTTACATAGAACACCTGCGCGCTAAATACCGTCCTCGACAAGTCGTTACCATTCGAGAAGATGAATGCATCGGCTGTACCAAGTGCATTCAAAGCTGCCCTGTGGATGCTATCTTAGGTAGCGGGAAGCTCATGCATTCTGTGATTGCCGATGAATGCACGGGTTGTGAATTATGCATTGAACCCTGCCCTGTGGATTGCATCGATATTAAAGTCATCGACGATGCACCCATCAGCAAAGAGACCTCTAACCGCGCACGACAACGCTATGAAAACCGTCAGCAACGATTGAATCGACAATACGAAGCAGGACGGCAACATTATCAAACAGCCCGTCTAGCCAACAGCGAAGCCACCAAGGAATCATCGTTACTAACTGCACAACAAAAGGAAATCAATGCAGCACTAGAACGAGTTAGAGCAAAAACTTTTCAAGTTTGGGATGAAGATGAATAAAAATAAGCGTGAAAAGATTTTTCAAATACTCAAAGAGAATAACCCAAATCCTACCACTGAATTAGAATACAGAAATCCCTTTGAATTACTGATCTCTGTTATTTTGTCGGCACAGTCTACCGATGTGGGTGTGAATAGAGCTACGAAAAAACTATACCCCGTGGCAAACACACCCCAGGCCATCTATCAACTAGGGGAAACGGGATTAAAAGAATACATCAAAACCATTGGTCTTTATAATACAAAAGGCGCCAATATAATAAAAACCTGCAAAATGCTCATGGATAAATACGACTCCCAAGTGCCTGATAACCGCGAAGCCCTAGAGTCTTTACCTGGCGTAGGCCGTAAAACAGCGAATGTAGTATTAAATACCGCTTTCGGTCAACCTACCATGGCTGTGGATACTCATATTTTTCGTGTCTCTAATCGCACGGGCATTGCCCCAGGGAAAAATGTATTAGAAGTGGAAAAGCAATTATTAAAATTGGTTCCCAAAACTTATCTGCATGATGCACATCACTGGTTAATTTTGCATGGCCGCTATACATGCATAGCACGCAAACCACGCTGTGGTTCTTGCCTCATTTCCCATCTTTGTGAATACCCTGATAAAATAGAGGATTAACATGTTTGGATCAGACAGACAAGACATCCGTCAAACTTTTTTTGACGCTTGGCAAAAACACCAAAACAAGCAACCCATAGAACCTTTAGAATCTCAAATAATAGACGTATTATTAATGCATCCTGAATACCATTACGTGCTTGAAGATAGAGAAGATTACTTAGACAGAGATTATCCTTTTGAAGAAGGCAAAGTAAATCCATTTTTGCATATGGGTTTACACATGAGTATTCGAGAACAGATAAGTACTGATCGCCCTCAAGGTATTGCTGATCTTTATCAGCAATATTGCCATAAAACGGGGGACCCTCATGATGCAGAGCACCATATGATGCAATGTTTGGTGGCATTCCTGCGAGAATTACAGGAAGACAAGGCTTCAGATGAAGCAGAATACTTAGAAATGCTAAAGCGCCAACTGGGTTAGTCCCCGCGTTTTGGACTTAATAATTCTATTTTGTAGCCATCGGGATCTTCCACAAAGGCTAGAACCGTTTTTCCATGCTTCATGGGACCAGGTTTACGCACAATCTTGCCGCCTTGGGCCGCAATAGTTTCACAAGCTTGGTAAACGTCTTCCACTTCAATGGCAATATGACCAAAGGCATTGCCATGATCGTATTTCGCTGTATTCCAATTGTAGGTTAATTCAATTACGGTATTATCTTCTTCTGAGCCATAACCCAAAAAAGCTAAGGTAAATTCACCATCGGGATAGTCTTTACGTCGCAACAATTGCATCCCAAGAATTTCCGTATAAAACCCAATAGAGCGCCCCAAATCCGTGACACGCAACATGGTATGCAATAACTTCATAGTAATTTCCTATTTTTTCATGGAAAGGATTAACACGCCCGCACAGCAGGCATAGGTTTCAATCAGCGAAAAGCAAATATTCATCTGGAACGAACTTGTTGGTAGCACATCCTTGTGCCCAGAAAAATCAATAAGATACGACCGACATAGTAGATATGTCTATTAAACCCTAGAAATAAAGGTCCAACTGACCTGTCACTACATTCTCATGTTTGCCAGGAGGTGCCGTTGCAACACCAGTGCCCGCGACAGGCGCATTACCTGTGGCAGTATCGCTGCTGGCGTAATTGATACTGTGTCTTACTTCAATACTTGCTAAGGCATCTTTAAATATTGCCATATTGATGGTAGCTAAATACCTATCTTGCGGTAAGTTCAAACCTAAAGCTTCCCAAGTATGGCCATAACCCACAGCAAAAGAAGTTGGTTTACCGAAGATTTGTCGTTGGTAAACGCCTTCTACGTGGAACGCATCGGGATGAGCGCCATGTCCATTATAACTTAAATTAGTAGGATCAAAACTGCGTAAGGTACCCACATACTCACTGATCACACTGAAGGGACCATAACCCGCCGAAGCACGACCATCAATGGCCGGGACACGGTGCATGAGACTTTGTGCTGCTGTACTCGCACCATCAAAACCAACGAAGCCACCATAGCTTGCGCCGGTCACTTGCATACCGTCGGAATCTGCAATGTTATAAATATAACTGGTACCCACATCGGTAGTCACAGGGCCAAAATCCTGTGACATTTCTAAATTGGCACCAAAGTTATTCACGCTGCTAGGACCTGAAGGCGTATTGTTACCCGTAGAGGTATCACCTTTAAAGCCGAAGATGGCGCTAGTAATACCCGTATCATATTTACCAACATTTTGGTTATAACCTAGTACCAGCGCACGAGCTTTGATACGACCTAAGGTCTTAGTCACCGGATCAGAAATCATATAACTGGTGTACTGACCAAAGGGTACATAGAGTTGTCCAGCCGTTGCATAAGCAGGGAATTTATTTAAATTACCCAAAGTTAAAAAGGCTCTATCCAGGTATAAATTAGAGCTATTAGTGCGATTACCCGAAGCTGTAGTTGAACCATTATCATAAGCCATTACCATATAGCCTGTGAGCCATGGATCCACCGCTGCCACCACATCTAATTCAGCATCGGTTAAATCAATGTTAGTATTATTGGGACCGCTATAGGGATTGGTATAGGTGGTTTGCCCTTCCACTTCACCACTAAATATTAAACGAGGATGGGCTTTGGGATCCATTCCAATGGATTTAGCCGCGTCTTCAAGAGATTGGCGTTGCTGTAAGATGGCTAAATCCGTGTTAACACTAGAAAGGTTAACCACCAAGTCACCACCATTATATTCTGAACGTACCCCTAAGTATGGCGATGTGACCACAGGTGAACCAGAAAGATAACCGGAAGAGGCTAGATTACGTAGCGCCGTTATATTCCGGCGTTGTTGCTCGTCCAATTGAATGGTCTTTTGTCCATTGGGCGTACTCACAGTAATAGATTGAATGGGATGTAAGCTACCATTACTGGAAGTGCTTGAAGCATTACTGGAGGCGCTTGAACCGTTACTAGGTGCAGCATTACTTTTTGCCTTGACCTCGGGGGCGCCATTCGCCGAATTATGCAGTGCTCGACCTGTGGCTCCCATGGATGCTGTACTAGAGCTTGTTGTGTGTTGAGTCGCTTTTCCATGGGTGAAAGGCTGCGCCAGAGTTGTTTCACTGGCGGCTAATTGAGTATGGCTTTTAGCCCCACTGGTGGGATGTTGTTGTGCCTCTAGTTGAGCTTGTTCTTTGCGCAATGTTATTAATTGTTCTTGCAGTGCTTGCATTTCTTTGGAGAGATTTGCCGTTTGTGTATTAAGCTTTGCCATTTCCTGTTGTGAAGGTGGCGTTGCATTATTACTTGCAGCCATACTTACCGCAGGGGTAGAGGCTAAAGTACAAAAAAAGAGGACTCGCGAAGTAAATTTCATCTTACTATTATCCCTAAGCAGCAGAGTGGCGACGATTGTGTTAACATCTTTCTAGATTTGATGCGTCAATGATCGTGGTTATAATGGTTACAGCTGCGCGAATTTTATCGAATCTTTTGCTGAGTGTCTAATACTTTTTTTATAGGTTTTTTATGAGTTCTTTGACCATAACAGCGCCAGATGATTGGCATTTACACTTGCGTGATGCCCCTTATTTAGCCACAACGGTGCCTCACACTGCACAACAATTTTCCCGCGCCATCATTATGCCCAATTTGGTACCGCCCATTACAAAAGTATCCCACGCAAAAAGTTACCGAGAACGCATTTTGCAACATGGATCCTTTGAACCTTTAATGACACTTTATTTAACCGACAAGACGGATAGTAAAACCATTGAAGAAGCCCACAAAAGTACCTTTATTCACGGCATCAAACTCTATCCTCAAGGCGCCACCACGCACTCCGATCAAGGGGTAACTTCTTTGAAGCATTGCCAAAATGCCTTCGCTGCTATGGAAAACTTAGGCATGCCCTTACTCGTTCATGGCGAAGTAACAAGGCCCGAGGTAGATATTTATCAGCGGGAAACAGTTTTTATCCGCGATGTCTTGAGTAAAATCATCGACGACTTCCCTAACTTAAAGATTGTTTTAGAACATATTTCCACAGCTGATGCCGTAGATTTCGTGCGACAAGCAAAAATAGCCGCCACCATTACGCCTCATCATCTTTGGTCCAACCGCAATGATATGCTGGTAGGTGGTATAAAGCCCCATTATTATTGCTTACCCATTTTGAAGCGTGCCAGTGACCAACAAGCTTTAATCCAAGCTGCTACCAGCGGCGAGAAACAATTCTTTTTGGGAACTGATAGTGCACCCCATACGCAAAATAGCAAAGAATCTCCTTGCGGTTGCGCAGGTGTTTATTCAGCCCATGCCGCTTTACCTTTATATACAAGCATATTTGAGCAAGCCAACGCTCTGGACAAATTAGAAGGTTTTGCTAGTCATTTTGGGCCTGACTTTTATGGATTACCTAGAAACAGTAAAAAAATCACATTAATTAAAGAATCCTGGCAAGTACCAGAATACTATACATTTGGTGATGAACGTTTAGTGCCTTTCTTAGCAGGGCAACAATTAGAATGGCAAGTATCAGGAGCATAACATTGCAAATTAAATCCCGCTTCCGTGGTTTTTTACCCATCGTTATAGATGTTGAGACTGGTGGTTTTACCCCACAAAAACACGCCCTATTGGAAATAGCTGCGGTAGTGACTTACATGGATAATGAGGGGAAATTGCGTGTAAAGAAAACCTTGCATGAGCATGTTGAACCCTTTGAAGGATCTCTTTTAGATCCAGCGGCTCTTGAATTCAATAACATTGACCCTCATCACCCCCTGCGTTTTGCGCGCCCAGAAAAAGTTGCCTTAGAACATATTTTTTCTGCTGTTCGAGAAGAATTAAGAATACAGCGCTGTAATAAGGCTGTTTTAGTGGGCCACAATGCTTGGTTTGATTTATGTTTCATGAAATCTGCCGTAAAACGCTCCGATATTCAAAACGACCCCTTTCACGATTTCACTAGCTTTGATACTGCCACCCTAGGCGCCCTAATCTATGGGCAAACTATTCTAGCTAGGATTATGGAAATGGCACGCGTGTCTTTTAATCCTAAAGAAGCCCACTCAGCACTTTACGATGCAGAAAAAACCGCAGAGCTCTTCTGCAAAATGGTTAACGAATATAATTTCTAATAATCCTAGAATGAATCAGCAGAAGCCCCCCCAAGGTAGTCATGCCATGAAGGCATCGTCTTACCGCGTCTCGACCGCGCCTCAGACAGGCATGATCCAGGAGAACATTCTACTCAGCTCTGGATCCTGGATATTTTGCTATGCAAAATTCCAGGAAGACAGTAACTTTGCCAATTAATTTCAACATGACTGGCGTGTGATGCTACGCCATATTATATGGAGGCATCCGCCATTGGGGATCGGCCAAAAATAAAGGTGGGATTTTGAAACCTTCAGTTTTAAAGTGAGATTGGAAAAAAATTCCTGAAAAGGGGCACAGTGTATAGATAATACATGAACACTTCTTAGGAATTTTTCTTTCAAGATCGAACAGAAGTGAAGGTTTTGACCTAAAAAAAAGCCCGCCAGTGATGGCGGGCCAATTACCTTTAACAGGTATACTAGTTAGGGATTTTAGAAGTGGACGCCTAAACGTACTGCACCTTCCCAATCACCTTCACCAGTACCGCCTTTCTTAGTGGAGTAATCATCATTGTACATGCCTTGGAATTCCATGGTGGTATTCTTGGCAAGATCAATGCTGTAACCAGCTAAGTAGCGATTTTGAGGTTGTGCTAGACCAGCAGACTCCCATGAATGGCCATAACGAAGATAGAATTGACTATCATGACCAACCGTGTCGAAGTTGTAACCAGCTAAAGCACCAACAGCTGCAGGCTGAGCGCCTCTGCACGCACCGTTCGCTCCACAAGCATAAGCTAGGTCAGCTACATTGTAGTGACTTAAGGCTGTTACACCGTTAACTTCTGCGTTGAAAGGACCGTAGTTTGCACCAGCGTGGGCAGATACTGCACCAACGCTCTTGGTGTATTGCTCATTAGCACCTGTTGCAGCAGCACCGATAGCACCACCACCGAAAGCAATAACGTTTGTTGAGCTATTGGTATCGGCCATGTTGTTTAAGTAACTTACGCCAGTGTTATAACCGAAGGTAGGATCCTTTTTGGAAATACCTAAGTCGCCACCGAAGTTACGTAATTGCTGAGGTTTACCCGCTTTACGTAGACCACTCAAGGTAAAGGCAGAACCATGTACCATAGAGTTATCATAGAAAGGTGTAGCAAAACCAGCATTTGCGAAAGCACTAGCTTGAGTTTCCGTCAAAATGGTTGTCATTTCTGGGGTTAGCTCATGCTTGGTGTAATGACCGAAAGGTACATAACCACGACCAGCTGTCGCATAGAATGGGCTGCGAGTGAAGTCACCTAATGTTACATAGGCTTCATCAATCCAACGCTCATCCATGGTCAACTTGTCTTCAGGTGCCATTAATGTGTTATTGTCGGAGTAAATAGGCGTAAATACACCATTGTTTACATCACTGTGGAACTGATCGGTATCATCACCGTCATTACCAGACAATGTTAAGTGGGCTTTAACCCAACAGTTAATTTGAGCATCTAAATCTATTTCAGACTCGCCTAAGCTAAGACCTGAGCTAGATTTGCTACCGAAGGTAGAACCCGATTGGGATGCAGCACCGAAGGCTGTAGGGTTACGGCTTGCGCCTGCACTACCTACGTCTTGATAACTACGTGAAGAAAGACGACCATCTGCATAGATGTTGCCGCTTACCACGATGCGGTTCATCCATTGCGTACCTAAAGAAGGTTCGCTCGTTAAGATAGCGCTTTCATTGTTGCTAATAAGTTCGTCCATTTGGTTGGCACGTGTCTGCAAATCAGCCACATCTTCTCTGGGAGAAGAATTAGGTGAAACAGCAGTATAAGTACCAGCACTAACTGGGGTTGCGGCAAATGCCAAACCCGCAGCGGACATACCTAAAGCTAGGATCGTCGCACGTGATACGCGATTTACGATGACTTTAGACATACTCCAAAATCTCCTTGACTCGTTATAGAAAATTACCCCGGGGAAATTTCGATGGTACCGTCAGTAACGATAACCACCACCTAGGTTTTAACATAAGGAAGATAACCGCACATTGTTCCCCAATACTGCGCAGACTCAACCTTAATCCCGTTTGCATACGGTTATAAGTAACTGTATGCGAATCCTAAATTTCCATCAAAAATAAAGATGATGGAAACATTTAACACACAAATTTGACGTTTGTCTAGAACATCCCCGATAAACTCGGAAATATCTGCAACGTCATTGTGTTAGACGTCATAAAAATGATATTAAATTGATCAAACAAGATATATCTTTTATAAAACTTTACTAAAGTTTTTAATAACGTCGTATAAACATTTGAGCAATTCTAATAATGATGAATGGAGTATGCAACCCATTTCTAATTATTTTTTAAAACTATGGGGGATTTTTTATAAAGTGGTTACGGTATACACATATTCAATAAAGTTATCCACAAAAAAGATCTCGATCCGGATATTTATTTCAAATAATATCTTCCCAACCTAAAGGTAATTTAGGCATAAAATAAAATTAAGAGAAATGAAATGACTTAAATTACAGTGATTTTTTTCCCTCACGGCTAAAGGCGGGAGCGCTTTTCGACAAATTCTACTGCTAAAATAATCTATTAAAATCGCTAAAACACAGCAGAACCTATTTAAAAACAAAAAGCGCATCCACCAGACCGTTCAGTAAAAACTTATAAACCTTCAGCATTATCCGCTAAATAACTAGCGACACCTTCAGGTGTTGGTTTCATTGCGGTGTCACCCTTACGCCAATTGGCAGGACAAACTTCACCATTTTCTTCATGAAACTGTACTGCGTCGAATAAACGCAACAACTCTTCCACATTTCTACCGATAGGCAGGTCATTGACGATCTGTGAACGAACCATGCCGTTTTTATCAATGATGAAAGTACCACGGAATGAAACGCCCGCTATTGGGTGCTCAACGCCATAGGCTTGGCTAATGGCATGATTCATGTCGGCAACTAAGGGATAACCTAAGGCGCCAATACCGCCCTTCTCAACAGGCGTGTTACGCCAAGCGTTATGAGTAAAATGAGAATCAATGGAAACACCAATCACTTCCACATTTCTTTCCTTAAAGGCAGCCAAATGGTTGTTCAGAGCAATTAATTCAGAAGGACAAACAAAAGTGAAGTCCAAGGGATAGAAAAAGACCAAACCATACTTACCTTTAATGGTATTGGCTAAATTAAAATTCTCGACGATTTCACCACTGCCTAATACGGCTGCGCTGGTAAAATCAGGGGCTTGTTTACCGACTAACATGTTTTATTCCCTCTGTAGTTTAAGGATTAGGATGGATGAGGCGCTTAACGCTAGGCAGCGCACTCTAGTAAATGGTTACCGCATTGATAACCCTTTGGCCGCAGCGACGGCAATCTCTGGGCGAGTTTCCTCTAGAAATTACCCTAAGTCAAACCCCTTAAATGAAGAAGGGAAAGAGCTAAATGACATTGACAATGATTCTCATTCAGCCTATCATGAAGATATATAGTCTAAATATTAGTCAAAGGAGCCCTAAGTGGTTGTTTGTTTATGTCGCCAAGTAACGGAAGGTCAAATCCGTAGTGCCATCGACGATGGTGCTTGCTGTATGCGTGATTTAAACAAGAAGTTAGGAGTAGCCACTCAATGCGGTAAATGCGGTATATACACCCGCCAATTGCTTCGTCAGCATGGCCTAAAGCCACGCGCCCACCCTGCCAGCTAGCCATTCGCGAATGATAGCGATTACCATTTAATTTTCAATAAGTTGCATAGAATAATGCTTGACTTTTAGGGGCTGATTTTCCTAAAATTGGGGTATCAGATCATTTAACCTCAATAGGACAACAGCATGCAAGGCGATACAACAGTCATCGAACACTTAAATAAAGCATTGGCCAATGAACTCATTGCCATCAACCAATATTTTCTTCATTCAAAAATGCTGAAGGATTGGGGCTTCACAAAGTTAGCTGAAAAAGAATACGAAGAATCCATCGATGAAATGAAACACGCCGATGTGTTAGCCGATCGCATTCTCTTTTTAGGTGGCTTACCCAACCTACAGGACTTAGGCAAGCTTTTCATTGGCGAACATGTTAAGGAAATGCTGGAATGTGACTTACGCTTGGAAAACCAAGCCATTCCCGACTTACGCGATGGCATCAAACACGCCGAACACGTGCGTGACTACGTCACCCGTGACCTTTTACAAAAAATCTTGGACAGTGAAGAAGAACATGTGGATTGGTTGGAAACCCAGTTAAACCTCTTCGACAAACTGGGTGAGCAAAACTACCTGCAAACACAGGTTTAATATAGGCTAAACTAGTGGATTTCCCCTTCACTGACATCATTCCCGCGAAAGCGCCCCCAGGGGACAGGTGAGTCCAATTCATAATAAATAGACCCCGGAATTGCTGCGCAATCCGGGGTGACGTGAGGGGAAAATTCAAAGGTCATTCCCGCGAAAGCGCCCCCCAGGGGACAGGTGAGTCCAAATTAATGACCGCTAAGCACCCTCGCCCTGCAGCAGCTTCTGCAATTCGCCGCTTTCATACATTTCAGCAATGATATCGCTGCCACCAATCAATTCTCCGTGAATATAAAGCTGGGGGAAAGTGGGCCAATTGGCAAAGGCTGGCAAAGTAGAACGAACTTCAGGGTCTTCTAAGATATCTACGTAAGCAAACTCCACACCGCAGGCGGCTAAAGCCCGTACAGCTGTGGCAGAAAAGCCACAACGAGGCATATCCGGCGTTCCTTTCATATAAAGAATAACAGCGTTATTAGCGATTTGATCTTTAATTCGTTGTAGTGTGTCCATAGTTTGCCTCATATTAATTGGAAGGTCGAATTATACGCATTTCCTCACTTCAACGCTACTTATCTTTAATTCCTTGCTTTCTCAACCTGGCAAAATTAAACTGTGTCCTTCTTTCATGCAGCCTGAACAAGGAGAACGCCATGAGCTTCAAACTGCCCGAATTACCTTACGAATTAAACGCCTTAGAGCCCCACATTTCTAAAGAGACCTTAGAATACCACTATGGCAAACATCACCGTACCTACGTGGATAATCTAAATAAACTAGTTCCCGGTTCAGATTATGCCGGCATGGATTTAGAAACCATCATTCAAAAAGCTTCTGGTGGTGTTTTTAATAATGCGGCACAGATTTGGAATCACACTTTTTATTGGCATTCATTATCACCCAATGGTGGTGGCGAACCTACAGGCGCTATGGCTGATGCTATCAATGAATCCTTTGGTTCATTTGAAAAATTTAAAGAAAAATTCAGCCAAGCAGCTATTACGACTTTTGGTTCCGGCTGGGCATGGCTGATTAAAAAAGAAAATAATGGCTTAGATGTCATTAGTACCAGCAACGCTGGAACACCACTGACTGACGGCATCATCCCCCTACTAACCTGTGATGTGTGGGAACACGCTTATTATATTGATTATCGCAACGCGCGCCCCAAATACGTCGAGCATTTTTGGGATTTGGTCAATTGGGACTTTGCTAACGCGAATTTTGCAAAATAGATAATTAGTCAATTGTGCGCGCCCAACATATAATGTGAAAGGTGGATTGACGTATTGCAAACTCTTAGCCCCAAGGACACGGGCTAAAAGGCAACAGGAATGTGCTCACGCCATGTTTATAAAAGGTCAATCCACTTTTTGCGTTTTTAAGGTGACGAAATCATTTAGAACCTAAAGGAAAGCTATGACCGATGTAATCATGCCTGCCTACAACCGATCGCCTATTTCTTTCGAGTGTGGAGAAGGTGTTTGGCTTTGGGATACCCAGGGGGAAAAATACTTAGATGCCTTGAGCGGTATTGCCGTTAGTGTATTAGGACATTGCCATCCGGCTATTCTCGAAGCTATTACACAGCAAGCACAAAAAGTACTGCATGTTTCTAATGGTTTTGAAATTCCACAACAGGAAAAACTCGCACAAACCTTAACAAACCTTTCTAGCATGGACCAAGTATTTTTTGCTAACTCTGGTGCTGAGGCAAATGAAGCTGCTATTAAATTAGCTCGCCTTTACGGCCACAATAAGGGCATCAAAAATCCAACTATTATTGCTATGGAAGGCGGATTCCATGGTCGCACGCTTGCCACCCTAAGTGCTTCGGGCAACCGTACAATTCAAGCAGGATTTGAACCTTTAGTACAAGGTTTTTTGCGTGCTCCTTATAATGACTTAGAAGCCTTAGAAACTTTAGCTCACAACAGTTCCGATATTGTTGCCGTTATGTTGG
The DNA here is from genome assembly GCA_021773195.1 of Gammaproteobacteria bacterium. Taxonomy (GTDB): domain Bacteria; phylum Pseudomonadota; class Gammaproteobacteria; order JAKBBU01; family JAKBBU01; genus JAJFKN01. Next base: position 35,375 of record JAJFKN010000008.1, on the reverse strand, counting down.
AACCCATCTTAGGTAACGCGGGCATTATCATTCCTGACGAAGGATATCTAAAAGGCATACGCAAACTTTGTGATGACCAGGGTTGGTTAATGATATTGGATGAAGTGCAAACGGGCATTGGACATACCGGTCAATATTTTGCGTATCAACATGAAAATATTATTCCAGATGTTTTGACCTTAGCAAAAGCTTTAGGTAACGGCATTCCGATAGGTGCTTGTTTAGCCCATGGCGAAGCTATTGATATTTTCCAGCCAGGGAAACATGGCACAACACTGGGTGGCAACCCTTTCGCTTGCCATGTATCACAAGCGGTTTTGGACACTATTGTACAAGAAGATTTATTAAATCATGTGCAAGCCATGAGTAGCTACCTTGAGAAACAATTACGAGAATCCCTGCGAGAGTTTCCTCAAATCACTGAAATCCGCATTAAGGGACTAATGATAGGCATCCAATTAGACCAAGATTGCATGGCCTTAAGAAAATACGGGCTAGAGCAAGGCCTTATTTTTAATGTCACAAAAACCAATGCTATACGGCTATTACCGCCCCTGATTATTCAAACTGCTGAACTGGATATTCTCATTGAAAAATTACATGCTACACTTACAGCATACTTCAATGAACAGTAGGTTATAACTATGTCTGAGAAAGAAACACCTCAAGGTGAATTGGTGATTCGCACCATTGCCATGCCAAAAGACACTAATGCCAATGGCGATATTTTTGGTGGTTGGCTCATGAGTCAAATGGATTTGGGCGCCTCAATTTTGGCGAAACAAACCTGCCGCGGTCGTTCTGCCACTGTGGCGGTTGAAGCCATGAGTTTCATTACGCCAGTAAAAGTGGGCGATACGGTTTGTTGTTATGCTGAAATGAAAAAAGTAGGCCGTACTTCTATGAACATTAGCTTACAAGTTTGGGCTATTTCCATGGACCAAGAATCCCATAGAAAAGTCACCGATGGTACCTTCATCTTTGTTGCTATTGATGACTCAGGTAAACCACGCCCCATTGATCAACATTAATTATTATTGGAACGCTTAGAAAGACGCTTCATCTTGCGCCAACGGAAAAATGCCATGACGGGCCCCGATAGGACAAAAGCAGTAAAGGCATAGAATAAGACCTGTGGTGGGTCCGTGGAAATAATGACAAACATCAACACCACGACTAATACCATGATAAAAGGCACTTTGCCCTTCATGTCAAATTCCTTGAAACTATAGTAACGAATGTTACTCACCATCAAGACACCTGCCACTACAGTAATAATGGCAGCGGTTATGGCACTGCCATGCAATGACTTAAGGCCAAACTCATGACCAATCCAAACCGTTGATGCGACCCAACCTGCAGCAGCCGGTGAAGGCAGTCCAGTGAAGTAACGTTTATCTGCTGTATCCAAAGTCGCATTAAAACGAGCGAGGCGTAATGCCGTGGCGACACTATAAATGAAAGCCACTAGCCAGCCTATTTTCCCTAAACTGTATAATGCCCAAGCGTAGATTACGAGACTAGGTGCAATACCAAAGGCCACCAAATCTGAAAGACTGTCATATTGTGCGCCGAAGGCAGTTTGCGTGTTGGTGAGGCGAGCCACTCTACCATCTAACCCATCCATAACCATAGCGATGAAAATGGCCGCCGCGGCAATACTGTAATGGCCACGCATGGCCGCCACAATGGCGTAAAAACCCGCAAATAAACTGCTGGTGGTGAGTAAATTGGGGAGTAAATATATACCCCTATTACGTGGCTCATCGCCTTTTTCACTAGCCATGGAAGGTTCCCCGTCCCCTAAGGTCTTGAAAAGATTCTATATATACAAAATTTTGGCAGTATGCTAATCTTTTAGCAAGTGTTTAGTTTAAGTGATCCAATGGCTGATAGTAAAGATAAAAAAATTGTAATTCAAGGGGTTACTGAGTCGGGAGAGAAATTCCGTCCCAGTGATTGGGCTGAACGTATGAGTGGGAATCTCTCAACTTTCCGTAATCATCGAATTTACTACTCTCCCATGTTACAACCCAGCGTGAAGGATGGTAATAACTGTATACTTTTGGATCCTGCTTTAGAGAAATCCAACCCAGCGTTGTACCAATCCATCTTGGATTTTGCTAAAACTAATAAGTTGAAGATTTGCGACGAAGACTAGGATTAAACATACAAAGCACCCCAGCTACAACTGGTTGAAATATTATAAAAAAACAAGCCCCTAACAAAACCAAGCGACTTTAAACCCAGGGAACATTTTAAATTTGGTTTGACCTCCATGCTGCATGGCAGTATAATGCGTAATCTACAATCTAATAATAGGAAATCATAAAATGCCTATACAAAAAGAAGAATCTCCATGGGAGAATGGCGAAGCCTTAGCACGACTGATGATCAAAATCCTGGTTTTATACTATGTCTTTAATCTTCTTATCTTTGCTATGCGGCTCATTGAAATGTCTCTTTTACCGAATCAATTTCGGCTATCTGATTTGCGTGAATTTTGTTACGAAACAGTGAAATCACCACCACAAGCAGATGCTTATGGAAGATTACACGATGTTAGTTTTCAGTACACAGATATTTTATTCTTTACAATTCTCAATGTTGGCTTCAGTCTCATTTTAATTTCTTCTACCATGTTATATCGATTAATCATGGGGTTAACTCAATTAAATCAAGATGGGATAAACCCAGCTAGATTGCCGAGAACAAGTGCTATGTATAACGACAGTGCCTCTTCTGGAAAAGAAGAGCTAGACGAACAGCCACTGGAACAACGACCAAGACCAACCTAGTCGTCGTCTTTGCGTTAGAAGCAACATCTAAAAAGCTTTAATCCAGCCCATCGCCATTTCACTTTCATCAGGCTTGAAAAACCGCGCTTCGCCATCGATAAACAAACGAGAAAACTTAACCCCCCATTCTAACCATCCTTCTTGGGCAACGATGGCTAATTTGTCGATGTCTTTACGGTGTTTAATATCCAGTTGCAGATCATCCCACATGGCTTGCAAATCCCAACCTTTGAAATCTTCCATATAACACAGCATGCGGATCTTGCCATGCTCTGTAATAATGTCTTCAAGTTTGGGCGCAAGGGATTCATAATCGGTATGATGCAAAACGTCACTGACACGTATCACTACCACATTACCTTCAGACTCAGGAAGTAATTCAAACATGCTATTTTCTCCGGATCATTAGCATAAAAATAGCATATTTTTCAGAGGTTTCCAGTCTTAGCACCCGACTCTACTGGTAACATCCTGATAATAAGGAAATATTAAAAAAAGCGCCATCATCTTTGAAGCCATGGCGCTTATAGGGTTAGTTTGCAGGGGTTAAATCTGCCTTAGAAAAAGTTTTCGTGTTCGGCAAGTAAAGATCGAAATAGCGAATGGGCTCCATGGAAACTTCCACTTGTTTAGGCTGCAGAGATAATACATGCCCGGCTTTTTTACGTTGTTCGTTAATGTAATGGAAATGGAAACCATTTGGCGCCACACCACTAAAGTAACTAGGGAACCAAAAACCAAAGGCTATGCCACTGGTCCCCTTCAAAGTGAATTCATTCTGTTCTTGTTCCACTTTGCTAAAGTTTGGATAAGGCGGTTTATAGCTTTTTAATCCACGTAACTTAGTACTTTCAAATGTTCCCTGCACTTCTATTGCATAGGGAATATTTTTATTGGGCATATATTTTAACATCGCCTTTTGTAAATCTTCATAATTAGCAGATTTGTCTATTTTAAAATGGATGGTTGGCTGAAAATGCACAACATCGGCAAAAGGTGCATACATAGCAGGATTGACCAATTCCGCATCGCCCTTGACGTCACCGTGATAATAATAACCATTAACGGCGATCATCTCTCCGCCTAAACCATTGAAGGTACCTAGACCAAAATCGCCCTGTTGAGCTAACTGCATATAACTGTAGTCACCATTGTACACGCCCTGCGATAAAGCGCCGTAAGTAGAGACTTGCAGCATTGTGGCATTTTGACCCGCGGCACAGGCCAACCCACCAAACAAAATTAATAACAAGAATAGACAATATCTCTTCAACATACTTTAATACCTCATGTCTAAGTAATCGTCCCATCATAATATGGTTTATGCTGGTAAATCTAGGGGGTTACAGAAATTCTCGAAATTTCCCGAGAATCAGCCCTGTAGGCGCTCCGCCTCCACAGGCCCTATTTGGTAGCGCGGGTACAGCAAGATAAAAATCCAGGACATAATGCCCAACAGAATGAAATACATACCAGGGGCCATGGCATTACCTGTGATACGTAATAGATAAAAAGAGATTAAGGGTGTGGTCGCTCCAAATAGGGCAATGCTGAAATTTAAAATAAAAGCCAAACTCATGAATCGAATATTTTGCGGAAATAATTCAGCAATAATCACCGTGTTAATGGAAAAATAAGGCGCCAAACAAAGCCCTAGCAAAAATAGTCCACTAAAGATCAGCCAAATATTATCTCGTGACAACAGCCAAAAAATAGGAACAGAAAATAGGATCAAGGCGCCCAAAGACTTTTTAGAAAATTCAATGTGTCCCATTTTATCGGCCCAATGGGCAAACAAAGGCATCATTAATATAATAGAAGCGTAGCAAACACTTACCATCATTATGGCATGCAAAAAGCTGGCATGGACATAATGCACCACATAAGTCACTTCATAAATAAAAAAGTAAACACCTGCCGTGGCAGCTGCAGGAATGAAAAATCCCATGACTAATTGTGGGCTGTAATTCATAAATAATGTTTTTAAGGCGCCTGAAAAACTCAATTCTTGCTTATTGGTATCGCTTTCTCCAACCCCTAAACGTAATAATAAAATAACCACACCAAAAATAGGCGCTAACAAGTAAGGTAGCCGCCAACCAAAGGTCATCATTTTTGACTCACCTAAGCATAAAGTTGTAATACCAATAATCACCGTTGCTAACAATGTGCCTAAAAAAGTTGAAGATTGAATGAGGGACCCAAAAAATCCGCGATGCTTCAGCGGGTTGCTTTCAATCTGGAAAATAGTCGCACCGGTAAATTCGCTGCTAATGAGCAACCCCTGCAATAAACGAATCATCACTAACATTGTGGGCGCAGCAAAGCCAACACTATGATAGGTAGGCAATAAACCTATGCACAGTGTTAATAAAGACATGGCCGAAACGGATAATATTAAAATGGGTTTGCGCCCCACTCTATCGCCCAAAGCGCCTAAGAATAAGCCGCCTATGGGTCGCATGACGAAGCTAATAGCAAAGGTAGCAAACATTAATACCAGTGAGAGCCATGGATTCGACGCCGGAAAAAACAATGGCGCCATAACTGCCGTCAAATAGCCATAAAGAGCGAATTCATACCACTCTAGGGTATTGCCACCCACCATAGCTAGAGACGCACTTACTCTCATTGTTTCTTAGATTCGGCGTACTTACTTTGAATGGCTGCCATCAAATTCTGTTGTGTCGTGGTACCTAAGATCACAATAGGTTTGTTATCCTTGGCGGAAGTTTGAATAATAAAAGCTGGCGTAGAAATGAGATTCATTTTCTTAGCCTGTGCCACTTCTTGTTCCAACTCGTGGGCCACGACAGGTCTTCGGATGTCTTGCTCCAATTGCGGCAAATTCAAACCTATTTTTGCAGCTGTAGCAATGACTTTTGCATTGGTTAAGGGGATCGTAGCATTCAACAAGGCATTATGATAAGCATTATACTTGCCTTGATACTTAGAGGCTAAGCCCGCCAAAGCAGCATAAGTGGAGGTGCCATCAATAATTGGAAAGTCGCGATATTCTACTCTGAGGTATGGTGTCGTATTAATGATGTTTTCCATGATAGGCGCCATGTGCTTACAATGGGGACATTGATAATCAAAATATTCAATGACAGTTACCGGCCCTTGGGGATTCCCCACGGCAACACCAGCCTGAGCAATGCCAAATGAAAAAAGTGCCGAAAATAATACCAAAAAACGCTTAAATAACCTCATAACCTACCCCACCAGTATCGAAGTAAAGACTATAAAACGGCAGTTGCGTCAGGTCAAGGATAATTGGAATGGGTCATGAAATGTCTAATAGTGAATCACTTCCGTCACTTTGCCTTTGAAAATATGGTAAGAATACCAAGTATAAAAACACAAGACTGGGACCATGATAAACGAGCCAATGCACAGAAACTCTAAAGTATTACTGGGTGCAGCCGCTTGCCAGAGCGTGAGATTATAGGGCACGATATAAGGAAAAATACTAACGCCAAACCCTGCAAAAGGACACAAGAACATCATCACACCACACCACCATGGCGTGCGGTCGTGTTTTTTATATAACCCCCACAACAATAATAAGAAAAAGATACCCGTAGCTAAAGGCAAGATAGCTAAGTAAGGCATTAAAGTGGGGTCAAACCAGCGTTGTGTGACTGCTGGATGAATGAAGGCAGTCCAAATACTCACGATAAACATAGCTAGGGCCATGATGATTGCGCACACTCGTGCAATACGATACATATCTGCTTGAATCTTACCTTGAGTTTTTAAAATTAAACGAGTAGAGCCTAATAAGCCATAACCAAATACCAAACTAAGGGCTGTGACAATGCTAAAAGGCGTGATCCATTGATGGGGAGGAATCACCGTAACATCAGCAATATTTGGGAAGCCCTGAACCACGTTACCTAAAATAACACCTTGAGTTAACACCGCTGTCAGGGAGGCTAGAAAGAAAACCCAATCCCAATATCGCTTGCCTTTATGGGACTTTAAACGAAACTCAAACACAACGCCACGGAATAGTAATGATACCACCATAACTAACAATGGCAGATACATGATGGGTAATAAGGTGCTAAAGGCCAGGGGGAAGGCACCATAAAGCGACGCCATGCCCAATACCAACCAAGTTTGATTACCATCCCAAGTGGGCAAGATCACACTCACCGCAATATCACGCTCTTCGTGGGTCATAAAGGGCATAACGATACCAGTGCCCAGAGTAAACCCATCTAATATCACATACATGATGATGCAGAAGCCAATGATGCAGAGAAAAATCAACGGTAACAGCTCAACCATTATTGTTCCTCCTTACCTTCACCTGGCATGTAAGCGAACGGTGGTTTTTCAATAACGTCATGTTCTTGCGGCCCTGCTTTAATGATCTTTTTCAAGTAATGAAAATAAAACACGCCAAAAACAAGGCCATAGACAATAATTAACAGAACAAATGAAGTAATCACATGATTCACATCCACATGGGATGCAGCGTCGCTGGTGCGAATCATGTTATAAACCACCCAAGGTTGTCGCCCAGCCTCGGCCGTAAACCAACCGGTAATAATCGCCACAAAACCAATGGGGGAGACAACTTCACACAGTCGCAAGAACCAACGGGTATCATACAGTCGTTTTTTAAAACGCAAATACACACCAATCACGCCCATGGCAAACATTAACAAACCAACGGCTACCATAATTCTAAAACTGAAAAATACAATGGGCACAAATGCTCTATCTTCTGGAGGCACGCTTTTCAAGCCCACCAATTTACCATTCCATTCATGAGTATTTAACAAACTGGCTAGATGTGGAATTTCAATGGCATAAAGATTTTTTTCCTGCTCCATGCTTGGTATGGCAAAAAGCACTAAGGGCGCACCCTCTTGAGTTTCCCATACCGCTTCCATGGCGGCGGTTTTCAAAGGTTGATGTTGTTGTACTTTCACACCCACATCATCACCCACAAATATTTGCACGGGAATCAGAATAATAATCGCACCCATGGCAAAGGATAAACATTTCTTCGCAAAGGTTCTATGCAAATCACGTAATAAATAAAAGGCTGATATGCCTGCGATAACAAACATGGTGGTGAGATAAGCCGCCAACATCATGTGCAAATAGCGCGGGATGACCATAGGGTTAAATATCACTTCCATCCAACTGTCTACAACAAATCGCCCACCTTCAAAGATAGCACCAGCAGGCACTTGCATCCAAGAGTTAGCCGATAAAATCCAAAACCCTGATAAGGTCACGCCTAAGAAAACCAACAGCGTGGATAAGAAATGCAATTTTGGCCCCACTTTATGCCAACCAAAAATCATCACACCGAGAAAACCCGCCTCAATAAAAAAGGCCGTTAATACTTCATAAGTGAATAAAGAACCCAGAACTGGCCCCACGATGTCGGTGAAACCGGACCAGTTTGTCCCCAGCTGAAATTCCATCACAACACCAGAGACAACCCCCATACCAAAGGTTAAAGCAAAAATCTTCATCCAAAATTTACAAATACTGAGATAGAGTGGATTTTTAGTTTTTAAATATAAGCCTTCCATGACCGTCAAAAAAGTCGCTAGCCCGATACTGAAAGCCGGAAATAAAATATGAAAGCTTATGGTAAAAGCAAATTGTAATCGGGAAAGAAACTCAGCCGTTAACATTGTGCTTATCCTTCTGGGGGCTTACAGCAATACATCCCTCTTTATAGTATATAGATTATATGTTGTACAGACTTGTTTTTAAGTTGTTGTTATTATTGAGGAAAAAGGTTGCGCAAAGACGTCACTACGTCATCCCCGCGCCCTCTAACGTCATTCCCGCGCCCTCTAACGTCATTCCCGCGAAGGCGGGAATCCATAGGGCTTAGGACTTCATCCATGGACCCCGGAATTGCTGCGCAATCCGGGGTGACGTAAGAGACAGGTGACGTAAGAAACGAATAACGCAAAATTTCAGGAAGACAAAAAGGCTATGCAATAACTTGGAGTGACGTTAAGCTTAACGGCTATTATCACTCCTGTGCTGCTGTTCTTCTTCGTCAGTCACGTCTTCCACTGAAGACGATACAGCAGGCATTGCGAAATGCATTCCAGCAGAGACCAACGCAGCCACTATGCCACCCAATATAAACCTGCCATTTTGCTGATTCTGCTCACCACCGAAAATGCCAGCTAAAGCCGCGGCAATTAAAGGCAAGTTATTCACAGAAAAAATCCGGCTCCAAAAAGTCGCATTTGAACCTGTAGTTAAGGCTTGTGAAGAAGGAGCGGGGGTCCGAATGCCAAGGCCTTCATCAGAATTACCCTCACCAAAAACCCTAGCGTTTTTCTCTGCCTCAGTCTCTTCGGGCTCTTCCTCGCGCTCTTCTAGCTGGCCTTCATCACCCTCAGAACCAAAGTCTAATCTCTTAGGGACTTTATCACCGTCTTCATCGGCATCTTCTTTTTCCTCTCCACCACCAGTGAGATCTGCACTACTATCAGCAAACAAGCCACCACCCGTAGTACCATACTTAAGTAACTCAGTTCTGAGTGTAGCTTCCCCCTCCTTTACAACCGCAACCTTTTTAGTTCCTTTATCTCCAACCTGCAATGGATCAACATCATCAACTGTAGCCGATTTAACCTCTACCTCTTTAATTTCAACGACCAACGGCTCCAGCTTATCAAAACCGGATTGTAATATACTGCTTAATTTTAATTTGAAGCCTCTAAGTGACTCAAGCACTTCCTTCAGTATTTTATTTAACTCCATAGATTCGGGATCATTACTCTCCACATAAGATTTCAAATTCGTTATATTTTTCTCTATTGCAGCAATAAGCTTACCCAATGCCACTTCGAGTATTGAAACATCTCGATCACTTTCCGTCATGCTTGCAGCAGTAGTTTGGAAGCTTTTGAACTGCTCTTCAACTTCAGAAAAAGTCTCCTGGGCAGTTTTTGTAATACCTTTTTTTACCGGCGATGTGAAAGATCGATTGGCGAGATACTGTTCCTCTAATACGCCCATATACGATGCTACCGCATGAATATAACGCGCAACAAAGCTTAATCTTAATAATCCCAAACAATCTTTGGTGGCTTGTTGTTTTTCTTGTAAAGATGTTAAATGTTTAGTACGAAAAGCTTCATTATCAACAGCATGTCGAATGAGGATTTCTAGAAATTCATGGATTTTTTCCACATAATCCTGCAAAGTCGTCAATCGCTCTTCGACGCCATTAATCTGGCTATCGATCTTACTGCTCTCAGGAATAAAACTAACTAAACTTCCCTTCTTTATTTCACGCTCACTCAATTCTCTCAGAAATTGACTTACCTTCCGAACCTCAGAAAACACATTATGATCATTAATCAACTCTTGGCGTAATTGAACTAAACGATCTTCTGCTTCTTTTGGTAAGACTCCTGGTTTTTTCTGTGCTTCTGATAATGGTTTATCTACACTATCATACATGTCAGGAACGGGTAACATATCCCATGTACTTTTTATAGTACTTCTAACAACTGCTCGCACATGAGTTTGAGGCATTGCCGCCGCGTTAAATTCAGTAAGAAATTTTGCACATTCAGGTGAATAATCTGTTAACCGTCCAGTTTTTTGCTGATCATAAAATTTCGCAGCAGCAGCAGCTTCTTCTTCGACAGACGTTTTTGTTTCCTGTTCTCTTAACATAATCCTTTCCTTATTCTAATAAAAGTTCTAATAAATATTACTGTTCGGATGGTAGCTGAGTGTTTATACAAAAACAAGGGGCTAGAAAAGTTTATTGCTGATTAAACAATCGTACGAATCATTGATGATAATCATTGCGTTTAATAAACGCTTCTCAATACATTACGCAGTGATTGCTTCCTGCAAATTATGCTTTAAATCCACAACAATAGGTTTTAATTTTTCTTTTACTGGATCTATATCTGCATAAGAAAGAATAAAAAGATCATCGCCCAATTCACCCTTGCGAGCGGCCGGACCATTTAAACCGATAAGACCTGAACCCCGTTCACCTTTGATGACGTAAGTTTCTAAGCGTTCACCATTATTGAGATTCACAATATGCACGCGTTCGTTTTCCATGAGGTTGGCGGCGTCCATGATATCTTCATCAATGGAAATGGAACCCACGTAAAATAATTCTTTCTGAGTAATTTTGGCGTAGGCAATTTTTGATTTTAATACGCTGATAAACATTATTATCCTCATTTTATGGATTTGTAGTAGAACTCATAATAATCGAAGCCCCTCTAGGAGTAAATCCATTATACCTAGAACCTAGAGAAATGACCGGTTAAATTATATCCAGATTTCACACTTTCAAAGGGCAAACTCAACTTTTATAGTGATAAAGCTGAAAAACTCTCAGAATTTACTCATTTTCTCTTCAATTTAAAGACAAAAGATTAAAATTTTGAGATACTTAGATTCATGTCTACATTATCCGACAATCTCAAACAACTCATGTCCGAAAAGCAGATCAAAACGGCTGAGTTGGCCCGGCGCGTGGAATTACCACAACCCACGGTTCACCGCATTGTCACCGGTAAGACCCCTCATCCCCATGGTGCATCCATTGAACGCCTAGCTGAATTTTTTGATCTCACGCCGGATCAACTACGTGGGATCGAAACCTTACCTACTGACACTGGTCCCGCAGGATTAACCAACGTACCTTTGATTTCATGGGATGCTGCCACCCAATGGCCGAGTAATCGCGACGTTATCTTAGCTGAAAAACCCACCACCTTGTTTGTGGATAGCCCCATCAGCGATCAAGGATATGCTTTAACATTGCGCGACTCCGCCATGGCACCGCAATTTCCCGAAGGCACCACGGTCATATTGGATCCTGACAAACCCATGCGCGACCGGGGTTACATCGCTGTTTTCTTGCAAGAAACCCAACAAGTTATTTTTCGCCAAGTATTAATGGATGGTGAAATGAAGTATTTAAAGCCTTTGAGCCCAGATTTAGAACACTTCCAAATGCGACTTTTGGAGGATGGCGATAAATACCGCGGTAGTCTAGTGCAAGCACGACGTAATTACGATGATTAATGGCTTCAGATTTGGTATGATTCAAGCCTAGAGTTGATTAACCTGATTTATATGGAGAATGGCCATGACGAAGCGTCACAGAAGCATTGTGGCTTATTTTACCCGGTTATTACGACAATTTCGTAAAGTACAACAGAAGCGTGATATTTTCCGAATCGTGGATATGGAACAAGGCCGAGGTGGCAAATACAAGCTTGTCGTACAAATAGTGGGCAAAAATATCACCTATAAAATCACTCCAGAAGAAATTCTTGCCGACGATAAAATGCTGGAAGGCTTTTCTCGCCAAGATGTAAGAAATTTGACCTATCTCGCCTGCCAAATCAAAGCTGAACCCAATGCGCCCAAAAGTCGCATCCTTGTGCAAGAATTCTGCGATAATTACAATCGCATGATGTTTTCCATCAGTCGCCCTGATGACGAAGCAGTAGTAATGAAATCCGCCAGCGAAATTTCCTTGGATAAAGACCTCTTGGCGGAGCTTTCCCAAGAAGATGCTCATATGGTGGGCTATACCACGGCCACAGAACAAATGCTGGAAGAACAAAAACTCAAAGAACGTTTGAAAACCCCTTCTTAAGCCCTAGCCTTAATTTACCCTTAACATTGCTGCTCTAGAATGGTTTTTTGATATATGCATAGAGAATATAAGCCATGATGGGTGAAAAAGTAGTAGTAAATGCAACCGATTCCGCTCCTGAAGCAGCCAACATAGCTACTTGGGATTTTAGTAAGAGCGGAGTGGCCAGTGTACGCTACTTTCCAGGTCACGGACTAAAATTAATGTTTTATAATAATGGATACCTCGTAAAAATGGACATGCTCCCCATTCGTATCATTGCTTTTCCTTGCAAACATAGTCTGCGTATCGACAATCAAAAAGTAGATTTAGTAGCGGCAAAACACCCCTACGATGTGACCTATGATTCCAGCAAAACAGAAGGTGAACGCCTAACCATTAATCAACAAGAATGGCCTAAAGATAAAGCCCATCGGCACCCACTCAAACGGTCTGAAAGCTCAAGCTCGCTCACGGGCGCAAGCAGTCAAACCGATTTATTTGCAACAGGTCGACGAGCCGCTGAAGCTAGTCGACGGGCGGTTAGAACTCCCCAGCATAAAACGCCTTCGGACCAATCCTCTTGCAGCATTTGCAGCCTCCAATAAATTCATCAAACACGCCTTTCTATTCCTATGGTAATCTGATACAAAGAAGCCAACTACGTAGGAATCACCATGCGTGCTATCATCAAACCTCTCTTCATCGCAACATCAGGCGGCAGCGGCCATCTACGCACCGTGGAAGCCTTACTAGACCATTACGAACGTCTGCATGGGGAACAGCTGCAATTAGCTCAATATGCTCGAGCCCAAAGCTCTGGCAAACGTTTTTATGTGGACATTCTAAAGGATTTCATCACCATTGGAAAAATGGGCAGTGGCTGGTGGAACAGTTGCCAACGCCACGACCGCCAATGGCTATTAAAATTCTTTGTCAGAGTGCAGCCGATCTTTGATCGCCTTACCAATAGAGCTATAAAAAAAGGAATCTTAAAAAAATTAAATGAAGCCCATGACCAAGGGCAACCTTATACAGAAGTGGTCTGTGTACAACCCTTAAATATGCCCGGAATCACCAAGGCACTCCTCATTTATAATCAACAAAAACGAACCAATTTAACTTTAAAACTTTATGCTACGGATATTTTTGATGAAGGCTGCCGAATCTATTTGCATGCGTTGAAAATTCTTAACAAACAACAACAGGAGTTAATGCATGTTTATGGGGTAAAAAGTCCTAATTTCTCCTGGCCTCATTATTTAAAGGGCATTGATTTCACAATGTTAGATCCCCAGGAAAACCCCATGGTGCGGTACGCTTTTCAACATACTGCTGATTTAGAAAAGTTACGCCAAGCAGATTGCAATATCCCCTACTACCATGAAAAAGAAAAACACTTAGATATAGCCATAAACGATAAAGTCGCCAGCATTTTATTAGGCGGCCAAGGGGGACAAGCTTCTTTAGATTATGTTAAAAGTCTAGTAAAAACCTTTCAACATATCATTGTTTTTTGTGGTCAAAACCAAACATTGAAAAGAGAGCTAGACAGTCTCAACAATCATAGTAGCGCTCAAATCCATGCCTTGGGCCAACAAAATGATACCGTCGTGGCACGGGTCTTAGCGCGCACTAATCATCATATTACCCGATGTGGTGGTATTGCAACCATGGAACTCTTAGCCATGGCACCCTTATTAAAAAATCAAACCCTACAAATTCATAATCCTAACTCAGGCATTCCCTGGGAAGATACCAATGGCAAATTACTGGCCCTTGTGTTCGATTTATAGCCATGACATAATGGCAGCATATAAAAACCAAAAGATATTTTTTCCTAAGAATTAATTAACTTACCCCAAGGTCATAATATGCATCGTCTTTTTTCTAAAAAAAAGCCAAAGAAAGGCGATGCCGGCATTGAATTAACTGAAGTGCATACTGGTGCGCCTGTGGCAACACAGGCTGCAACACATGCCGCTGAAATGAATCGGCATTCTGTGCCAGCCCCCAGTAAATCCGATCAACACCTATCGCCGCGGCTGCGAGAAGCACTAGCAAACGGTGGGGCATATAGCATAGCTGGTGAAACGAAAGCAAAAGATACCACAGCGTCATCCACAGACGCTGCTGATCATGCAGAATCTCCTCCAGCGCCATCTAATACTACGGGCCCCATGACCGGTGTGAAACCCCTCATGGTTGCCACCTCCGGGGGCCGCGGCCACATTTCAACAATTTTAGGTTTGAATGCTTTCTTTGATAGTCAGGGTGCAACCCTGGTGGATTACGGCCCTGCTGAAAATGATCAACACCGCCCCTATTTGGATATTCTGTTGGATTTAGTCAGTGGTGGTGAAACCAGTGTAAAAATGTGGAATACCTTTCAGCGTCGTGACTGGGGAAAATTACTCAACCTATGCGTAACAGTTCAACCCCAGTTTGATAAAGTCACCAATAGACAAGTTTCAGCAGGCATCCTAAGACTTTTAATGTCTGAGGTCCGCGTCCCTTTCTCTAAAGTAGTCTGCGCACAACCATTGAATTTGCTCGGTATTTTACAAGCGGCGGATGGATATAACAAAGCATCTGATGAAGATTTAAAAGTAGAGTTGTACATTACTGACATCATTTGTGATGCCTGCGTACATTATTTAGATGCACTAAAGGCTATCCCTGATGAATATCGCCATTTATTGAAATTACATGGCATCACGGCGAAGGGCTTTCAATGGCCCGATGAATTGAAGAACATCGCCTTCCAAGCCATCGACCCCGCCAATAATCCCATGCTACGGGAAGCCTTCCGTATGACCGATGAGTTAAAGGGTTTACGGGAAAAAGTTTGTAAAATTCACTATGCCATTAATTCATTTAGTTTTAGTGAAATACAACTTCAGCCCGAAACAAGAGTAGCAAGCATCATGCTAGGTGGCCAAGGGGGCGAAGCCACCTTTGATTATGTGGAAGAATTAGTAAAATCTGGAGAGCATGATGTCATCATCGCTTTTTGCGGTCAGAATGATGAGTTAAAACAACGCTTAGTCGCACTGGCTAATAGCCATCAAGGCGCCACAAAAATCTACGCCCTAGGCAACCAAGATGACAAAGTCATTGCAAAAGTCTTAGCCCGCACCAATGCCCATGTCACCCGCAGCGGTGGTCTCTCAGTGATGGAAATCATGGCCCTAGTGTTGTTTTTAATCGATCAACGAGTCTATATTCACAACGGCAAAAATGGCGATATTGGGATTAAATGGGAAAAAGGCAATGGCGAAGCCTTAATTGACTACTTGGCAGGTTTCGATGTTTTCTGTCAGTGGATAAATCAACAGATTAGAGAAGAGCTCGCCTCCACTAGGGGAAGCGATACAGACATCAGTGCACCAAATTCCCGAAGAAATTCACCACGTTAGAAGGCAAGCTGGTGAACAACCCCGTATAATGAACGTTTGGTTAATTGTTAACTTTTTTTCACTTGTCAAATATTGAACAACTCTTTATAATATGGGGCATTATTATTCAAATATGAGGATAACATTATGTATGGCCAATTCCATAGTGAAATGAGAGCAGAAGAATATAGCCAGCTTGACGAGTCTGTTAAACAAGAAATGCCAATTGAAGTTTACCTATCTCTTTCAAGTGAACTTCGCAGTACTTTCATAGGGGATTGCCCTGAAAATCAAATTGTATCTGCCAAACTGTTTACATTTGTTCATACATACCCAACTACGGATGAGCAATATGCTCAGCTATGCAATAGCGCTAAGGCTGAAGTTACTAAGGAAACTTTTTCCGCACTTGAGCTACATACTCGCTATGCTGTAGTCCATTCAGAAGATAATGTGACTCAGACTCAATATGCTAAAAATCTATCTGCCTTTCATGATGATCCAATTGAAAATGCATGGAAAAAAACATTCCTACAAAGCTAATAATAACTCGCTAATTACAACGCCTGCTTTTGCGGGCGTTTTTTTATGAACTGTATGTCATCTCCTACCACCCCACGTCATCCCCACCACCCCACGTCATCCCCGCGTCTTCTAACGTCATTCCCGCGAAGGCGGGAATCCAGGGGAACGTTCTACGTAGCTCTGGGTTGCGCGGTCAAGCCGCGCAATGACGAAGGTTTTGTGCAGAATGACGGCGGTCTATTGCGGCGAATCACCACCATTAATATTCCGCATACTGACACTCCTCAGCAAATCCATATCCACGGCCTCTCCTGCACCTGCCTGTGAAGTCGCTGAATAATCACCACCAACAGCACTCATGGAAACACTGCGTGCTCTTCCAGGGTTAACATGACGTCTTCCATGCATCTCTTCCAACCCTTGATCTTGCCCCTCTCTCAGCACCACTCTTTCCATTTTGAAAACACGAGCACTCAATTGCATGATGGACTTCTGTAAGCTAGGAATTTGATTATCACGCATGTTCTCTAAGTAAGCTCTTAACTTCTCGTCACTGTCGCGATCACCAAGATGACTGATACGTTCAGTAATGATAATTTTGATCAAATTTAAAATAGTGGTTAAATTAAAACTGTGATGAGTTTGAAACTCCAAGAATTTGACCTTTCCAAAAGTGCAGTTTTCTTGTTTATGCAACAAGGCCATATTGTCAGCTTTTGGAAGAATGTTTTGATAACATTGCATTAAGGCATCATAAGACAATTCTTCACCTTCCTCAATCTTATAGACCTGACCTGTCAAAAAGAAATGCATGGCCACTGGGGAAGTCAACCAACTCTCAGACTCATAAAGGTCTTTCAACACTGCTCTTAATAGCCCTAGGTCGGACTGAAAAGCCTCCGTATGAGCATTCTCACCTAAACCTAACATTTTGCAAGTACTACTGTTATTCCGGTGGTTTAAGCTCTTTTCATCTCTAATTAAATCACCAATCAACTCAATTATGCTTTTTTTTATTTTATTAAAATCTTCGATTTTTGTATTTTCTTCTTCAAACCCAGCTTCCTCCAATCGACTAGTACAAGTAGGCGCGGCAACTAATTCAAGTTTGAACCTAAGTCTTTGGTCTGAATTATCCATCAATTCGGGAATGGTATTGAATAGAAGCACCAAATTCTCTCTATCAGAGTCATCGAATATTCCATTACTAGAATCTAATTCCCACAACAAGCTCAACTCTCCCATCACCTTATCCAACTCAGCATGATAAATTTCAATACTTTCCGTACTGCGATTACAGCGTTGTTGAATGTTTTCCATGCGCCTGGCTATGGCATCGAGATAAGCTTTGACATTCATTCTAGGCAATAAAGCCATGGCTTTAGCTTCAATTTCTCGGCATATGTCATGACAATTGCCATTGCTGACCCCGGGACCAGTATAAGTGCCATTCTCTAGATTACTTAAACTTAAAACACCACGCACTAATAGAAGAACCTTTAACAGGTTTTCAGTAAATTTATGTGGACTAACCTCTTTTGCCTTATTCAATAATTCTATGAGGTCAACATTGGTACTGCCTGACCGAGGTAACATTTCAATGTCTTCACCGGTTTCTTTGTTAATACTTGTGCTCAGACCAGACAGAAACGCCGTTAAGCGTTCCAATAAATCGCTTGCATTGTCCCAATTTACATGACAACCAATCACACTAAGACGTTCCAAGGCTTGGATAGCATCAGGGTCGATGGCTTGCCAGTTAATTCTGGATTGCACGGTGCCCTCTTCATTCGGCAACGTGGTTGCCCTACGATATTTATGCCCGTCACCTGTCTGCTCTATCTCATCCGCAAGTACTTCTGCACCAGCTTCTTTCTTGCGTTTAATAGTAGGCGCCGGCAAATCACGTTTAATAGCCTCTACCCAGCCCTCTAACCGTTCGCCAATAATGTCTGCAACTTGTCTCTCATACTGCCTAATCACATCACGCATATTAGGCCGTGTGCATTGCGCCATAACACGTTTAAAACACATCAGTGCATCGAACTGGGCACTGGCTGTTGCCTCCTCTGATGTTAGCACTTGTTGCAACAGAGCGAACTCAGTCTGTAATTTTTCATGGGCTGCGAGATGCTCTCGACGCCCTCTAATGGCTTCCTGTAAAAATATTTCACCGGGCAAACCATCAATATCAAAAACCTTTGTTTTTCGTGCATCGGCACCCGTTATGATTTCATTCCCGGCACCAGGCATGACTGTTACTCGAGTGTAGGCCGTGAGATTGTCTCTCAATTTAGATTCATGTGGATGCCCTGGCAAAATAAAATCTTCCGGCTTAAGTATTTTGCCATCAAACATAAAGGCAGCATCTATCTTTGCTTTGTGCTTATCAATCAGTTGAGCTACTAAACGATGATGCCCATGGAATACCGCCACATGTAATGCACCCTGATTGACATCTAAATCAGAATTAGCATGGCGACTACCCAATAAAACTTCAACGGCCTCTATTCTACCTAATTTAACCAATTGCAATAAGCAAGCGTTATCGGGTTTGGGTAAGCCAGGTTCTGCTCCAGCCCCAGGTGACATAAAAGCCCGCCATGATGTAAACAGTCTAAATGCCAGCGCTACTATCTCTTTCGGCAATAGAGCTAACCGCTGCCAAATATTGAGGGATGTATAAATTTCTCGACCTTGAGGATTATTAAAGATAGTAATAAATGCTTCCATCACTGCCTCTATGCCTTCAGACTCAGAGGACGCGGTTACCTTATTCAAATATTCCATAAAGGCATCAAAGAATTCCTTACGTCTATCAGTATTACCATGCAATAGTTGTAAAATCTGCCGGCCTCTCTGCTGAAAAAAAGCTAGCACTTTCGCGTCATCTGCACGTCCGTGCCCAGGCATCAGTACTTCAGCAAAATGATTTTCAGTACCTTCCCCAAAGGTATAAAGCTTGCCTATCATCTCACGCCTGGCCGCTGTTCCAGTCACTGCTGGGCGCTCGCCCAAAGCAACACCTAGAACATTCAGCACATTTTCATTTCTTTGGGACTGAGCAACCTGAATAGCTCTCAGATTCCCATTATAATAATCGATTATTTCTTGTTGTTTTCTTTCAATATGCTTGATATTCAATTCTGTCTGAGGTAACGCATCTATTGCAGCTCCCATTGCTTGCGTCACTGAGCTTAATAAATTTTTATCACAGATATCGATACTTATAAAATGTCCTACAAAGGCGTAGTAAGATTCAAGACTTACCAGGCCTATCAACTCCCCGATTTTTTTACAGAACCTACCCAACTCGATATCTGGTGTTAGCGTCGGTAGTGACGCACTAGAGGGAAGAGCAGGGGCACTTGTTGCTTCTCTACCCCCTTCAGTAGAATGGTCAATCCTCACTGCCTCACCATCATTAGCAATGGCATAGGCTTTAAGTCTTGCTTCGTCTGCTAATGGCTTAGCCTCTGTTTTAAAGTCATTAGCTTCATTCAAAATGCACAGGTTAAACATAAACTGGGACTGGGCTAGAACAATGATGCCATCGCGGCCTGCTCTGCTAGCCCTATTAGCCTTGAAAAATTCTTCTAACTGACCCTTGTGTCGATCTAATTCCTTGAGAAGGCGATCACTCTCCTCCTTGAAAGCTGGCTCTCTACCAGCATGAGCTTCCAATAACTGTTGTATTTCTTCAATAGCTGCCATTGCTTTTGCATTTAAGCCAGTGCTTTCTCTTGCTTGTTTTTTTTTGCGGCCTTTCACCGCAGGATCGCCATCTGGTAACCCCTCATAGTCTTTTGGCCCTATGTCGCCTATAGCCATAGCTTGCAAATGCGCATGGAGATAGTCCTTCAAATATCGAGGCAATTCAATATTTTCTAATTCGCGTATTTTAGCAATGAATTCATTTAACGTAGACATAGGAAATCCTTATATTTCTGTAACGCGCGGGCGCTGGGTTGTTGTTCTAAAAACTATCAATGGTTCTTATATAAATAGCTTATTGTGGACCATTCTATGGAGAATGGGGTCGCCTGGTCAAGGGGCGTTTATAATAACCCATAATTATGGTTAATAAATGTTCGGGTTATGGATTCTCAACTTGCAGTTGATGAGATTTCTTCTCACCCTTCCAGGGCAAGCCATCGAGCTTTAAAACAAAATCATTCAAAACCAAATCAAGCGCCTATTTTGGTCCCCAATCATAGCTCGCTGGCAGGACTTATTTTGCATCGCTGAGGAAATCAGTATTATGCATCTTTAGAGTCAAATTACGCTCGTATTCCGCTCGGGTAATCTTCACGCCATGGTATTTATTATAATCGTTAAATAGAGACACTACTTTTTTAGGCTCTGCTCCAAGTTCCGCTACCGCCAACCAAAGATCATACAAGTCACGTCCTTTTAGTCGTTGATACAATGCTCGTAGTTTAGTGGCCATCAACTCATTTATGTCATAAGTTTTAATCTTAGCGACCCCAGAAAACCAATGATTGTCTACACTGAAATCTTTAGTTTGAAAACCATTCAGTGAGAATGGCTCTATGGTATTAACTTCAATTTTCAATCGCAATGGCACGGAAGGTTCGTCTTCACTTAGGAAACGATAAGTTAATTTAACTAGCTGTGAGCTCTGACTCCACCTAGCATTTCCCAACCAAGGGTCAACCACCTGGCGTATGGCACTCAGAACAGGTCCCATTGGCGACTGACTGATTTGCACCAAATCAATATCTTCGCTATAACGCGTGGGACAATCACAAAACAACTTATTCAATGCTGTGCCACCTCGAAAGGCTAAGGTTTCTTGAATCAGTGGCTCTTGGTAGAGTGACACTAAGGCGCGACTCAAAACCAAATCCTGTTCCACTTGGGATTGATAGGGCCAAGGGGCTTGTTGTCGCCATTCATTGATGTAACTAATAGGTATCATTTAAATCGCTCTCCACTTTCGCATTAACGGCAAGACGCCATTTTTTATCACGAAGCGCTTGCGTCATAGTTGCATAAGGCACCAATGGAATATAATCAGTGTGGTGTTTAAAACAGCTGTCATACAGAGAGTCGGCTAATTCATTATACCCTAAAAATTCTAATAGGTAACCCAATCGAGGCACCCAATGATAAGTGACTGACTGCCTCGCCAAATTTATCAATTTATCTTTTGATATGACTTCAGCTAACTCTTCTATCACCGTTACTATTCGAGGCATACCGCCACTTTGTCGCATATAGATAAGCAAATCCATAGCTGTGGCTTCAGGCGTTGAAATGAACATATACCCTGTTCGGGTTTTTATTTTTTGTTTTGGTATTTGAATACAATGATTATTCTGAATAAAATTAATTGTTACATTACCACAATGTATAGTTTTGCGCTTTTGGTCCACCATCACTTGAAAATTCTGTAGCTGTTGATGAGCAGCTCCGTGATATAATGCTGCGCTTAATAAACCTACGTAATAATTTCTCCCACAATGCTGCATCAAGTAATCAATGAAATAGTCAGCAGGCAAACAGCCTGTGGCCATAAACTCAGGCGTTAGGATTAGGTAATAACCTTTACCGGGTGAAGTAATAGAGCCCTTTTTGAGCAGGCGGCTAAGAGCATTAGTTGCTGCTTTGTGCGAAATTCCTAATCCTGAACAGAACTGTTCCTGGGTAAATGCGATTTTTCCCTGGGCAGTTAATGAATCAATGAAGAACTGTGATTTAGACATATCTGGCTACTATTATCATTAAACCCCGAAAAATGGGATTTAAGAACAATAGTAACCAGACTCTGTCAATTTTTCAAGGGAGATACAGGAGTATCGATGATTATGGTTAATAAGTGGTCTGATTGTGTGTTTGTCGGGGTGCGTCGTCATTCCGGCGAAGGCCGGAATCCAGTCCAATAAGTGTTCCAGCTTCGCTGGAACAACCTAATCTGACTGGACCCCGATTTTCATCGGGGTAACGTGCCTTGCCGGTCTGTGTTGGTGAAGATGAATTCAGGACTTACTCATTCTCATCCCGCAAACCTTTCACCTGCACTTCTTGCGCTGGGTATGGCGTTTTGATGTTATGGAATTTAAAGCTATCCCATAGGGCAAATAAAACTTCTGAGCGTACCTTCGCGCGCGAGGGTGTGGCTTGAAGATTAATGAAGTATCGCAAGTCAATCTCAACCAACACATCATCAATCTCATTAAAAAATACCGCTGGCTCGGGATTTGAAACAATAGCTTCACAGGCCGTCATAACATCCATAGCTAATTGAGACACATAATGAGGGTCATCTGAGCGTGATATTTTCACGGAAATAATTGTCCGCACAATATTATCTTGCAGAGTCCAGTTGGTAAATGGCTTATCGAAAATTTCCGAGTTAGGCACCACAACTTCCATGTTGTCCCAAGTACTCACATTAATGGAACGAGCACCAATGAAAGTGACCTTGCCTTCATAGTTGCCGATGGAAACCAAGTCACCGCTGCGTAAGGGTCGTTCCAACAATAGCATAATGCCATTGACGTAATTCTTAAATAAGTCGCGCAATCCAAAAGCGATACCAATAGCAAAACCCGTCATAATGGCCGCTAAGCCTGTAAATGAAATACCTAGAACTCGTAACAATACAAAGAAGCCAATGATGACAACAATGTATTGAGTAAAAATGGCAAAGCTGTTGCGTAAACCGGCATCCTTTGATTTGGCAAATAACCAGCGGTATGCAAATTCTCGCGACCATTTAGCGCCCCAATAAAAAATGGATACTACGATTATGAATTTAATCAAGCTTAGTAGCGTAATGACACTGCCAGCCAAGTTAAATAAAGGATAATTAAATGTATTTTCTATAGCTATCACCACCTTTGAGGAGGGCCCCCAACTGTAAGCAGAAAACAACCCCATAATACCTAAAATAACAAGCGCAATACGTAATACTGTATCCAATGGTTTTAACAGGGCCTGTGTCCACAACCAGCCATTTTTTACCCGCCGGATCATCATTTCACTCAGCCATTCTACAATATCAATTAAAATACCCCGAGCTAAAAGATAACCACAAAGAACCAACAAAAAGATCCCTTCATGCTTGTTAATGGCCCAAGCCAAATCCACATAACCCAACAATCCAATCATGGCCGTGGATAATAGACTTAAAGGAATTAATAAACTTAAAATACGCACAATGGTGCGCAAATAGGGGCGTTTCTTTTGTACGTAAATATCAAAGATATGCGGCACAATACGCCAACCACCCAACAGCAACAAAGAAATGGCTAGCAAGAACACCATAAACACACGATTAAAGAAATCCCGCACATCATAGACCACGGGTAATTGATGCACCAGATAGGTCAGAGCAGTTAAAACACCCCCTAAGATAAAAGCCCATTTAAAAGCACGAAACAATTGTAAATCATGCCGAGAGGTTTCACGGGAAGTTTCCACTAAGGATAACTTCGCTAAATCAATAATGAGTTTAAAAAAGATAGCGATGACCATCAAGAAAATTAATGGTCGAATTGTATTAAAAGAGAGCCCACCCATAAATAAAATAGTGAATATTGCTAGCGCCAGCAAAATAAACGTCAAATTCCGCCGCAGTAACTCTAAAGCAATAAAGAAGATGTTAGTGCGAATCTTATGGCGCTTTTCACGTACTTGCCCAGAAACTTTACCCAGTATCTTGCCAATGATACGCCAAATCACAAACCAAAAACCCGCCAGGGATAAAAGGCCAGCCATTTTCCAGAGCGTGAGCGCTTGAAAACTGTAGTGGATTTGTGAAGCCAAACTCCCCAACCATTTATAGAGTAAATTAGGGATAAAGATAATTTGGATAGCTAAGCCTTCCCAAGCATTTAAGCTAAAACCAGGCAATCCCTGACGACGCCCCAACTCTTTGGATAAATCCAATTTTAATTGTGCTTGATAAGTCTTGGTTGCATTAATTAATTGTCCAGTGGCCACCAATTCATTTTCGTAAGTGCTCACCAAAGAGCGAATCAATGTATGATAAGTTTGGTATTGAGTTTCATTAATTAAGCCCGAGTTTTTACTCTCATTGAGGATATTACCGCGCTGTTCCAACAGAGTGACTTTCTGAGTTAACACACTATGAAGGCGTTGCAAATTATCCAGCAATAATTTAGAGCTCTGTCTGGCACCACTAAAAGCTGCTACGGTTCGCCCCTGCTCTTCCACTTGTCTCAACTGATGCAAATGATCTTTTATCTGAAGCAATAACATTTGAATATGAATGGCGCTGCTCTTTTCACTGGCCTCCAGTATTTCCATTTGTAATTGGAATTGCTGGGACGTGGTAATTTGTGATGGCCCTGCAGTTTGATGCATTTTTGCATTTAACTGGGCTAATTTGCCAAACCATTGATGTTGTTGTTCTTGCAGGTTGGTTATTTGGTTATTTAAAGCTATCTTCCGAGCTTGATTCTTCTGAACTTGATAGAGCATCTGCAGATGATTATACCATGCTTCCTCCACGGTCAGAGTTTGTTGAGAGAGGTCTAAAGCACTGGCTAAGGCTTGCAAACGTTCTTTTTCTAATGCAATCAAACGACGGCCATTGGCTATCTCTTGATTGTAATGTTCCATGAGAGCATTAGTGGATTGACCGGTACTGGCAGCTAACAATGCAGCATTTTGCAAACGTTCTTTTAAATTTGTCACCATAGCGTTAACAGCATCTAAGGTTCTCTGGGTTTCTACAATAGATAATTCTGTTTCATTCACATTGGCGCTGGCATTAGCCACTTCCAAACTCGCCGTTGTTAATAAGCCTTCGCTCACATCTTTGGGGCTAATATTTTCTAATTGATTTTTTTTGCGATCCCTTAGGGCTTGTAAATTTTGTTGGGTGATGCGATTTTTTGCTTTGAGAATGGCTAACTGTTGCTGAGAGGCCGTGTGGGAAATTTCACTGGCGGTTTGATAACTGATGACATGACTTTCAGCCTGCACATTGGAAAAAGCACACAGGAGCAAAACCCACAGCAAAAGCTGCAGCCCCGGGAAAGTCATTGTTGAGTGTTTTTTCATCATACCGCAAGATTGGTGTTATTTTGCCCAGCAACCGTTACCTGACTCCTTAAGCACCATAGTAATAGTAGTCCAGGTAAAGCAATTATAAAGCTCCAGAAGTAAAAGTATACCCAACCAATATGTTCCACCATGACCCCCGCCACTGGGCCCATGAATACACGCCCTATGGCTGAGAGCGCTGACAATAGAGCATATTGCGTGGCAGTGTAGCGATGATTGCACAAACCCATAAGTAAAGCTACAAAAGCGGCCGTACCCATACCCCCGCAAAGGTATTCAATAAAAATAGAACTCACCATGAGAAAGTAACTCTTACCCACAATAGCCAACCACATAAGTGTTAAATTAGATACCGCTTGCAATAAACCAAAAAATAAAAGGGAGCGGTAAAGACCGATGCGCGACATGATGGTCCCGCCCAAGAAAACTCCCAATATTGTCGCACCCACCCCCACAATTTTAATAATAGTGCCCACATCCACCAAGGAAAAATCCACGCCACGAATCAAAAACACCGTCGTCATGGATAAGGCAAAGGCATCGCCTAATTTATAAAGGATTACTAACAGCAATATAATAATCGCGCCATCGCGACTGATGAATTCTTTGAAGGGATCCACAATGGCCTTACCCAAGGAACTGGGGGGCTTGGCTTCGTAGCGCGGCTCCGGGCCGAAAAGTGTAGCGAGAATCCCCACACTCATGAGCATGGCCATAATAAGATAAGTCCAGCGCCAACCAATGGCAACAGCCATCAACAGTGCCACACCACCGGATATGATCATGGCTACGCGATAACCGCCCACTTTCATGGCGGCACCCACGCCCCGTTCTTCCGGTTTTAATAAATCCGTACTGTAAGCATCAATGGCTGTATCTTGAGATGCCGAGAAAAAAGCGGCAGCCAATCCAATCGCAGCTAATATCCAAGGTGAAAGAGCCGGATTAAAAAATGCCATGGCAGCGATGGTAATTACCAAACAACACTGCATGGCCAGCATCCACCCACGGCGTCGCCCCAATAAAGGCGGCACGTAGCGATCCATGAGGGGTGCCCAAATAAATTTATAAACGTAGGGTTGGCCTAAAGTAGCCAAAAAACCAATGGTTACGATGTCCACGCCGGACACCGTATACCAAGCTTGTAAGGTACCACTAGTGAGCGCTAAAGGTAATCCAGAAGAAAAGCCCAACAAAAGCATGCTGAGCATACGTCGGTTCATGTAGAGTTTCAGGAAGAATAATTTTTCCATCAGGGTGTGAGAAAAACAAAACCCCATACTTCCAAAGGAAGTATGGGGAGTCGTTCAAACTCTAGTTTGTTGCAGGTGTGCTAGCAGGCGTTGCTGCTGGTGTAGCACCGGCAACGGCATTGTCACCACCTTTAATGTTGATCAAATGAATTTTGAAAATCAACGTTTGGTTAGGACCAATAGGGCCCATAACACGATCACCATAAGCTAACTTAGCTGGCACATAGACTTCCCATGTGGCGCCGGTTTTCATATGAGTCAACGCTTCTTGCCAGCCAGGAATCACTTCCGTTAATGGGAAGGTAGCTGCGCGACCGCGCTTGTAAGAACTATCAAATTCTTTACCGTTAATGAATGTACCCGCGTAATCCACCGTAACGGTATCTTTCATGGTAGGACTAGCGCCTGTACCTGGAGTCATAACTTTGTATTGCAAGCCACTAGGTAAGGTTTCCACGCCAGGCTTGGTTTTATTGGCAGCTAAGAAACTTTCGCCTTCTTTACCATTCTGCGCGCTGGAATCTTTAAATTTATCGGCACGTTTAGCCAATAATTGTTTTTGGAAACCGATCAAAGTATCCTCCATTTGCTGTTTGGTCATAATAGGCGTGTTGCCACCCATGCCATCAGTAATACCCTTCATAAGATAATTTGGGTCAACATTAATCTGTTGTGATTTAAAATTGTCACCCATGTCGTAACCGATGGTATAACTTAACTTTTCCTTGTCGTTTTGAGGTGCTGCCGCGCTATTGCTTGCAGGCTGTACTGCGTAGGCTTGTGCCACCGCAAATCCCATTACACCAAGTACTAATGCTTTTAATTTCATAGCGTCTTACCTTCTCCGTTGTTTCAGCTTAAAAATCTCAGAGCCCGAGCCCCTGGGCCCTTTCTAGAAATAGGCCCCATTCTGCCTGAAGTTAAGACATAAGCCTAGGGGAATTTGCCGAGTTTTTACTGGCTGAGCTGTTTGATGAGCTGGTTGGAGTCAACCAAACGCTTCGCGAGAATACAAAACAAGCCATGATACAGGGATTTAGCCATAGTGGGGTCACGTTCTTCTAATTCCTGCAGGGCTGAGCGTGTGAGGCGATGAACCAGACAATCCTCTTTCGCGATGACCGTGGCACTGCGAGCAATGTCCAGAAAAAGCCCCATTTCGCCAATGATGGCACCAGGGCCCAGGATCTTAATCACCGCCGTACGGTTGGCATTGCCCCCCACAATCACATTGACACTGCCTATTTCTATGATATACATATCGTCTGAAGGATCCCCTTCGCGATAAATGATGTCATCCTTATGGTATTCGCAAGGGATAAAACATTGAATGAAACTATCGATATCTTGAACTCTTGGGAATAGCGTCGCCAACTCATTGGCAAACACAAACTCCCGTGACGTCCTTTTATAATGCTTGATCAACCCTTCTTCACACCAATTCAAGGCTTCATCAAACACAGGGAATTGCTTAATGTATTGCAAATGATAACTGCGTAACTCTGACACCATCGAACGCCCTGATTCTTTCGACAGGCCAGAATATACAAGGAACACATGATTCTTGATACAGTAACGTGATAATTTACTAAAGCTATAACGCGCCGATATATCAATACCACTGACAGCATTAAAATCTAAAATAACGTATTTAATAGGTCGATTAGAGTCATCGATAGCATCTATTACTTGATGCAGGATGATATTGACATTGCCAAAAAATAAGTACCCCTGAAGGATTAACACATAAACTTCGTCGCCATATTGCGTTAATAGGTTTGTTTCGTAGCTTGCACGCTCTCTTTTACTTTTTATGGCTTTACCCGTCAAACGATTTTTAACGATTATGGTACGGCTGTACTGAATGACAAAAATCACCAATGCTGCCATGATTCCTAAGAGAACACCTGATATCAATCCCTGATAAACGATGCAAAAAGCAATAAAAATAATAATGAAGTAATCATAAATAGCCAGTTTCTGAAAAGACAATACCAACCATTGATATACAAAATAAAACCCGAGAAAAGCCAGAAAGCTGCCCATAAGCATGCGCGGTAAAAATTGCAAGTAAGAAATGCCAAATATCAATACCAACGTACATACAGCCATCATACTGATGGGGGCCAAATAACTCCGCACGCCTAACTTATGACTCACGGTAGTTAATCCTAATAGATGATAACCACCAAAACCACCTAGCAAGCCCACAAAAACATTACCAATCCCTGAGACTTTTAATTCACTATTAATTTTCAAATCTTTCTTTGTCCCCACTTCAATACTGCTGACATTTAACAGTAATGAAATACAACCCAAAATTACGGCAACAAAATAATCCGGCATGTGATTCGTCACAGTGGTCCAGTTAACGCTACTCAACTTAGCATAGGCATGCATCGGCAAGGTTTCACCCTGCTGGAATGGGCCTAGCAATAACCCCATATCCATGGCTTTTTTCATATCCAGAGGAGAAAATAAAACGAATAAATAAAACAATCCCACTAACAAAGCCAAGAGCACGGGAAATAACAATGCATTTTGTGTTTTTTCAGAAACAATCAACATGAATAAAGCATAGAGGAAGGCTGGGCCCCAAAAGAGTAACGTTGGATGGTCAAATAACTTAGGGATGTTTTCCATGCTGGGATCCATTCCCGTTAATACTTTACTGGCGCCCAATAAAATCAAAATCCCCGTCCCGGCTAAGAAACCGCCAATGACAGGGTAGGGAATAAACTGAATGATATTACCCAAACGTAGTACCCCTAAAGAAGCCATGACAATACCTAGCAACAAAGACATTAAGGCCAAAGACACTACCACCGTAACAAAAATACTACTCATGTCGCTGGTGGGCATATCGCCCACGATGGAGGCGGCCAACAGTGCTGCGATGACGGCAAAGGTATCCTGTGGACCTAACACAATAAAACGACATTGGCCCCAAATAAGATTGACTAAATTTAAAATGATGGCGCTCACGAGAGCGATGACCACCCCCGGTAAAATAAGCGTTGATAAAGGCCCACTAAATACCAATGCAGCAATGGCCACAGCCACTGTCGCTAACAAGATTCCCGTTAACGCCCCCGCAATGATATTCCCAAGCCAAGTGTTCTTTTCACTCATAATAATCGTTTTCTTGAATGCCATATATGATCATTTAATAGACACATATCTATGGGGAGTATAGTAACGAATTATCCCTTTACCCAGGCTGAAAGCATCTCGCCAAATAAATTCATTTAAAATCAATTGGTTACAAGTTCTTGACCCATCCCGGTAAGCCCCATAAACTGGGGGCTTCACATAGAAGACCTAGAGGAATCCCATGGCCAAAGATAAACTTGCTCTGCAAACCCGAACCATCCACGGCGGCCAAAGTGTCGACCCTACTACAGGTGCCGTAATGCCTCCCATTTGTGTGTCTTCCACCTACGCGCAAAAAAGCCCGGGCGAACACCAAGGTTTTGAATATTCCCGTTCTCATAATCCCACTCGTTATGCCTACGAGCGTTGTATTGCTAACTTGGAATCAGGTACGGCAGGTTTTGCCTTCGCCTCGGGTTTAGCGGCCACCAGTACGGTGTTGGAATTATTGAATACGGGCGACCATGTGATTGCCATGGATGATCTCTATGGCGGTACTTTTCGTTTATTTGATAAAGTAAAACAACATTCAGCAGGATTGGATTTTTCCTATGTGGATTTATCGGATCTCAGCGCTTTGGAAAAAGCTATTACGTCTAAGACGAAAATGATTTGGTTGGAAACGCCGACTAATCCTCTGTTAAAACTAGCCGATATCGCTGCCATTGTGAAAATCGCCAAGGCAAAAAATATTATTACTGTAGTAGATAACACTTTCGCCAGCCCCATGTTGCAACGACCTTTAGAATTGGGTTGTGATATCGTCCTGCATTCTGCATCCAAATACATTAATGGACATTCCGATGTGATTGGTGGCATTGTTGTTGTGGGCGATAATGCAGAATTGGCCGAGCGCATGACCTTTTTGCAAAACGCCGTAGGTGCCATTGCATCTCCTATGGATAGCTATTTAGCTTTACGCGGCACTAAAACTCTAGCCCTGCGTATGCAACGCCATTGTGAAAATGCACGCCACTTAGCCAAATGGTTGGAAAAACAATCTCAAGTGAAAGCCGTATACTACCCAGGCTTGCCTTCCCATCCACAGCATAAACTCGCTAAGCAACAAATGGATGATTTCGGCGGCATGATCACCATCATCCTACAGGGTGAATTAGAAGAAGCCCGACGCTTTTTAGAAGCTTGCTCTCTATTTACCTTAGCCGAAAGCCTCGGCGGTGTTGAAAGCCTTATCGAACATCCCGCCATCATGACTCACGCATCTATCCCTTCCGAACAACGGGCAGCCTTAGGCATCAGCGATAGCTTAGTGCGCATTTCCGTGGGAGTAGAAGATGTGAAAGATTTACAAGCGGATTTGCAGAAGGCGCTGGATGCCATGTAAGACAAAAATGCCGTCATCCTGCGCGAAGGCGCAGGAGCCAGACTATCGTTAATGCTGCTCTGGGTCCTGGACATTTTGTTTCCCCTGAGGGGACAGCTCGCAAAATTCCAGGAAGACGGTGCTTATACAAAACCTACCATTTGGTATGCTCAATAACCTTGTTAATATGGCGCCAACTGGAAAATCCCTCACCACATCTTTGCCGACCCAAATGTGCGTCTTCTCCGAAAAGAATTCCTTTTTCCACAGCAAGATCCTTGGCCAATAGCAGCTAAGTTGCTGTAAATATTGAAGGGTTTTTTCATGAAAATTTTCCCCACAAGATATCCACAAGTTGCCCCCAGTTTATTGTCTTGTATTTCAAAAAGAAACCCACTATCTTGGGGCCTATGCCACTTACAACCCCAATATGTTGGGTTTTATGGTAAAATTAAAGTATACAGTTTTTAACCGAATTTTGAGAATTCTAGCCCTTTTACTGGAGAATATATGCACACCCATTCTACGGATACCAGCAGCAGTGCGACCATGGACACGGATTTCGCCAGCCCTGAGCTGACGGCTATGGCCCCTGGTCAATTACGCGTCATTAAGCGTAACGGTAAGTTATTACCCTATGATGAAGAAAAAATTAAAATTGCCATTACTAAAGCCTTTTTGGCTGTGGAAAAGGAATCCGGTCATGCGGCTGCTTCCAGCCGAATTCACCAAATCGTTGATGAGCTTGCCCACGCCATCACCGCTACCTTTCACCGTCGTCTCTCAGGCGGCGGCACTATCCATATAGAGGACATCCAAGACCAAGTGGAACTGTCCTTAATGCGTGCAGGTGAACAAAAAGCTGCCCGTGCTTACGTGCTCTATCGTGAAGAGCGTCGTAAAGCCCGCGAAGCAGAAGACACACATCCTACTTCTTCCTTGAAAGTGACCCTCGAAAATGGCAAACAGGTACCGTTGGATCTGAAACTGCTTAGCCGTTTAGTCAAAGATGCTTGCCAAGGATTAGAAGCTGTAGATCCAAAGGCCATCATAGAAGATACACAGCGTAATCTTTTTGATGGTGTGCCTGAAGCCGATGTGGCCAAAGCCCTCATCATGAGTGCTCGCACTTTAGTGGAAAAAGAACCCAACCATACTTACGTGGCTGCGCGTTTATTATTAGTGGATTTGCGCCGTGAAGCCATGTCCTTCCTCGGCATGAAACCCAGCCAAACCACAGGTGAAATGGCCAAGCAATATAGCAGTTATTTTAATGCTTATATTGTTAAAGGCATTGAATTGGAATTATTAGACCCTGTCTTGGCAACCTTTGATTTGGATAAATTGGGCAAAGCTTTAGACGCACAACGGGATTTGCAATTTACCTTCTTAGGCATGCAAACCCTCTATGACCGTTATTTTATTCATTCCAACGATACACGTTTTGAAATGCCCCAAGCCATGTTCATGCGTGTTGCTATGGGTCTTGCAGTAGAAGAAAAAGACCGTGAAGCACGGGCTATTGAATTTTACAACTTGCTATCTTCTTTCGATTACATGAGCTCCACGCCGACCCTATTTAATTCCGGTACGCCAAGACCTCAACTATCCAGCTGCTTCTTAACCACTGTGCCCGATGATTTGCATGAAATCTTCGGCGCTATTCGCGACAATGCTTTATTGTCTAAATTCGCTGGTGGTCTCGGTAACGACTGGACACCTATCCGTGCCATGGTCGCTCACATAAAAGGCACCTTTTGTAAGTACTTAGGTGTTGTCCCCTTCCTCAATGTAGCTAATGCAACGGCTGTGGCCGTCAACCAAGGCGGTAAACGTAAAGGCGCCGTGGTGGCTTACTTAGAAATTTGGCATAAAGATATTGAAGAATTTTTGGAATTGCGTAAAAACACCGGTGATGAACGTCGTCGCACCCATGACATGAATACCGCTGTTTGGATCAATGACTTTTTCATGCAACGGGTAATGGAAAAAGGCGATTGGACTTTATTCTCACCTGACGAAGCGCCTGACTTACATGACCTCGTTGGTAAAGCCTTTGAAAAAGCTTATTTAGGCTATGAGAAGAAAGCCAAAGAAGGCAAAATTAGAAACTTCAAAACCCTTCCTGCTTTATCCCTATGGCGTAAGGCATTAGGCATGTTGTTTGAAACAGGCCATCCTTGGGTGACCTTTAAAGATCCTTGTAATTTACGTTCGCCCCAACAACATGCGGGTGTGGTACATAGCTCTAACCTATGTACGGAAATTACGTTGAATACCTCTAAAGAAGAAATCGCTGTATGTAACTTAGGCAGTATCAACTTACCTGCTCACGTGGATGCCAAAGGCTTAAACGTGAAGAAATTGGAAAAAACCATCAAAACAGCTATCCGTATGTTAGATAACGTGATTAACATTAATTACTATTCTGTGCCCCAGGCTAAGAATTCCAACTTGAAGCATCGTCCCATTGGTTTAGGCATTATGGGTTTCCAAGATGCACTCTATAAAATGCGTACCGCTTACGCTTCTGATAAAGCTGTAGAATTTGCTGACCAAGCCATGGAAGCCGTCAGTTACTTTGCCATTACAGCATCCAGTGATTTGGCGGTGGAACGAGGCAGTTATGAAACTTTTGAAGGGTCTCTCTGGAGCCAAGGTATTTTACCCATCCACTCCATTGAAAATCTGGCTAAGCAACGAGGCGCTCAATACCTCAATCAAGATACTTCACAAAATTTTGATTGGACAGCCTTAAGCAAAAAAGTTAAAAAGAATGGCATGCGTAACTCTAATACCATGGCCATTGCACCCACGGCAACGATTTCTAATATTTGTGGTGTGTCTCAATCCATTGAGCCCACATACCAAAACTTATTTGTGAAATCCAACCTATCGGGTGAATTTACCGTGATTAACCCTTACCTAGTGGATGACCTAAAGAAACTGGATATGTGGGATTCCGTCATGGTCAATGATTTGAAATACTTTAATGGTAGTGTACAACCCATTAACCGTGTTCCCGAAGAATTGAAAACTCTCTACGCTACAGCCTTTGAAGTGGACCCTTTATGGTTGGTGCAAGCGGGTTCACGACGCCAGAAATGGCTCGACCAAGCACAGTCTTTGAATCTTTACATGAGTGAACCATCGGGCAAAAAACTCGATGAGCTTTATAAACAAGCTTGGCTCATGGGCTTAAAGACTACTTATTATTTACGTAGCTTAGGCGCCACCAACGCTGAAAAGTCCACCATCAGTGACACTACATTGAATGCGGTACAACCGGTGTCTGCGCCCCAAGCTTGCGCCATTGACGACCCCGACTGCGAGGCTTGTCAATAACTTATTCTGGGATGGCCCTGTGCCATACCCACTCATGCATATAAACGGAGACGATACACATGTTAAATTGGGATGATTACGAACAGGATAATGTACTAACCAACGCTGCAAATCCTAAAGCCGCAGATCCTGAATTGGCTACCAGAGATGATGATGGCGGTTCTGAAGATAGTAGCAGGAAAGCCGAAGGTACCGGCGTTACAGGTTTAGAAGATTTAGAAATGGGTGCAGGTCGTATTGAAGTAGACGATAAGCAAATCATCAACTGCCGTGCTGACCTTAACCAATTGGTCCCTTTTAAATACCATTGGGCGTGGCAGAAATATTTAGATGGTTGCGCGAATCATTGGATGCCCAACGAAATCAATATGTCTGCCGACGTAGCGTTATGGCGTGATCCTAATGGTTTGACGGAAGATGAACGCTTAATTATCAAACGCAACTTAGGCTTTTTCTCCACAGCTGACTCTTTAGTAGCGAACAACTTAGTCTTGGCAGTGTATCGTCACATCACCAACCCTGAATGTCGTCAATACTTATTGCGCCAAGCCTTCGAAGAAGCTTTGCACACCCATGCTTACCAGTACATCATTGAAAGTTTGGGTCTGGATGAAGCCGAAGTCTTCAATATGTATCGGGAATTACCCGCTGTGGCGCGTAAAGCTGCTTGGGCTTTACCCTTTACTCAAAGCTTAGGCGATGCTACTTTCCACACGGGCACACCTGAAGATGACCAGCGTTTATTACGCGACTTGATTGCATTCTATGTAGTATTTGAAGGCATCTTCTTCTATGTAGGCTTCACCCAAATTCTTTCCATGGGCCGT
The DNA here is from genome assembly GCA_021773195.1 of Gammaproteobacteria bacterium. Classification (GTDB taxonomy): domain Bacteria; phylum Pseudomonadota; class Gammaproteobacteria; order JAKBBU01; family JAKBBU01; genus JAJFKN01. The sequence continues at coordinate 70 of JAJFKN010000008.1, read as the reverse complement.
CGTAACAAAATGGTAGGTACTTCCGAACAGTTCCAATACATTTTACGTGACGAATCCATGCATATGAATT
>JAJFKN010000007.1 GCA_021773195.1 Gammaproteobacteria bacterium | reverse complement strand
CTGTGAAATACCGCCAGCCATCAATTTAGGATCGCCTGTACCGAACAGCGTGATCGCCTGGAATGTGACAATCATACCGGTCACGGTGCCCAATAGTCCCAGAAGCGGCGCGACGCCAGCCAGAACCTTCAGGGTGTTCAGACCCCGTTCTAGTTTTGGCGTTTCTTTCAATATGGCTTCATCCAGCTTGAGCTCAATGGTTTCAACGTCAGCATGCTGATTTTCCTCATAGGCCAGCAATACACGGCCAAGAGGATTGCCCTTACCCGCTTTTTTATTGCGCACTTGACGCCGGACCGCCGAGGCGGTCGCCGACAGCGTGAAGATCCGCTCAAAACCAATCAACAGACCGATAGCGGCGAGCGCAATCACGACATAACCCACAACGCCGCCTTGATTGACGCGCTCCATCAATGAAGGCGTCTGCACCAGAAGGCTCAGGATTGCGCCACTCGAAGGATCGATGGCTGCTTGGACAAACTCCCCTTCATCGGCGCCTTCCAGTCGATCCGCAGCACTCAGCCAGGAGCCTGCCGGTTGACGCGAAAGGTCCGCGAGTTCCTGATTATCCGAATCAAACTTCAGATATCTTCCATTGGCAACCGCCGTGAACGGACCGATTCGCGTGACTGATTCATCGCGCGGATCTCCGTTCGTATCGATAACTTTGGCGGCGAAGGTCACGACCTTGCCCTGCTCGGTCATCTCAAGCTGCAGCAAATACCAGAGCTGCCGAAGTTGATCCATAGTCGGCAATTCTTTGTTTGTCGCAATCTCGTTAAGCACTGCGGAGCGATTTGGGAATTGCGCGCTCACCAGAGAATTATCCAACTGCCCCCGCGTATCGCCCGCCACCTGGCGCGCAACGCCGAAGAGTTCGCCAAAAGCGCCCAGCCGTTCAGCCAGTTGAAGCTCCAATTCGCCCAACGCCAAATCATTGGTGTTGAACACGGCTTCCAACTGCTCGCTGATTTGCTCTTCTCGGGCAACGTCAGCTTCAGCCTGCCTTAGCAGGCCAGCTTGGCGATTACGGGCATTGCGAAAGTCATTAACCCGTTTTTGATTCTCCGCATTGTCCTTGCGCCGCCCCTGGCGGACTTGATTGAGCAATTGGTCCAATGTCGTGACTTTAGCTTGCGCCAGAGCTTCAGACTTGACCGGGGAAGCGGGAAGTTCGCTTAACATGGTCCCTGCGACTGCCATGCAGACGGAAAGACCGAGGATTTTCAGTGTATTTTTCATGGATACGGTCTCTCCTAATTTGTTTGCAGAGCGGCTTTGACGGGAATGTAGATCAGATCCGGCGGGATCTGCTCTTTGGCCATGCGAATGGCTATTGTAACAGGCGTATCATAAGAACCCGCCAGTTCGATCCATTCCTTTTGATCCTGATCCCAAACATAAGCCTGCGATCCATCAACGGTCTGATAGATAAATGAGACACGGCCAATTTTGAGATAGGTCACGGTCTTGGCGTCTTCGCCTTTGCCAAGCTTGCCTGTATAGGCCTCAATGGTCCGGCCGTAATCGTTTTCAATCTGATAGGCCTCAAGTATGCGGCGGTATTTTTCTGCATTCGTAGCATTGGCGTCGTTCATAAGCGCTTTAAGCTTTTCAACCCGCTCAATGCGTTCATTAATCAAGAAGGGCACATCAAGCTGAACAAACTGATCCAATGCTTCGAGCATATTGAACATGAGCGGTACGATGTCGCGTTCAATGCCGGTGATGCGTTCGATCTGATCTTTCAGCGAGATCATTTCAGCTTCCTGGCTTTTGATGAGATTGCGCAATTGCTCATTGTACTCTCGCAAGTTTTGAAGCTGGTCTATCGTGACGCGATAATCGATCAACAATTTATCGCGCTCGTCATCCAACTTATCGATGGTGTTTTGAGCGGTGGCGCCTTCTTGCGTATTCTGAAGTTCAGTGCTCTTTGCCTGATCCAGTTGAGCCACTGCCGGCGCCACAGTCGCAACCGCCAGTGTGCCTAAAACCAAAAACGGCGCAACGAGCACTGCCACGCCTTCTCCTAATCGACTCGTCAGCATGAGATGCCCCTTTGTTTGAGCTTTACAGACCATAGACCGGATGAAACGGCGTAACCTTTGCCGCCTTGACCGGCTTTGGACACAATGTCCAAGTGACCAAGTGTTAAATTGAATTCCGCCAGAAGGGCGGTTGCCGCCATGCGGCCCGATATGGTGGATATACACGTCACCAAATTTCTCCCCCAACACCCTAATTTTTCTTCAAGAAGAAGCATGAAACACTTTCGATTGAAGCGTCTTCATAAGCAACAACACTTAAGAGTGTATTTTTCTCATTAGCCATCAGCGAATTTACCAATACTTTTACTTAACCCATTTACGCTTTAAGCGACCTTTAAGCTTATCAAACAACAGTGCAATTTCTGCGCCAAAGCCTCCTTGAGAGGCGGGATTCCGGTTGCTTGATCAAAACTTTAAGTCAACAACACTGCCATATAATACGCGTTTCCCAGACCCTTAATAACGCCAGAATCGGTTTAAGGTTCAGGTTTTCACTCATTTGTGGCGGTTTTGTGTTTCCTCCCCACTCAGTCTACTCATTGGTTTGAACCCGACACAGCCGCCCTGGGGCGGATATCTCAAAGTCCAAGCGGCCCCTCCAAGCCGTCTTACACTACGTTCCATATATCACGAGCGCGCTGACATCAATAGAGACAATTGCATTGATTGCATTCTTGGTTAAGACGGCTGCGCGCTTCGCCGCCGCGTCATTGCAACAATGCAAAAAAACTCTATCGCCGTAACCGGCGTATATTTATAGCGGGCAATACCCGCTCTCAATTAAAACTCAACTCCCAATTGACTTATACTAAATCAGAGTGCTGATCAAATGCCAAACTTTGCATTTTGGATTACACTCCCCGCTACAGCAAAAATCTATACCGAATCTGGAAATTCAATTTATCTGATGAAATTTTGACGCTTTGAAATACTTCAAAAGCTGTCCTCGCGAGATCACATTATTGAGAGTGAAAGACAAGGAGCTTGGTTGGGGCGGCAGGGTTCGAACCTGCGATCATGGGATCAAAACCCACTGCCTTACCACTTGGCTACGCCCCAAAAGAACTACAACAATCGTGACTTGAAATGGCGATAAGAGCGCCCGCCGCTATCGCGGGCACTTAATGCCTCGTTTTATCCCATT
>JAJFKN010000060.1 GCA_021773195.1 Gammaproteobacteria bacterium | reverse complement strand
TTACAACTTTAAAAAAAGATAAGGAGTTGGCTCGTTATTTATAAAATATTTTTCCGTAGAGAGGTGACTGTTATGGATGACATGTATATAAAACTCATTGACGAGATATTAGAATTACCTGAATACAATTTAAATGTCATAGCAGGCGAGCTATCAATAGCTTATGGCACATTAAAGCAAATCCATATTGGTAAAACTAAAAAGCCCCATGCTTCTGTGGCTTCAGCACTGTTCCAAATGCATATTTATGTCAGGCCGGATTTATGGGGCTTGGGCGATAACTGGCGTATTCGTTTAACCTTGGAAAATAACTCTAGTGATGATGAAGACGAGAAAGATTAACTAGCCAACCTTTATTTTATAATAATGGTCTAGTAATAAATGGCTGGCAAATTTAAGCAATTCTGTAAGCTAAATGGCAGCTTCCGTAACACCCCGCCTGTTTAGGTTTACCTGCTATACCTATCAATGACGAACCTGCGTAAGCGCGCCAACTCGCTAAAGGAGATAATTTAAGCTCTTATAGGCCTGTCCCAGACCTAATCTTTGGCGCAACCATTCATTTAGGGGTTACTTGCTTTTTATCAGCCTAAAAATGGTGCTTGATTTAAGTATTAGAAGCAAACTTAATGCTGTTTTCAATAATAAAGACAACAGTAACCACCATGATGGGCTTGGCGCTTGATAGCTTGGGCTGCTCTTCTCTAAAGCCATAAAAGCTTGGCACATCCATACCACCAAATCTGGAAAGGCAAGCAAGAATACTAAAAGGCCAACGGCAGCAAAAATGATGTTGCCTATAGATGATGAGCTGACATTATCTAAGTCCGTTACACGCCCATCACCAACAACAAACTTGGCTAGCCTTTTAGAGGTCACCCAAATTATCACCGGCAATATGAAACTACCCACCAAAAGAACAAAGCCCAGCAATATTAGCCAAACAGGTAGTTGAGTGTCTGCCATAAAAGGGGTTGCGATGGTAGATACCCAGGATGGTATTAGGTTAATAATTTGGACCACCAAATAAATCGCCATAATGCGCAGCGCAATGACCGCTATACGCTGTTCTTTTGTGCTCATCCCTATTGCTCCTTGACCACCCAAATAAATAAAAACTCTAATTCAGCCATCGTAGGCGGCGTATTGACTAAGAACGGACCGGTCATAGCCCTTTTAATGAGCGGCTTATAATCTTGATCCACGCCAACTACATGAATAAATCTAAGCTGTGCCTTTGGTTGATCACCTTTATCAAAATACCAATACCCAGCTTCCACCAAAACGCCGCCACCATTGATCATCTCGCCTGAAATTTTAGGCAGTAATTCGTTTACTCTAGCAATAAGTTCGTGCTTCAAACTTTCCCGATAAGCGTAGCGAGATAAACCCACCAATGCACCGGCTTTGGCTGATTTCATCATACCACTTCTAGAAAGAGGCGTATTTACCTCCATTTCTGTTTTGGTAAGTCTTGCAGGTTTGTATCGACCTTTCCAGGCGGCCCGGTTTTGTTCTTGAATCTGTTGTTTGCCATAAGCTTCCTTAGCCGCTTCGATCTTGCTCTTAGCTTTCCCATCTAGTGTTTTAGGATCCTTTATCCAGCGATCTTCTTCAAAACCTTGCGTTATATCAAAGTCTGTTAATGCGTCCTCAACTGCATTTAGAAACCCTGATGCTAACAAGGCTCTAAAGCCACTGTAGTTGACTACATAATATTGGTATTTTTCTTTTGCTACGGCTTTTCTTATGGCTGCTTGTTTTGGCATAGGCCGGTAAGGCCTATCAATAAGGTTCATACTAGCCGCTCTTTGAGCATCTCCATAACCACCTATCGCACCGTATGTGAACTGTCTTTCACGTAAAGCTTTTGTTGGGCGTAGCATGTAAATATCACACATACTTGTGCCAAAATGATCAAATAGGTGAACGTGAACCCATTTTTCCATCTCACGGTTATTTCCATGGTTGTACACGCGCTTTTTTTGAAATTTCAACACGCCATTGCAAATAGCACTAGGCTCCATATCAAAGCAATTAACGGGCCTGTAATTGCTCATGTCAGACCAACAAAGCCAGCTATCTCTTACCGCCTCTTTAATTTCATTAGGCAAATCTAACCAATTAAATGGTTGCTCATCTGATAGGCTATCATAAAATAACGACATCTATATTTCCAAAATTACTGACACAGTGAATGACGTTTGTCACGCTATCGGTATAGCGTGGCATTTTACCTGAAACCAGTCCTGCGTGGAAATTTGAGCGTCATAACAGAAATACAATTATGTTATACCCCTTAGACATGCCGCTAGTGAGCTCGCGTTTTTTATAAAAAATACCCACTTGACTCTTGCTTTTTGGTATCAATTTGACCTAGTCTTAGGCACCGGATATTGGGGAGGTCATCATCCTCACCAAGACATACTCCAAGTCCGTCAGTCCTGACTCTCCCAAGGCAAGCTTATGCTATTCTTTGCCTGCCTTGGAAGGGCCCCTTTTGTTAGTGAGCCCGTAATTGTAACCGACACACCTCCTCTGCCGCCTTTATAAAAAAAGACAAGGACAGACAATAATCATAAAGAGCCCGGATGGGTAGCTCATCGACATCACATGCCATTAAAACATCCAGTAATGCCGTTGCCCTTGCGAGCAATTCCATCAAGTTTTCCAGGGGCGTATCTTGTGGGTTTAAAGAAGCCACAGCGTGGCGTATGCTATCAATAGCCATAAACTATCTCCTTAACAGATGGTTGTGGTCAGTAGTCTGCGGGTGCTTCAACACGCGCGGGCTACGCTTTCATTCATAAGCCTATATCAATCACGACGATAAGTAAATACTCATTTACTTGTTTTCATTTATTTGTTGGTATAACTTAGCGGGGCCCACCCAATAGGAATGCCCAACATGGCCAATACTCCACACTCCCCTGCCCGCCCCTCTGAAACCATTCGCATGAACATCAACGTCGATAAAGCCTTCTACAAGCAACTCAAGCGTCAAGCGCTGGAAGAAGACAAAACCCTCACCCAACTCGTCTGCGATGTGCTAAAAATCTACTTGGACAATCGATAGCCACCTCACATATAGTCAAAACAAAACCATCAATGTCATACGTGAAACATATATTTGAACTTAATACATCCATAATCACTAACACTATAAAAAAACGCTAATTATTCGCACAATCAATTAGGTATCAATTAGGTATCAATTAGGTATCAATTAGGTATCAATTAGGTATCAATTAGGTATCAATTAGGTATCAATTAGGTATCAATTAGGTATCATAATAGGTATCAATTAGATATCAATTAGGTATCACAAAACATAATCAAAAGAGACATTAAATAAACGAATCATACAAAAATAAAACAAAAAAACCATCGAAAACTTATCAATTAGGTATCAATTAGGTATCAATTAGGTATCAATTAGGTATCAATTAGGTATCAATTAGGTATCATAATAGGTATCAAGCCCCTCTAGTAGTAGTAGTATATATAAATATATAACTACTACTACGTTGAATATTATATTTTTTATACTAACAAAATTGACATGCTAAAAATCTAAGTTTAAAATAAATAGAGTTTTTTCATAAGGATTTAAACATGGGGATGGAACCTAAAATGCTTGTCACTGAGGCCGCTCAAGCTCTTGGTATCACGGTTCAAGCTTTTCACAATCAAATTAAACGAAAAGAATTATTACACGCAAAGAGCAGGAATCGTGTATATTTTGGCCATTCTACCGCTAGAGAATTATTTTCGTTTGAGTTCCAGCCCCAGATAATTTCTTTGCAAATCGTAAAAGGGGGGACAGGTAAAACATCTCTTTGTTTATCTGTTGGGGTTCGTTCAGCTTTGTATGGCGCAAAAACGTTGTTGATTGATCTTGATCAGCAAGGAAACTTAACAAAAGCATGTGGTGTGCATGCTCATGATAAGCCGATTATGATCGAGCTAATAAACCAAGATATCCCGATCAGAGAAGGAATAGTTCCTGTCTTCGAGGGTTTAGATATTTTGCCAAGCCGTATTGAAAATGCTCTTCTCGATAGTAATTTAATGCTAAAAAGGTTACCTCTTGATCGTGTTTATAGGGATATGATATGCCCTCTTAAACAAGATTACGATCTTATTCTCATTGACTGTCCCCCAGCATTAGGTAGTTCTGTTACAGCGGCAACCTTATCTTCAGACTTTGTTCTATCCCCTGTAACTCCGTCAGAATTTAGTTTGGAAGGGTTAGAGATAACGAGAAGAGAAGTAAATAATATTAACAAAAACTTTAAAACGGCTGTAAAAATATTTCCTATTTTAAATGAGTTTGATGTAAGGACTTCACTTTCCCATGAGACTATGGGTTTTTTAATATCTAATTACAAAGAAACTCTAATTAAGTCGGTAGTTAGGAAGAGCCAAGAGTTTGAAAATGTTTTATTCAAGGGTAACTCTATTTTTGATACGTTAAGAAATACTGCAGCAAAGGAAGATATTGATTTGCTAACAAGAGAATTGCTTTTTATTAACAAAGAAGATTCGAGTAGAGTAGGGAATTCCGCACCAGTTTCTATTGATAGAAGTAAGTTGAATAGTTTGGTGGAGTTGTGATTGGTTATTTTAGAGGTTTGGTTGCATGCCAAAAATAGATGATTTAATAAATAACCCTAAAAGGAAGTTTAAAAAGATAGCTTACCGTCCTTGGAACTATATGGATAATATAGAAAGAGAAATGGATGGCGATTTAAAATTAGATAACGTAGAGAAAGAAAATCTAATTGTCGGGATGGGTGGAGATGTTGAAAAGAAATATGATGAGGCATCGAAAAAAACTGAACCTGTGTTGGAGGTTATCTTCAGCTTAACTGGATATCAGAAGAAAATTTTTTTTATGATAATTGAGGTTTGCTTGTCAAGAGGGATGCTTTCAACTGGATGCATAAAGAGCGACTCTTTTGTTGAGTTGACAGGGACAACCTCTAATATGATCCGGACTTCTATAAAAAGATTAGTAAATAAAGGGCTAGTTATAAGAGGGAGGGGTAAAACAGGCCGAGGTGGTTTTCATAGTTTTTCTATTTCTGAGATTGTGAGAAGTACAGCTCTAGATTACAAGAGGTTGGTTAAAGACGATAGCTCTTCTGAAAAGAACAGAGAAGAAAAGACGGGTAACAAATTTGTAGAAAAACCGAATATATATGCAAATAGCCCACCTACTGAGAGCGAGTGGGAAAATATTGATATAGAGCCTTTGAAAAGTATTGGTTTTTCGCCTACCCAATTGAAACAACTTTTGTCTAGAAAGCTTAATACGCTAGAGGTGGTACAGGAGTCTATTTATCACTTTGCATTCGGACTTGAAAATAATCCAGAAACTCAACGATATAAAGATGATGGTAAAAACCCCTTGAATGTGTTGATGGGCGTATTGCGCAAAGGTGCCGCATGGTTTGAGCCTACTTATCGCTCACCCAAAGAAATTGCGCAAGCGCAATTATTGGAACAACGCAAAGCCCAAAAGGCCCGTGAAAAACAATTAGAAAATGATGCGTACGAATTAGCGTTTGACGATTGGCTTGATGGACTAGCCAAAGACGAGCGAGCATCTATTGTCGCTAAAAAAAATAAATCCGACATTGTCCCCGAGAAAGTTAAGTTAGGCGCTCACTTCCGCGACAAGATCTGGCCTACGCAAAAAAATGATTATCTGGTGGCGTCTTAGTACGCGATTGAGCCCCTTAAGATTTTTTGCCTCCGATGTAGGCCGCCGCAATGGATTCGCGACTGTGGCCCGCTCGCTCTGAGACCATGTGACGCCCCAAGCTGTCCAGCGCTTTGTCTTGTTGGCGTAGCTCACCACCCAGTACGGGGGAGGCGTGCCCCGTGGCGGTTTGATACAGCTCGTTCAAGTGCTCGTGCCTCAATCCGTGTGCCGTTACTCCCTGGTCTCTTGCAATCCCATGTTTGCGCAAGACGTAGTAATATTGATTGCGATATTGGGCATAAGTCTTGTTCTTGGGAATGAGACTGTCTGGTCCCTGCGTCGTCTGCTTAAGCTTGTCCAAGAGTTGCCGTTGCTCATCCGTCTCGATGGGGACGTAGCGGGTGCGTCCGCCTTTTGTCCCATGATTGACCATCAAGACATTGCCTTTGTCCGCTAGGTGAGGGCGCAGCAGCAAACTTTCTTTGGAGCGTAACCCAAAGTGACGCTGTAAGGCTAAGGCATCGGCAAAACGCTCAGAGTCGACTCTGACGGCGTTTAGTGTGTCGTGGTAGTCTTTGCCGTTGGCCTCCCAAGTTTTCGGCTCAGCGGCGACGTAGGTGCGCTGAATGGCGTCTTTGGTCGTTACGTAGTGCTCGGCGGATAACACCATGCCTCGCTTGCCAACCCAACCCGAGAAGGTGCGAAAGATACTTAAGCGGTTTTGAAGAGTCGCGGGAGACAGCGCCGCCTTTTCCCACGCGTGTACCAAGCGTTGTATGTGCGCCCCGCGCAATGCTTTGACGGTTTTGAATTTAAACCCCATAGCACGCAGGTCGCGAAAGCCCTGCAGAAGGACGTCTCGGCGCTGTTTTTGGGTGGCGTAGGACGCCACCTTACCGCCGTCTGCGGTATAGCCGTTGTGTTGTTTCATCACGGCGTTGAAGGTGGCTTTCCAGCTTTTTTTCGATGTCATGAGTGGTCATTCCTCGTGTCTTGAGTGTTAAAAACCCAGCCTTTGAGCGCTTTGGCTGCAAAGTGCTTTCTCGGGTTTTAGGTCTGGACAATACCCCCATCGCTGATAAGCGTTGGTTTCTTGCCCCCGTTGACCAGGCGGTCTCGTGCGACAGTCAGAGCACCTCGTGGGACACGAAGTGAACAGAGCCGTAGCACCGAGTTACCCATAGGGCGGGCGGCGCTAATGCACGAGCGTTTGGTTTCGTCAGTCTTTCTCCTTTCGGCGGTTTGTTAAACAACAACCAGTGCGTCAAAGCTCAGTGTGAACCTCAATCGCCGTTTGGTTTTCCCATTCGGGCAGCAAGCGTCTCTTGCTGAATGCGTGTTGGGTACTGGGCGAATGGATAAATACAAGCCCATTCAATTTGTACCCTTCGTCCTCGTCAGGAACGGAGTCACTAGACGCAACGTTTGCGTTTCGCTGGGATTGCAACCAGCTCATCAGTAGCTTTTTTGTTTTTCCAGTTGTTTCTTTCTCTCCAGCAGGGACTGGAGGATTCGACGTTCTTTGCCGTACCCAGGCAAAAAAGTGTCTCGATACCGACCGCGGCTATACACGACTTTGTCCGCGACGTGCGATTCCTGAACCTCGATTTTTTTGGTCAGCACATCCAGTTGATGGCGCTTTTCTGCCTCAGAGATGGCGCGGGCTTTGAGCAAGTCTTTGGCCCCTGGTAGGGCGGCATCGATATCATCGAGGAGGTTGTCGTATTGTTTTTTGTATCGGTTGGCTCTCGCTGCCGCTTGCTTGCGGGCATCGTTGCTTTTTTCCAAGGCGGCCTTGTGTTTGGTTATTAATTGCTCCGTGGTTTTTTGATGGATGTCTTGAGCTTCGCCAAGTGCCGCATTGCGTTCATCCAGTTTCGCTTGGTAGTCCCTGTGAGTGACCTCCATTACGCGATGGGCGTTATCCAGGGTATTCCACAACGTTTGCTGTGCAATGGCTTGCAGCTTTTCCATCAAAGGGCCTTTGCGCCACAGCTCGGTTTTGGCGGTTTCAAACTGCGCCAGCATGGATGTCTCAAAGCTTGAGTCTTTCATAAATTCAACTTTCCATTCACTGCTCGTTCATTGTTGAATTTATCCTATATAAGCTGTTATGACAACAGCTTATATTATTGTGCTACGCACTCTCTGTTGAATCAAAGATTGCAACAGAGAGTGCGGGCGAAATAATCCTCTCTAATTTGACCATTACTAAGTCTCAAACCTTCCTGGTTTTTCGACTTGAGCGGACGGTCAAATTGAGGCGGTTTCGCCAAGAGAGGATAAGGTTTTGGTGTGTCACTTACGCCACCCATCTACCCAAAATAAACAAACGTTGCTGGCAACGTATATTGCGCCCTTGGCACTTTGCTTCGCAGCGCCAAGGGATGATGACGTTAAATGCCAAGGGCGCCTTGCTGGATAAATTTATTTGGTGAGCATTTGGATTGGTGTTACGGAAGGCTCAATGTTCGCCGCTTAGGGCGTTAGGAAAAATGTGTAAAATTGCCCAAGATCTGAGGGTGTTTTTTGATAAAATATTCGCCATATATCGAACTGCAAATTCTGACATGGCCCAGTGTCAGGGTTCCTGCGACCAGCCGCCACAAGCCAATTTTCTACACAATTGCTTAGATTGATCCCGTCTTAAATCCACCCAGTAAGAGGTCTGCCCGGAATCCTGGTCAAAAACACCCGAACCTCAATATGACCTAAAATTACGCTAATAAATAATGGATAATATTGACACGAGGTCAAGCAAGTTAAGCGCAATAGCCGCCTTTGTGATGAGGGCCAGTTCCGCCGTATGGATGTTCACCTTTCGGACATGCTGTAGCCGAGATTGATACTAATCCCAAAGCAACAGCAGCTAAAAATAATGTTAATTTTTTCATCTCTTCAAATCCTTTATTACATAAACTATTTACAAGCTCGCCTATCGCGATAAGCGTTTCCCAATACCTTCAGCTAATAAGGTTGCAGCTAGCATATTAAGGCTAACACCTTCTTCTTTGGCTTGTAATGCCAATGCAGCATGTAAATGCTTAGGCACACGCATGCGCCACTGTCCGCTAAAATTTGAAGTGATACTTGGTTTTGGTATTGGATCGTTAAATTCTTCAGCAGTTTTTATCCAAGCGTTAATAGCATCTTCAATTTCATGTAACGCGCTCTCGACTGTTTCACCATCTGCCATACAGCCAGGCAAATCAGGCACTTCAGCTAAAAAACCGCCACCCTCTTTTTGGGGAAGCGGGTGTATAGTAATGGGGTAGTCATCATGCATTTTCATATTACGCCTCCTAGTTCATCTATCAATTCAACAAATAATTTAACGTATATCGGCTTAATGGGCTTATGTGCCGGTACCGTTAATTTTCGCCCCGATTTTGCGCGAAAAGTCACATGGCTTGTTCCTGGCTGCCGATAATCTAGGTTTACCCTGTCAGCCAGCACCTTTAGATTTTCGATCCGCCAGCCTCGCGGATTATTGCGCATTTTTTCTAATTGTTTAGCTACCTTGCTCATACTGATAATGGTACCACATGCGGAACCATTGTTCAAGCTATGGGTCCAGGCGAATTGCATATTGGGGTCAGGAGCGACCAGGCCACTTTGGCTGAATCCTCTCAGAATAGGCTATACAGATGTCTTTGCCAGTATGGCGTTTTGGGGTGACCCCCGCCTAAAATGCTAAACTAATTTAGCATTTTTTTGGCTTAGTCCGACGGTATGCCTTTACAGGCACCGTCTTCGGGCCAGCTTTCTTTTGGCTACGAACTTGCCTTTTCTTTTTTGTACAAGACATAATTATGTCCATCCAAAAAGGATGGGGTAAAGCCCATTGCTCAGAAACACACTATTGTATTTCTTGCTTAATAAATAAAATAGGTTTTACTGGGACTACCAAAAAACGGGGATCGGTAATATGCTAGCAAAACTTTAAACTGACAACAAGACGTCCAACTATTTCAGCGGTCGCACTAAAAGTACCCAGTGTATGGCGCGTGCGTCCAGTCGCCAGAAGACTACTTTTGCAACAGCTCTGCAACCTTATTCTTAATCAGTAACGAAAAGGAGGGTTTATAAGAAAGAAAGGGCCTCATAAGAAATGAGGGGAAAGTTCAGGGATTAGCTTTCTCATAAACGGGTTTGAAACCCCGTTCTCAAAAAAATATACTGGCATGAGTTTTGAGAATAGGAAAAGGACGACATATGCTCATTGGTTATGCTCGCGTGTCAACAAAAGACCAACCCTTGGATTTGCAACTCTCGGCCCTAGAAAAAGTGGGCTGCAGTAAGATTTATCAAGACAAATTGTCTGGTTCAAAAAAAGAACGGCCTGGGTTATCAGAGGCATTGAACTTTTTAAGGGCTGGGGATGTGTTGGTGATTTGGAAGTTGGACCGGCTTGGTCGAACCGTCAAAGGACTCATTGAGTTGGTGGACGACTTGCACGACCGCGGCATCCACTTAAACAGCTTGACCGACAGCATTGATACCTCAACGGCTCAGGGCCGTTTTTTCTTCCATATCATGGCGAGCCTAGCGGAGATGGAGAGAGAGTTATTGATTGAGCGTACCCATGCAGGCTTGGCTGTGGCGCGCTCTAGAGGTCGTATTGGTGGTCGAAAACGCAAGATGACAGAGAGTAAGTTGGCCTCCGCAAAGCAACTGTTGATTTCTGGCGTGCCACCTAAAGAAGTAGCTCAAAACCTAGGGGTTTCTGTGGCAACCTTGTATCGATGGATCCCCGCTGATCCTGTAGACTAGGCTGCACCGACAATGAATAAAAGGAGCTAGAATTCATGCAATACACGGAATCTGAAAAAGCGATGCTAGAGCAGGTGAATGAAATGGGTATGCAGCTTCATGCATTACCTGATGAGAGCTTAATATTTGCTGTTTTAGCTCCCTATCTCGAACAACTGATGGATCTGCTCAAGCGGCTAGAGCCCTCGGAAATGCAAATGCTTTTTATGCGACACGAAGGGATCATGAAAATCATGCGTATGATTGAAAATAGTGCGCAAAAAATGGAAAAAGAGTTGAATTAAGCACAACTAAGCACCTTAGTCACGGCAGGATATAGATGGATTTATAGACAAAGTCGACTACCATTTAAGTGATTCACAATGCGCTAACGAAGCTATCCTGGCGGGACTCTACTTAGGATTGTTAGACCGATTGGTAGTTATGATATATAGTTATTCTTTTCGAGTTATGGAAAATATAAAGGATGGAAGGCCAAGCTAGATTTAAAGCGGTTGAATGGAGTGACGTTCGATCTGCCGTTATAGCCGTTAATCCTGACCTTGGAAAAATTATTGATAGTATAAATCCCGGCAAAGAATTAGCTTTATATGTAGGGACCTATCCCTATGGATATGAGTACCTAAAGTCTGGAAAATTTTTTATCCCAGATAAATTTGGTCGGTTAGTTGCCCTTGCTTCCCCCGAATGCCCACAGAAAATTCAGGGAGATTTGGAGTATAACCTGGGAAGTAATCCTGTATCCTTAGTGCTAGAAAAAGCTATTGAAATTTTTTATCTTCATGAGAACCATACTATTCCAATCTATGGTCTAGTACGGGCGGGTAGCCTATTCAGTACATGGAAACCCCTTTCAGATTCAGATTCGCATGGACCTGCATTCCTATGGAATATTACATCGGGCGCCCGATCCATCGTTCCTTTATCAAAGGCAGCAAATAGTATGAGTCTTTCTAGGATAGAAAAAAGGTTTAAACTCCAGCTCGACAAGCCTAAGAATATGTTGCAGTACTGGAATACATTCAAATCACTAGCAAACCATCCAGAGTTTCCCGAAAAGTGGGAATCTAAAGTATTATTTTTTGGAAAACAGTGGTTTGAAAACCTCAATGACAAAGCATTTTTAGAGTTCCATTTGTTTTTGTTTAAAAATGCATGGGGGGGTAGTAATTTTTATAGGCACCAGTATATATGGGAACTTATTTACTCTGTCATACAGAGAAAACTAAGCATTAAACCAGAACCTTATATATTAGAGAATGTTAAACATTCTTTTGCTATAGGTGTAGGGGAATCCCCCGGTTTTTCAGCCGCTATAAACGATGATGCAGCTCCCATCAGCAGCTTTTCCTCTATCTATGAAGATACATATAAAATAGAAAAATATTCACCCATATTTATGGTTCCAGAGATGTTTGACTTTAGATCTCCAGGCAGCATTGTTTATTACTCTCTTTCATACCCAACAACAACTCAATTCTCCACAAGGAGAACTGAAAGCTCAAAAATAAAAGACCTTTACCTGATAAAGTCATTGCAAGACAAATACATCTCTGCGATTTTGGAGAATGATTTAAATTTATCAGGAACTCCAATGTATGAACTAATGTCATCTGCTGAGTTTAGTTACTACCATACATCTAAAGATCACTTTGGAATACATGACACAAACGAAATATTTGAGGAGGATGAGAGGCTAAAAAATCTTACAAAAGAAAGAGAAGCCCCATCTGGCAGCCCATTTTTAAGAGGCTGCATGCGTATAAAATCGATTATTTCTGGCAAATAAACAACTGTCTTTCTCTCCCGGTTTTGGTTTTATAGGGCAACTCTTTGATGGAACCCAATCCAGACTCGGCAATTAAGTCCAACACCTCTTGTCTTGTTAAATTATACCCATGGACATTCCCGTACTCTGTTTTAGCCTCATACTTTCTACTATCATAGTGAGTCGAGTTTAATGGCTTCTGATCTGGAATAAAGATCTCAATGACAAGAAATCCATTTTCATCTAGAAAACTGGATAATTTCTCAATAATCAATTTTTTCTTATCTGGCAACCATTCACTTATATTGCTCCACATGAAAATTACAACATCAAATACACCAATATTACCAACCGCCTCTATGTCTTCATTGTGTATATCGATTCGCCCACTAAATCTATCTTGTAAGATCTTGCACAAACTAGCGCTTCTTTCTACGGCTGTTATTTTTGCCTTCAGGCCTTCTTTTAAAATAAAGTCTATGACTCTCCCATACCCCGCGCCAACATCTAAAATAGAAGCAGCCTTTTTTAAAAAAGGGAGTATAAGTTTTACATCGCAACAATCGTCAAAACCGCCTATGCTTGCATATTTTTCTAATACCTGCACTGGCACCTTTTCATAAAAATCTATATTATCGTATTGGTTTCCCATAAACATCCTACTTGTGTTAGCATCAAATTTTACAGGCCATCGAAATGGCAGTTTTACGTAGCGTCAAGAAGTATATGGAGGATAACAACATGAAATTCCCAGTTTAATCTTTAGTTCTAGCGCTAGCTTCTTAATAGGAGTTAGCGCTAGATTAAAATAATAATTAATAATTATAAAATTAACCCCTAATTTTCTACCCCTAAATTTGACCGGTTTTTTACGACTCTAACAATATGTTATTCGACATGCTTTTATATTGGGACAGTTATTCTCAATGCAAAAGGAGCTTGTTATGAACTTACACCCCTCTACCAGCAATTCGTCCACTCTATCCATCGACCTCGAACTTGATAATCATATCAAAAAGATAACGGAACTGCAGTCTTTAATTCAAAACGAAGAATCCGCCGTCTTTGAATGCCTATCCAAAAAGAAAGCATTATCTATTCAATGAGTTAAAGGAATACCCATTAAACAAGGAGGTTTATTATGCTCGTGCTTACCCGTCAATGTGATCACATTATTAAGATTGGCAATGATATTTTTATCATCGTCAGGCACGCCTGTGCCCCCATCCCCTCCATTAAAATTGTCACGCCACCGGCCCTACCCATTCACCAAAAGGAGATATTGCCATGTGTGATAGACAATCTATCTACCCATTAACCCAGCGCGAGCGCGTGGCTGCCCGGCATTTGTTTGTTTGCGGCAACAGTCTAGAGATTGCTGAGAAGACCCAAACAACGCGACGTCTAGTGGATTACGACCTACTCCAGCTTCGCCGCAAAATGGGCGAAAAAAGCTCTTTTATGGCTGCCGTAAAAGCGTTTCATTTTGGTCTATTGGAATTATCCAAGGATGAGCCTCATGGTTAAGCATCAACGCATCATCGAAGCGGCTCAAACGTGTCTTGTAAATAAGGGTTATGCATTGACCTCCGTTGCGGATATTGCCGAAACGGCCCAGGTACAAAAGCCGGTTATTTTTTATTATTTCAACAGTAAAGATGCGCTGGTTCAACACGTCTTATGTGCCATCCATGCGCTCTGTAGACAACGTATGGAAACGTGGCAAGGGGCACACCCAAGGGCTAATGTGCACCTGTTTTCCGATGCCTTGATGGAGTGCCTCACTCATCCCAAGCACCATCGACTCATTCTACAGCTCAGCTTAGAAAGCCCCGTGGTTTACCAACGGTTTCAAGCTATCATTCAAACGCATTATCATTTTTTATGGGGTTTGTATCGAAAGATTTGTGGTCAGTCCGAACCTCAATTCAAAGCATTTCTAGGGCAACTGTTGCTGCCCAATGACTGGCAATCCCCCTCTTCTACTAACGGGCTTTCCCACGACTTAAACCTTTTACCGACTAATGATATTGAACATACCTAGGAGGCACACCATGTCTATTTCTCAATCCACCAAAACCCATCACTGGGCCCTTGTCTCTGTCGTTTTAATAGTAGGCGTTATGGCCTTAGTGATTAACCATGCTTACGACAGGCATCAATCAAAGCAACAGCTTACCGTTAAGGTAAAGAATGACTTTTATCAAATCGATGTCTATGGCGAAAAAACCAATTTCTTAGCAAAGCAGCAAGAGGTTTATGAGTGCCAATTGGCACATCAGCCTTACACGGGCAAACCCTGTAATACATCCCCGGCTTCAGGGGCCGTGAAACAACATTTCGGCATAGCCTTTCTCAAGGCCAAAGTGAATAACTACCATCAGTATATAGCCGCTAGAATGCAGTCTGTGATGGACCTGAATGCACTAACGCCCTATGAAGGCCGTGAATATGCCAGGCAAGTTGACCAATACGGTCACTGGATAACTCAAACCGAGCAGAAAAATTCAAAACTGACTGTTGGTAAACGGGACATGTGGCACCGAACCTTTGCCAGAGAACTTGGTTTTAGCCTGCCTGTCTCTCAACCTTAATTAAAATAACCCTGGAACAGAATGATGAAAAAATATTACTTCCCTTTTTTACTTGTAGCGACCCTTGGTGTCTGGAACAGTGGGCAGGCGCATACCTGCCCTTCTAACTGTGTTACTGTAGGCACTAAACCCCAAACTGAGCTTACACGTCATATAGCAACAGACTTTGAGTTATATCGTGACTACCATAAGGCATTGAACGTCCAGGCTCACTATCAAATAGCCCTGGATGCCCAAGCGAAGGCCTGCCATAGCAACAAGCATCCGTCTTGCAAGAGCACTGCAGAAAATCAGCGTGAATTGCAACACTATATGGGCATCTATGTAGTAGAACGCAACAAAGCCAGAGCTAATCTACAAGCCGACTTAACATTAGTGCCCTATGCCTTCGACCATGGCGCTGATAAAAACATTCAACAGTTCCTAGCCTGGAACAGTGCCCATTTGAATGACACCATCAATACCCCTAATCGTGCTACGGATAAACAATACGCAAAATGGGAGAATGCAATTCTTAGAAACCTCGTGAATTCATCCGATGAAACAGAAAGGTCGGCATCATGAATGAGGAATCAAGCGATTCTAAATATGAAAGGTATCCTACCCCATTACTGATTACCTTGCTTATAGCCAAATACCCATGGGTTTATTGTTTATGCGCTATTGGTACCTTATTAGCCGTACAATCCGCATTTAGTGTGGTAGCGAGCCATCTTGAAACAACAGCAAGTGCCTGGGCAGCCTGGCTGCTATTGCAAATACTGTACGCTGTTAGTATGACTCTTATTATTGCCTGGTTTGTCACAACATTTAGGTACTGCGTTAGACGGGCGCACCAAATTGTATTACAAACAACCGCATCTCGCCATCAGAAAACTTAATAGTCGTTTAGAGGAATAAGTTTATGAACAATACGACACTAACTAAACAACAATTCATTGCCCTACTTGAATATACCAAGCAAATTCGTTGTCTCTATTGCTGTTTTATCATCGTCTTGGCTTCACAGGTTCCAGTAGGTATGATGTTTGACCATTTTAGCCATATCATCAATCACGGTGGTTATGTCGGACTTTGGGTTTTTAAAGCAATAGATTATGTAAATTACGCCATTGCTGCAGCAGGCATCCTCACAGCAATTTTAACAATTCGCACCGAACTCAACGCACGCGACCTGATTACAACTTTAAAAAAAGATAAGGAGTTGGCTCGTTATTTATAAAATATTTTTCCGTAGAGAGGTGACTGTTATGGATGACATGTATATAAAACTCATTGACGAGATATTAGAATTACCTGAATACAATTTAAATGTCATA
>JAJFKN010000059.1 GCA_021773195.1 Gammaproteobacteria bacterium | reverse complement strand
CATATCGCCATGCTCAAAGCGGCTTTCAGTGGCAATATGACGTCTTTGATCGTCTTGTAGCTTAACCTAAGGGTTGAAATCCATTCACGAAGCATAGCAGGAGTTAGCTTCTTAATCGGAATATGTCCTAAGTGAGGTTTTACATGGCGCTCTACTTTACGCACATAACCCAGATGTGTACTTTGACGTAAAGAAACACGACGCGCATTCAAATAATTATCAATCAACTCTGCTACAGTACAACTACTGTGTTCATGACCAAAGTGTCGTGCTTGCTTGGAATTTGGAAAATATTTCGAATAATCAAAAGTGCCATAGGCAATGGCATTGAGAATTTCACCACGTAGATGTGCGGCATATTGTAAATTCTTTTTGGTGGCTGACAGCTTTAAGCTTTCCCGACATAATCTACCTTGGCATGTAAAACGGATGCGAATTGTCGTTTTTCCACTGGCCCAGTGGCGTATCTCTACGCCCTCAGGTGCCTTTATTCGCTTGGATTCAGCCACGATTCTACCGCCTTCATATCTACCCATATTTTGCCATCGGGGCCCGTAACGGTTTCACGGCCATCTAGCCATATACCTTTCTTACGGCGACCATAAACAGCCTGCTTACTATCACCCGATAGCTCACAGTACTTAGTGAGTTTTACATAACGTAATTGCGTTTCCACGTTAACTCCAAATTCGTGTCATTTCCACTATAAAATAGGTCTTTTTTAAAAATCTTGCTCTAATTCATCTGGCTCAAGCGACGTGCTTTTGACAGGTGCGCTTGGGGGTGATTCATTCGATTGCACTTCGGAGTTTTCCATGTCCAAAGCTGGACCTGTTTGCTCAGAAAGGTCCAATGACAGCGCTTCTTGAATCACTTGTGTCTTAGGCAAATATTTAAAGAGCTTACGTATGGCCGTTTTCTTTGCCATCTCTCCATAATGTTGCTGCCAAACTTTATCGTAACCGCCTTGGCGTACCGCATCGATGTCTTCTTTGTAGAGCAATTCCACGTGATAACCACCGGTTATTAATTGAGCAATGGCGTAGCTTGCAACAATAGAGCCACGATGACACGATGCAGGTACATGGCGAACATGCTGCCCCATCTCATCTACGTAGTATTGAAACTCATCCTGCTCGTACACCACATGGGCCTGAATGGATTTAAGCTGCCCTGAGCGCCAAGCCAATTCCAGCATGCCTTGGTAACCCAGCACGACGGTACATTGCCGCTTACGTGGCACTAAATACACATAACCCAAATCAGCCCCAGGCTCCATACCCAAACGACAACATCGAAAGATAGCTTCTACCATGGATTGGTGAGAACAATCCCGTAACCCGTGATTCAGTTTCATCTCCACATAGAAAGCACGAAACATACTCTCAACATCCACACCAGGCGGTAACACTTTCGCAAGGCGCGGCTTTAATACGCCAAGCTCCTTAATGAAGGTTCTCTCACCCTGCCCTAACTCTTTCTCTAATACCGGATTCATAATAAATAGGCTCCTCGGCGTTCATCATCATGGGCCCATAAGGGCAAGGTAATATCTTCAACCGTCTCTGTATAAGCAGGCCAATGGTCATTGGTGCTGAAGTGCTTATAGTTCTCTAGAGCTTTTTGATATTCTCTCCGGCCTTGCTCGATGTCTTCTTTCTTTAGAAGAAAAAGGGAGACCACGAAGGGGGCCATGGTCTCCACCACCAAAAAGATGAAATGCTCCATGACACGCCCATTGGCTGCTAAGCCATCCAAATACATAGCGGCTTGTCGATGGTAACCATAATTTGCCATGGATTTAGCAAAGGCTTTATGGCTGGATTGTGCCGATGTTTTGACATCCAGGACAAAACCATCACCGATAAAGTCCGGTCGACCCTTACAGCGCAGACCTGTGGTCTTGTCTTCCCAGAAAATAGACGATTCACACTGCCCAACCTCTAATAGAGCACTGGCCACCGTATTCTTCATCACGGCGGTTTGTAGCGCTTTGGCCTCAGCTAGCTCGTCCTCGAATAAAATCACCTTGTCACCAGCTATAGAGAGCTGCTCCTGCCAGGCTTTAGAGCGAGGGTCACGCCGCATACGCTTGATGACATGGTATTGCTGGTCAAATTGCTCAGGTTCCAGGATTAACTGATGAATCAGCGTTCCCTTTTCCATGGCTGGCGTTCTTACTGCATTCTGTAAGCCATCACTGATAAAGCGATGGTAAAATTTGAATGGGCAGTCGATTAAGACACTCAGTTGGCTGTTTGATAATCCCTTAGCCGCTTGGTACTCACTCATACTCAAGCTTGTTTCGATTCCCTTCTTGATATCAATTTCAGTTGCTTGTTCCATAACAGTCTCCGTCAAGAAGTTTTATAGAAACCTACGAAAAACGCCCCACCACTGTCAAGCAGAAAATGTGACACACTATCATGTCAAAATTTATTTTTATCAATACCACAAACACTTAGCGAAAAACGACGAAAAAACTTTTTCAAAATTGCGCAAAAACTTAATAAAAACCGGTAAAAACAGGCGAAAACAGTGTACCGAACGGTCTAATTTCCGCAGCAACCCAAGACTTACTTTCTTGCTAACATTAAGTAAAAAAATAGATTTTCATATTAGATGACAGGTTGGTATGTCACGATTTTTTAAGCCATTTGACAGCCTTTATTGCTTTGTTGTTTTATAGCATCCGAACACAAAACATCGGAAAACACCGGACGAAACACGTTTTTTCGATTTGCACATAAGCGCATAGACGTGCATAAGAGCGCACAGTATCGCACAACGATATACAACAGCACATAACAGACAACAGGAGACCACATGTCACACATACGTACCGTTAACACTGAAGACATTATGACCGTTTTCACCTATTGGAAAACCATCATGGAGCACCCTCACGCTAAGCTAGACAGCAAACGACGGCGATGCATTGAATGGGCACTGTCACTCTACGACGTGAATACTATCAAACAGGCCATCGATGGGTGCCATCGCTCCAGCTTTCATCGTGGTGAGAACCCTGCAAAGCGTGTCTATGACGATTTGACCCTCATCCTACGTGATGCATCCAAACTGGAGGGCTTTGTCGCTATGCCTGACAACAGTGAGCAGGCGCGTATTCAACAACAGGTCAATAAAAACTTTGCGAGGGTTACATGAAAGCATCGGAGCTGTCTGAACACCTTCAACGCCATACTGAGCAAGTAGCACAATACCTTCTCCCACATGGTAAACGGGAAGGTAAATACTGGTGTGTGGGGTCTATCCAGGGTGAGGCTGGCAATTCACTGAAAATCACACTAACCAAATCCAATAAGGGCTTATGGGCGGACTTTGCCACTAACGAGCGAGGAGATTTATTGGATTTGTGGTCCGCTGTCAAACAACTATCACTGCCAAATGCTATGAAGGATGCCATGAACTGGTTGGGCATCAAACCCACTGGCATGAAGGCCGTACAACCAATGAATTTTTCACGACCTAAAGATGTAACACTAAACCCAGTTACCGGTGCTCCACAGCGATATCTCACTGAGCATCGACGCCTAACACCAGAAACGCTCAAAGCCTTTCAGGTAGGTGAAAAAAAAGGTCTGATGGTATTTCCCTACTGGCGCGATAAAGTTCTAGTGAACATCAAGCACATGAGTACAGAGCGTATGGATGGCAAACGCCGTATTCGTACTTGGCCGAATGCCGAACCGTGCTTATTTGGTTGGCAAGCCCTTCCCAAAGGCAGCCGTGAGGTCACACTGACTGAAGGCGAAATCGACGCCATGACTCTGTGGCAACAAGGCATCCCCGCACTCTCTTTACCTTTTGGTGGCGGTAGTGGTAAAAAGCAGGCTTGGATTGAACACGAATACGAGCGGTTAAGTCACTTTGACACCATCTATCTCTGCTTAGATAATGATGAGCCAGGCAAACAAGCCCTTATTACCATCATTGATCGCCTAGGGCGTCATCGTTGTCACGTGGTTAATCTCCCTCACAAAGACGCCAATGACTGTTTGCAAGCCGGTTTTACAAGTGAGGATTTTAAACAGCACTTCAACAAAGCAAAGACCATAGATCCATCACAGCTAAAAGCCAGTGGCTGCTTTGCACGCGGCGTTCATAATCTGGTTCAAAACGAATTTGATGAGCCCGATGGGATCCCCTCACCTTGGGGGCAAAACAAAGCACTGTATTTTAGAAACTCGGAACTGTCATTGTGGACAGGCATTAATGGCCACGGCAAGAGTCAAATGCTCGGCCAATTGGCACTGCACTGCATACGGCAAGGACAAAGGGTTTGTATTGCTAGTCTAGAGCTGCCCCCTGAACGTCTCTTACACCGTATTGTACGCCAAGCATCGGGCTTACGCTCTCCCTCGAAAGGCTACATCGATGCCATCTTTGAATGGATGGGCCAGGAGCTATGGCTCTTTGATGTCACAGGCAAAACCAAGACGCAGTTAATTATGGATGTGTTCGAATACGCAAGACGGCGTTATGGGATTCAGGTATTTATTATTGACTCCTTGATGAAATGCGGCTTAAACGAAGAATCATTCCAAGAGCAAAAAGACTTTGTAGAGCAACTGTGCGATTTCAAGAATCAATTCCCCGTGCACATTCATTTAGTTGCACATCCGAGAAAAGGGGCGGATGAATACAAAATGCCGAACAAATTCGATGTCAAAGGCACCGGAACGATCACTGACTTAGCAGATAATTGCTTTACCGTCTGGCGCAACAAACTCAAAGAGCATGAAATCTGTCGTGCTGAGATTGAACACCGCCCTCCCAAACCGGACATTGTCAATCGGGCCGATGCATTACTGTCCTGTGATAAACAGCGCTACGGCGAATGGGAAGGTGAGATTCCATTAAATTTTAACAAGGACGCCTTTCAGTTCTTACCCTTAAACCAAAAGCGCCCCATGCGCTTTGTAGAATACTCCAGCACCAACCAGGAGAGAGATACGCATGAAAATCAGTGACTATGTAGAAAAGCGGCTCATCGCCTGGGGTCAATGGTATGCCAAAATGGGGGATATGGGGCTAGGTTATCCTCACCGGTCTGTAGAAGGCCGCCTCAAGGATGAAGGTGGCGTTCTGCCTCGGGGCTTTGGTTCACGCATCCCTATTTGCGATGAAGCCGAAGAAATAGAAGCTCTAGTCGTAGAGCTTCACAGATGGCACTCCAGGCAAGCAGAAGCTCTGCGTATTGAATACCTTGATATTGACACGCTATACAGCAAAGCCAAGAAAATGGGCGTGTCGCGCAATACGTTCGTTACACAACGAGACTTAGCTAAGGCATGGATAGAGGGAAGGATGAAAGCACTGTATTAACTGAGGCCAATCCATGGCATCACTGAGTAGTAGCACCTCTTGGGGTGCTGTCTTTTCTTAAACCATTCCTATATCAATATTGATAATTATTTTCATCTAGTTGGTGTAAGGCCAATCTGTTAAAACTATGAAATAACGCAGCCAGATTTTTTATCTGGGAATATTAAATCAATTTCGGTAGAATTTTTTATAGCAATTTTTAAGTAAGTCTCTACTTCTTCGAGCAACATTGTTTCCTGAGTTAAAGAATGCATAGAGCTAGTGAGCTTGTCAGCTTTATCTAATGGCAGTTGAGCACTATAGATGCAATCATAACCTTTAGTTATATTGTTAAGTTCTTTCACAAGTTTGGTGCGAGAATAGGTTGTTTCTATACCTTCGCCGGACATATCTGAACCTCCACCAAAAATGGTGGACTTACCGAGCGTATATACTGTTGCCTGACTCTTATTTTCAATAATGACAGCAAATGCTGTATTGCTTTTTTGATAGACGCAGAAGACAGGACCACGATGAAGATCATCATCAGCAAATAAAAGTGAATTATCGATAATGGACCTGCTTGTCTTGGTTTGTTCATACATGTAATTGTTCTCCTTTAAAAATCTAGGAACTTTTAGTTGAGCAATTTTAACGCATACGTACTAATATAGTCAAGAAGTTTCAAATTTGAAGGGCCAAATTATACGTAGAATAAAATGCATACTGGGTATCATGGCATAATAATCAATAAGTTAACGATTATCACTACCCATAATTATTGAGGGATAATCTCTTATCCTATCTGAGCTTGGATAGGTTTTCAGTTTGGCTTGTAATCTTCGATGATACCGCTCTGTATTTTGGGCATATTGCACGTCAGCATGAAGGTAAATCCGTATCGCTGAACGCAGCACAGCCATGACAGGATGCCTAACATCAATAGCAGTCGAAAAATCGTTTCCTCATCAAAGAGGCATTCCAAAATCAAACCATTGGGTACGCGGATCCTAAGATAATTGTATTGCCTACAGCTTCAGCCGCTAAAATCTCACATACGATATTACAACTTTCTCCGACAATTTATTTCTCTCTTTCTCCCGATAAAATTTCGCGAGTTTATCTATTACTGAAATTATTTGCCAATACATCCTAACTTTAGCCAATACGTATTAAATCTTTCATACCATTAATCATTACTGGCATAAATTTAAAAAATAACCCAATAACAAAAACGAAAAATTTTTAATTTTTTTATTAAATATAATCTTTTATTCCATCTCTTTGTTTAAACTAATTACAAGATTAGAACTTTTTATAATGTTTAAATAATTAACTATTTTAGTTATATTATTATAGATATATTCAATTAATTAATTTAAAACTTTGCGGGCTTCGATAACCCCCGAAAATACCATATTTTTTGAAATCTGTAAATTCCCAAGAAATGAGGGGGTTTTTAAGTTTTAATAAAAACACTTGAGAAACCAGACGATTTATGATGAAATACACCCATAATGCATAAGTTGTATTTAGAGCCCGGACACACCACACCGGGCTTTTTTTATTTCTAACGTCAAAATTACACGACAAACCACAACAGACGACAGAAAAACACATAAGACCACACTTCCTAAATACAGACTATAATTAAAATTAAAATTAAAAATTGCTTATGTGGAGACAGAACCATGAATACTGAATTGGACGAACTTGATCAAAATTATGCAGACATATGGAAACAGGCATGGCAGGCAAGAGAAAAGCTCCAAAATGGAGAAATCAATGAGGAAGAATATTTGGAAGCAGTTAGAGGCTATAATCGTAAAAAGCGCCTGCTAGATAATCAATTTATATCGATGAAAACAAAAGACTTCGACTCGACCCAATTACCTAGAGATCAAGAAAAAATTGATAAAGGCAAGGCGCTAGATAAGCATTTAAAACAAACAAGTGATGAGATTGATAAAGCAATAAGACAATGGGAAGATGGAGAAGTCGATGAGAAATACGTTTGGAAAAAACAAAAAGAATGCAACGAAACTGTCGAAAGTTGGCGACAATATCACAAAGAGATGTACAACATCTAAAAACTTCCCCGACTGACTTGCATCGTCCAGACGATTATGGTTAAATAACCCTATGATGCGTAAGTTGCATCACAAGCTCCGACCTCATCCTCGGGGCTTTTTTTATGCCTAAAGGAAAGTCATGCACACCGAACAAATCAAACAATACATCATCGAGCCTACACTCAAACAATTAAATCTTTATTCCGAATCCGCCGTGAATTTATTGCTGGGCACAGCCGCACAAGAATCCCAGATGGGTTATTACATCAAACAAATCAGCGGCCCAGCTCTTGGTATGTACCAGATGGAACCTGCCACTCACGATGACATTGTGACAAATTACTTGAACTACCGCGATGAACTCAAACAACAAGTCCAAAGCATTGCACCCATTAACGCTGATGAGCTTATGCATAACTTACGCTACAGCACCGCCATGGCACGCCTGCACTATGCACGTGTATCTGAGGCACTGCCTGAAGCTAATGACATTGAAGGCTTAGCACGTTACTACAAACGTTATTACAACACGCCTCAAGGCAAAGCCACGACAGACGAATTCATTAACAACTATCAACAGCAGGTCATGCATGAACGATGATTGGAGCACGCTACTTATTACCCTGGCTATCCTCATTCCAGCCATGCTTGTGTTCGTCTCCGACAGGAAAGATCCCAATGTCATTAGCGAATTGTGTGACGTGGTGTCCTTTGTTGCCGGTACCTATTACGGGAGAATTAGCCATGATAACCATCGATAGTTCTTAAGGTACTTCCTACAGTTTCAACAACTTCGGGTACTAACGGCCCGAACTTTGCCTAGGCACCACTTTTTTCAAACTCATTCGTTTTCATTATGCAAATCCAACAACGTTTAATCCGTGAGCTCAAACCTCACAGCACGACCCTGCACACCAACGAAAAAGCCATCCATAAGGTCGCAGACAGCATTAAGGTATTTGGCTGGCAACAGCCCATCGTCGTGGATAAAAACGATGTCATTGTGGTTGGCTTTACCCGTTACTTAGCTGCCCAGCACCTTGAATTAGAAAGCGCACCCGTTGTTGTTGCGGACAATCTTTCTCCAGAGCAAATCAACGCTTACCGCATCGCCGATAATAAGCTCGCCACCAGCGCAAACTTCAATGACGCGGATTTGCTGCACGAATTACAAGCCCTAAGCGATGAATCCTTCGCGCTGACGGGCTTTACTGAAAGTGAAATGACTGCGTTGGATGGCTTCACATTCACGGATGAGAATGAATCCGCATCCACAGAGGATATCGAACCCTTGTCTCAACTGGGTGACCTCTGGCATCTGGGCCCTCATCGCTTACTGTGCGGTGATGCAACGAATGCGGAGCACGTCAATCAACTGATGAATGGCGGCAAAGCGGATTTGTTATTCACTGATCCGCCCTATAACGTGAATTATCAGGGTAAGAGAGATGATGCCCTAACCATCCAGAATGATCACTTGTCTGAAAGCGATTTCAAAGCCCTATTAGATACCGCCCTTTCATTGGCTAAACAACAGTTACAACCCCATGCTAGCTTTTACATCTGCCACGGCTTTTCCATGCAACAATTACTGCAAGACATCCTCAGGCAGTTGGATTACACCACCCGCAATCAAATCATCTGGGGCAAAAATCATTTTGTGCAAAGCCATGCACGCTTCAAACAACAACACGAGTTAATGTTTTATGGTCATCTCATGGGTGAGCAAGATCGCTGGTTCGGCAACAACAAGCAAACCACCCTCTGGTCTATCCCAAAGCCTGGCAAGAATATCATCCACCCCACCATGAAACCCCAAGCCCTAGTAGAAAAAGCCCTCATTAACAGCACAAAAAAAGACGAGCTGGTCTTTGACCCTTTTGGTGGCTCGGGCACCACCCTCATGGCCTGTGAGGCTTGGAACCGCCGTGCCTGTCTCTTAGAGATTGATCCCAAATACGTGGATGCCATCATTGAGCGTTGGCAAGATAAAACGGGCTTAGAGGCCATGCATGCCATTAAACGCCAATCCTATAACGCATTAAAGAGTGCCCCATGACCAACCCTCAAGTGTCGGTAGAAACGCTGGCCAAACTCTTTAAGCTCTCAACAAGACGCATTCAACAATTAGCCAAGCAAGGTGTCATCCCTCGCGCTGGTCATGGTCAATACGACTTGGTAGAGGCGATACAGGGGTACATCGATTACCTGCAAGCCAAAATTCCTTCTCACGCTTATCGCACCAGTGACGTACAAACGGAAAAAGCCAGGCTCACCAAACTGCAAGCCGACAAGGTACAGCTGGAACTGGAGCAATTGAAAAAAACACTCATTCCCATGAATGACGTGGTCTCTGCCATGAGCGCTCTAGTGCAAAGTACAAAACAGCGGTTACTTGGCGTGGCTAAACGGCTCACCCCAGAGCTTTTGCACCAAACAGAATACGACACCGTGGAAACCTTATTAGAGCAAGCAATACACCAAGCCTTAGCGCTATTAAGTGAAGACGATTTTAACGACGCATTGAACCCAAATGACGCAAGCTGAACAACTGTTACAACGCATCAAAGGGCAATTCGCCCCACCGCCACCATTAACCGTGAGTGAATGGGCCGACGGGTATCGGTTTTTAAGCCGTGAATCGGCCAGCGAGCCTGGTCCCTGGCGCACCGCTCGCGCACCCTATCAAAAGGGGATTATGGACAGCTTCAATGACAAGCGCATTCACACCATAGTGATTATGAGCAGCGCGCAGGTGGGCAAAACAGAAATCATTAACAACATTCTGGGCTACATCCTGCATCAAAACCCCATGCCCGTTTTGCTCATGCAACCTACCTTGGAAATGGCCATGAGCTATTCCAAACACCGCTTTGCACCCATGGTACGTGACACGCCCATTTTGCAACAGCGCTTAGGTGCGCCCAAAGGCCGCGATGCCAATCACACCTTGTTACACAAAACGTTTCCCGGTGGCTACTTAGCCATGGTGGGCGCCAACAGCCCGGCCAGCTTAGCCAGCCGCCCCGTGGCCATGGTGTTGTGCGATGAGGTGGATAGGTACCCCGCTTCCGCTGGGGCTGAAGGCGACCCCGTGAACATTGCCTTAAGGCGCATGGCCACCTTCCCTCACCGCAAGGCCATCTTAACCAGCACACCAACCATTAAAGGTGCATCGCGCATTGAGTTGGCGTATAAACAATCCAATCAACAACGTTACTTAGTACCCTGCCCACATTGCGGGACGCAGCAGTCTCTTGAGTGGAAACAAATAAAATGGGCCAAAGACAACCCTAGCCAAGTGCATTACCAATGCGTGGCCTGTGAGCGCCCCATAGCATCTGAGCAAAAGAATGAACTTTTACAAAACGGTTACTGGCAAGTGCAAGGTGAAGCCTCAGGGACAGCTGGGTTTCATTTGAATGAACTCTACAGTCCCTGGGTCCCTTGGTCTGAAACCGTGACGCATTTCTTAAAAGCCAAACAACAACGAGAAACCCTGCGCGTGTGGGTGAATACCGTCTTAGGCGAACCCTGGGAAGAGCAAGGTGATAGCTTAGCCTATCAGCCCCTGTATGAGCGTCGCGAAGCCTACAGCCTGCCCTTACCGGAAAATATCCTCGTCTTAACCGCCGGCGTGGACGTGCAAAAAGACCGACTGGAAGTACAAGTCGACGGCTGGGGGTTTGGTTTTGAAAAGTGGGTGATTGATTATCAGGTATTAACAGGCTCCCCCGCGGAACAAACAGTGTGGGATAAGTTAGATGCTCTACTGAATAAAACCTTTCGCCACCCTAGTGGTGAGCGACTGACTATTGCCAGTTGCTTCATTGATTCTGGTGGTCACTACACCAGTGAGGTGTACCGTTTCACTAAACCGAGACAAATACGGCGCATTTACGCCATCAAGGGCCGCTCCACCGTGGCTGAGCCCATTGTCAGCCCACCGCGCAAACAAAAGAAACCCAATGTATGGCTCTACTTGCTGGGCACCGACACCGCCAAAGAGCTTTTGTATTCTCGATTATCACTGAAATACCCAGGGCCTGGTTACTGTCATTTTCATAGACGTTTAGGGCTGGAGTATTTCAAGCAACTCACCGCTGAGCACTGCATTACTGACAATGGCAAACGCCGATGGACACTCAAACCCGGCCGCCGCAACGAAGCCTTGGATGTCAGCGTTTACTCCCTGGCTTGTGTGGAAGCCTTGCAACCGGATTTTGATGCGCTCTACGAGCGATTGTTTACGCCCACCGAACCCAAGCAGGCGACCCATGACAAAAAAACCGAATCCTTCATCAAACGCTGGTAACTTGAAACGGCGCAAGCGTCATATTAAATGTACGTTAAAAGCACTAGAGGCACTCATTGAGGGAAAAAGCCTGCAAGATGTGCAGAGCTATGGCATTGAAACCCGGCGCCTGGAGAAGCTGTCCATCCCAGACTTATTGGATTGGCGCAGGCAGTATGAAAATGAACTCTTGGCCATTGAAAGACAACTGGCAGGAAACACGGGTACCGTACGCGTGGTATTT
This sequence comes from Gammaproteobacteria bacterium, assembly GCA_021773195.1. Classification (GTDB taxonomy): domain Bacteria; phylum Pseudomonadota; class Gammaproteobacteria; order JAKBBU01; family JAKBBU01; genus JAJFKN01. The sequence continues at coordinate 50,648 of JAJFKN010000059.1, read as the reverse complement.
GAATGAATTGGTTCAAACGATTTTTTAAACCCAAAACCACCACCCGACAATTCCAGGCAGCCAGTGGTGGGCGTCTTAACAGTCGCTGGACCACCCAGACGCCCCCCATTAACCAAATTCTTGAGCAAGATTTGCAGGCCCTCAAAGCCCGCAGCCGTGAGCAAGCGTTTAATAACCCTTATGTGAAAAAATTCTTAAACGCCTGCAAAGCGAATGTCATAGGTCATCAAGGCATTCAACTGCAATCACGCATTAAAGATAACACCGACACGTTAGATAAAGCCACCAACCAACTCTTAGAAGACAGCTTTAACGCTTGGGGCAAAATGGGTGTCATGGACGTCACAGGCCGTTACCACTTTAAAAGCCTGCAGCGTTTGGTTTTGGAAGCCGTGGTCCGCGATGGTGAAGTGCTCATTCATTGTATTGAGAATGCTGAGAACCCCTGGGGCTTTGCTCTGCAAATCATCGAATGTGACGCCTTAGACATTCATCACAATGCCCGTTTAACAAACGGCAACGTTATTCGCATGGGGATTGAGTTAACGCCTTATGGCAAACCCGTGGCGTATCACTTAAGACAGCCTGCATCGCCCTTGGACGACCACTACATGGCCGGCAGGCCCCGCTATGAGCGCATTGATGCTAAGTATATGTTGCATCTCTTTGAGCCCGTACGCCCCGGTCAAGTGCGCGGTATTCCCTGGTTGCATGCCAGTCTCATGCATTTAAAAATGCTCGGTGGTTACGAAGAAGCCGAGCTTGTGGCTGCCCGTGTGGCCTCCTGCAAGATGGGGTTTTTTGAGCGCAACGCCGAGCAAGAAGGCTATCGCGGCGATGCCCCTCTGGACGAGCCGCCCATGATGCAAGCCGAACCGGGCAGTTTTGAGCAATTGCCCAACGGCGTGCAATTCAAACCCTGGGAGCCCACCCACCCCGGGGGGAATGTGGGCCCATTTTTGAAAAGCATGCTGCGCGCTATCGCCAGTGGCTTGGGTGTTTCTTACCACAGCCTATCCAATGATTTAGAAGGCGTGAACTTTTCCAGCATTCGCTCAGGCACCCTAGAAGAACGTGACGCTTGGATCATGGTGCAGCAATGGCTCATTGAACATCTGTGCGAACCTCTTTATGAAAAGTGGCTGCGCATGACGCTGCTCAAAGGCAAACTGCCTTTTACTATGACGGATTTTGAGCGTTTACACCAAGGTACTTGGCAAGGCCGGCGATGGCCTTGGGTGGACCCTCTAAAAGATTTGCAAGCGGTACAGTTAGAATTAGAACTGGGCCTCACGTCCATCGATGAAGTCATACGGCGCATGGGGCGCGACCCCACGGAAGTACTGGATGCCATCAAGCACGCCGAGCAGCAACCCATTAATGAGAAATGTGAGACACAGGATGACGACTGAGACCTTTACCCGCACCCTACCCTTGCAACAGGTAGAATTAGACAGTGACAAACGTACCCTATCAGTGGCCTTCAGCTCCGACACACCGGTGAGTCGCGATTTTGGCTTTGAAATTTTAGATCATAACCCCAGCAGCATCCGCCTAGAACGCTTAAAGGAAGGGGGGCCTGTGCTCGTAGATCACGATCCAACGCAGCAGGTTGGCGTGGTGGAGTCTGTTAGCGTCGATACAGATAACAAAGCTCGCGCCCTGCTGCGATTTGGGCAAAATCCCCGAGCGGCACAAGAATGGCAAGACATCCAAGATGGCATACGCCGCCACATTTCCGTGGGTTATCGCATTCATAAAATAGAACCCGATAAAACCCGCAGTGATCATTACCGCGCCTTAGACTGGGAGCCCTTTGAAATATCCTTGGTGGCTGTCCCTGCCGATTTAACCGTGGGCGTAGGTCGCCAATTATCAATACATCATGAGGAAACATCCGTGACATCCACACCCAACCCTGACACCCCACCAACGGAAACCGAAAAACCAAACCAAACGAGCGTCGATGACGCACGCGCGCAAGAGGTACAACGCATACGAGAAATTACTGCCATCGGGCAAGTGTTCCGACAAGAAAAGCTCGCTGGGGAATGTGTTAGTCAAGGTGCGTCCATCGATCAGTTCCGCGCAAAAGTATTAGATACCTTAAAAACACCGGCCCCCATTGATACGCATCTAGATATGGAGCCTAAAACCATTAAGCAATACAGCTTGCTACGCGCCATTAAAGCTTTTGTGGATAACGATTGGAAACAGGCAGGCTTAGAGCGTGAAGCCAGTCTTGCCATTGCCGAGCGCATGGGGCGAGAACCCCGAGGGTTCTTCGTGCCCTATGACATTCAAACCCGCTTGCAACAAGTGCAAGACACCAGCCTAGGCGGCGACTTAGTAGCTACGGACCTTTTGAGTGGCAGCTTCATTGATATTCTGCGCAATCGCTCGGCGTTAGCAGGCTTAGGCGCGACCATGCTCACGCAATTGGAAGGCTTTGTGCAAATCCCCAAACAATTAAGCAGCGCAAAATTTAACTGGGTGGATGAAGACGGCGAAGCCAAAGAGACGGCTCTGACTTTTGGGCAAATCGGTCTAAGCCCCAAAACCATCACAGGCTCAGTACCCATCACACGGCGTTTGCTCAAGCAATCCAGCTTAGACATCGAGCAATTGGTGCGGCGAGACTTAGCCATTGGTGCCGCGCTCGCCATTGATTCTGCTGCCCTCATGGGCTCAGGGAAAAACAATGAACCCAAAGGCATTCTGTCTTACAATGAATTAGCCAAGGACGTTTTTATAGAAGCCCCCAGCTACAAAGACGTCGTGCACTTGGAAACCATGGTGGATACCGAGAATGCTCTGCAAGGCAGTCTGGCTTATTTGGGCCACGCACAAATGACAGGGCACTTGAAAACCACGGAGAAAGCAAACCACACGGGACAGTTTTTATTAGCGGGCAATACCGTCAATGGCTATCGCTATCAAAGCTCCAACCAGGTACCTAGAGACTTACTGCTCTTTGGTGACTTTAGCTCGCTCATCATCGGTATGTGGGGCGTGTTGGACATTTTACCGGACCAAGCGGCCAAAGCCGCCAGCGGTGGTCTTGTGATTCGTGTGTTTCAAGACATCGACATGGCCATTCGCCATACGGAATCCTTTGCTCTGCTCATGAAATCTGACGAGGTTATTGACGCGCCGGATGAATGAAGCCCTTGATATTTTCTTTGCAGATTTTGCAGTAACTGCCGTGACGCCTTTTGGTGAGTTACGGGGCATTTTGCAAGCCTTGCCTCTAGAGAGCACCTTGGGACCTTATGACACCCAGGGCACACAGTGGGTATTAGTTGCACCCGCATCACAGGTAACACCCATCACCGTGGACGATATGCTTACCATTGATGATATCCGTTATACCGTGATCAATCTGCAGCGTACCGACTCTGCCTTAGCCAAACTGTGGTTGGAACCCCATGAACATTGCACCGAATGAGTTAGAGCAAGTACTATTAAAGACGCTGTCGCCTAAACACCTAAAAACCATTACCGCAAAAGCGCAGCGCCAAACCATAAAAACGTTAACGCAAACGATAAATCAGCAACTGCGCCAGCACATGAAACTCCCCGCTAAAGCCATTAAAAAACGGCTGCGCTACCGTTTTGATGATAGACCTGAAGCTACCTTATGGTTAGGATTAAACCCCCTGCCCTTAATCAAATTTGGCAAACCACGTCAAACAGCTCAAGGGGTTCGTGTCGGCTCCAACGTAGTGGATGGTACTTTTGTCGCAACCATGCCCAGCGGCCATACGGGTGTGTATCGTCGCAAAACCAAAGCGAGGCTACCCATAACTGAAGTCACCCAATCCTTTGAGCCGATAAGAGCACCGTTAACACGTGCTCTGGAGCAAACCGCGAAACAACATTACGAACAATCCATTTTGGAACAACTGAATCCATGAGCACCGCTTCTACCATTGATACGCTACACGAAACCCTCGTACGTGATTTAAGAAAAGCCCTTGGCACCACCGTTAATGCGGCGCTTGCCCCAGAAGATGTTTTGACGCTACCTGGTAAACGCCAGAGCCTTAACGTACCTGCCGTTTTTATTGGAATTCTGGACATGAAACAACTGGGGGATGATGGCACCGAGCGCCTAAGTCTAGCTGTGCGTTGGCAAACCTTATGCTGCACCGCCTATCAAACCACCACCTCAAGGCGCGTGGAAGAAGCTCGGCGCTTGGCCTTAGCCACGGCCCAATTTCTCCATAAAGCTCGACTGGGGATTGAAGGCGTGAGCCCCATGCAAGACATCACCCTGCAACCTTTGCCTTTAGCCTATGAACTATCGCGCAGCCTGGTAGCGTGGGAAGTGCAATGCCAGCACACCGTTTATTTAGGTGAAAATGTGTGGGATAAGCAAAAGGTCAATACTAAAACCATTGAGTTATCGGATGAATGAGCATGCTACCTTTTCAACTCTCAGAATTAAAACGCCGCCTGTGCAATATGATTCAAGTGGGACAAATCCATGAAGTGGATACACAAAAGGCCTTAGCCAAAGTGCGCTTGGGCGACATCATCACCCATTGGTTGCCTTGGGTCGCGGGTCGTGCTGGCTCTGTCAGGCACTGGTCACCCTTAGAGGCGAATGAACAAGTGGTGGTGTTAGCGCCCTTTGGCGAATTGAATCAAGGGATTATTTTAGGAAGCCTCTATCAAAACACCGCGCCTGCACCCGACACACAGGCGCAACGCCATACCATTGCCTGGGACGATGGCCTAAAAATCAAATACGACCAAACAAACCACAAACTAAATATTCAAAATGCTGAAACACTTAACATCACCGTAAGCGGACAAGCCAATATCCAAGCCAAAGACATAACGCTAGAAGCAAGCGAAACGCAATCTATAATGGCCAAGGGCCCACTGCAACTTGCATCGGGTGAATGCATTGAACTGAGCGCACCCAACATTAGCTTGGCCAGCCAAGGCGGTGGGCAATGCAGCATGCAAGGCAGCTTTGCCATTGACGGGGATGTGCATGTGACAGGCGACCTACTCAACGAAGGGGCTAACAGTAATCATCATTCACATTGATTGGTGGTTGGCACTCACCACTACCACGAGCGAACAGTGCTTATACTGAAAGGAACAACTCATGCTAGGCATGAACGCCAACACAGGCGAAAGCCTACAAGCCAATGCGCACCTTGTCCAGTCGATACAGGATATTTTAACCACACGACTCGGTAGTCGAATCGAGCAACGCGATTACGGCTCAACGCTGTTTGAATTACTTGACCTACCCGTAAGTCAATTGCTCGACCAACAAATAATGCATGCCACAGCAGAAGCCATTGACAGATGGGAACCCCGCGTGCAAATAACGCGTGTGACTGTGGTGCACATAAAACCAGGACACGTTGGTATTATAATAGAAGGGTATTTGATGGTGTCCAGACAAACCGTGACCTTTGAGTTAACCCTATGAGCCAAGCCACCATTGATTTAAGTCAACTGCCCGTACCCGGCGTCATAGAAACCTTGGATTACGAACACATAAAAACACAACTGTGTGATGCATTCCAAACCCTGCTGCCTGAGTTTGATGCTTGGCTGCCTTCCGACCCTGCCATCAAACTCATTGAATTGTTTGCTTACCGCGAATTATTATTACGCCAGCGCATCAACGAAGCGGCTAAAGGCGTCATGCTCGCTTATGCCGTAAAAAGCTCGTTAGATAATCTTGCCGCAAACTATGGCGTGACACGCAAATTGAATGAGAACGATGAGCCGTTAAGAGCACGCACACAAATGGCCTTAGAAGGGATAACAACAGCAGGACCCGTTGGGGCTTATGAGTTTCATGCCTTAAGCGCTCATGATGATGTAAAGTCCGTCTCTGTGGACAGCCCATCTCCTGGCGTAGTGCAAGTGACGGTTTTATCCCTTCAAGACAATGGGGTGCCGTCAACTGAATTATTGCAAGCTGTTGAGGGAAAACTCAATCAAGACACGGTTAGACCCTTAACCGATAACGTGATTATCAACCCTGCAGACATTGTCACTTACTCAGTGGAAGCACAGTTAACCATCGACCCATTACCAGGCATCGATGTCAGCTTGGATGCTGCCAACCAAAGCCTGCAACAATACATCTTGCAACAACAAGATTTAGGTAAACTGGTACCGCGCTCAGGATTATTTGCTGCCCTACACGTAGAAGGTGTGAAACAAGTCACGCTACAGAGCCCCAGTAACGACATCATGACCAGCAACCAACAGGCCGCCTTTTGTGACGCAATTAACATTACTGCCATCTAATGCCACTGAGCTAGAGCAAGCACTGGGCACATTAACGAAGCGCATTAGCCAATTGCCTGTACCCTTAAATACGTTGTACTCGGCAGAGCATTGCCCAGAAGACTTACTGCCTTGGCTTGCCTGGTCCTATTCCGTGGATTATTGGGATACGAGCTGGGACATTAACACACAACGCCAAGTGATTGCGGACAGCATCCAGCAACACGCCATCAAAGGCACGAAAGCAGCGGTTGTTGGTGCCTTGCAATCCTTTGGTATTGAAAGCCGCTTGAGTGAATGGTGGGAAACAAACAGTCCGCCCTACACTTTCACAGTGGATTTATGGGGAAAAGCCGATGGCACACCATTCTCTCCACAAGATTATGCGCTGGCTTATACCAACATTGACGCCAAAAAGCCTTTAAGAGCGCACTACCATTTACGAATCGCTTGTGAAAACCATAATGTATTAAGCTGTGCCATAGGCATCACACTCACATCTCAGTTACGACTCAATGGCAACATGACATCAACAACGCCCAGCTTCGTTTTAAAAATAAAAAGCCTAGTAGGTATAACCATGACTCAGACAGGCTAATACAACGAATTTCATCACGTTTTACGTGAATAATTTCCATAAGAAATGTTCAAACAAAATGACACCCTATGAATATAATGCCCACCATTACAGAGCAAGGCTTTGCTGCGCTATGGCGCGCCGATGCCAGTGGCTTACAGCTCACGTTGAGCCACGTAGCCTTGGGTGATGGCACTTACACCGTCACGGGCCAAGAAATAGCACTAAAAAACGAGTGCCAGCGCGTTGCCATTACAGAAGGCTCCCTACTATCCAGCCATGAAATCGCCCTGGCCATCTGTGTGCAAAGTGATTCCGCCTACTGGATAGGTGAAATCGGATTACTGCTGAAGGACGGCACCCTCTTCGCTCTGTGGAGTAATGCAAAACAACCCTTGGCTTACAAAGCCCCCAATGTGGATTTGTTGCTGGACTGTCATTTGGCATTGGAACAGCTGCCCAGTGACGCCATTACCTTTGGTGACAGTGTTATTCAGTTGCCTAACCATGAGGAAACCCTAATCACTTTACTGACAAGCCAAATCAACAGCAATCACCGCCAACTTCAGCTACAGAATCGTTTAATCAAGAGATAATCCCATGACTTTAGAAACCGCCATCAGTGACTTGGCCAAGGCTAATGATGCCTTGACCCAAACCGTCTTTGATAACTTAAAAAAAATTGATGACTTCATCGGCCGTTGGTCCGTGGAGCAGCCCACCGTCTTAACCGTTGGCACCGGCTGCGCTTATGACTCTTTGCAAGCAGCTTGGGATGCTCTGCAAGGCAAACGACTGTTAGCGCCCGTGACCATCAAGCTGAGCGATGGCATATATGAAGGCCCAACCCTCATCGCTCATCACCCCGATGCGCATAACATTCGCATTGAAGGCAATTTAACGAATCCCGAGGCTTGCCAATTCACTTGGGATAACCCTAAGCAAGACAGCCAAGTCCTTCGACTTTGTAATGTCCGGGGGCTTACCTTAGATGGGATCCACATCAAAGGCCCTGATAAAAGCAATGCGGGGTATGGTTTGGTGCTAGAGCAGTATAGCCACCTCTTAAGTGGCCAAGCGCTGCGTATTGATAACTGGTATTTTGGACTGCATGTGCTGCGTCAATCTTGTTTTAACGGTCAAGATGTCTGCTTTCATCATTGCACACGCAGTGTGTATGCCGCCTCAGCTCAAATTGAGTTAACCGGCGGCGAGATTCATGGGGATGAGGTGGATTCCCCTGAAAGTCTTGGGGTGTGCAGCGACCGCAACAGCTACGTTGTCACCATCGACACTCAGATTGACGGCTTTGCCGCTGGGTTTTACGCTGCCATGGCCAGCAGTTTGTTTTGTCACCGCACCACATCAACAAACTGCGGCGTGGGTTACCAAGCCTGCAACAATGGGCAAATTTATGGGGAAGACATTGTTGCTGAACAAACCCAAACGGCTCTACTGGCCATCAACCGTGGTCTTATCATTGCCCCCAAAGCCACTGTCCATGAGGCAAATGTGGGTTGCGAAGCCTATTTAAGCAGCACCATCTATGCCAATGAGTCCAACATGACAGACATTCAGGACACGGCGTATTTGGCTACAGTGGATTCGTTAATCGAGGCCCAAGACACAAACGTGCGTTGCAGCTCTGTTGCAACACCCTACTCACCACCTGTCAGTGGTATTTCTAATAATGAACAAGCCATCATTCGCTGGAGTTAATATGTCAGAGCCACCTACCCAATATGAACGATACGCCAAAGACACGACACTGCGTCAGCACATTCAAGTGGCTGCTGGTGACACAGACAGTGTGCTTGGCACCACCAGTGATAGCGTGCAATTGCTGTTGCACCATTATCTGCAACTGCTGCAGGCACTGACCACGGTGAACTCACTGGCTGAACTCAGACAAGCGGCCATAGATGCCTTTGAGCCTTTACAAACTTTTTTTGAACTGACACAAGCCGATGACTTTCATTGGCCCTTTGAGCTCAAGGGGGTAGAGACGGTTCTTGCAGACATTGAAACCCGCGCCACGGCCATTGCTCATTGCCTGGAGAATAAATCATGAGCTTTTTGCATGGCATTGAACTCATTGAGTTGGATGACGGGGTACGTCCTATTGGCTCGGCGGGACCTGCCGTTATTGGTTTAGTCGGGACAGCCCCAGATGCAAGCGATGCCTTTCCTTACCATACGCCACAACTCATCACAAACATCCAACAAGCCAAAGAATTAGGTACGAGTGGCACCCTGCCTCAAGCGCTGCAAGGGATTTTTAATCAAACGGCCGCACAAATCGTGATGATACGTGTGCCCTTTGACAAAGACGAGGGCAATCAATTATCGAATATTATTGGTAGTTTGGACCCTGAGACAGGCAAACGCACAGGTCTGTTGGCCTTATTGGATGCTGAATCCACGGTGCATCGTCGCCCCACGTTACTCATCGCACCTGGTTTCAGTCATGAACTGGCCGTAGCGCAGCAATTGCAAATGTTGGCTGAGCGCCTGCGCGCCATTGCCATCTTAGATGCACCCTGTGAATCTGAAACCAATGCCATGGATTATCGCGAACAATTGGGCAGTGACCGCTTGTTCCTAGTCTACCCCCTCGTTCAGCAATGGGATAATGCGTTAGGCAAAGCCGTGGATGTACCCGCTTCACCTAACGTTACAGGGCTTATTTGTAAGGTAGATAAAGCCAAGGGCTTTTGGTGTTCGCCCTCTAATCAAATTATCAATGGCATTTTAGGTACTTCAATCCCCATTGAGTTTGCCTTAAGCCACCCTGAAGCCCAGGCCAATCGCCTCAATGAGCAAAGCATTACAACCATCATTCAACAAGACGGTTTTCGCCTCTGGGGCAATCGCACCTTAAGCAGCGACCCTAAGTGGGCCTTCTTATCCGTCAGGCGCACGGCCGATAACATTGAAGAAGCCTTACTCAGGGCGCATCTATGGGCCGTGGATAGAAATCTCACCAAAACTTACTTTGATGAAGTCTGTGAAGGCGTGAATGCATACCTGCGCGACTTAACCAGTCAAGGCGCCATCTTAGGCGGCACCTGCTGGGTGAATCCCGAATTCAACAGTACCGAGCAATTGCAGCAGGGCCATGCCTGCTTTGATTTTGACTTCACCCCACCCACACCCGCTGAGCGCATTACGTTTCGCGCTGAACTCAGCAACCAATACTTTGATTCAGCCTTGAAATAATTATTAACCTTAGGAGACAACGATGACACTGTTTGACACTGCCAAGGCGTGGTTCCATCGCCAGGGCTTATTTGGCATGCCCGATGAAAAAAGCGCCTACACCCAAAAGATTCTAGAGCATGGCCAGCAGGGCCTGTTACAGCATGTGCAGACCATACACCAGCGTGCGCTATTTTTTGAGGTGAAGGATTTCAATCAAAGCACGGCGTATTTTCAACACGCCATCAATTTGTGCGATGCCGTTACAGGCCCTGTCCTTAAAGAAGCAGCCAACTTAAAAATTCATGTCACCATGGATTACGCCAAGGCCCTATACAGGGAAGGTAAGCGCTCCCACGATGTAGCGTTGCAGCAACAAGCCATCGGACTGTATCAATCCCTAGGCGAGCATCCCGCGGCCAAGCATGAATTGCAACGCTTACTGAAGGAGGATGCCATGGCTGGGGTATTGGCCGAAGATTTAGCCCGTGAAGGCTACAGCTCCTTTGCTGAACTGGAAGATGATTTAGATAAAGTGATAAGGATTCGGATGTGATTCCTCGCGTTTTAAAAAACTTTATCTTATCCGTGGACGGTGTGGGCTTTGCTGGCGTGGCCGATGAGGTGATCCTACCCAAACTCACATTAAAGACCGAAGAGCACTTAGCCGGTGGCCTGGATACGCCCGTGGATATTGAACTTGGGACGGAAAAACTGACGTTGGAATTCACCCTAAGCGAATTCAATGAGCAAGCCTTAAGCTTATGGGGGTTGGGCGAAAACAAACTCAAAGCCATGACCTTGCGTGGCTCTTTGGAAAACGATTCCGATGCCAGGGCGTTGCTCATTCAAATGCGCGGGCTTGTGACTGAAATTGACCCCGGCACCGTCAAAGCCCAAGAGAAAACCCAGTGCAAATTCACCGTGGGCCTTAGGTATTATCGCTTCAGCATTAACGACGCAGACCTCATCGAAATTGATGTAGATAACTTCGTGCGCAAAATCAAAGGCGAGGATCAATTAGCCACCCGCCGCCAACATTTAGGATTGTAAACCATGAATACCCTCACTCACGCCTTACAGTACCCCATCAAACGCGGTGAAACTACCGTTGATACGTTGACGGTGACAAAACCTCTAGTGGGTCAACTCAAAGGGTTGAAAATCACTGACATTGTGCAAATGGACACCGTGGCGTGTGAAAAACTCTTGCCGCGCATTACGGAACTCACCCCAACGGAAGTGTTATCTCTGGACCCCTATGATTTTACGATGCTCATGGAAAAAGTGGTGGGTTTTTTTGTGCTAGCCGACCCCCAGATGACGTGATGTTGGTTATGGCTACGTTAGCCTATCACTGCCATTGGCCTCCATCAGTGATGGAAGCCATGGATTGTGAGGAACTTATGCTGTGGTTTGATACCATCACTCAATTCATCGCTGATGAAGCGCATAATTAACAGAACCAGGCCATTACTGACTAATGACCTAATACAGGCGTTTTCTCTCCGCGCTCTTCATCAGACTGCCCAGCTTTTAACGCTTGTTTTACATGCATACAACAACATATTAAACAGGCAGCAGCAAGAAGCAGCCCAACACCTGCGAATAAATACAAGACTCCAGACTCAATGCTAGGGCTATAATCGGCAGGCACCTTAATAAAGTCAGCACCTTGTGCTGTGGCATTAGCAAATAACGATAGGCTTGAATTGGGCATATTGATTTTCCTTTTGATATTGTAAAAGATTTGTTTTATAGCACCATTAACTGGCAATATTTCAGGCCGCATCGTATCAGATGGCGTATTTTTTTACAACTGCAAAACTAACGCTTGCTGTCTTGATATCATTTTCTCCATTTTGTGAGCATCATTACCATGCCAGATAATATTCAACTCTCCGTGGTCTTAAGTGCCGTGGACAAACTCACAGCACCCTTAAAAACCATGAAGCGCAGTTTGCGTGGCACGGAAAAAGGCATTCAAGCTGACAGAGATGCCTTACGCGCCTTAAAAAAAGCGCAAGGGGATGTGGCACGCTTCGATAAGCTGAATCAGCAATTGGCAACCTCCAAAGAACGTTTGCATGCGGCCCAAACTTCCGTGCGTGGCTTAACCGTGCAAATGAAGCAGAGCGAAAAGCCCACAAAGGCCATGGCCAGAGCTCTGGGCAAAGCCAAACAACAAGCCAATCAATTGCAAACGGCCACACAGCAACAACGTTTGCGTTTGGGGCAATTAAACCAGCGTCTCACGCAATCAGGCATGGACACCCGGCGCCTTTCTCAAACCAAGGCTCAGTTAACGGCGCAAGAAAAGCAATTAACAGGGGCCTTTGAGCGCGAGCGTCAAGCCCAAGAGCGCCTAGCTCGTACTCAAGCCAAACGTGCGCGCATGATGCAGAACGCTAAAAAAATGGGCCTCATGGGTGGTGCCGCGCTTGGGATTGGCTACGCTCTAAAACGAAAATTAGCAAGCCCTTTAACCGAAGTCATGGGCCTAGAGCAAGCCAAAGGCGAATTGGCTTCTGTGGGCATCAAAAACATGGGCGTGGTGGTGCAAAAGGCTCATGCCATGGCTGGGCAATTGGCGGGAGTCACCAGCGCATCCTTTGTCAAAGCCGCCTACGACATCCGCTCAGGCATTAGCGCATTAAACGATGAAGGCGTGGCACAATTAACGGCGCAAGCGGCTCTAACGGCTAAAGCGACAAAGGCCAATGTGGCCACCATGACCAGCGTCTTCGCCACAGGTTACGGGGTATTTAAAGAGCAATTCAAACAGTTAAGTGATGCCGACTTTGGGGCGCGTTTTTCAGCGAGCCTGGCCAAATCCGTGCAGCAATTCAAAACCACGGGTGAAGCCATGCAGCAAGCCATCCAATCCATGGGCGCAGGTGCTACCAAAGTAGGCATGAGTCTATCGGAACAAATGACTACCTTAGGCATGCTGCAAGGGCAGATGCAAGCCAGTGAAGCTGGAACAGCCCTTCGAGCCTTTACTCAGAATGCGGCTAAAGCCGATGACGCCTTTCACAAATTGTCAGAAACCACTAACAACAAAGTGCGTGTACGTATTTTGGACGCACAAGGCATGATTCGCTCCATGGTAGATGTGCTCACCGACTTAAAAGCTCGATACGGCGATACGTTATCAGCCCGAGATGCTGCTGAAATCCAGCAAGCCTTCGGTACCGTACAAGCCGCTAAAATCATCAATGCCTTATACGGTCAGGCGAATGCATTTAAAGCCAACCGAGATGCCATTGATGAAGCAGGCAAAGCGGGACTCGCCTTTACCCAAAACATGGCAAAACTCGCCGATGATAACTTTGCTTCACGCACCCAACTGGTAACCCAGCGCTTAAACCTTTTAAAAGAACAAATCGGCTACGCATTAGTCCCCGCCCTTGAAACCCTCATGAAAAAATTAACCCCTATCATTAGTACCGTCAGCACCTGGGTCAATCAACACAAAGGGTTGACCGCTACCCTATCAGCCATCACCTTAGGTCTTGGTGCAATTGCTGTAGTAGCCGCCCCTGTCTTTTTAGGCATTGCTGCGATTACGTCTGCCATGGGATTATTAAGTGGCGCCATACCTGCTGTCATTCTTGGTATTCGGGGCATAAGCACCGTCCTACTACTCAACCCCATTGGTTTGACCATCACGGCCATCGCCACAGGCGCATTTCTCATCATTCGCTACTGGACCCCCATTGCCACCTTCTTTAAAAATCTGTGGAATAAAATTCTCAGCACGTTAAAAAGTGCTGCCACCGCTATGGTAAACTTCATCACAGCGCCCATGAAAACCATCCGGAAAACTCTAGGCACCTTGTGGGATAGAATGACTGGCCACACGACCGTCACCCTCAACACCAAAGCACAGCAAAAAGTCGAATCACTCACGGCTAAATCCAAGCCCATGCTGCAACGGACTCAAACACCCAAACCCATCAACACAAACAACAAACCCGTGAAACTGAATGTCAATCAACCGCAAACCACCACCATCAACATGCCCGTGACCATTCACGCAGCAGAGAGTATGAACGAGCGGCAATTGGCTGATACCATCAAAGAGCAACTGCAAAACCTCACCCAAGAAAAACGCCGGGCGCCCAAAGGTTTCTTGTTCGACCCCATTGCGATGTAAGCCCCATGCTCATGTCACTTGGCCCTTTTGTGTTTCATATCGATGCCATCACCTACCAAGCCTTGCGCCGCATGGATAATTACCGTTGGCAGAACCAAGACCGTCTGAATCAAAGACCCAGCCAACAGTTTACAGGGCTCGGGGAATCACGCATTGAATTAAATGGCCTGCTCTACCCCGAGTACAAAGGCACCACTCACGCCTTCCAAGCATTGCGCCAAATAGCACGCTTGGGCAAACCGCAGCTTTTAATCAATGGGCATGGATTACTGTTGGGTCGATGGTGCATTGAATCCATCGAAGAAAACCAGCAACACATTTTAAAGCAAGGCGACCCGAGAAAAGTGCATTTTCGTATGAGTTTGAAACGCTACGGCGATGACAAAATTACGAAGGGATTGCAATACACCAAAGATAAGCTGAGCCAATATGCGCTACCAAACAAAGCGGGGTGATGTGCTTGATGCCATCTGTTATCAGCATTACGGGTACCATGAAGGTACTGTGGAAGCTGCCCTAGAGGCCAACCCTGAATTGTGCGGGCAACCGCTTATCTTACCGGCTGGACTCACCATTGAACTGCCCACCTTATCAGACCCCGTACAAGCAGACACATTGAAACTGTGGACATAACATGACACCGCATTTTCAGCTTATTGCAAATGATAAAGACGTCACGGACACTTTAAAGACCCGCCTAACAGAACTCATTGTCACTGAAAATTCTCAGACCCAAGCTGACAGCTTGGTTCTAACCCTTGCCAACAGTGAACCCATCATCAAACCGCCGGAGCCTGGCAGTCAATTAAATGTTGCCATCGGGTATCAGGAAACAGGGCTAATAGCCAAAGGCAGCTATACACTGGATGAGCTCGAGCTTTCAGGCCCACCACACAGTATGACCCTCATCGCTCGCAGCGCTGATTTCACTGAAAACTTGAAAATCCCTAAAATGCGCTCATTCGATAACATCATATTAGGTCAACTGCTTGGGCAAATTGCTAAAGAGCAAAAATACGACTCACAAATTGATAACACGTTAGCAAAATATCATTTTGAGCACATCGACCAAACCAATGAAAGCGATATGCATTTATTAACACGCCTAACCAAACCTATCGAGGCACTCTTTTGCATTAAGCATAAAACCCTAATCATCGATCACCTCAAAAGCCCATACCCAAGACCTACCCTACCCATCCGTACTGAAGACATCCTAAGTTACCAATACAGCCGTCCCAGTCGTTATCATTTTAAATCCGTGAAAGGGTATTATCATACCCGGAGCGATCCTACTTTAAAGCCCTATATCCTGGGCGACGGTAACCCCTGCTATACCATCCCCACGCCCTTTTGCACACTGAATGAGGTCAAAGCTCAAGTAAAAGCAAAGTATCTAGAATACATCGCCGAAGAGCAGCATCTCACCCTCACCTTGATTGGCAACCCCGCCATCACCACAGGCCACGCATTAGCCCTTGAGACACCGAGAATCAAAGGGCAATACAACGTGACAAGCGTTCAAAATAGAATCAATGCTAAAGGCATGCAGTCTAGGACTATGCTTGAGTATAATTAAAACAGCCTTCAAAATTCTCCATTAAACAGCACATTTTATAGCTACGAAAACAATATCATACCAAAGCAGAGTAAAACTTAAACATTTAAATCAACCCTGAAACCACTAGATCGTATTGTAAGTCCCTGTTAAAATTCCTCCTAGTTTCTTAGTAGATTACAAATCACAATATATAGTCCAAGAAACTAAGATTGACGGAGTAATAACAATGAGTTTAGCTGTATCAAATGTAAATAATGAAATCTTCCCCACAACTTACATTCGAAGTGGACTTACCCCTAAACGCTGCTCACAAATTGAAGAAATAACGAGGCGTATCCCTCTTCCTAATAACCTAGGACATTTCTACAATGAAGCACACTATGTTAATACTATCGATTTGTTTTACTTGTCAACGGATGAAAGCAGACATAAAAAATTTTACTTTTTAAAAAATATTCTACCCAAAATAGAATGCAAAGAAAGCATCTTAGACATAGGATGTGCTGATGGCGGACTAACCAAAATCATAGCCAGACCTTTCAAAAAAGTAACTATTTTAGATACAAATCTAGCTGCATTAGATGGCATCAGGCTACCTAAACACCAGCACCAAAAAATAACTAAAATACATGGCTCAGCTGAGAAAGTAATATTACCAGAAAATAAATACGATCTAATTGTGATTTCGCATGTACTTTATTACATAAAACCAAATGAATGGCCATTTGTAATAAGAAAACTTTATAATAGTTTAAAGGAAAATGGGCAGCTCATTATTGTTTATAGTGGTGATCTCGATAAAAAAGCAATTATCGAACATCATGGGGGATATACAAAAGACTTCTGCAAATTCTACCACAAACATATCTCAAATAAATATGAAAAAATTTGTATGGATGTTAGTGTTGAAAATTTCATACTATCAAACCTTAGAACCGCTCAGCATATATGTAATGTATTTCTGGATGATGGCAGCACTATAGCAGATAAAGACACTGTGGCAAGTTACTTAAACCTGCACAATCGATTTGGCGGATCACCGTACAGAGTAAAATTTAACCAGTACTTTGTGAGCATCACCAAAGCTTGACAAAACCTAGGCTTTCTCCATAGTCTAGAATTAAACATTGTGCAGAAATTATGGAGATCAACACTTGCCAGCGAAGATAAAGAACATTTTATCAAATTTATCATACCCTTATGGCGTGTTTGGCCTCTTTGGCATGATCACATACCCATTATATTATTTCCTGTGGTCCCTAATTCCCGGCTATGGTTATGATAATTTTTATATGCGGCTAGTCGCTGTACTTTTGTGTACAGCCCTATTTTTAGAAAAATATTGGCCTAAAGTATGCCGTAACTACTTAATTCATTTTTGGTATGTAGCAATAACCTATTGTCTACCCTTTTTCTTCACATTTATCCTTTTTAATAGCCAATTTAATTTTCCCTCCATACTCAACACGTTTATTGTCATTGTACTAAGTATCTTTCTACTAAGAAAAAAACAACTTCTTCTATCTTTAGCTATTGGCGGTACACTCGGCTGGCTAGCGTACTATTTAACTTCATCTATTCCTATATCTCATAATGTTAATTACTGGAGTATTATATTTTCATACGCTACTGTGATTGTCTTTGGGATGATTTTTGCCTATAGACACGATCAAGTCTATGAAGATAGGATCAAGCTTTTGAAACACTTTAGCGGAAATTTAGCCCATGAACTACGA
The DNA here is from genome assembly GCA_021773195.1 of Gammaproteobacteria bacterium. GTDB lineage: Bacteria > Pseudomonadota > Gammaproteobacteria > JAKBBU01 > JAKBBU01 > JAJFKN01. The sequence continues at coordinate 33,150 of JAJFKN010000059.1, read as the reverse complement.
ACGCCATTAGGCACTATTGCGCTACAGACATCTGCTATTAAAAAAAATCTATCAGAAATTATTTCTGGGTTTGATATTGCAAAAAAAGAAAATCTTATTGATACGAATATGAGCCCAACTCAAGTTGTGATGATACCCAATAGCCTATCTGCAATAGAAAAAGAAACTAAAAATGCATCCATGTTTATAGATAATCTTCTTGTCAATTTTGATAATATATCTGCTAAAAGTAGTTTGACTCCCTGCTCAATGAAAAAATGTATTAATAATGCTATTGAAAACTATCCATTTACTGACGAACAAAGATCTTGGGTTAGAAATGAAGCCAAGCAGGATTTCTTATTCTTGGGGAATGAATCAATCATGTTACATATATTCTTAAATTTAATAAAAAACTCAATATTCCATCTTTGTGAATCAAATAAGTCAAAGTGCTTTATTAAGATAAAGACATCTACAGAAAAAAAATACAACACATTGATATTTGAAGATAATGGCTCGGGTATTGAGAAAAAATCTTTAAAACGCATATTTGAACACTTCTATACAAATAGACTGCATGGCACTGGAATTGGTCTATCTTTTTGTAAGGAAGCTGTAAAAGCATTTGATGGTGAAATAAGCTGTAAATCGGAATATGGTAAATATACTATATTTATTATTAAATTCCCTGTAGTTGAGGCAAATGAGCAATGACAAATCCTTCAATCCCCTATTTTTATATGCCAACTCAAATCATTGTTATTGATGATAATGAGAATTACCTAAATGCTCTCCAGCTGACTTTATCTGAATACTACAGAGTAAAAGCTTTTACTAACCCGCAAAAGGCCCTTGATTATATACAAGCGCAATCTGAAATACACCCAACATTACAAAGTTGTCAAGAAAATTCTGAATATGAGCATGCTGAGCATACTAACCAGAACTTTAATATTCAAAAAATATCTGAAACTATCTATAATAAAGAACGATTCAACAGCACCTCAGTAATCATTGCAGATTACGCTATGCCCGGTATGAATGGGCTGGACCTCTTTGCAAAGATAAAAGAAAAAACCTTTAAGAAAATGTTGCTAACTGGTGAAGCTGACGACAAACTCGCTGTTATGGCTTTCAACCATAATATGATCGATCAATTTGTAAAGAAAAGCTGGGATATAACGCCAGATGAAATCCTAGCTAAAACAAAGGAACTAGAAAGGAACTACTTTAATGAACTATCAAGTAAAATCTATAATCCCCTACTCTCTGATGAAGAAAGCAATCTAAACTGTGTTGCCAAAAAGGAGTTTATTGACTATTTTAATGAAATATTTACAAAGAATAAAATTGTTGAATTCTACTTAACTGACACTAATGCTGGCTTTTTGCTGTTAGACAGAAAAGGGAAACCTTATTGGTTAGCCACCCGAACTGCTCAAGAGTTGAAAGAGTTCAGCGAGCTAGCCTCATCATATGATGAAGTACCTCAATTTGTTATTGATACTCTTCTAAAGAATGAGAAAATTCCTTACTTTTTTAAAGAAGAACATTTCCAAAAAGATCCTAAAGATTGGGATGAATTAATGCATAATGCAAAAGCTATTGGAGATGGGTTATTTGTCGCTTTAATTGAAGCAGACGAGAACTATAAGTTAAATGAATATACTAGTTACCAAACTTATTTAGAACAAATTACTAATGGCTAACTAATATCTCGCCTAACCCAGACGACTGGAGCAAGTATTGTTATTTCAGTATTTGAAATCTGACGGTTTTCGATTCTATTATTTGTAGAAATCAATGTAAAATGATCTTTCCCTGCCCCTTCTTGAAATTCTCTAATAGTTGTTGTTCCATCTTTTAACTTGATAATAGAAACCCACCCATAGTATTTAGGATAATCTTCTTTTGACACAATTAGGCCCGCCACATGATCACCCGATAGAAGAGCAGGAGCCATGTTGCTGTCATGCATTTTATAAAATGTAATGTTTGAATATTGGTTCTTTAAATAATCTATTTCTTGATTTATAGCATCATTAAAACCAGTTTCTTTAGATGTATTTGTTAATACCCCACCAACTGGATTTGCAGAAAGAAATGATGGCGCAGGTGGCTCTCCAAACATTAGCCACTCAACTGTACAATCATGCCCCAGCTTATTAAGCCCAGTGATAATATTTAAAGCACCTTTGTGTGAAATCCCATTAAATCTAGCGTATTCCCAGTTTTCAAGGTTACGTGGACTAACAGCAGCAGCCTCACCCAAAGCCTTGCGTGTCAGAAAGAGTCTTTTTCTTATATTTTTCAAACGATTAGCTCTTGCTTGCGGGCTATCAGCTTGCTCATCCATAAAGTATATTTTCCAAACAATCGATTATTTTGAGATATATCTCACATGAAATTAGGCTAACGCTTACGTTTTGCACGTGATCTTCACGTTCTTATCACGTAAAATGCACGTAATAAATCAATGGCAACCAACGTGATAATAGCATAGTGGGCCAATCTGCACCATGGAGCTATTAAACAGGGAAAAGGAGTATAGCAATGTTAGCTTTCAATCAGAGTCAATCAAAGATAAACAAGGATAGTTCCATGGGTTCACTAACTCTCCTCTTAGTCGAAGACAATCCCCTTCTACAAAAAGTCACATCACACATGCTTACCTCCCTTGGTTATACAGTGAAAGTCGCAGGTGACGGCAAATCTGCACTGGTTGCGTGTTTAAATCAACGTTTTGACTTGATTTTTATGGATATGGGTTTACCCGATATGAATGGGATTTCTGTCACCCAAAGTATACGACGTTTAGCTTATAGAAACACTGATACACCTATTGTCGCGCTAACCACCCAGAATCGTGAGACTATCATGCCTCTTGGGAAGGAGGTCGGCTTGAACGATCACCAACAGAAACCCGCTTCACCCAATGACTTAAAAAACCTAGTGGATCACTGGTGCCACACACATTAACCATCAAGGAGTGACTGTTTATGCCCTATTCCGTTAATGTACAGAAAGAAATGACAAAAAGTGTGCTCTCTTTACTAAGTATTGAGCATCCAACAACGAGGCAGTATGAAATCATTAGTACCATTTTGTCTACTCATCGAACATCAGAACTCTATGCGAATTCAATTCTATCTCGGCGCCAGCGCGCTTGTTTATATTGGACAGCAAAGGGGATGACTGCCCAACAGATAGCAATTTTACTTAATCTTCAAGAATCTACTATCATCAGCTTTAAGCGTGAAGTTATGAAAAAACTTAACTGCAAAAGAATATCACAGGCGGTACACCTAGGTCTTGCTAGACGCGAGCCTCAATCGCATCATGAGGCGCAGAACGATGAACTTTAACCTTCTGTGCCAAGCTGCCAGCCAACTGTATTTTGATAAGGGCTATACGGCCACTTCCATCAATGATATGGCTAAAGCTTGTAATATCAGTAAAGCTACCGTCTATCACTACACCGCTGGGAAGAAAGAATTAACCTCACATATCTTATGGGACTTGCACAGTCACTGCGTAGACCATATGTCACAATGGCTTAAAGCCCACCATAATGCTGACTTAACCGATTTAGAAGATGAGCTCACCACGATGCTAAGCCCGCCCTCTTACCACTCTCTCATACTTAAATTCGCCGTTGAAAGCACATCCATTTATAACGAATTCAAAGACATCATTGATGTGCACTACACCTATCTAGCCAATTTAACCTACACAGCCAATCAAAATAAGACAAAAGCCGAAGATGACAACACATTGAAAAACCACCTAATGCTGACACTCAGCCGCTTTGTTTTCCCTCAATCATGGCAGGTGAGTGACTATGGTTAAATTTGATAAAGGGAGCAAGCGAGAACAGGCTCAAGAAAAGAAACACCATAGGATGCTAGTATCAACCGCCTATGTAATTTTGTATAACAGCTATGCAGGCATGACGTTTGGCGCCATTGCCAAACTGGTACCCTGTGGTTCTCGTACAGTCTCAAGAGATTTAGGCAATAAAAAGCAAATTCTTTCACAGGTTCTAACATTTATTAATCAACAATTTTCACAACACCTAGAAACTTTCAAGTGCATGCAATATGACGATAAAATCGACCCGCTGGCTTCACTAAAAGATTATATTTTATTGTTTTTTAAAACCAAGCCCTACCGCTGCTGCTTATTTCGTCTCATGTTAGACCACAGCACGAAAAAAACACTGAAAAATAACTCAAAACATATTGAATCGTTGTATTACTCTGTCGATAGGCTAGCCAATTATATCCACATTCAATGCCAGACTTCCTTCAGTGATTATCATCAGGCTGAGCAGGCGGCAAATCGCATTTTCCAAGAGATTATGAGCGAAGTCTACCTATATATATTTCAAAAGGCAGCCAAACATAACTTTGGTCTTCATGAAAAAGGCATACACGATTTCAGAAAAATATTACTTCCACAATTAACAGGAGTTATTACCAATGGAAAGCAACATGCCAGCAAGGAACACAACCAAGGAACTGCTACAGGAAACAGTGACACGATTACTACGTGACTCATCCTATGACGATATCCGGGTATCTGATATCGAAAAATACTGTGGGTTTTGTTTAACGAAGAATAGTGAGCTTTACATTGAAGTAAAGCAGTATTTAGTAAAGTGTGCGCTTGAACAGGTTAATGAAAATTTACAAGAACAGATATACATCTGGGAAGAGGATGGCTGCTATAGAAGCGCCCAAACAGCCTACGAATATTTGGTTGAGCATTTCACATGCCCTGAGTCTTGTAACGAAATCATCTTAAAAGTCAGCCTTGAAAGTGCAGAAGCAAGGCAACGTTTTAGCTGTGTTATAAAAAGTCATTATCACCTTATTTTGAAGCTGCTTTTAAAAGCTCAACGTCATAGCGACGACCAGCAAACAGAAAAGGAGGAAAAAGCCATCAATCTTTTTTATCAGCTCATTGGTGAGTTAGTAATAAGCAACATAAATTTAGACATGAACGAATTGGTGTAAGAAAAGAAATAGCAAAACTAACCATTGGAGAATGACCATGAAAAAACTATACATACCATTTCTACTGATTGCCACGTTGGTTATTTGGAACAGTGGGCAGGCCCATAGCTGCCTTTCCCGCTTTCAGCAACAAATGTCTCTCATGAAAGCGTTCAGCCATGACTTTGCTGCGTATCAGATTGATACCGATATCTTCACAACCTATGTGCGATACCAACCATCGCTCAACCAACGAATCCACCAGCAGTGCAGTAATAACAGTAATTCGCCGGCTTGCCAAGGCCTGAAAAAAACAGAGTGGGCATTATCGCAAGACATCACGGCCTACAGAGCAGACCGGAATAAGATCAGACACGACATGATACAAACGCTAAATGCTTCTAAGAGCATGTTTGACCATAGGGCAGATGCAGCCATAGATCAGTTTTTGGCCTTTGATAATGCGCGCTATCAAACCAAGGCAGCGCTATCTAGTAAAAAAGCAGCCATGGCAATGCTAAAGGCATACGGCGAGCATGAGTCAAAACTGATGGATGCCATGCAAGCAGGGATGGATAGTCCCTGCTAATACCAACGAGATTGTGGAAAAAACAATGAACAAATTAGACACAACACACCAAAAACTTAACTTAACGAGAACCATAGCTTCTTTCGTCGTTACCTGTAAGTGGTTATATCTTCTAATTGCCCTTGTTGTACTCTTCGTTGTGGGCACCGCATTAACGCTATTAGCAAGCAATATCCCAAACGACATTGGATTTTGGCCTGCATGGATTGGCTGGCAACTCTTGTGTTCTGTCAGTGAAGCGCTTTTAGGCATTCTTTTCCTTGAACTTTACCGATATAGCGTAAGAACACATAGCAAGATGTATTACAGAAAATAATCCCATTAGACTAACAACTGAGGCAGCCGTTATGGATGACATGTACATAAAACTCATTGACGAGATATTAGAATTACCCGGGTACAATTTAAAAAAGATGAGCCAGGAGCTTGATACCTCAGCACCCTCATTAACTAACCTTCACAAAGGTAATACTCGAAAACCTCACCCGCCATTAGCATCAGCCCTCATCTGCATGCATGTTTACCTCAGGCCTGACTTGTGGGGATTGGGAGATAACTGGCGCATTCGTTTATCCATTGAAGATAAACCAAGTGATGATGAAGACAAGAAAGATTAATATGCCAATGTCTATTTCATAATAATGGTCTAGAGGAAAATTAATATCCAAAATTCAGTGGGAACTTACAGGATTGTGAATTTTTGTAAGTATTGTCTTACAAGCTTACTGTCTAACCTAGCCAGTTTTGTTTATCTTACAATTATGGTATTGATATAGGCTATGCGTTAAGGGTATCCTCAAGGCACTTCACTTAGGAATTTGCAAAAAATGAGCAGTTACATGAAAATAAGCGGCATCAAAGGCGATGCAACTTATAATAAAGCAAGTGCGGAAAACTATACCGGCTGCTGCGAGTTGTTGGCTTATAATTTTGATACAGGGAATGCACATACTGATACTGGCTCAAACAGCCACCATGCCATACAAAGCCGTGTGGCTTTCAAGCCATTCGAAGTCATTAAATATGTGGACTCAGCTTCTCCCACCATCCTAAACTACCTCAACAACCAAAAAGTCATCCCATCGGTCACCATCATAAGCGCCCATAGCAGCGGGAAATATTTATCCTATGAGCTGCAGAATGTAAAATTTATTGAACGCAAATTTGCCGCAGATTCCGATGCCGGTGCCACAGAAATTATTCGAATGTCCTATGACAGCATCCGGGAGGAATACTACCCTCGCGATAAGAAAAATAATGCTATGCCCATGACCCTGGCACAAATTCGCTTAACACATTGAAGCAGGATACATAGATATGCCAATACAGGCCAACAAACAAAAAGGATTCTCGCTGATAGCAATTCTAAGCGGTATTGTATATGCCTTTGTTTTACTGTGTATCATAGTATTCATCATTCCTATTCACTATGCGCTAGCCTATATTCCAGATCATGAACCTAGAAAAAATCCTAAGCTGAATCCCCATCCAGAGCATTTTGTTAAGATTTATGGACATGTTGACAAGGGGTTAGATGTCACCCTGACATCTGGCTACGCGACATATAATGATAAATGCCAAATTACTACAAACTGGTTTGAAGGTGCCACGGACGACCGCTATAGTTATTTTAATTTTCACATTTCACCCGATAAGCATGGGAATTACTCAATCACATTACCAAAAGACAAGCTCAAACGTGGGTATTGCAAATGGCAGTTTGTCGGGATTGGTTATAAAGTAAAGAATAATAAAACGCAACAGTATACTGAAGGCAGCCTTATATCAGCTGATAAATCTGAAGCTCCACCATCAAACCCTAGACTGAATTTTATTTGTAAAGATAAAAATTATAGTATCAAGTGTGGGCCTAGTGATAGCACATCGGATATATTCTTAGGTTTGGTGCAAAATATTAATGATCTAGAGGTCAATTATATTAATCACATCAAGGAAATATCATGACTAATAAAGTGTCTGTACTAGAATATGCTACTCTGTCAGAAGATATTTATAACAATTACAAAGCATCTGAACCTAGAAAACCTAAAATCTCATTAAAGTTTGCCTTTGGTGACTGGAAGGATGTAACAAATGAACTTGGCATATATCCCTTTATTAACTACCACCACAGCTTCTTTGCTAGACTTTACGTTAGAAAGCTTCGAGGGCAACGTAGCCCCAATGCAGCCGTCATTGCCTATCGTGGCACACTGATAAATTACTCAGGTAACCTACTTGATGATTTAGAAATTGGAGTCGGTCACCTGCCTCACGATGAACCATTGGCCCGAGCATTCTATATTAACGCTGTACAGTACATCTACTCCCACGGCCTACACCCCCGCTTCACAGGACATTCTCTAGGTGGGGCATTGGCTCAACTCGTGGCTATTAACTCCCGCAAACGACCACCCGTGGTAACCTTTAATTCCCCCGGTATTGGCAAACTGGTTCATAAATCTGATTATTATTACATTCATAACTATAACTCGAAGGACGGCTTGATTAATAAAGTTGGCACAACAGAAGGCCATGTTTCCAAGTTAGATGTAAGGCAAGGTAAAATATTGAAGGAATACAGTAAGTGGTTACTTGAGGATACACACACCTTAACGGGCCTTGCTGGCTTAATTGATGCAAGCTACAAACTACACCGCATGAAAAACATGATCAAAACCATCGATAAGAGCCCAATATTAGCTAATACAGAATTTTAGATGAATGAATTACTTTGAAGTTATTGATCATGGCGACTAAATTTACAAACAAAGCTTAGTATGATGAATGCCCGTGGGTTTTTAGTCATTTGCCTATACTCAGGCTATTTCACTGATAAAATAAATAAATTTTTCCGGATTATTTTCAGCAAAACTAGGCGCTACATTATTGTCTAAATAAAATTCTCTAGGGTGGAATTCGGCAAATACAGCAAATGCTAATCGCTCATTCAATTGAGCTTCTGCACCTTCACAACGTTTGGATTTCAACTCAATTAAGTTACAATTCATCCGAGCAAAATGGGCAGCCTTATGCTCTACCTCATAAATACAATGTTTATGGACACAGAGCTTAATTAATCTTGGCTGCTCGCTCTCCAATGCCATTAGCCGCAAACAGGGGATAAATCGACTTCCCCAAGGCAAGACAGAAGGAACAAACTGATATGTATTTATTTCATCCATAGAATAATAGTATGTAACGATCGGTAGGTTATCAAGGGGTGGACAGTAAAGTAGCCGCTTATTAGGTAATCTCTCACATAAGTAAGTAGCCTGATATAGGTGTGACTGGCCCCCTCGAGGGTCTCTCAAAAAGTAGAAAAAAGATAAGGTTACCCAAGAATCATTATAAAAATCAGGCTAGTTAGGGTACCTCTTAACGGATAAAAATTACACCGCTTGAACGCCAAGAAATTTCTTATCCTAGCCTGGATAGGTCTGAAGTGGTCTCTTAGGGGCCCTCTATTGGCCCTCTAAACACAAGAAAACGCTATGGTTGGTAAAAAATATGATGGAATCATTAAGTTACGGGAAGAATAGTGGCGTCCCCAAGGGGATTTGAACCCCTGTTACCGCCGTGAAAGGGCGGTGTCCTAGGCCTCTAGACGATGGGGACGCATGAACCTTTAAAATCGTCTTTGGTGGAGCTAGGCGGGATCGAACCGCCGACCTCTTGCATGCCATGCAAGCGCTCTCCCAGCTGAGCTATAGCCCCGCAATTGGGACGCTCATTCTATCACCCTACCCTAGACTGTCAAGTGATTGTTGGGGCTTAAACCAAGAATTTACCTCTAGAATCGTTCAATCTGAAACCATTTTCATAGCTATAGCTAATTGATTCATAACCCGCTCTTTACCCAGCAGCTCTAAAGTCACATCAATGGAAGGTGAAATGGTATTACCCGTCATGGCCACTCGCAGGGGCTGTGCCACCTGTCCCTTTTTCAATTCCAATTCTTCGGCAGCTTCATCGATGATTTCTGCAATGCCTTCTCTATCCCAGGGTTTTAATGGCTTAAAGCCCGATTGTAAATATTCCAATACGACCAAACTGTCATTATTTAAATGCTTCGCCAACGCCTCTTCGTCGTAGACCACTTTGTCTTGATAAAAGATTTTCGACTTTTCCATCATTTCTTTAAGGGTTTTACAACGCTCGCGTTGAGCTGCTAACACTTTTTCAAGAGGTGGTTGGGCTTTCACTTCAATGCCCGCCTGTTGAAATTGCCACTGTAGTTCTGGGAGCAACGTTTCGGCAGGATCATGTTTGATGTAATGTTGGTTCAACCAAAGCAATTTTTCATTATCAAACACCGCACCCGATTTATTTAAGCTATGAACATCAAATAATTTAATCATTTGCTCTGCGCTGAATACTTCTTGATCGCCATAGGACCATCCCAATCGTACTAAGTAATTCAACAAAGCATGGGGCAAAAAGCCATCTTGGCGATACTGCATAACACTCACGGCACCATGGCGTTTTGACAAACGTTTACCATCAGCCCCTAAAATCATGGGCAAATGAGCGTAGATAGGTAAAGGCGCCCCCAAAGCTTGCAAAATATTGATTTGTCTTGGGGTATTATTTAAATGATCATCGCCGCGGATGACATGGGTGATTTTCATATCTATGTCATCCACAACCACCACAAAATTATAAGTGGGCGTGCCATCGGTACGAGCAATAATTAAATCGTCCAACTCTTTATTATTGACGGTGACTTTACTTCGCACCAAATCTTCAAAAATAACCGCACCCGTTTGTGGGTTTTTAAAACGAATGACAAAGGGTTCATCTTTTGGGTGTTTTTTTAATTCACGGCAACAACCATCGTAGCGAGGTTTTTCTTTATTGACCTTTTGCGCTTCGCGCACCTGCTCTAAGCGTTCTTTAGAACAATAACAACGATAGGCTTTCCCTTCGTCCAACAATTGTTGGATGAGCTCTTTGTAACGATCGAAGCGTTGTGTTTGGTAAAAAGGACCTTCGTCATAATTCAGACCCAACCATTGCATGCCTTCTAAAATGGCATCTATGGATTCTTGGGTGGAACGCTCTGTGTCGGTATCTTCAATGCGCAAAATAAATTGCCCACCTTCACGCTTCGCGAACAACCAATTGTATAATGCTGTCCTTACCCCACCGATGTGTAAATACCCCGTGGGACTGGGTGCAAATCGAGTACGCACCGTCATAACTCACCTCTTGTTTATGCTCATAACTTGGGGCCATATTGCAGGCTGATTTGGTGCATGTCAATGGAATTCCATCTCGTTAATAAAGTATTTACACACTTGCCAGAGCAAATCCTCCTCCTCTATAATCCTCCTTCGATCACCCATTTAAGGAAAGACTCCGTGAGTCAAATTAACGCCCTCATGAAATCCCATTTCGGTTCTCATTTACTCAATGTCATCATCGGTGTCATTGGCATGTTGTTAGTCATTTACGGGACTCTGTTGCCCGTGGGTACCCCTCAGAAGGCCTACTATTTAATAGGTGCGGGCTTGATGTTGGTTTCCGCCATATTAGAGCGGCAACAATTTTTTATTATTTTGGAGCTTATCATCGTAGCCGGCACAGCCATCGCTTTTGCCCATATCAGTAACCTCTACAAAGAAGCTCTACCTTTAGCATTAAGCTTTGCGGCCCTCACCTACCTAGGTTTTCGCGGTGAATTAAAAGATAAACTCACTCTCTTTGGTGGCATGGGCATCATTGTCTTAGCGTTGGGCTTTGCCATTACTAATCCTCTAGTATATCTAGTGGGTGGTGCCCTGCTAACGGTTTATTCTTACTTTTCCTGGAAGCGTGGCGTGCGCATTGCCATCATTTGGGCTGTATTGAATGCCGTCTTCGTGCTGACCTCTGTCTCGGACGTTTATCGGCTTATTACTGGATAATGCAGGAAAGAGTTGCATATTCCCAGCTGCTCTATGGATTTTGACAGCCCCCTTGCCGAGATGACTGGCACTAAGCGCCCTTAGCGCCAATAAATGGTCAATTTTGAGACATATCCTACAGACCTTTATTCGACCGGTCGGTATAGTGTTTCCTATGGATGGCTTTTACTCTCTCTGGGTAATAGCCTCCCCCATTAGAACATAGGAGCCAATATGAGACCTTTTTTAGATTTAATGAATTCCAAGCCTGTCCTGCAGTGGATCAATGCGCGCAGCCAAAATAACATGGGGGTATACAACGTGCTCAGACAAAGCCGTCATGGATTGATTCAAACAGCTCAGAATGGAGCAAAAACCACAGTTTTTTGGGAAAATTTGGTCGCAGGGAAAAGCGGCACAGAATACGAACCCATATTAATGAGCTTTGCCAACTACATCAATGAACAAGCCAAAAAGGAAGGGATTCCTGAGCCTTTTGAGCCTATTTAATTATAAGGATGTGGATTACTCTGAGGCGTTCTTAGCGGCATTTTCAGCGGCAAGGGCATCGGGATCCATGGCAATCTTGTCTTCTTGATTGATGGACCGAATCATACCTTGAGACTGTTCTTTAGAAATGGGCTTGGAAGCCATGGGATTATTGACCGTATCATCGGGCTTGCTCAAATCTTCATTGCTAGTACTAGTGCCTTTTTGTGCATCAGTAATTTGCGATGCCACTATAGTATCAGGGTCAATCAACATCGTGTCAGAGCCAGCAACAGATGATACAGCATCCATGGTTTGCTCTTGGAGTGTTTGAGCAAAGGCACTTTGCCCTGAAGCCAGGGCTAGCGCAGGCGCCGCCAAAGCTAAGGACGAGGCTGTTAATGCTGTGATAAATAAAAGGCTTTTTAACATGATTCTACTCCAATTGGCCTTTAAGGCCCTCCCCTCTAATAGTAATGCAAAATGAAGAGAAACGAAACATTTTAGCCATTAAAGTTTAAACTGAATTCCCTGGGCCAAGGGCAACTCGGCCCCCCAGTTGATGGTATTGGTCTGACGACGCATATAAGCCTTCCAGGCATCAGAACCTGATTCGCGCCCTCCACCTGTTTCTTTTTCACCACCAAAAGCACCTCCAATTTCAGCGCCTGAAGTACCTATGTTGATATTAGCAATGCCGCAATCACTGCCTTGGCAAGATAAAAACTGTTCTGCTGCTTGCAATCGTTGTGTGAAAAAAGCCGATGATAAACCTTGAGGTACCGCATTTTGCAAAGCGATAGCCGCATCTAAATTATCATAGGGCATGATGTAAAGGATGGGGGCGAAGGTTTCACTCTGTACTTCAGGCCAGTCATTTTCTGCAATGACAATGGTAGGCTGTACATAATAGCCTTTGCCTTCTATCGCTTGACCACCCGCTAATATCTTAGCGCCTTTTTCTTGTAAGCTGTTTATGTTGCGCTGAAATGATTCCACGGACTGGGCATCGATCAAAGGCCCCATATGATTTTTTTCATCTAAAGGGTCCCCCACTTTTAATTGCTTGTAGTAATTTACAAGGGTCGTAATGACATCATCAAAAACAGGCCGTTCAATGAATAAACGCCGTGTAGAGGTGCAACGTTGTCCAGCTGTACCCACAGCACCGAAAACAATACCGGGAATGGCCACCTCAAAATCCGCTGTTGCATCCAAGATAATGGCGTTATTACCACTTAATTCTAAAATGCTTTTACCAAATCGTTGAGCCACCGTTGCGGCCACTTGTGCACCCACGTGGGATGAGCCGGTAAAAGAAATCAACGGCAAGCGTTTATCTGCAACCATTTTTTTTGCCAGGCTCACGTTATCACTAATGAATAAATTAAAAATCCCTTTTACGCCAGCTTCCTGACACACCTCATTACAAATATGTTGCACGGCAATGGCACATAATGGCGTTTTGGGTGATGGTTTCCACAAAACCACGTTACCACAAATAGCGGCAATAAAGGCATTCCAGGCCCATACGGCTACGGGGAAATTAAAAGCCGATATGACACCCACTACACCTAATGGGTGCCATTGTTCATACATGCGGTGTTTAGGTCGCTCAGAATGCATGGTCTTACCATATAGCATACGCGACTGGCCCACGGCAAAATCGGCAATATCTATCATTTCCTGGACTTCACCATCGCCTTCTTGTTTTGACTTACCCATTTCAAGGGAGACTAGACTTCCCAAAGCATCTTTATGCTGACGTAAAGCATCGGCCATAGCGCGAATAAGCTCTCCTCGTTTTGGCGCAGGCACATTGCGCCAAGATGAAAAAGCTTCCTCTGCTTGCTGTAAAATGGCTTCATAATCTTCTTCATTCACACAATGTACTTCAGCAATACTGGAACCATTATGAGGGTTAAAGGAAGTTAATAGGTTTTCCTTTTGGCCCACCCAAGGTCCACAACAGCCACCTTGATTGCTGGATTTAATCTTCAAGGATTTTAAAATGGATCGGATACGTAGCATATATGCTTCCTCATTAGCAACTCACTTCCTATTCATAAAACATTTTCCAAAACGATTCTGTATCATATCAGAATAAGCAAAACGTTCTTGCGGAATAAACCCTTTATAACTGTCGGGTTCAGAAAAAACACTATCAATAACCGTACATAAGCCCGAGGTGGTACTAATTTGAATGGCGGACCAATGATTTTCCAAGAGGGTTTGAGGGTAAATTTTATTAACGAAATTTTCTTCCGTGTATTCACCATTTTTTGTGCCTGAAATTGCAATATAAATAAGAACAACGTCTTGATAAGTCTTTGGAATAGCATTCTCTAAAATGTACTTTAAGGTTTTCCTATCATGATTTAAATTTAAGCCTTTCATTAAAAATTGCATCTTACTACAATGCCCTGGGTAACGCAGGGTCTTATAGTTAAGGGTTCGGATCTTTTCTTTGTAGGTATCTAACAAACTACCAAGCCCGCCGGAGGTATTGAAAGCTTCATAGGAGAGGCCGTCAACCTGCACTGACTCCAAGCCTTCCAAGGGTTGCAGCTTAACTACAGCACCATCTTGCACGGCGAAACAAGGGTTGCCATATTCATTAATCAATCCATCTGTGGACCAAGTTAATGAATATTGCAGAGCATTATTAGCATTTACGGGCAATGCCCCCACGCGTAATTTTACTGTATCCAGTTCATCAAAACTCAACATCATGCTATTGGCGATGATGCTAATCATTCCTGGCGCTAATCCACATTGAGGAATGAATGCATGCTCAGCATCCTTGGCTAAGGTTTTTATATACTCTGTGACCTGCACGTCTTCTGTTAAATCAAAATAATGCAAATGAAATTGCTTGGCATACTCTGCCAATTCACGGGTACAAAAATAAGGCAAACAAGAAACAATGGCATGGAGTTTGTGCTTTTTAAAAAAATCTTGCATAGCACTGGCATCTTGCACATCAATGCAATGGGTGGTTAGTTGTGAGTTATTATTTAATCGAATAAAATCTTGCCCATGCAAGTTCTTATCCAAAAGAATAATGCGGTATTCTTTTGTATCGGCTAAACGGCAGGCCGTCAATGCACCAATTTTTCCAGCACCAAATACAGCTATGTTATGCACTATCAACTCCTAAAGAAAAGGTAATGTATCCCCTCTTCCTTCACGAATCACTTGCGGATGACTTCCCGTGCAATCCACCACGGTAGTGTAATCCATACTGCAGGCACCACCATCGATGATTAAATCCACCTTTTTTTCCAGTTGCTCACGGATGTCTTCTGGGTCTACCACCGGATAGTCCTGGTGTGGCAGAATCAAGGAACAACTCATCATTGGCTCACCTAACTCTTCAAGTATAGCTAAGGTAATCTTATTGTCAGGAACCCGTAACCCTATGGTTTTTCGCTTAGGATGGCGAAGACGTGCTGGTACCTCCTTAGTGGCTTGCAGAATGAAGGTGTAAGCCCCAGGGGTATGGGCTTTAAGCAGGCGATAAACCCAATTATCCACTTTCGCATAGGTGGATAATTCCGACAAATCACGGCACATTAGGGTAAAATTATGCTCACGTTCCAAGTCTCTCAGACGTCGAATACGCTCGAGGGCATGCTTATCCCCCAGCTGGCATCCTATGGCATAGGCGGAATCCGTAGGATAGACGACAACCCCTCTATCATTGATGATTTCCGCTGTACGTTTAATCAGACGAGCATCAGGGTTTTCAGAATGGATTTGAAAAAATTGACACAAAGTAGTATCTCCTTGTTTTTATGAGGAATGCCCTCAATTCCGTCACTGATAATTGTGTTCAAGCGCCACAGCCCATATACTATAGGCAGATATAACTAGGCAAGGCAAGAGCATGAGACTACTATTTGATTTCCTACCCATCCTATTGTTTTTTGCGGCATATAAATTTGCCGGTATTTACACTGCAACAGTTGTTGCCATGGCTGCATCAGCTCTACAAGTGGGGTTTTTTTGGTTAAAGCACCGCACGGTGGAAAAACTTCATGTCATCACCCTAATCTTGATTGTCTTTTTAGGCGGTGCAACGCTCATTTTGCATGATCCGATTTTTATTAAATGGAAGCCTACCCTAGTCAACTGGGCCTTTGCCTTGGTATTTTTGGGCAGTCATTTCATCGGCAAACAACCCATTTTGCAACGCTTGATGTCAAAACAAATTCAATTGTCTCAACAAATTTGGAATCGCCTAAGCTTAAGCTGGGTTTGCTTTTTTACTTTGACAGGCGCGATAAACATTTATGTGGCTTATGCCTATGATACAGACATTTGGGTGAATTTTAAATTATTTGGCATGTTAGGTTTAACGGTTTTGTTTATTGTTATTCAAGCCATCGTATTAGCTCGCTATGCTCAACCCAATGAATAATCAACAACGTGTCGACACCATAGAAAAACGCTTAAAAGAAGCTTTTTCGCCTAGACACCTAGAAGTCATTGATGACAGTGACTCACACATAGGACATGCAGGAGCTGCAAGTGGCGGCGGGCATTTTATCTTAATTATTCAAGCAGATTCACTAGCAGACAAACGTCCTCTAGAAGCCCACCGACTCATCTACCGAGCTTTAGATAGCATGATGCAAAGCGAGATACACGCCTTGCAAATTAAAGTTTTGAAATAAGAAGGCCCTTTATCCTGTGCGAAGGCGTCCTCTGTAGGAACAGGCTGACCAGTACTAAGCTCATCGCAGCCCTGAATCCCGGACATTTTTCTTCCCCTATGGGGACAGGTCGAAAAATTCCGGGAAGACGGGATTCATTACTGCAAAATATTCTTAACAGCAAGACCTAAATCAGCTGGGGATTTCACCGTGGTCACACCGGCGGCTTCCAGAGCTGCAAATTTTTCAGCGGCCGTACCTTTACCACCAGCAATAATGGCGCCTGCATGCCCCATACGTTTACCAGCTGGTGCTGTCACACCAGCAATGTAAGAAACTACAGGTTTGGTCACATGTTCTTTGATGTAATCCGCAGCTTCTTCTTCGGCTGTTCCACCAATTTCACCCACCATGATGATGGCTTCTGTTTGTGGATCTTTTTCGAAAAGCGCTAAAGCATCGATGAAGCTTGTACCGGGGATGGGATCACCACCGATACCAATGCAGGTACTTTGGCCTAATTCTAAATCCGTTGTTTGACGTACGGCTTCATAAGTCAATGTACCAGAGCGAGAAACAATGCCCACTTTACCGGGTAAATGGATATGCCCAGGCATGATTCCAATTTTACATTCACCTGGGGTGATAATACCGGGGCAATTAGGACCAATCATACGGATGTCGTTACGACCGTCTATAGCGTATTTCACTTCAAGCATATCCAGAGTTGGAATGCCTTCAGTAATACATACGATAAGTTCAATACCAGCATCAGCCGCTTCCATGATGGAGTCTTTACAAAAAGGTGCCGGCACATAAATCACCGTAGCATTGGCACCGGTGGCTTTGCGAGCTTCGGCCACGGTGTTGAATACAGGTAAACCTAGATGGCTTTGACCACCTTTACCTGGTGTTACACCACCTACCATTTTTGTACCATATTCAATGGCTTGTTCCGAATGAAAAGTGCCTTGCTTACCGGTGAAGCCCTGACAAATCACTTTGGTGTCTTTGTTAATTAATACGCTCATTATTATCCCCTTACGGCTTTTACGATTTGTTCTGCGGCATCAGTTAGCCCATTGGCTGCAATGATGTTTAATCCGCTCTCTTGTAACTTACTGGCGCCCAATTCGGCATTATTGCCTTCTAAACGCACCACCACAGGGACCTTTACGCCCACTTCTTCAACCGCACCAATGATACCATCAGCGATCAAGTCACAACGCACGATACCACCAAAAATATTCACTAGTACGCCTTTTACATTGGCGTCGGAAAGGATAATTTTAAAGGCTTCCGTAACACGCTCTTTTGTAGCACCACCGCCCACATCTAAAAAGTTAGCAGGATTACCACCATGTAACTTCACTAAATCCATAGTGGCCATAGCCAAACCGGCACCATTAACCATGCAACCGATATCGCCCTCTAAAGGAATATAATTTAATTCCCAGTCGTGAGCGCGATTCACACGTTCATCTTCTTGAGAAGGATCACGCATACCACGAATATCTGACTGACGATATAAGGCATTATCATCAATAACGATTTTTGCATCTAAGCAAATCAATTCTTCTTTTTCATTAACAATAAGAGGATTGATTTCCAATAGTGATAGATCGCACTCTTTGAACATACGACCTAAGCCATCCATGATTTTTACGAATTGCTTAATTTGAGGTGGCGTCAGGTCCAAACCAAAAGCTAATTGACGAGCTTGATAGGGTAGAATGCCTGTAACAGGATCAACACTGACTTTAATGATCTTTTCTGGGGTTTCTTCCGCGACCTTTTCAATTTCAACACCGCCTTCCGTAGAAGCCATGAAAACAACACGTTGTTGTGCACGGTCAATAACCGCGCCTAAATAAAGTTCCCGGGTAATATCACAGGGCTCTGCAATCAATAAACAATTAACCGGCTGGCCTTTTTCATCGGTTTGGAAAGTGACTAACTGAGTTCCTAACAAATTCTTTGAGATTTCAGCTACCTGATCTTTTGTTTTAGCGAATTTTACGCCACCAGCTTTACCTCGTCCACCGGCATGAACTTGAGCCTTCACTACCCAAGAATCACCACCCAGTTTATTAGCAGCAGCTACTGCATCTTCAACGCTCCAAGCCACCTCACCATTAGTGATAGGTAAACCATATTTTGCAAACAGTTGTTTGCCTTGATATTCATGTAGATTCATTTGTTATTCCAAAATATTTAATTTATAAAAATACCTTTCGGTATTGTGTTTGCCATCCTTAGATTTATACATCCAGTAATAAACCTGCTGGGTATTCCAACATTTCCTTAACAGCAGCCAAGAAACTTACGGATTCTTTACCATCGATAATCCTATGATCATAAGACATAGCAATGTACATCATGGGTCGTATAACGATTTCGCCATTTTCCACGATAGGACGTTGCTCTATTTTATGCATGCCCAAAATAGCACTTTGCGGCGGATTTAAGATGGGTGTCGATAGCAAGGAACCAAAAACGCCACCGTTAGTAATTGTAAAAGTGCCACCCGTCATTTCTTCCATAGTCAATTTACCATCACGAGCTTTACCCGCATACTCACCGATTTGGCCTTCGATTTGCGCCATGGACATTTGTTCCACATTACGCAATACAGGGACCACTAAACCACGAGGGGAAGATACCGCAATACCGATATCAAAATAACCGCGATACACCATATCACTGCCATCAATACTAGCATTAACCGCTGGAAAACGTTTTAAAGCTTCTACAACTGCTTTGGTGAAAAAGGACATGAAACCTAAACGTACGCCATGTTTCTTTTCAAAGTGATCTTTGTATTTTTTTCGTGTATCCATGACGACTTGTAAATTGACTTCATTAAAAGTCGTTAACATCGCCGTGTTATGTTGGGCTTCAAGCAAGCGCTCAGCCACACGTGCGCGTAAGCGACTCATGGGTACACGCTCTTCTGTTCTTTCACCGACGCCGGCGGGTGCTGTAGGCTGAGAAACCGTTGCAGCTGCAGGCTTAGCACTAGTCAAATGTTTTTCAACATCGGATTTAGTTATGCGTCCACCTTTTCCAGTACCTTTAACTGCGCTCACATCCACATTTTTTTCAGAAATCAGACGGCGGACAGAAGGTGATAATGCATCATTGCTTTCGCCTTCGTCGGCAGCGGCAGCTTCAGGCTCGGCAGCAGCTTTAGCCGGGGCGCTGGTTGATATAGCACCTGCTTCAAAAAGAGCGAGTACTTCTTCGGCTAATACGGTAGCGCCCTCTTCTTTTAGAATTTTACTTAAAACGCCATCATCGGGAGCCGTAACTTCTAAAACCACTTTATCGGTTTCCAAATCCACTAATTGCTCATCACGCGCAATTGATTCGCCTGCTTGCTTATGCCAATTCACCACCGTCGCATCAGATACCGATTCGGGTAAAACTGGGACTTTAATTTCAGTTGCCATTGTATCGTTCCTTACTATTCACTAATACCTAATGCTTTGTTAACCAAAGCAACTTGTTGTTCATTATGTAATGAGAGATAACCTACCGCAGGGGATGCTGAATCAGGACGTCCGGCGTAGGTCAATATATGCTGCGCGCTTAAACAAGCACGAAAACGATGTTGCGTGCTATACCAAGCACCTTGATTCATGGGTTCTTCCTGACACCATACCACTTCCTTTGCATTTTCATACAAAGCAATCTGTTCACATAATTCAGGCTCGGGGAAAGGGTATAGTTGCTCAAGCCGAATAATAGCCGTATTTTTTAGGTCTTTTTCGCGACGCTTTTGCAGCAAATCATAGTAGACTTTACCGCTGCATAAAATTAAACGCTCAACCTTGTCAGCTTTAATGGCATCGATTTCAGGATACACTAACTGGAATGAGCCCGAAGTGATTTCTGATAAATATGATACCGCCAATTTGTGTCGCAACAGACTCTTCGGTGTCATTACGATGAGTGGTTTACGATAGGAACGGCACATTTGTCGGCGTAACATGTGAAATACTTGGGCCGGCGTACTAGGCACACAGACTTGCATATTATGCTGGGCACACATTTGTAAATAACGTTCTAAGCGAGCTGATGAATGTTCGGGGCCCATGCCTTCATAACCATGGGGCAATAACATCACAAGACCGCACAAACGACCCCACTTCTGTTCTCCGCTAGAAATGAACTGATCCACCAATACTTGCGCGCCATTAGCAAAGTCACCAAACTGTGCTTCCCATAATACCAGCGTTTCAGGATCAGCCGACGCGAATCCATATTCAAAACCTACCACTGCTTCTTCAGAAAGAATAGAATCAATGATGGTGAAATTAGCCTTGTCTTGCGCAACGGTAGATAATGGAATATGGATGCCGCCATTCTCATGGTCATGCAAAACGGCATGGCGATGAGCGAAAGTGCCCCTTCCACTGTCTTGACCACAAAGACGCACTGAAAAACCATCATTTAATAATGCTGCATAAGCCAGGGTTTCAGCATATCCCCAATCCAGAGGTACATTACCAGCAGTCATTTCACTGCGGGTTTTATAAATTTTGCCAACCTGTGCTTGTAGCTTAAAGGATTCAGGTATTGCTTCCATTTTCGTCGCTAACGTTTTAGCTGTTTTAGCAGCAACATATGTATCAGCCTTTTCACGCCAATCCACACTCAAGTAAGCGCTCCAATCAGAGATGTATTCACTATCGGTAGGCTCAACGGTATCCACTAAAGGAGCACCCGCATCTAAAGCATCGCGATTTTCATCCACCAATTTGCCAGGGAAGTCGCTACTCACTATGCCTTTTTGAACTAAATTATCCGCATAAATTTTTCGGGTAGAGGGATGTTTGCGAACTTTTTGGTACATCAAAGGTTGAGTGCCAGAAGGTTCATCGGCTTCATTATGTCCATGTCGACGGTAGCAAACCAAATCCACTACCACGTCTTTTTTGAAAGTCATACGATATTCTAAAGCTAATCGCATCATAAATAATGCGGCTTCAGGATCATCTGCATTAACGTGAAAAATAGGCGCTTGCACCATTTTAGCCACGTCGGAGCAATACAATGTAGAGCGGGAATCTAAGGGATTGCTTGTGGTAAAACCAATTTGATTGTTAATAATTACATGCACGGTGCCACCGGTACGAAAACCTCTTACTTGTGAAAAGTTTAGGGTTTCCATCACCACGCCTTGCCCAGCAAATGCCGCATCACCGTGGATCAAAACAGGCAATACCTGTTCCATTTTTTCATCACCACGACGCTGTTGTCGTGCCTTTACTGAACCTTCCACTACAGGGTTAATGATCTCTAAGTGAGATGGGTTAAACGACATAACCACATGCACTGGCCCACCTTTGGTTTCAATATCAGAAGAGAAACCCATGTGATATTTTACATCGCCAGTCATTAATTCCGTGCGGTTTTTACCTTCGAATTCTTCGAATAAACTTTCTGGAGATTTTCCCAAAAGATTTACCAGTGAATTTAATCGTCCACGATGCGCCATGCCTAAGACAATTTCTTTAACGCCTTGAGCACCAGCACGTTGAATAAGGTCTGCCAACATGGGGATCAGACTTTCACCGCCCTCTAAACTAAAGCGCTTTTGTCCAACATATTTATTACCCAAATACTTTTCTAAGCCTTCAGCCGCCGTCAAGGTTCGCAATAACTCTTCTTGTTCTTCTTGCGACAAATTAGGGTGTGAACGAACTGGTTCAAGATGTCGTTGCAGCCATTCTGTTTCTTGAGTATCTGTAATATGCATATACTCTACACCAATAGTACCGCAATAGGTTTCTTCCAGAGCTTGTTGCAATTCTTTTAGGGTGGTCCGCTCTAAACCCATAAAACTAGAGGTATTGAATGCAGTGTTTAAATCACTTTGATGTAAGCCGTGATGGGCTAATTGCAAGTCCACCACTGGAGGACGATGGGTCAACTCCAAAGGATCCAAGTTAGCATGCTGATGACCATGAGAGCGATAAGCATTAATTAACTGTGCCACCTTGGTTTCGCGACGTATATGTTGAACATCTTCACTAGATAAAGCAGAAGCGCCTGTAACAGGCACCTGTGTCATAGCAGCAAAATGTGACTTTATATCCGCGTGGGAAACATCAGCACCGTTGCCTTTTTGTTGAAGGCCATCAAAACATTCACGCCAGTGAGGCTCCAATGCTTGTGGATTTTTTAAGTAGGTATCATAGAGGTCTTCGAGATAAGCTGCACTGCCACCGGAGAAATAAGAGCTTTCCCAAAGAGCCGTCATATCATTTTTATCGTTCATATCCTCATTCCCAAAACGTGCGAAAGGCATTAACGTCGTGTTAATGCCTATAAATTTGCTGCTGACTTGTTATCGTTCACTTTATCAAAATCTTTGTGGTGAACGGTTACAATTCTTCCTTCAGCATTTCTTTACGAATTTCACCAATGGCTTTTGTGGGATTCAATCCCTTAGGACACACACTGGTACAATTCATAATCCCGCGGCAACGAAATACGCTATAAGGGTCATCCAAATTACGTAATCGCTCAGCCTTAGCCGTGTCCCTTGTATCGGCTATAAATCGATAAGCCTGAAGTAATCCAGCCGGCCCGATAAATTTATCGGGGTTCCACCAAAAAGAGGGGCATGAGCTAGAACAACAAGCACACAATATACATTCATACAAACCATCTAATTTCGCCCTATCTTCCGGCGACTGCAAACGTTCAGTGCCTGGTGGTGGTTGATGGTTTTTTAAATATGGTTCTACTTTCTCGTATTGTTGATAGAACTGGTCCATATCTACGATCAAATCCCGCACCACAGGAAATCCAGGTAAGGGACGAATCACGATTGGTTGTTTTAATTCAGATATATGCGTAATACAAGCAAGACCATTCTTTCCATTGATGTTCATACCGTCAGAACCACAAACGCCTTCTCGACAAGCCCGTCGAAAGGATATGGTTTCATCTTGTTCTTTTAACTGAATCAGCGCTGTCAGCAACATCATGTCAGAGCCTTTAGGTACCTCCAACTGGAAATCTTCCATGTAAGGACGATTAGGCTTATCTGAACCCGCTTCGGGTTGATAGCGATAAATCGAAAATTTGATGGTTTCCATCTCAGCCATGCATCAATACCTCACTAATAAACACGTTCTTTAGGTTCTAAAGGATCTACAAATTTGGGTTGCATATCCACGGCACGGTGAGTCACCTGATACCCTTCCTCGAAGTATAGATTATGTTTCAGCCAATTGGCATCATCCCGTTTAGGAAAATCTTCACGACTATGGGCTCCACGACTCTCTGTACGCACAATGGCTGTCTTAGCCGTTGCAAGAGCCACAGCCATAAGGTTATCTAATTCTAGGGCCTCTACCCGAGCCGTATTAAATATCGCCCCTTTATCAGGCAAATAGGCATGTTGCAAGCGATCATTGATTTCTTTCAATTTAGCAAATCCCGTATCCATCACATCACCCGTACGGAAAACACCAAAATCCTCTTGCATGACTTTTTGCATATCTGCACGTATTTCATGGATACGCTCGCCTTTTTGACTGTCATCCCAACGGCGATAACGCATCATGGCTTCATCTACATCTTCATCACTGGCTTCATGTAAGGTAATACCCTCTTTAAAGGCTTGTTCCACATGAATACCCGCAGCGCGACCAAAGACAACTAAATCCAATAATGAATTGCCGCCCATACGATTGGCCCCGTGTACGGAAACACAAGCACATTCACCTACGGCATATAGGCCTTCAACAATGACGTCTTCACCTGCCGCATCAGTTGTTAATGCTTGACCATGAACATTAGTAGGAATACCACCCATCATATAGTGACAAGTGGGTACCACAGGAATAGGTTCACGGGTTGGATCCACATGGGCAAAGGTTTCAGCTAATTCACAAATACCTGGTAGTCGAGAATGTAAAACATCAGCACCTAGATGATCTAATTTCAATTTTACGTGGTCAATACCTTCGGGATCAAAGCCTTTCCCGGCTCGCATTTCTAACGCCATAGAGCGAGAAACCACATCACGCGAAGCTAAATCTTTGGCGTGAGGGGCATAACGCTCCATGAAACGTTCACCATCTTTATTAACTAAATAACCACCTTCACCACGACAACCTTCTGTCACTAACACACCGGCACCCGCGATACCCGTAGGATGAAACTGCCACATTTCCATATCTTGCACTGGTAGTCCAGCGCGAATGGCCATGCCAACGCCATCACCAGTATTAATTAATGCATTGGTAGTGGATTGGAAAATACGCCCTGCCCCACCCGTGGCGAAAACCGTGGCACGCGCATTTAAAAAGACTTCTTCACCGGTTTCCATACACATAACCACGACACCAGCGATACCGCCTGTATTGGTTGAGCGGACTAAATCGATGGCGTAATATTCATTAAAGAAATGGGTCTTGGCTTTTACATTCTGTTGATAGAGTGTGTGCAATAAAGCATGCCCTGTACGATCCGCTGCAGCGCAAGTTCGAGCAGCTTGTTCGCCACCAAAATTTTTCGATTGGCCGCCGAAGGGACGTTGATAAATACGACCACTTTCCGTACGAGAGAAAGGCAACCCCATATGGTCCAATTCAAAGACCACTTCAGGGCCTACTTTACACATGTATTCGATACTGGCTTGGTCACCTAAATAGTCTGATCCTTTTACGGTATCGTACATATGCCAGCGCCAATCGTCATCGGGGTCGGAGCTGCCAATAGCGCAAGTAATGCCGCCTTGTGCTGAAACCGTATGGGATCGAGTTGGAAACACTTTAGAAACCAAACCAACTTTTAAGCCTGAATTAGCGAGCTGCAACGCAGAACGCATACCTGCTCCACCCGCGCCTATGATGACGGCATCAAATGTTTGTCTTGCTATAGCCATTAATAAATTCCCCAGAGGATTTCAATACCCCAGAACAAAAGAGCCAATAAGCTCAGTACAAGTAATGTTTGTAAAATGCCGCGCAACCAATAGGGATGCACATAATCAGTAAATACAGTCCAAATCCCAATCCAGGCATGCATGACAATGCTGACCAGAGTTAATAAACTAAAAATTCGGAACCATGTATGGTGAAATAAAGCTAGCCACTGTAGGTAATGCAAATAAGGATGCATTAATAAAAAACCAATGAGGTAAATAGCATAAACAGCTAGCACCACGGCGCTTATACGTTGCAAGATCCAATCCCGCAAACCATTACGCGTTAAACTGAGTACACCTGCTACCATAACCAAACCCCCATGAGTACTGCTAGAAGGATGGTAACGAAGAGAGAGATTTTTGCTGTTCTTTGCCCCCCTTCAAGGCTTTCACCGATTCCCCAATCCATGAGTAAATGTCTTATCCCTGCCACCAAATGCAGCATAAGTGCCAGCAAAAATAGCCATAGGCCTATCTTGATGAGAGGCAGTTGAAAAAGCGCTTTCACCATGAAAAAACCCGCCGGGGTAAATAAGCTTTTGCCCAAAATCCAGAGCAATAAAGGAACAGATAGGAATAATACTATCCCTGTTACGCGGTGGAGGATGGATATAATGGCGGTTATGGGAAAACGAATGGTCCTGAGATCGAGGTTTACCGGTCTATTCACAACGACAATGCTCTCCAATTGAGGGACAAAGTGTCCAACTATTAATCAAAATTCTACGATAAACCCGGCAAAATGAGGTCGTCCACCGAGCAGCGCCAGTATACACCCACCATGGATTGAACTCAATTGAATCGATAAAACTCAGATAATATAATGCACTCGACCTTAGGAGTCTAGCGGTAGCGCCTGAAGGCCGCATGGGCTACAATGGGGCTTGATGTGAAGTTTGACCATATATATTGAGGAGTGAGCATGGCCGACCGGAAAGTGGATTTGATATTACCAGGTGATGAGGGAATGGAATTACCTCTTCAGTCGCCTACTTTAGGCAATGATGTCATCAATATTCAAAATCTTAGCGGTAAAGGCTATTTCACTTACGATCCTGGTTTCGTTTCTACGGCCTCCTGTGAATCCACTATCACATACATCGATGGTGCCGAGGGGGTCTTACTCTATCGTGGTTATCCCATTGAGCAATTAGCTGAACATTCTGATTTTGCCGAAGTCAGCTACCTTCTCATGAATGGCGAACTACCGAATGTTCAACAAAAACAAGAGTTCCAAGACAAACTGAATAATCACACCCTAGTGCATGAACAAATGCGCAACTTCTTTAATGGTTTTCGTCGTGATGCCCACCCCATGGCTATCATGTGTGGCGTTGTAGGCGCTCTATCTTCTTTTTATCATGACTCCCTGGATGTGAATGACCCTACTTGTCGTGAAACAGCTGCCTTTAGACTCATCGCAAAAATGCCTACTATCGCAGCCATGTGCTACAAATATTCTATCGGGTTACCTTTCATGTACCCACAAAATAGCATGGGCTATGCAGAAAACTTCTTAAATATGATGTATGCCACACCGACCGAAACTACGACACCAAATCCAGTTTTGGCTAATGCTATGGATAAAATCTTTATTCTGCATGCTGATCATGAACAAAATGCATCAACCTCAACGGTACGTTTAGCAGGTTCCACAGGTGCCAACCCCTTTGCTTGTATTTCAGCTGGTATCGCAGCTCTTTGGGGCCCTGCTCACGGCGGCGCCAATGAAGCAGCCTTGAATATGTTAATGGAAATTGGCGATGTATCTCGCGTAGGCCAATTCATTAAACGTGCGAAAGATAAAAACGATCCTTTCCGCCTTATGGGTTTTGGACATCGAGTTTATAAAAACTATGATCCCCGCGCGAAAGTCATGCGCGAAACCTGTCATCAAGTATTAGAAGAAGTGGGTTTGAAAGATGATCCTATCTTCAAGTTGGCTTTGGAGCTAGAAAGAATCGCTTTAGAAGATGATTATTTCGTGGAGAAAAAACTCTACCCCAATGTGGACTATTACTCAGGTATCACTTTGAGTGCTATTGGTATCCCTTCTGCCATGTTCACGGTTATCTTTGCTTTAGCAAGAACCGTTGGCTGGGTATCCCATTGGTTAGAAATGATGAGCAGCCCTGAATTACGTATCGGCCGCCCCCGCCAACTTTACACGGGCTCACCTTGTCGCGATTACATCCCCATGAAAAAACGTACTTAATATTACTTCAGTGCCCGCCTTCTAAAGTGGGCACAATTCCCCTCGGTTAAGGAATTCCAACAATGTGGTTTAAACAAGTTAGTGTCTTTGAATTATCGAAAAAAATCCCCTTTAAAACAGCTGAGTTAGAAGAATCTTTATCTCTCGTACCCTACAAGCCAGCGGGCCCAAGTCAGCCTCATACCCATGGTTGGGTGTCGCCCCAAGGATTAAAGCACGATAGCTTTGTTTACGCTGCCAACAGCTGTTTAATGTTTTGTTTGAAATTAGAAGAAAAGCTATTGCCTGCCACCATCGTCCGTCAAGCCGTTGATGAAAAAGTCAAACAAATCGAAACCGATTATGATCGAAAAGTTCGGGCTAAAGAACGCATGAATATTCGAGAAGACATGACACAAACCTTATTGCCTCAAGCTTTTTCAAAATTTAGTTTAGTGCATGCTTATTATGATACTCAAACGCATTTACTCATTGTAAACAGCACTACAGCGGGCAAATTAAAGCATTTTAAAACCTTGTTTGAACGAGTTACCGATGGCATCACATTAAAAGCGTTGGATATGAAAAAACCCGGCCCAATCATGACCCATTGGTTGTTGAATGACACCTACCCTTCTTCTTTTGGGATTGAGAAAAATGCTGTATTACAAGACCCAAATCAAGAAAGCCGGGTTATTCGATGCAAGCAGCAAGATTTATTCGTTAATAGCATTCAATCCCTGTTAAAAGATGGCTGTCATGTAGCGCAACTCACTTTAAATTGGCAAGAACGCGTGCGTTTTAACTTCAGCCAAGACTTAACTTTGCGTACTATACAATATGGTGAAGAGTTATTGTCAGCTGCAAAAGAACAAAATATTGAAACAGCTGAGCAACAATTTGATACGGATTTTCATCTAATGACTGAAACTTTACGCCCCTTGCTCTCGGATCTGTATAGTCAGTTTGCTCGCTCCGATGAAAAATCTGAAGAAAGCGTTGCTGAAACAGCCTGACGCCATCCTTCATATAATTTACGTCGCGAAGCTTGAGTCATATTGGGTTTATAAGCCTCCTGCAACTGCCATTGCTGTGTAGCAAAGGTTGCAAAATCATAGATACCAGCTTGCACACCTGCCAACAACGCAGCACCCAATGCTGAGGTTTCATGCACTACGGGCCGTTCAATAGGAATATTCAGTAAGTCCGCTAAAAATTGATTAAACCAGCCATTCACGACCATTCCACCATCGATGCGCATAGCTTGCGGCATAATCCCACTATCTTTTTCCATAGCTTGCAATAAATCGTAGGTTTGGTAACAAACGGCTTCTAAGGCGGCCCGGACAATATGCGCAATGCCACTATCCCGAGTTAAACCTAAAATAGCTCCCCGTGCTTTAGGATCCCAATAAGGTGCCCCCATGCCAGTAAATGCAGGCACCAAATAAACGCCACCATTATCGGGCACCTGTTGTGCCAAGGATTCCGTCTCACCGGCATTATTGATAAGTTGCAAAGCATCTCGCAACCATTGCACGGCGGCCCCAGCCACAAAGATACTGCCTTCTTGGGCATAGGTTACTTGGCCTTTTAAACGATAGGCCACGGTGCTGATTAAACGATGTTGTGAAGCAACAGCTTGCTCTCCGGTATTCATCATCATGAAACAACCCGTACCATAGGTAGTTTTCAGTAATCCTTTTGTAAAACAGGCTTGCCCAATAAGAGCCGATTGTTGATCCCCAGCCACCCCACGAATAGGAATAGCGTGCCCTAAATGGCTCGCGTGAGCTAACCCGAAGTCATCGGCACTATCCAACACGTCAGGCAACAATTCTTTAGGAATATCAAACAAAGCGAGTAATTCTTCATCCCACTGTTGGCTATGAATATTGAATAACAGGGTGCGTGAAGCATTGGTGGCATCTGTCACATGCCGTTTCCCCATAGTCAATCGCCATATTATATAGGTATCCACAGTGCCAAAAGCTAACCCCCCATTTAGAGCTCGTTTACGAGCACCTATGACATTATCTAAGATCCAAGCTATTTTTGTAGCGGAGAAATAAGGATCCAATAACAAACCAGTTCTTTTAATGACTAAATTCCCATAGCCTTCATTTCGCATTTGCTGGCAAGGATGTGCTGTACGACGGTCTTGCCAAACAATGGCCGGATAAATTGCCTCCCCCGTTTCGCGATCCCAAATTAAGGTAGTTTCTCTCTGATTAGATATTCCTATGGCAATAATATCCTTTGGAGAGATTTGTTCTACCACACGTCGACAAGTATCTAGAGAACTACGCCAGAGATCTTCAGGATCATGTTCCACCCAACCATCTTCAGGAAAATGCTGTTTAAATTCCTCTTGAGAAGAACAAAGCAACTGTAAATCTTCATCAAAGAGCATTGCTCTGCTGCTGGTTGTGCCTTGATCCATGGCCAGAATGTATTTCACTTGATGTCCTTTTATGTAAAGTAGCATCATTATATACGGCCAATAAAAAATTAGTATGGTCAATATCTCCCTTTCGCGGCTCTCAATAGGGAAGCGATGATCGTATTTTTCAAACTCTAGGCCGTAGGGATGCAGACTAGAAGCCTACAGGGATGTCTTTACGGCGGGTTTGAAAAATACGATCATCGCTTCCCCATTGATTGGCACTGAACTGAGGAATATCCAGCTACACATCTGCTACAATCCTTTATATGGACAATGAAATCTACGATATATGCATCATCGGTGGTGGCATTAACGGTGTTGGTATTGCTGCAGAAGCAGCTGCCCGCAGCTTAAAGGTTATTCTCTGCGAAAAAGATGACTTGGCTCATGGTACTTCCCAGTGGAGCTCCAAACTCATTCATGGTGGCCTGCGTTATTTAGAACATTACGAATTTTCCCTCGTGCGCAAAGCGCTCTTGGAGCGTCAAAATCTATTGGAGATGGCACCCCATCTCATCAAACCCATTCCCTTTGTCATGCCTCATCACCCTGATGAACGTCCAAGATGGCAGATCCGGTTAGGCCTTTTCCTTTATGACTATTTAGGAAAGCGCCATTTTCCCTCTCGCACCATGAAAATCCAGGATCATGCTTTTCGTACCCCGCTGCGTAAGGCTTTCCAAAAAGGTTTCATTTACAGTGATTGCCAAGTGGATGATGCCCGCTTGGTGGTTATAAATGCCATTGCCGCACGCGAGAAAGGCGCCAAGGTCAAAACCCGCTGTAAAGTCCTTGCCGCAGAAACCCATAAGGGCTCCTGGCATGTCACCTATAAAGATAAACAACGGCGTGAAACCCACCGCATCCAGGCCAAGGTTCTAGTTAATGCCTCAGGCCCTTGGGTACAACAAATTTCAGAAGAATGTATTCATTGCAGCAGCAACCACTCTTTAAAACTAGTCAAAGGCAGCCATATTGTTGTTAAGGCTTTTTACCCTGGCGAACATGCTTATATATTACAAAACAAAGATAAGCGCGTGGTTTTTGTCATGCCATATCTGGGAAGATACAGTCTCATTGGCACAACAGATGTAGCCTATGAAGGCAGTTTAGAAGAAGTGGAAATACAACAACGTGAAATCACGTATCTATGTCAAGCCGTCAATCATTACTTTTCAAAGACCATCACCAGCGAAGATATTCTCTGGCATTATTCTGGTGTGCGGCCTTTACAAGCTAACCCTGATAAGGCCCCTTCAGAAGCTTCACGGGATTATTTAATTCATTTAGAAGAGCCCCAGCAATGCCCCATAGCCACCATCATTGGGGGCAAGATCACAACTTTTCGTTTATTAGCCTGTGAAACTCTACGCCAGTTAACACCCTACTTCCCGCACATCAAACCTGCCCCCTCTGCCCTAGAACCACTACCAGGCGGTGATTTGAAGTATTTCCAAGAACGTCAATTCCGTCAACGCTATAACTTTTTGCCCCAAACACTCTTACAACATTACTTGGATCACTACGGCACTCGATCTCAGATAATATTAGATGGCGTTCATTCTCTAAAAGATTTAGGCAAAGAAATAGAATTTCCACTTTTCGAAAAAGAAGTAGATTATTTAATAAAAGAAGAATGGGCCATGACAACGGAAGATATTTTATTCCGAAGAAGCAAGTTAGGTATCCACATGGATCCAAAAAATAGAAAGAAATTATCAGAATACGTAAAGGATCAGCTTGCGAAATTCGCTTGAAAGCTTAATTTCTTTTATAAATAGCTCGAAATTGCAATTTTCAGAGATATCTCAAGCCTGACAGTAACAATCGCGCACCTTTTTGCGATGAACAGATCGAATATGTGAGAAATTTGTTCAAAAAATTCTTGTAAAGTGGGTATTCAAAGTAGTAAAACACAATAATAAACGTGATTTAACCTTACAAAGGTAAAAAATTATGGTTTTTTTACCAAATTTCCCACAAAAATAGTTTCAAGATGAAAAAATACACTGTAAAATTCCATTTAGCCTTTTGAAGAAGCTCGGCTTTGGTAATTTTGTTTAAGCTGTGAGGGAACACAAAGGGTTTTTTCATTGCCTTTCACATACTTTTTGTTTAAAAAAGTTGTAATGGCAACTTACTATGCTATGTTATTAATTGACGCCCTTGAGAGTGGTATTTTAGGAGATTGAGTATGCCAAGAGGTAAAACTACAGCTAAACGGAAACCTGCTGCGAAGCGGAAGACTGTAGCTAAACGTAAGCCAGCTGCTAAGCGCAAGACCGTTGCAAAACGGAAACCTGCTGCGAAGCGCAAAACCACAGCTAGAAAGCCAGCTGCTAAGCGGTCTACCGCTAAGCGGAAGACTACTAGCTCCACGTCAAGTTCTGAACTACGTCAAACCACCAAAAAGTGGCGTGACGCAGTAAAGAAATTGGATGCTGCTAAGAAAGCAATGCAAGCCCGTATTAAGAAGCTTAAAGCCGAGCACAAGAAACAGCTGAAAGCAGCTGTTGCTAAAGCTACGGCTAAAGCGATTGCGAAGGAAAAATTAGCTAGAGCTAAAGCAGTTAAAGCTGCTAAAGCGAAGGTTGAGAAACAATTCGCCGCTAAGCTGAAGAAAGCTGGTGTTAAACGTAAGTCTACGGCTAAGCGTAAACCCGCTAAGCGTAAGACTGCCGTAAAACGTAAGTCTACGGCTAAGCGTAAAACTGCTGTTAAACGCAAACCAGCTGCTAAGCGTAAAACTGCTGTGAAACGCAAGTCTACGGCTAAACGTAAAACTGCTGTTAAACGCAAACCAGCTGCTAAGCGTAAAACTGCTGTTAAACGCAAGCCAGCTGCTAAGCGTAAAACTGCTGTTAAACGCAAACCAGCTGCTAAGCGTAAAACTGCTGTTAAACGCAAGCCAGCTGCTAAGCGTAAAACTGCTGTTAAACGCAAACCAGCTGCTAAGC
>JAJFKN010000058.1 GCA_021773195.1 Gammaproteobacteria bacterium | reverse complement strand
GAAGCGCCGAGGAATCTGCGTCTATCGAATGATGAGGTGGATGAAAATGTCAAAGGTGATATTGTAGGGCGTTTAAGATTTGGTGATCCTGATGTAGGCGATGTTCACACTTTCACTGTGAGTGATCCCCGGTTTACGGTAAATAATAGTAATCGTTTGAAATTAAAGAATAGCGAATCTTTGGATTATGAAACAGAACCCACTGTTACCTTAGACGTTACAGTGACCGATGCCGGTGGTCTATTTACCATGGAGACCTTCATCGTCGACGTTAATGATATGGCAGAAGATCCACAGTTGGATCTCAATGGTGTTAATGATAATGGCTTGGATTTCAATACAGTGTTCCCCTGTGTTGAAGGCACGGGCATGGTTATTGTAGATCAAGATTTATTCCTAAGTGGTGTGGCAGATAATGAAATTTCTACGGTTGTCATTGAAATTCTTAATGCACCCGATGGTGGGAATGAAGTGCTGGATGTCGACCTAGGTGGCAATACAAATGTAACAAAAAATTATGATGATGAAGTTGGTAATATCTTAACATTGACGGTGACGGGAAACCTTTCCGTGGAAGAATTAGCAACTATTCTTCGCACCACTAGCTATAGAAATGATTCACAAGAACCCACTGCAGGCACTCGACACATTGAATTTACCATTGAAGATACCAGTGGCAATACATCGGAACCCACAGCTTTCGCCCATGTGGGGTTAGTCATGCCAAATGTGATGGTAGATGATTTGGATGGAGATAATGGTTTCACTGTGCTTGGTTTAGGTCTCGATCCTAATGAAAACCTGGGTGCCGCCGTCAGTGGTGCTGGGGATATTAATAAGGATGGTTTTGATGATGTGCTTGTTGGTGCGCCTGGGTTTTCTGATGAAGAACCGGGAGCAGGTTTAGTTGCTGGTGTATTTGGCGCAGAGGGTGGTTTCCAGGATACCTATGGACTAGAAGATCTATTTGATGATGGTGAACCCTCCGAAAGTGGCTTTGTACTGTTTGGTGATACAGCCGGTGGTGGTGGAGGAAATTCCGTTAGTGGTTTAGGCGATGTGGATGGTGATGATGTTCATGATTTTATTATAGGTGCGCAACATAATGGCCCCAATACCGAAGGGCAAGCGGTGGTATTTTTTGGTATGCCCATCAATGGTGAAAATGAAGAAGGACTCAATGCAGGACCAACCCTTGCCATTGATGGCGTTGTTGACAATGATCGTTTAGGCAAATCCGTCAGTGATGCAGGTGATGTGAATCAAGATGGTTTAAATGATATTTTAGTGAGTGATGATTTAGGCGATTATAACCCCAATAATGCCGGTAAAACCTATGTGCTCTTCGGTAATAATCAAGGATTCCCAAACAACATTCCTGCTAATCAAATTGCAGCGCCCATGGGCTTTGAAATTCGTGGTATTAATGCTAATGATAATGCTGGATTTTCAGTGGCTGGTGCCGGTGATATAAATAATGATCGCATCGATGATATTATCATTGGTGCACAAAGAGCCGATCCTAATGGAAGTCTTTCTGGTGAAACCTATGTGGTTTATGGCACTACAGCTCTTATAACATCACCTATTAGTCTAGCGACTTTAACACCTGCCATGGGCTTCAAAGTAGCTGGTGTTGGGGTAGATGACCGCAGTGGTTTTTCTGTTCACGGTGCGGGTGACATCAATGGCGATCATATTGATGATATTATCATAGGTGCAAGAGATGGGAATGCATTTAATATCCCCGGTGATGCAACGGGCGAAGCCTATGTCATATTTGGCAATGGTACAGGTATTTTACCTAACTTAGATTTAAGTCTTGATCCATTCCCCCTAAATGGGGTCAATGGGTTTGCCTTGGCTGGGATTGATGGGGGCGATAAATTTGGCGTGTCTGTGAGTGCCGCCGGTGACTTTAATGGTGACGGTTTTGGTGATTTGCTAGTAGGTGCGAAAGATGCCGATCCTAATGCTGCCAATAACACCGGTGAAGGGTATTTAATATTTGGTAACCCCAATGGTTTTCCTCCTGTCTTTGATATGGGTGACTTGCGCCCAGGTGAGCCAGGGGCTGCAACGAAAGGTTTAACGTTTTCTACTTTAATCGGTGGTGCGGATTTTGGTAAATCCGTCAGTGGTGCAGGTGATGTGAATGGTGATGGCTTTGATGATTTGATCTTTGGGGCTCCTACCATTAATCCCGATGAAGGTGAGAATAATGCAGGACAAGCCTTTGTGGTATTGGGTCGCGCTAATGTGGTGACCCATGATAGTAATAACGCAGAAAATGAAGGTCAAATCCTGGGTAACGATAGTGATAATGTCTTACTCGGCTCAGAAAACGATGACGAACTGCAAGGTCTAGCTGGCGATGACCAATTGATAGCAGCCCAAGGGGATGACTTCTTAGATGGTGGTCTTGGCAAAGACAGTAATCGAGCCGGTAGCGGTGATGACCAGATTGTTTGGGACCCCATGGACATAAAAATTGATGGGGGTTCTGGGGAAGATACGGTTGTCGTGAATGGATCAGTAGGTCAGGTAGTGGATTTAATTACAATCGATGATGACTTTATTGAAGGGATAGAACGTTTTGAGCTTGGTGATAATGGTAGTACCTTGAACCTTGATGCCGTGGATGTATTAGCTCTTTCCGATGAAACCAATACCCTGTTCGTTAATTTGGGTCCCTCAGATCAAGTGAACCCTGTTGATATCCCTGGTCATGCTTGGTCGGCAGAAGCGCCCTTTGAAGACAATGGTATCGTTTATAATACTCTCATTAGTGGTAACGCCACGCTCTATATCGAAGCGCAAGAGCTGGTCGAAGTTTAACCTTTCCTGATTTGGTAAGTGGGACATTTCCTATTTTACCTCTCTTTTGTTGGTTGCCATGAGCTTCGATGATAAGCTGCGCTTTGCAATAACCGTCTCTTTTTGGGCCGGTTGGTTATGGAATTCTTTCAGGGAGCGAACAATATGGCGTTACTGCGTAAGAGGTTGATCATTGGTGTAAGTGCCGCTTTGATGACTCTTGGTGCCTCTTCAGTCTTGGCTGCACAGCAAACCTTGTCTAATGCATTGGAATTTACCCTTAAAACTTTTCCTGACCCCCTGATAGCGAAGGCTCGCCTGGGTGCAGCAAAAGCTGATGTAAAAGAAGCCCAGGGTGGTTTATTGCCTACAGTAGATGTATTCTTAGCCGGCGGTCCAGAATACAGTAATAACCCCGCTACCCGTTCTCGGGGTAACGATTCAACACTATTTCGCCAAGAGGGTGATATTGTGGCATCCCAATTGCTTTATGATGGCGGTCGTGTAACGAATTCCATTCGTCAAAGTAAGTATTTAGAGCAATCTGCCGGTTATCAAGTATCAGAAACCGATGAGCGTACGGCTTTTCGTGTTGTCGAAGTTTACTTAGATGTGACACGTTTGGGGCAAGTTTTAGCGCTTTCACAGAACAATGTGCGTGCCCACGAAGACACATTGGCTAAAGCTCAAAAGCGTTTGAAAGCAGGTGCTGGCCGCAAGTCAGATGTGCAATTAGCGGAAGCGCGTTTATCGGCAGCTAGAGCGCAATATATTGCGACAGAAGGTGAGCTCAAAGATGCGAAGGAAGATTATGAGCGTGTTGTAGGCCGTAAGCCCCTTGGTTTAGTTAGACCTCGCAATGCCGGCTACTTATTGCCAAGCGCCCAAAATAAAGCCATTCAAATTGCATTACGTGATAATCCTTCCATGTTAGTGGCTAAAAAGGATTACAATGCCAGTGGTGCAGCAGAAGCTTCTGCAACGGCACAAGTGTATTTTCCTGTTGTGAGCTTGGAAGTCAGTTCTGAAAATGGTAATGAATTGGATGGTGTGAAAGGTCGTAACAATGATGCCAAAGCCTTGGTGGTAATGGATTACAATCTGTTCCGCGGTGGTAGCGATAAAGCGCGCCAAGAAGCCGCTCAACAGGAACAAATCGTTGCCCAACAAACCATTGAACGGATTCGTCGTCAAGTGACGGAAGATGTCCAGTTATCCTGGACCGCTCTGAGAACATCTAAAGAACGTATCCCAGAATTGGAAGAGAATGTTACTCAAAGTACAGGTGTTGTGGAAAGTTACAATAAACAATTTGTTCTCGGTCAGCGCACCATGATTGATTTGTTGAATGTGGAAAATGAATCCTTCCGTGCTAAAGTAGATTTAGTTAACGGTCGATTCGCAGTGATGCGTTCTAATTACCGTGTTATGGCAAGTATGGGTTGGCTCGTGCAAGGTATTTTTGCTTCTAGCAGTTACCAAGCATAGAGCACCTAAGACCCGTTTTATAGGCCCGGCTCACGCCGGGCTTTTTTTATGGGTTATTGTACAGTGCCGTCGACTAAAGCAATCAATAGCGTACCTGCGATCCCATTTTTTCAAACACGCTGTGAATACATTTCTGTACGTTCGAATGTGGTATCCCTGCCGCGAAAAATAGGATTCTCAGTTTCAATTGATTGCTATATATTCACCCGCGTTATTAAACCCAATCTCGTTCAATTAAGAATTTTTCATAGAGTTCTGCTTCTTTGCTGCCGGGTTCTGGTTGCCAGTCATAACGGAAAATCACTTTCGGGGGTAGTGACATGAGAATGGATTCTGTGCGCCCACCTGATTGCAATCCAAATAAAGTGCCTCTATCGTAGACTAAATTATATTCCACATAGCGGCCCCGTCGATAGTGTTGGAAATCTTGTTCCCTTTCACCAAAGGCAATGTTTTTCCGACGCTTCACAATGGGTAAATAGGCCTTTAGAAAGCTATCACCGATGCTTTTTTGAAAGGCAAAGGTGGTTTCAAAGTCCCATTGATTAAGATCATCATAAAATAAACCACCAACCCCTCTGGGTTCTTTACGGTGTTTTATATAGAAATATTCATCGCACCACTGTTTGAATCGCTCATAAATGCCTTCGCCAAAAGGTTCGCAGGCGGATTTTGCAGTGTTATGCCAATGTTTACAGTCTTCTTCAAAAGCATAATAGGGTGTTAAGTCGTAACCGCCGCCGAACCACCAAACGGGTTTTTCGCCGGGTTTTTCTGCGATAAATAAACGCCAATTGGCGTGGCAAGTGGGGACATAGGGATTCAAAGGGTGAATCACTAAAGAAATCCCTAGGGCTTGAAAAGAGCGCCCAGCTAGTTCGGGGCGATGGGCGCTGGCCGATGGCGGTAGATTATCACCATAAACATGGGAAAAATTAACTCCCGCTTGTTCGAAGACCTTGCCTTGAGTCAGAATTCGCGTGCGTCCACCGCCGCCCGTTGGACGTTCCCACAGATCTTCTTGGAAGTACTCTTGGCCATCTTCGCGCTCTAGCGTATCGCAGATAGTATCTTGCAATGCTAGAAAATAATTTTTTACGCTTTTAATGTCCATGATGTTAGGTCTCACTATTCTATTGTCTCCGGCTAATATTGTATCATGCCGGGTTATTAGGAACACGCATTAAGCGCGGACTACGTCCCCTGTTATAGCATGACGAATGGTAGTGGGTTGGACGGAGTCACCCAATAGGCCAGCAATAACTAGATCAATCCCTTGAGGGAAATAGGTTTTGAGGGTAACTGTATTGCAGGCCGGTGTTTGATTAAGAGGATTAGCACTGGTGGAGACTAAGGGGGCATTTTCACATAGGGCACGTGCTATTGGATGGGCGGTAACGCGCAAAGCAATGGAATCAAATTCGCCGCTAATCCACGCAGGGACTTTTTCGCTGGCAGGGAAGATCCAAGTATGGGGTCCAGGCCAGGATGCCATGATAGTCGCTAATCGCTCTTGGGGAATGGCTTGGGTTAGAGGTTCCAGTTGTTGCCAATGGGCTCCAATAATGATGAGGCCTTTAGACCTGGGTCGGCCTTTTAATTGCAAAAGACGTTCTATAGCGATTTCATTAAAGGGATCACAGCCCAAACCATATACCGCTTCTGTGGGGTAAGCAATAATGCCACCCTTTTGGATAATAGCCTGGGCCTGTTGGATAATATCAGTCACGTTCTAACTGTTGCTGTAACTTGGCATCTTTGGACAGCACGCTTTGGCGATTTTCATCCCGTTCAGCGATGATTCGTTCAGCTAAAAGGGGATCCGCCGTTGCCAAAATTTGCGCTGCTAGGTAAGCTGCATTTTTTGCCCCAGGTTTGCCGATTGCTACGGTAGCCACGGGAATGCCGGCTGGCATTTGCGAGGTGGAGAGCAGGGCATCCATCCCATGCAGGGAACCTGCATCTAATGGTACACCGATCACTGGCTTCGTAGTCGCTGCAGCTACAGCTCCCGCTAAATGGGCTGCCAGGCCGGCTGCGGCGATAAACGCAGCGCAGCCACGATGGTCTGCATTGATGACGTAGGTATGAGTTTCTTCGGGTGTACGATGGGCTGAAGTGATTTTGGCCTCAAAGGGGACGTCTAAGGATTTTAAAATGGCCATAGCGGATTGCATGATGGGCAAATCCGAATCCGAACCCATTAAAATGGCAACAAAAGCTTGAGACATATAGATTTCCTATTCTGGTGGTTCTAATTCCAATGCGTATTTGCATTCTTTCTGCGGGCAGACTTTTTCTTTGCCGCGACGTTTGGTAATTTTAATCATTAAAATAGGCCACTTACAGTCAGGGCAAGCTTCATCCACAGGCTCATACCATAGAGCGTATTTGCATTTAGGATAACGTTCACAGGAATAAAAGATTTTTCCGGAACGAGCTTTACGCTTATAGATTGAGCCCTCTTTACATTCGGGGCATTTTACACCGGTATCTGTTGGTTTTTCTAGGGGTTCAATGTGTTTGCATTTGGGATAGCCGCTGCAACCAATGAACTTGCCGTAACGACCGGTTTTAATCAATAAATCACTGTCACAATCGGGGCATTTGCGGTCGGCGACTACTTCATCTTCTGTTTGACCTTTATCTTCACCGATATTCCGAGTGTATGAACAATCAGGATAAGCATCACAACCAATAAATAAACCCGCGCGACCTAAGCGAATGGATAAACCTTTGCCGCATTCAGGGCATTTTTCATCGAGAGGCTGGTGAGTGACATCTTTGCGTTGCACATTTTCTTGGGTATGATCGATGCGTTCTTTGAAGGGGCCCCAGAATTTTTCTAAGAGGGGAACCCATTGTGCTTCACCCCTTGCAATAGAATCTAATTCATCTTCTAATTTAGC
Source organism: Gammaproteobacteria bacterium (assembly GCA_021773195.1). Lineage (GTDB taxonomy): Bacteria > Pseudomonadota > Gammaproteobacteria > JAKBBU01 > JAKBBU01 > JAJFKN01. The sequence goes on along the minus strand of JAJFKN010000058.1, from coordinate 70,773 downwards.
GGTAAAATCGTAATCCACATATTTATCAAAATAATTTGTTAAGAATCGACTTACAATGCGGCCTACATCCGAAGGATGGAAACGCTTTTTCTCTAAAGTGACATATTCTCTATGCTGTAAGGTAGAAATAATGCTGGCATAGGTAGAAGGACGACCGATGCCATGTTCTTCTAATGCTTTGACTAAAGAGGCTTCTGAAAAGCGTGGTGGTGGCTCGGTAAAATGCTGGTTGGATTGGATGTCTAGCAAGTCGACAGTGTCGCCTTCTTTTAAAGGCGGCAATAGCTTTTCATCATCATCGCTGGCTTTGCTGTCATCCATGCCTTCTAAATAAACTGCCATGAAACCTGGGTTAGCAATGGTAGAACCATTGGCGCGGAAGCGATTGCCTTCACCGCAGGTTAAATCCACAGCGACCGTGTCAATGGTGGCGTGAATCATTTGGCAAGCGACGGTGCGTTTCCAAATCAAATTGTATAGCTTGTATTGCTCTTCACTGAGTTTCTTTTGAATTTTGCTGGGCAAGAAATTCGGGTGTGTGGGGCGAATAGCTTCATGAGCTTCTTGCGCATTTTTTGCTTTGGTTTTATAGGTTGGAGGCTCTTTGGGTAGGTTTTCTTTACCATAGCGCTCGCTAACTAATGCACGCAATTCGTCAATTGCATCTTGGGCCAAGTTCACAGAATCCGTACGCATATAAGTGATCAAACCCACGGAACCGTCACCGGTATCAATCCCTTCATATAACTGTTGAGCAACACGCATGGTGCGTTGAGCCGTAAAACCCAATTTGCGCGCGGCTTCCTGTTGCAGCGTTGAAGTGATAAATGGTGCCGTTGGGTGACGTTTGCGTTGTTTCTTTTCTACGTGGCTAACAAGCAATTTACCATTGGCTTGCTTCAACAAATCAGCTTCAGTACTCTTAGCTTGTTTTTCATTATTAATGGTGAATTGTTGTATCTTTTCACCTTTGTATTCGGCTAACTTGGCTGCAAAATTATGTTTGTCAATTTGAGCTTGAGCTTCAATGGTCCAATATTCTTGAGGTTCGAAGCGCTCAATGGCTTCTTCGCGTTCTACAATCAGGCGTAATGCAGGACTTTGTACGCGACCAGCGGATAAACCTCGGCGAATTTTACGCCATAATAAAGGTGATAATTTGAAGCCTACTAAGTAATCCAAGGCACGACGGGCTTGTTGTGCATTCACCAAATCCATGGAAATTTCCCGTGGATTAGACACGGCTTGATTCACGGCCGCTTTGGTAATTTCATAAAAAGCGACGCGGTATATAGGTTTATCTTTATTACCCCGTTTCTTTTTCAATAGCTCCATGACATGCCAAGAAATGGCTTCACCTTCGCGGTCAGGGTCAGTAGCTAGATATAAGGCTTCGGCATTCTTAAAGGCTTTCGCTATGGCATCCATATGTTTGCTATTGCGTTCGATGGTCTCGTAGACCATGGCAAAGCCATTTTCAGGGTCTACAGCGCCTTCTTTGGGAATCAAGTCACGCACATGGCCATAAGTGGCAAGCACCTCAAAGTCCTTACCTAAATATTTTTTAATGGTCTTGGCCTTGGCCGGCGACTCAACAATGATTAAATTTTTTGCCATAAGTACCGTTCACCCGGTTTAATGTACAGATTGAGAAGCTTCATTGAAGACAATATTTTCCAACCAAGCTAATGTGGCCTCTTGACCCTTTTGGTAAGATAGTACCATAAGCGTCACCCATTTCATCCGTTGAAAATCCAAATCTTCCGTTTCTAGAGCAATGGCGCGATCGATGATCAATTCACGAGTTCGCCAATCAATGACTCGCAAATGCTCTAGATCCAATAATAGACCACGACTGGCATTGTCAAGCAGATCACACTCTTCTGTGGTAAACACGCGATTGCTAATGGCTATTTTTTCAACAGATTCCCTGGGGGTGGTATCAAGAATGCCCTCTAGCCAGCCAAAAGCCTTGGAAATGGTTTCATAATTAAAACCTGCTTGATACAGTTCGATGCTCAGATTTTCACTATCTAACAAAGGGCGACCTTCTTCATCAAAAGCGTTCTCATATATATATAGTAATGCTTGAAAAAGGTTTTCTTTCATTCTACTAACGTACTCCGTAGGTAACCACTGGGGACCTGATTGATGATTCCAGCCATCTCTAATTCAACCATAGCGGCTGCGATGTCGGCTACATTTTGACCGCTCCGCTGGGCTATGGTATCCACTGAGGTGGCTTCAAAGCCCACATACTCTACCAAGTCGGCATGAGGGTGCGCAAGAGTGTTTTTTGCTTTAATGGTTCCATCCTTTTTAGGCCGTTGAGCACGTTCCAAATATTGAGGCATAATTTCTTGCAAAATATCGTCGCTGGTTTGAACTAACTTAGCGCCTTGGGCGATGAGATGGTGACATCCTTTGCTTAAAGGGTTATGTATGGACCCTGGAATGGCAAAGACTTCTCGACCTTGTTCCATAGCGAAACGGGAGGTTATCAGAGAACCACTCTTTAGGGTAGCTTCTACTACGAGGGTTCCTAAACTCAAGCCGCTAATGATTCGATTGCGACGGGGGAAGTTAGTAGGTTGAGCTGGCGTATGGGGTGGATATTCAGAAATAATGGCGCCATTCTCTAAGATTCTTTGGGCTAAAACCTTGTGGCGCAGGGGATAAAGCTTTTTTAAACCCGTGCCTAAAACAGCAAGGGTTGGGGTTTTGGCTTGCAGGGCACCTTCATGGCTAGCGCCATCAATACCCAAAGCCATCCCGCTGGTTATGGTTAAACCTGCTAAGCCTAAGATTTTTGCAAATTGTTTCGCTGTATCAATCCCGTGAAATGTGGGATTACGGCTGCCCACCATGGCAAGTTGAGGGTCTAATAACCTTGCGGGATTGCCTTTTACATATAAGAGTAAAGGTGCTTGAGCAATCTGGGCCAAAGTGTTGGGGTAGCGGTCATCGCAGCAGGTAATAATATGATGGTTGGGTTGTTCCACAAGCCACCCTAAGCTGCGCTCTATATCATCCCAGGGAAGTGCAGGGAGCTTGCGGGTGAAACCCTTTAGCCTCAAAGTTTGCGAATCTGAGTCTAATAATGTCAAAGGGTCCCATTGAAATGCTTTTAACAATTGCCATTTAGTCATTAGGCCCAGGCCTTGCATATGGGCAATAGCGAGCCATGGGCTTAGAGGATGTTGGTTTAATTGATTCATAGCCCTCACTAAGGGTTTGCTACACGGTCACCTACATGGATGGCATTGGCCGCTTCTAAAACCAAAGCAAAACTCAAATTCTCGTAGGTTTTGAAAATCATTAAGGTGCCGGCCTGTTGATCGGGCACTTTGATGAGATTCTTCTTCTCGGCCATAGGATCTTGCAAGGTGCTGCCCTTTTGATAGATGCGCAGGACGTCACCCACCACGAGATTATCTTTTGAACCTAGATCTAATACAACGATATGATATTGACCCACTTCCGTCGAGCCATTGACCACGGAAATTATATCCCCTTTTACAGGGTGGCTTGGCACTTGAGGGGTATAACGTAGAGGTGTTTCATCTATGAGTTTGGGCATCACCCTGTCTTTTAATTCGATTTCTCGAGTGCTACTGATGACACGCAGGGTGGCGGGATTGCCCTGTTGCAATAATTCAGCGTGGCCGATCTCTTCAGCTGCTTGGCCCAACACTTGATGGGTTTTGGGATCCTTATAGGTGTCGCCTTTGCGATAAATATAATAATCCTTAATACCAGGCACTACATGTAAATTTTTCACATAAATCTTACTGCCTGCCGCTGCCAAAACGGCATCTTGGTCAATGGAGACTACATAGGGGGCCTTTATGAATTGCTCCATGCTGACCACTTCCACTTCCGTGAGATAGGGTTTGATGGCATTAACGGGAATGGTGGGGATGGGTTTTTCAATGTCAGTCACGCGTATCTTAGGGGATAATTTAACGGTGCCCCCCGATTCGCGTGTCAAACGAGGTTGACCATTTATAAGATTAAAAACTAGCACATCACCGGGATAAAGCTCATCGGGATGGCTAATGTTGGGGTTATTTTGCCAGAGTTGACGCCATTGTGTTGGGTCCTGCAGATATTTCGCAGCTATGGTCCAAAGGGTATCGCCCGGTTGCACTACATAACGATTAGGATGGTCGGGTTTGATGGCCATAGCAGCTAGGGCGCAGCTGCCGAATGTTAGCAGGAAAAGTAAAATGATGAGCTTACGCATAGTCCAATGTCTCTCAATTAACAACCTACTCAAGAAAGTCCCAACCAACGTTGCACCTCCAAAACACGGCGTGAATACGTCCCTGTAGCCTTTGTGCCCGTATCCCTGCGGGCAAGAGTTTTCGAAATCCAGATCTTCGGTTAACGTTGGTCATGGGTCTCATGAATAAGTTTGGTTCATATGCTGTTTAGTATAATGGATTTGAATCTGGCAATCTGTAAGCCTTTCCAGTATAATGGTTCAATTATAGTCAAACAATAGTGTTATAGAGGTAGTTATGGCCATTCAACGAGTTTTGACTCATCCTGAGCCACGTCTGCGTGAAAAAGCGCGTCCCGTGGAAGCTATTAATCAAAATATTCTAACGCTCTTGGATGATATGGCTGAAACCATGTATGCCTACCAAGGTGTGGGTTTGGCTGCTACGCAAATTGGGGTGCCTCTGCGCGTGGTAGTGGTGGATTATTCCACGGACCGTTCCGGTTTACATTGTTTGATTAACCCGGAAATTTTAGCTGAAGAAGGCACGCAGGAGCATGAAGAAGGTTGTCTTTCCGTACCCGGTTACTATGATACGGTGAAGCGGCCAGCGCAAATGACTTTGCGTTATCTCGATAGGGAAGGTAATCAGCAAGAGCAAGTAGTAGAAGAGGGGCTAGCGGCCTGTTATTCTCATGAAATTGAACATTTAAACGGTATTCTATTTGTAGACCATTTATCTTTATTGAAACAAAAGCGTATTAAGAAACGTTTGGAAAAGCAAATGGAAACTCGGGATTGAAACATGAGCTCGCAGGATGCATTAAAAATTGTTTTTGCAGGGACTCCGGCGTTAGCACGGCAGGTTCTAGAGGCGTTATTAGAATCCAAACACGACGTTATCCATGTGTATACTCAACCAGATCGACCCAAGGGCCGCGGTCGTCAATTGATACCGAGCCCTGTAAAAGAACTTGCTCTCCAGGCCAATCTTCCTCTATCACAGCCTAAATCCTTACGCAACGAAGACGCGCAAGCCGCCTTTGCGGCATTGAATGCCGATGTCATGGTAGTGGCTGCCTATGGTTTGATATTGCCCCAAGTTATTTTAGATGCCCCTCGCTTAGGTTGCATCAATGTACATGTTTCTCTTTTGCCCCACTGGCGCGGTGCTGCACCCATTCAGCGTGCCATTGCTGCTGGCGACAGTGAGACAGGGGTGTCGATCATGCAAATGGATGCAGGCTTGGATACAGGTCCCATTTATCGACAAGCTATTTGTCCCATTACTGATGAAGATACCAGTGGCACTCTGCATATTAAGTTAGCTCAATTGGGTGGCCGTGAATTGGTGGTTTTACTGGATGCATTAGTTGACGGTCCCGTTGCTGCACAGGCGCAGGATAATAGGGGGGCTACCTATGCCGATAAAATTGAAAAGGTGGAAGCTTGCTTGGATTGGCAACAATCAGCTGTGCAATTGGATCGATTGATTCGTGCTTTCAATCCAGCGCCTATAGCCTTTTTTAAAATGAATGAACAAGCAGTTCGGGTTTGGCGAGCAACTCCATTATCACAAGCGACCGATCAAGCGCCAGGCACTGTATTACAGGTCTCAAAAGAAGGATTAGATGTGGCAACTATTCAAGGCACCCTGCGTATAACGCGATTGCAATTGCCTAATGGTAAGCCATTACCCATCAGTGATATCCTCAATGGACGAGCTGACTACTTTCAAGTGGGCATGATATTGGTATGATCAGCGTAAAAAACCCGCGAGCGCAAGCTGCAAAACTATTATTAAAGATTGTTGATCAAGGTTTTTCACTTAATGAATTATTAAGTGACTATCAAGATGGTCCAGGTGTTCCTCTAATGAAAGAAATGCTTTATGGCAGCTTGCGCTGGTATTACGCGTTAAATACATTATTGTCGGAATTATTAAATAAGCCTCTGCGTAATAAAGACAGAGATGTTCATTGTTTATTGATTATTGGTCTTTATGAATTAATTTATATGAAAACTCCGGAACATGCGGTGGTTTCTGAAATGGTAAATGCCACTCATGCGTTACGAAAATCTTGGGCCAAAGGATTTTGTAATGGGGTGTTGCGGGCATTCATTCGCGAAGATTTAAAGTTCAATGACGAACAATGGGCTCACCCGTCTTGGATGTTAGAAGTTATAAAAAAATCCTACCCTGAGCATTGGCAAGTTATTTTAGAAGCCAATAATGCACGAGCCCCCATGTTTATTCGCGTGCATGGTTGTACCCGGGATGAATATTTGAAACGATTGGCGGATGTTGAAATCCCCGCCGCGGAAACGCCATTTTGTAAAGAAGGCATTCATTTGGCGAAACCCTGCGCGGTGAATGATTTGCCTGGTTTCGCACAGGGAAAAGTATTTGTTCAGGATCTAGCTGCGCAACTTACGCCATCCTTATTGCCTTTGAAACCAGGTATGAAAGTGTTGGACCTATGTTCGGCGCCGGGGGGCAAAGCAACGCACTTGTTAGCTAAATATCCAGGCATTGAATTATGGCTTTGCGATAAAGATGAAAAACGTTTTGAGCGAGTGAATGAAAATTTAAAACGGTTAAAGTTAGAAAAAGGTGCGCACTGTTGCATTGCCGATGCCACACGACCAAAAAGCTACACCACAGAAGGGCCCTTTGATGCTATTTTATTGGATGCGCCCTGTTCTGCCCTGGGGGTGATTCGAAGACACCCAGACATTAAATTATTGCGCCGTGCTGAAGATATTGATGCTTTAGTCACACTGCAACGAGAATTGTTAACAGCTAATTGGCCCCTACTGAAAAAAGGCGGCACTTTGCTTTACGCCACCTGTTCTATTTTACCGGCAGAAAACCAAGGCAACATGACCTGGTTTCTAGACCAGCATGAAGACGCTAAAGAAGATGCCATAGATGCACAATGGGGTATGCCCGTCACCCATGGCCGCCAGATCTTTCCAGGCCAGGATGCTATGGATGGATTTTACTATTGCCGGCTGCAGAAAATTCTTTAGAATGTCTGATTATTAATAATTATTGAGTAATGAGTAAGGTGTCTTACGGCTCTTCGTTCTATTAGATATCGCGAATATCATTAATCAGCGAGATGAATAGAACATCAGACTAAGCATCAATGATTCTAGTGTCTCGCAATATCATCTTTTGCCAAGTCCAGGTTTATGCTTTTTACTTTTTCATTAAACATGCTCTATTAACGCATCGCTATTTTATAAAAAATGACTCATATATTGCCCGGTCTAGTACATTGATGTTAAGTTGAAAGATATCAATGAATTCATGCAGACCATTATTTAATATTTGCTCAATGTTTGTTTTGGATAGCATTTCTTGCAATTTAAGCATTTCATCTTTTGCTCGTACTTCAATATTTAGGAGATCGATAATGCTTTGCAAAGATCTTGCCGCTGTGTTAATGCAATATTTAATTGCCCGTGGGAAATGGGGGTCAAATAGTAGGAAGTTAGCAACATTGTGACAGTTGATGCTATGGTATTGTTTGCGATACATTTCAAATGCACTCGCTGATTTTAATACGGCACTCCACTCCACCGTGTCATAAGGCGTGTTAGTAGATTCAGCGCTTGGCAATAATAAAAAGTATTTGACGTCCAACATTCGCGCGGTTTTATCTGCGCGTTCTAACATCATTCCAACTTGAGAAAAATGCCAAGCTTCACTATGGGAAAATGTATCTTGGTAAACCCCAGTCATTAAATTTCCGTATTGGTTCATTGCACCATAGAAAGATTGCAAATCATTTAATTTACGTTTCCTGCTATTTTTTTTCACAAGATGATAGAGCTCATTTATAGTTTCCCATAATTCAGAGGGTATTGATTCCCTTACAGTCCGTGCATTCTCACGGGCCAATAATATGCAGGAAGTAATAGAGTTTGGATTTTTTTCATCAAAAGTTAGGAACCTAACAACATTTTTTTCATCGGCATAATGGTAGCGTTTTAAAAAGTCTTCATTATCTCCGGATGTTATTACTAAAGGTTCCCATTGCATCTGTTTCCGACTTAAATTCATATCTAAAATTAGGTGTAAATTTACCTCAACGAAACGCGAAACATTATTGGCCCGCTCTAGATATCGACTCATCCAGTAAATTGAATTTGCAACTCGACTTAGCATATCAGCTCCATAGTATTAGTTATCCAGAACCCACGTGTCTTTGCTACCACCACCCTGGGAAGAGTTCACAACTAAAGAATCTTTCTTAAGCGCAACTCGGGTCAGTCCACCAGGAATAACAGAGATGGATTCACCATATAAGATGTAGGGTCTCATATCAACATGCCGCCCTTCAATAGCATCCCCTATGATCGTTGGGCTTCGAGATAATGATAATGTGGGTTGGGCTATATAGTTCCTCGGTGATGCTTTTATTTTTTTGGCAAAGTCATCTCGTTCCGACCTTGTTGAATGTGGACCAATCAACATACCATAACCACCAGATTGGTTGACAGCTTTAACCACAAGAGAATCCAGATTTGCTAAGACATAATCCTTCTTTTTTTTGTCATGACATCCATAGGTCTGCACATTAGGTATAATGGGATCTTGATCAAGGTAATATTTAATAATATCCGGCACATAGGCATAAACCGCTTTATCGTCAGCAATGCCTGTCCCTGGGGCATTGGCTAGTGCGACATTGCCACGACGCAGGCATTCCATAATGCCTTCTACGCCTAAACAAGAATCTTTACGAAATGTTTTAGGATCAAGAAAGTCATCATCAATTCGGCGATAAATAACATCAACTTTTTCAAAACCTTTAGTGGTTCGTAACATAACATGATGATCAATCACAACCAGGTCGGAACCTTGTGCTAAAGTGATGCCCATTTGCTGTGCTAGGTAGGCGTGCTCATAATAAGCTGAGTTATAGATACCAGGCGTCAATAAAACCAAGTTGGGTGTTCTAGAGTGATCAGGGGCCAAATAACATAATGCATCGTATAACGTGTCACAATAGTTGGATACAGGTCGTACATTCATTGCCTGGAAAAGATCTGGGAAGGTGCGCTTTAAAATCATTCTGTTTTCTAGTAAATAAGAAACGCCTGACGGACAGCGAAGATTATCTTCCAGCACATAAAATCTTCCCTCTCGGTCGCGCACCAAATCTGATCCGGTTATATGGATCCATCTATTTTTTGGTGGCTGTAAACCAATACATTGTTTAAGGTAGCATTCAGATTGCAAGATTAATTCTGCAGGGATGATCTTATCTTTTAAGATCTGTTGTTTACCATAGATATCAGCAACAAATAAATTAAGAGCTTCTACTCGCTGTATAAGACCTTTTTCCAATTGTTGCCATTCTTGACCTGTAATAACCCGAGGGATAAGGTCAAAAGGAAATATTTTCTCTGTTCCTTTCTTATCCCCGTATACGCTGAAAGTGATGCCCTGTTGGAATAAGGCTAATTCAGCCGCTTTTTGATGGCGCTTTAACTTTGTTTTGGTTAATCCATTGATTTGTTCGATCAATGCAGACATAGGTTGCCGGGGTATGGCATCGGCTGCGAACAATTCATCATAGAAACCATTTGTCTCGTAACTATCAAAGTTCATTCTTTCATCCCATCTTAAATAATATGCGCTAAGATGCTACTATCTCCACATCTACAGTAAGTGTTTCCTGCTCACCATTGCCCTTAAAAATTGTCCCTGATGTCGGTGTCGAATCACGATAATTACGACCACAGGCAACACGAATATGATCTTGTCCTGCAATACAGCCATTCGTTGGGTCAATGCCACGCCAACCTACATAGGGAAGATAAACTTCTACCCATGCATGAGATGCTTCTGACTGAGCTTTATTCTCGTAATTGGCTCCAGTATAGATGTAACCCATACGATAACGTGCTGGCACCCCCAGCAGTCGTGCTAAGCAAATCAATAAATTAGTGAAATCCTGACACACGCCTTTACGTGAAGTGTAGCAGTCAAATGCCGTGCTGTGTATTGAGGTTGAGTCTTGTACATAGGTATAGTCTTTAAAGATCGTTTGGTTAATATCTAGCAGGGTTTTTAATAGATGATAATCGTTACGTTCGACAAAACTCATTGCATATTCAGTTAATTCCACCAGCTGTGTTTCAGGCAATTCCTCCGGTAACAAATAGGCCATCATCATTTGTCTTTGCCAAGGCATCCAAACGAGAGGGATAGAAGAACGACGCCGAGATAAACTATAATCATCATGAGCACAGCCGTATATTTTTATTATGCTATTATTTTCAATAACCAATTGCTGATATGGACTGTTGATTGTGTAGTGCAGTGCTCGATTACCAAAGACATCATCGTATTGAATCTCTTCGCCCTGCACCGAAAGACTTAACGTGGACTGCACCACTTCTTGAATGGAATCTTCAACAGGTTGTAAACGAAAAATATGAGCGCTATGCTCTATTAGTCCGCTATAGCTGTAAGTCGTGCGATGGGTTATTTCAAGCAGCCGGTACGCTAACTCTCCGCCTTCTGATGACTGTGTCATGGCCCGAGGATTAGTAATAATAGGCTGATTTCTGCCAGCGAGTGTAGGGCCCTGTGAAACAATTGATTGCTGAGCCTGTTCCATTTGTACGGTACTATGCGACATTAACATAGTTTGAGAAGTAAAGGCTGAACTATTTATATTATGGTTTTGGTCATGGCTATCCCACACAATGTTGCCGCGCTGAGCGATGACCATCTGTTTGGGTTGCAGAGCTTGCCAATCATCATTAATCAAGGCAGATGTACTAAAAAACAATGCGGTATGATGCTTGTCCCGAGGGTCATCAAAAGTTAATGTGGCTTCGAGTGATGAGTAATTTAATTGCTCTCTAGGCGGTAATAAGCGGAGATAGCTCAGATTTTTCAAGGAATTTTCACCATGATAACATATCAGGCTATTGCCATCGGTGATTACCATATCTATCTCACCCAATTTATCAAGGGTACTAAGCCATTGTTGTAGGATAGTGGGCTTAATATCACTGAGTTTTCTTGCGCCATTGATTTGAATTTTACTCATGAAATAACAGAATGCTAATTCAGCACCACTAGAACCCAGCGGTTCAAGTGAATGGGATATACTTTCTTGCAGCGTATGAAACTGATTTTTATCCAAAGTCCCAGTTAAACTAAATATCCAGTCGCTTCCCGCGTAACTTCGGACGAATGGCTGGGTAACATTATGCATGTGACCTTCAGTCCCATCTTTTACTTTACAAAAGAAAGTTGTAGAGCAGAAATTGCCCTTATCTGCCAGGTCGTCGGTGATAATTTTATTATCAGTGGTTGCTGGGTCTTTTACCACAATGGCGCTTTTGTCATCATTTGGGTACCAAGCGATACCCCAACTTTTGCTCAAGTTGCCCCCAGCTGTTGGCTGTAGGCTCAGTGTTAAAGTTGGTGTGGTAAGCAAATCAAAATTTAATACCAAAAGGTCACTCATTAGCTTTTTCTCCAAAACATACGGCACGAATATGGCCCATATACCAGAGGTCAAAATAGTAACATAAGGCCGTCAACGAACCAATGCGAATAGGCTGAGATTCAGAGAACACGGTAAATTCACGCAGTACTGTACCGGCGGGGGGTGTATACTATGCCTTCCATTGGAATAAAACTACCATTTTAGGATCATATCTTGAGCAAAATTATCGCATTGCATCATATAACCCACTACGCCTATGACCGGCCCATTCAGTTAGAGCCGCAAACCATTCGCTTGCGCCCGGCCCCTCATACCCGTACAACTATTCAATCCTATTCACTGAATATTTTTCCAAAAGGCTATTTTATAAATTGGCAACAAGACCCATTTGGTAATTATTTGGCACGTATTGTTTTCCCAGAAAAAAGCAAAGAGTTTCGCGTTGAAACTGATCTTATTGCAGAAATTAAAATTTTTAATCCTTTTGATTTTTTTATTGAAGAAAGCGCAAAACAGTTTCCCTTTGATTACGATTCAAACCTTAGACAAGAATTGTTTCCTTACTTAGAAATCAAAGAGCAGGGGGCCAAGCTTTTAGCCTGCCTTGAATCAGTTAACCCGCTGCCTCAAGATATCATCGAATTTTTAGTCAATATCAATAGCAAGATCAATCAAATGTTACGCTATGAAATACGTTTGGAGGCAGGGGTACAAAGCTGTGAAGAAACCCTGACATTGAAAAAAGGGTCCTGCCGTGATATGGCCTGGTTGCTTTGTCAGTTACTACGACATTTGGGGTTGGCTACACGATTTGTATCTGGTTACTTAATCCAATTAAAGGCGGATGTTAAAGCCTTGGATGGGCCTTCAGGAACCGATAAGGACTTTACAGACCTTCATGCATGGACTGAAGTCTATTTGCCCGGTGCTGGTTGGGTAGGTCTTGACCCAACGTCAGGCTTATTTGCTGGTGAAGGCCACATTCCCCTTTGTTGTACCCCAAACCCCTCCAGCGCTTCACCCATCAGTGGCGGTATTGAAGCCTGTCAAAGTACGATGACCAATGAGATGACGATTACTCGTATCCATGAAGATCGTCGAGTTACAAAACCCTATACATCATCTGAATGGGTTGCTATTGATGCTCTAGGGAAAGAGGTTGATAAAGATCTGGAAGAGCATGATGTTGCGCTGACTATGGGAGGGGAGCCAACTTTTGTTTCACTTGATAACCCATCAGATGACGCTTGGAATTTTTCGGCATTAAGTGATGATAAATTAAGCCTGGGAAAAACTCTAATGCAACGCCTCAAACATCAATTTTCACCCCATGGGTTAACCCAAGATTCCCAAGGAAAATGGTACCCCGGTGAATCCTTGCCGCGGTGGGCCCTGCATTGTTATTGGCTGAAAAATGGAAAAACTATCTGGAAAGACGCTAAATTATTGGCAGATGATAATAAAAACCATGGGCACACACTCGATATGGCAAAGCAATTTATTTCTCGCTTGGCCAATAAACTGGGCCTGCCCGATAGCTACGTAATGCCAGCTCATGAAGACATCCCATATTATTTGTGGAAAGAGCAGAGAGTCCCAATATTAGACGACATGCTAAAAGCCAATACTCAAGAAAAGGATGAGCGTAAACGGTTACAAGCTTTATTAGATAATGATTTAAGTGAGGTGGCGGGTTATGTTCTGCCACTACAATACTCCGCAACACGCAATGCATGGATCAGTAACCGTTGGCAGTTTAAAAGTGGCCATTTGCTATTAACCCCAGGCGATTCGCCCATTGGGTTGCGACTGCCACTCAATAGCCTTCCTAATGTTAAAAAAAGCAATGATGAATTCTTCCCACCACGCAACAGGCTTGAACAACGCGGTGCTATAGCAACACGCAAAGAATTTCAGGAACGTATTAATGCTCGAAAAGCCACAGATAAACACTTTAGTAAAGATGCCCCTGGCCTCATTCGAAATGCATTCTGTGTTGATATCCGTGAGGGAAGCTTGCATGTATTTTTGCCGCCTATGTCTTATATTGAACATTTCCTAGAGCTGGTTACGGCAATTGAAACGGTCGCTTCTGAACTTAAAATGCCAGTCATTTTGATAGGGTATCAAGCACCAAAAGATCTGCGATTACAATCTTTTAGCATCACCCCTGACCCCGGTGTGTTAGAAATAAATATTCAACCTGCTAATGATTGGGAAGAGTTAAAAACGATTGTGACAACTGTCTACGAAGAAGCCCATTTATCACGAATGACAACGGACAAGTTTCTCCTTGATGGTCGACGCGTTGGCACCGGCGGTGGTAACCATGTAGTCCTTGGGGCTGGCTCTCCCGACCGTAGTCCATTTTTACGTCGGCCTGACCTGCTACGAAGTATGGTCACCTTTTGGCAACACCACCCTGCTTTATCGTATCTTTTCTCATCCATGTATATTGGCCCAACAAGCCAAGCTCCACGCATTGATGAAGCACGCCATGACTCTTTGTACGAATTAGATATTGCATTTCAGCAAATTCCTAAGGATGCAGAGGTTGCCCCTTGGTTGGTTGACCGACTATTTCGTAATATTTTAATTGACCTTAGTGGTAATACACATCGTGCAGAGTTTTGCATCGATAAGCTATTTAGCCCAGACAGTGATTCCGGTCGTCTTGGGTTATTAGAAATGCGTGGTTTTGAAATGACTCCACATGCTCAAATGAATTTACTGCAAGCTTTATTGATTCGGGCTTCTATTGCAGTTTTCTGGAGAGCACCCTATCACCATAAATTATTACGTTGGGGGACTCAACTGCATGATCAATTCATGTTGCCCTACTATGTTAAGCAGGACTTAGCAGATGTTTTGCATCATTTAAAACAGTATGGTTATCATTTTGAGATGCAATGGTTTGAACCATTCTTCGATTTTCGTTTTCCCAAATATGGAGACGTGCAAATAGGCCCAGTTAGCTTAGCTTTACGTATGGGGCTAGAGCCTTGGCCTGTCATGGGGGAGGAATCAAATGCCGGCAGCGTAAGTCGTTCTGTAGATTCTTCTGTTGAGCGGCTAGAAATAAAAGTAACTGGTGCTATCCCAGGACGACATGTCATTACTTGCAACGGTTATGCTTTACCCTTAAAGCCAACAGATGAAAAGGGTGTTAGTGTTGCGGGTGTACGTTATAAAGCCTGGTCCCCTTCTTCTAGTCTGCACCCAACCATACCAGCGCATACACCATTAGTCTTTGATGTGATTGATCGTTATCATGAACGTTCTCTTGGCGGTTGTACTTACCACGTTATGCACCCCGGCGGTCGTCATTATGACACGCTGCCTATTAATGAAAATGAAGCTGAGGGGCGTCGCTTATCCCGTTTTCAAGCGATGGGGCATACGCCAGGCAAACACATAGTTTCAGAACCAAAACCTAATCCTGATTTTCCTTATACATTAGATTTGCGGGTATTGCCATAATGTATCGTATGATACAAAAAGTTTACCTCTCCATGTTGAATAGGTGTGATAGCCCCTGTGGAGAGTAGGTCCAAAGCGTTAAAGTCAGTAATTTACGATAAAATAATGGCTGTGTCGTTCAGACGGATCTAGGTTATGCCATGTAACATTTCTTTAAACACTGCATTCAGAGAATAACGCTTTAAACAGCGTTGACGGGCAGTGCTACCGAGTTTTTCCCGTAGAGCCTTATCTTGCAAAGCGAATAGCGCTTGGCGCCATGTTTCTTCATCATGGGCGTAAAAGCCTGTTTCACGATGGGTGATAATATCTTTATTGGCCCCCACAGGTGAGGTGATAGTGGGAAGACCCGCGGCCATGTATTGAATGATTTTTAAGGCACATTTGCCACGGGTCCAAGGATCATCCTGTAAGGGGGCTATGCCAATATGCGCTGAGCAAATGGCCTTAGCTTCTTTTTCCCAGTGCCAGGGGACATTTATAATCGTTAAATCCCGTCCTTCAAATTGCACATCACTTAAGTTTTTCAGGCGCAGAGATGGGAATTCTTTAGCGAGATGTTCTAAAAGGGGTAGACAGTTTTGTAAATATTTGGCTGTAGATTTGCTGCCGACCCAAATTAAGTCTAAATAATTTTCGGGTTTTGTTATAGGATTATCGTATTTTTCAGGATCTACCGCCGTGGGAATGACTTTGCTATTGGTATTATGCAAAGTCGCTTGCTTGCATAGATAATCATTGCCAGCCCAGACTTCATGGCAAGCTTTTATCGTACAACGAAAACGTCGCATACGTTGCCGCGAGGGTTCGCCATTGCTTTTCAAAAAAATCGCATCATCAAAGTTGAAAATGAGTTTTTTGCTGAAAAAACGCAATAATCTTAGAAATAATGTCGAATAAGTCTTGCGATTAATAATGACGGCTTCGGCCTTTCTGGCGGCTAGCAGAATCTTCAAGCGTTGGCATAATCCACCATGTGGGAGGTATAGCGGTTGCAAGCCGGCCTCTTCAAAATGCGGAAAATACAGGGATAAACGATTCCGTGTGGAAGAATCTTCGGCGCTTTTTGAAATGAAGAGTAACTTTTTCATGGGATGATTATACCATGCTTAATGCAATTTACGATAGGAGAGGGCCTCAGCCACTTGCTTGCCGGTAATTAAGTGACTTCCTTCTAAGTCAGCAATGCTGCGAGCCACGCGTAAAACACGATGGTAGGTTCGGGCACTAAGAAACCCTTTGCTCAGAGCCGTACTGAGTAAGGCTTTGCCCGATGTTGCAACGGGACAATGCATTTTAATGGCTTCATTGTCCATCTGAAAATTGTATTTTCCACAACGCTCTAGTGCACGTTGTCGAGCGGTAACAATGGATGCTTGTATATCCGCACTGGTGGGTCCTTTGGGCGCTTCCATAGATTGCAATAAATCTTTGGGTAGAGCAGGTACTTGCAAATGCATATCGATTCTATCCAATAGAGGGCCAGAAAGACGCGAGCGGTAACGTTGGATTTGTTCTTCCGTGCAACGGCATTGAGAAAAAGGGTCGCCGGAATAGCCACAAGGGCAAGGGTTCATGGCGGCGATTAATTGAAAACGAGCAGGGAATTCTTCCTGTCGAGTTGCGCGAGAAATGGTAATGGTACCTGACTCCAAAGGTTCACGCAGGCTTTCTAAAACAGAGCGGGTAAACTCGGGTAATTCATCAAGAAATAAAACGCCATTATGGGCGAGGGAAATTTCACCGGGTTTGGGGGGGCTTCCCCCCCCCACCAAGGCTACGCCAGAAGCGCTGTGATGAGGTGCACGAAAAGGGCGTTGTTGCCATTGGTTATGGGAAAATCCATGATGGCTTATGGAATGAATGGCGGCGGCTGTTAAGGATTCTTGTTCCGACATGGGTGGTAATAAACTGGGGAGGCAATTGGCTAACATGGTTTTGCCTGTTCCCGGCGGCCCACACATTAATAAATTATGACCGCCAACAGCGGTGACAGTGAGGGCACGCTTTGCCTGCTCTTGGCCTAACACATGCATGATGTCGGGCAAGGGTCTTGCTTCCACTTGAATGGTTTGTGAGATATACGGTTCAATGTTTTCTTGTCCCGTTAAATGACCACAAACTTGTAAAATATTATCGGCGGTTAGAATAGGCAATTCACGCACTAATGCAGCTTCTTCGGCATTACCTTTAGCCAGCACTAAGTTCTTTTTACGTTGACGTGTGGCTACGGCGGCAGGCAATATGCCACTGGTTGGACGCAACAACCCCGTCAAAGCTAATTCACCGATAAACTCATAATCTAAGAGGGGTTCTTTAGGTATTTGTCCCGTGGCGGCTAAAATACCTAAGGCAATGGCTAAGTCAAAACGTCCGCCCACCTTGGGTAAATCTGCAGGCGCTAAATTGACGGTGATGCGTCGCGCGGGGAATTCAAATTGAGAATTGATGATGGCACAACGCACCCGCTCGCGACTTTCACGTACAGCGGTTTCAGGTAAACCGACAATAAGGAATTTGGGTAAACCGTTGGATAGATGGGTTTCCACCGTAACCAAGGGGGATTGAATGCCCAGTTGGGCGCGGCTATAGGTGGTTGCAACAGGCTTCATGCTAAATAACCTTCTGTTTTAAATAAATATCAGAAAGAATTTAGGTGGCCTAAAGGGAGGGTTAGGGCTTTTCTAACTCACTCACTCGTGCTTCCAAGGCTTCAACTTTTTCACGGGTTCTGGCTAAGACACCGGTTTGAGCATCAAATTCTTCTCTGGTCACGAAATCCAGCTTAGCAAAAGCAGATTGTAAGACGCTACGAAAATTTTTCTCAATATCTGATTTGGCCGCTTGCATGCCGGCGGGTAAGACTTCGCTGAGTTTTTTAGCAATATCATCGAAGAAACTGTTATCCATGGGAGCTCCTGGAGAAAATTTTGACTAGACCCTAATACCCTACCTTGCGGGCACTATTTTGTCAAAGCATGAACAACAAATCCAGCGGAAAACCCTTCCGGGACTCTCTTTAAACCGTTAGACTATGGGGATTGTCGCTGGAGATGGCGGATTGAGGGATGACTGTGCTCATTTTGTCTCGTCTTCCTGGAATTTTGCGCAGCAAAATATCCAAGACCCAAAGCTGCAATAACGACAGCCTGGATCCCGGATATTTTGCTGCGCAAAATTCCGGGAAGACGTGGGGCGTTTCCCCATAGGGGACAGGCTGCAAAATTTTGGGGAGACAGACCCCTTAGGGAGATGACGGTTATAGTCGATGCCGACGAGGGAGTCCTTTAGCAAACCGTATGCGGCAGGGATGCCGCATACGAGCCTACAGGGATGTATTCACGGCGTGTTTGATAAAGGACTCGCCGACGTTCGGCATTGACCATCGTCTGGATCCCGCGGTCAAGCCGCGGGAGACGGTATTTAAGTTAAAAGACGATATAGAATGGAATAACAAGTATTTTGACTTAGAACGCGGCGCGGATGAATTTTTAGGAAGGAGTTTACATGAGCGTAAATGATTGAGTAAAAATTTATCTGCAACAAGGTTATAAGTCAAAAGACGAAGTTATTAAGGAATGAGCATGAAATGGGTAACGGCTATAATCAAACCCTTCAAAATGGACGACGTACGCGAAGCCTTGAGCGAACACGGCATTCAGGGTATTACCGTAACAGAAGTAAAGGGATTCGGACGCCAAAAGGGTCATACGGAATTATACCGTGGGGCTGAATATGTCATTGATTTTTTACCTAAGCTGCGTTTGGAGTTGGCTGTGCCCGATGAGCAGGTGGATGAAATCATTGATGCCATCAGCAAGAGTGCACACACGGGCAAAATCGGCGATGGTAAAATTTTTGTATTCGATTTAGAGCAAGCTGTGCGAATTCGTACCGGTGAAACCGGAGAAGACGCTTTTTAGCGCCCCCTTTAAAAAATTTGGCATGGACGGAATGACGCATGATTAATGCTATGACAGGACCACATCAAACGATTCACTTATTCGCTATTTTATTTGCTAGTGAGCTTTCCATATTGTTGGTGATGGGGTTCGCTTTGATAGGCGCTGGCTTGAGCCGCACTAAAAATACCACAGATATTTTAGCTAAGCATTTAGGTTTATTGGCCACGGCTTGTTTTGTCTTTTTGATTTTCGGGTGGCATATATTGCGTAGTAAACCGATTAATACTTATATCCCTTCTTTCCATTTACAACTAGGGCTTTCATCCCATGAGGCTGTAGTATTTCTTATGGAATTTATGGCTATGGCAATCATTCTATCCATTGTAGCTTGCATCACTGTGGAACGTATGCGCATTTGGGGTTTAATGTTTTTTGCTTTTGTTTTGGTGGCTTTTATTCTTCCCGTGGAAGCATTTTGGGTTTGGAAACAAGGTTTTTTACATGCTTTAGGCTTTGTGGATGTGTCGGGAGCTGCGGTGATTCACTTGGCGGGCGCAGCCGCGGGATTAGCCGCTTTGTTGTTGTTGGGTCCACGTAAGCATCGCTATGAAAAATCAGGAGCCACCCAAGCAGTTTTCCCCGGGAGTAACTTGAGTTTAGCTTTTATTGGAATCTTTCTAACTTGGTTTGGTTTTTTGGGCTTGAACTTTGGTGGCGCCATGATTTGGGATAACCAATATCAAATATTCACCTTGGCGGCTGTAACGGTGAATACTTGCATAGCGGCTTCCGTCAGTGTGCTAGTGGCCATGATTTTAGTCCGTTTGGTGTATGGTAAATTGGATTTCACCATAATGATTAATGCTGCAATGATGGGGATGGTGGCTATTTCTGCTTCGCCTGCATTGCCCCATATACATACCGTGGTTTTTATCGGTTTTGTGGCAGGCCTATTGGTAGTACCTAGCATTACACTCTTTAATCGTTTGCGTTTGGATGACCCCGTGGGGATGTTGACGACTCAAGGCGTGGGTGCAATTTGGGGTTTATTGGCTTTGGCTTGTACCCGGGAATTTGCGTTGGTGGCTAAGGCCAAGGATTTAGACTGGTCTTGGTATCATCAATTGGGGATTCAAGCTTTAGGCATTGCGGTGATTTTTCTTTGGGTTTTTGTAACAAGTTTTGTGGTTCTCTATCTGATTAAGGTACTATTGGGCCTGCGTGTGGACCCGAAATTTGAAAATAAGGGTTTGGACGCCATTGATTATGGTATGCAGGCTTACCCAGAATTTAATATTTCGGGCAGAAATATCAATAGACCCTAGTAATCCTTAATATTTCTGTGGGAAATATTCATCGGTTCTAGAACCCCATAACCGCCCAGGAGACCCAGTGCGCATTCTTTATAATATTTTATTTTACATAGCATTACCCTTCATCGTATGTCGCCTATTATGGCGCTCGCGCAAGGCGCCGGCCTATCGTGCCCGCATGAAAGAACGGTTTGCTTTGACTTTGCCCAAACAATTGGAGCAAAGCATATGGGTGCATGCCGTATCCCTGGGGGAAGTATTAGCCGCTATTCCCTTAATTAAAGAAATCAAAGCCCAGTATCCAGAATATCCCATCATGGTTACCACCATGACGCCCACAGGATCAGCTCGTGTACAAGCCGCCCTTGAAGACCAAGTATTGCATGCTTATGTGCCCTATGATTTACCACACACCCTGTCGCGCTTTATGCATAGGATTAACCCCAAAATTGTTTTATTGATGGAAACGGAGTTATGGCCCAATCTTTTGAATCAATGCCGGCGGCGTAAAATTCCGGTGATGATCGCGAACGCTCGTTTATCGGAGCGGTCGGCCAAAGGTTATGCTCGCATTAAGGGGCTTACGGGTGAAATGTTGCGTAATGTGTCCCTCATTGCGGCTCAAACCCAAGCCGATGGGGATCGTTTTATACAATTGGGCGCGCCAAAGGAACGAGTAATCGTAACGGGCAGTATAAAATTCGATATCCAATTCCCCGCCAGTATCTACGAGCAATCGTCCCTGTTGCGACAACAATGGGGTATGAATCGGCCCATATGGATTGCTGCCAGCACCCATGAAGGGGAAGATGAAATCATCCTTAAAGCCTTTCGCAAATTGCGTAAAACCTTGCCTGATACCCTGTTAGTATTGGTGCCCCGGCACCCAGAACGCTTCGCTAAAGTGGCGGCTATGGTACGTAAACGGGATTTGACCTTGGCTTATCGCACCAAGCCAGAAAGTTGGCAACCCCATGTGAATGTCTTTTTAGGGGATACTTTGGGAGAGTTAACTTTATTTTATGCCGCATCGGATGTGGCCTTTGTGGGTGGCAGTTTAGTGCCCACGGGGGGGCATAATTTATTGGAACCTGCGGCCTTGGGCGTACCTTCTTTGACGGGGCCCCATATGCATAATTTTGTAGAGATAAGTGCTCTCATGCATAAAGCCCAAGCGGCTAAAACCGTCACAACTGAGCGAGAATTGGCCGAAGGCGTGTTGTATTGGTTGCAAAATAATCAACAACGAGTGAAGGCCGGTGAGCAAGGTAAGCAAGTGGTGGAACAAAACCGCGGCGCCCTCCAAGCCCATTTGAATTTATTTGAACAAACTTTGGTAAGCTAGAGAAAATTATTGGCCATTTCATGCTTGAGTGGTACAATTGCCTCTCAATTATGAGCTCATAAGAATAAGCTGGAGTAAAAAATGCAAGAGAGAAAACTCGTTAAGTTCCATGTGAATAAAAAAGGTTTGCCCTACAGGGGGATGGACATCATCATGGGAACTTTGATGGTTTTGGGTATGGTCACAGGCTTCTTGTTTACTTATGCATTTATTTTTGGTCGCTATGATAAAGAAACTCGCCAAGACTTTGTATATTGGGCCGCGGGTGCTCAGATTGGCACGGTGTTAATCGAGTTGTTTCGGCGTAGTTTGCTGACTTACCTAGAAGAAGATCCAGATACATTGAATGCGCCTAGGGAGTGGCTATGGCCTTTACCTACTGTGGGGAAATTTCTCAATAAAGCCTGGCTTGTGTTCTTAGCTGCAGTGATCAAACCCAGTTTCATCTTTGCATTACCACTTATCTATACCGCCATGAATCCTGAGGGCAAGTCTTTCACCAATTTTAAAGAATTCACTTGGCAAGATCAATTGACCATCGGAATGATGGTGTGTCTATATTTGCCTAT
Organism: Gammaproteobacteria bacterium; assembly: GCA_021773195.1. Taxonomy (GTDB): domain Bacteria; phylum Pseudomonadota; class Gammaproteobacteria; order JAKBBU01; family JAKBBU01; genus JAJFKN01. The sequence continues at coordinate 48,452 of JAJFKN010000058.1, read as the reverse complement.
AGCTATAGTGGGTGTTGTATGTGAGCTGATCCCTTATCAACGCTCACCTGAAACTCATGCAATAGTTAAACAAGATAGTCAGCCTGTTGAAGCAAAGTCTTTAATCAGAGGGATAAACATCACACATAAGATTAATGGTGTTGTTAATGCCTGCGCACGTACTATGGGCGGTGGTACGGCGGTGGCATTTTCGTCAGCGTTTATTTACAACGGGTATGATATGCGCACAAGCGATTACTTTGTTCCTGTGGCATCAGGTATAGTTGCTGGTCTTACCGGTGTAGCACTGTTGCGTGCACTTCTCAAAACGTTTTATCGCCCTAGTGTTAGCGCATCACTGCAAAAATCATCAGAGGCGCTGTATGCTCTTCCTCGCAATGCTTTTAATTTTGTTATGGAATATTTGCCCGGGCTGATTGATTTTACAGTATTAGACCCCGCGGCGTTAATGGCTATTCCTCTGATCATCGGGGCTACGGATCCCGATGGCAAGACCTTTAATGAGGCGGATCAGTCTGATTGGCATCGGTACTTAGTGTGGGGGTTGACAGCCATGTGGGTTGTCTTCGGCATTGCTTCTTTTTTCCTTCGCCTCAGACCTGCGCGTCAGAATTTGGTGGCACATACGTATAAGAAGGAAGCTGCTTCATCGCAGGCGCCTAGACGTTTTGACCGCGTAATGTACCCTAGAGAAGGCAGTATTACCATCTACCAGGGGAAGAAAGGAACTTTGTATAGTAAGACAGAAGGTGAGATGGACCAAAGGACCGATGTAGGAAAAGTTTATGTGGATGGCCACCCCTATCTTCCAGTGTCTCTAGTTGGTGGAGTGCAAGTTTGATGGGTTCTATGAATAATTAACAATACTTTAAAACAGCTAAGAGAAATACATAATGCCAAAAAGAACATTGGAAAGGGACCACCCTGCCGTACAAGCCATGGGCGATATTCGAGACGTGTTCCAAGTGATGACGTTGTCAGCGTTAGGGGTTTTGATTTTTGGTTTCACGTTTAAATTTGATGACGAAGAAACTCAGCAAGACTTTACTAAGGTTGTTGCAGTAGGCCTACTACTATTTGCCCTTTTTGATTTGATGCGACGTTTCATCATTACCATTGATGCGCGATCTCGGGATAGTTCGCCATTCCTCGGTGCCCAGGGCAACAGCCATTTTATAGTCGATTTATTGGGTTGTGTGCTGACTATGATTAATGGGTTATTTAAAATAGCTAACGCTTTATTAATTCCCTGGGCCGTGTTTGCTTGGCCTTTGATTGAAACCATCACGGACCCCAGTGGTGCGCCATTCATTGATTCTAACCAACTGTTTACCCGCAATAACATCGTTGCTATGGCTTTGGGGGTTATTTATTTACCCTTGGCAGTGTTACCCATGGGCAGCACTTTTTTACCTAAAATAAAGAAGTCAGAATCCTTAGTCATTTTGGACCCAAGTGCAATAGAGAACACTGAACCCTCTCAACTGATACAAAAACTGCATGTTTGGCATCAAGTGAATCGAGTGACCAGTGGTACCTTGTTCATGGTGGCCATAGTAACCTTGTTCAGCCTCATGATGACTTTTGTTTTGGATGCACGGGACCCAGAAGCGCGTCAAGATTCTGCTTGGGCCAGCAAGTTAGCGGTCCTGGTTATGGGTGCTATAGAAGGCTTGCGTCTCAGCATAGATATGTTCTATGGACCATCACTCACAGGTTTGATTCAAACGAGCACTGAGGGGGGGTATAAAGTCATACGCAATACTTTGAATGGCACCAATGTTATATATCAGAGCCTATTAAATAATTTCCTCACAAAACTAGTGGCAGTTTTTTGTATTCCTTTCATTTTTGTCATGACGAATCCTCTGGAAGAACCCTTTCTGGATTTTAATACTTTCGAAACTGAGGCTAATTTCGTTGCCATAGGGTTGGGCTTATTGGCTGCTTTGCTGGCGTTATTGGAGTTTTATTTGCACTTTTTGCCTACGCGGCGTAATTGGATTCCCTTTACGACGCAGAATAAGGTTGCTGGGGGATATTTCGATACAGTACAAAATCTCCAGGATAGACCTCTATACGTTAATGTAGCCCGTGGCCAGTCCCCAGCTTTATTTGAGGGGGAAGAAGTTGTCGAGGATACAGGGTCACAAGCTGGGGACGACACAGTGTCGGAGGTTTATGTGGATGGTCATCACTACCGTGTGCCTGCTCGCAATTCAGGTGTGCAGATTTAGTTAATACTTGCATAATGCCCCTTAAGCGCTTAATCTTAGCACACTGGGTCCTACGCCTTTGCGCAGGATGACGAGGGTGCGCCGCGGGATAATAGGGCTGCTTTCTACTAATAACATGAGGTTTTTATGCAGCTTGATCAAGCTCGGGACAATATGATTAAACAACAATTGCGCACGTGGGGTGTGTTGGATGAGGATTTATTGGCCCTTATCGCCCAAACGCCCCGTGAGAATTTTGTGCCTGAAGAATACAAATCCTTGGCCTATGCTGACATGAATATTCCCATTGGCCATGAGCAAAAAATGTTAACGCCCATGGAAGAAGCACGCATCTTGCAGGCATTGGCAGTGAAACCCCATGAAAAAGTTTTAGAAGTGGGTACGGGCAGTGGTTATGTCACGTCATTGTTAGCGCAACAAGCCAAGCAAGTCATCAGTGTGGACATTATTTCTGATTTCATGACGCCCGCTGCTAAGAGATTAGCTGACTTATCCATCAGCAATACTACCTTTATTACAGGAAACGCTGCGCAGGGTTGGGCAGAAGATGAGCCTTATGATATTATCGCTGTAACCGGTTCTCTGCCGTTCTTGCCACAGGCTTTTCGCGATCAGTTGAAAGTAGGTGGTAGAATTTTTGCCATTATTGGCCAGGCACCAGCCATGGAGGCGAGCTTGATTACACGCATGGATGAAGACACGTGGTCCCAACAGGGGATTTTCGAGACCGTGGTACCGCCACTGCTTGAGGCTCTTCAGCCTGAGCAATTTCATTTTTAATGAGTTAATTTGGAAGAGTAGAATCTGATGGAACATTGTGGTGGTAAAATGAAAAAGATTGTAGTGGCTGTCGCCTTTGGCCTATTGTCTTCAGCGGCTTTTGCCCATGCACCGGGTAATAAAACCGTTAACTTGCTTGGGGCTTTTCGCCAGGGTTTAATTTACGACCCACAATTTCAAGCTGAACGCACTACCTTAGCTTCTTCGAAAGAAGATTTACCCATTAATCGTTCCTTCTTATTGCCGACGGCGGTTATTACCGGTGATTCCACCGTGAATTATGTAAACCAACGTAATGCCTTAGGGGTGCCATCGGGGGTGAATCGTTTCGGGGCAAACCAATATGGTTTGACCTTGGACCAGCCTATTTTTAATTTCGCCGATTGGTGGCAGTACGAACGTTCTAAGGCCACGGTGAAGGAAGCTACCGCAAATTTCGGTTCTCAATTACAAAATTTAATGATTCGAGTGTCCACGGCTTATTTCTCCGTACTTCAAGCCCGTGATGTTCTAGGTTATACAGAAGTGGAACGTCGGGCTGTTTACCGTTTGTTAGAACAAAATATTCAGCGCTATAAAGTCGGTTTAGGTACGGTTACTGACGTTTATGATTCTAAAGCGCAGTACGATAATATTATTGCGCAAGAAATTCAGGCGCAAGTGAATTTAATGAATGCGCGTGAAGATTTGCGTGCCATTACAGGCACTATGTACCCGGCCATTCGTGGTGTGAATGATACGGTACCTTTGATGACGCCGCGTCCTAAGAGTGTTAAGCAATGGGTGGCCACATCGCAAAAACAAAATTTGACAGTACAAGCGTCTCATTTTGCTGTGGATTCAGCTAAAGAACAAATTAAAGTGCAGACAGGTGCTGGTATGCCAACGTTAGATGGCGTGGCTTTGCTTCAGGGCACTTACACAGGGAATCAAGGCACAGGCAGTGTGAATCAAGACGATGCAGAAGCTGGCATCCAAGTGGATATCCCAATTTTTCAAGGTGGGTTGGTTTATCACCAAGTGAAGCAAGCACAATTTGATTATCAAACCAGTTTATCTAATCTGCAAAGCTCTTTGGTCACGGCCGCCAACGATACCAGTAAAGATTACAATAACGTGGTTGCGGGTGTTTCTAAGATTAAAGCCGATAAACAAGCCATTGAATCTAACAACAGTTCTTTGGAAAGCACAGAAGCTGCCTTTAAAGTGGGTACACGTACTATCGTGGATGTATTGGATGCTCAAACTTCCTTGTTTAATGCGCAAGTGCAATATGCCACGGATTTATATAGCTACATTCTAAATACCTTACAGTTACGTCAAGATGCTGGGACTTTAAGTGTGGCAGATTTACAGTTAGTGAATTCTTGGTTAAATGCTCGCACGAAGTTGACGGGACTTTATGGTTCGCCTTATCGCACCACCGATGAAATGGTGAAAGATTTGAAGGCTACGGACATTCATGAAAAAACCAAGGCAAAGGAAAAGGAAGCAAAAAACTTGCCCGTTTACACGCCTCAGCCAGAAACCCCTTGGACAAAACCCGTTAAGTCTAATGGTACCAGCGGTGCAACCACATCCGGTTCCAGCACATCCGGTGCCACCAAAAAATCCAATTAATTCTCCACGGTATTTATCAGTCGGCAAGCCTTTGCCGATTGATTTCCGTGGTTTTTACCTATATCTTAAACCCCTTGTAACGATTACTTAAATCCATCTAAGTTAAGAGATGCCATGAAACAATTAACAAAAGAAGATGTGGAGATTATTGCGAAGAAACCCGTTTATGAAGGTTTTTTTAAAATGATGCTATACCATGTTAGCCATCGTATCTTTGCCGGGGGATGGACGCCTACTTTGGATAGAGAGATTTTCAGCCGTAAACCCGTTGCTGGCGTTATTCCATTTGACCCAATTTTGGATAAAGTGGTTTTTGTGGAGCAATTCAGGTTGGGAGCCTTGGAAGACAACGTCTCGCCCTGGTTGCTGGAAATCGTAGCAGGGGTAATAGAGCCTGGTGAAACACCAGAAAATATGGCTTATCGAGAAACAAAAGAAGAAGCGGGCTTAGATGTACTGGAGTTGATGCCTGTCATGGATTATTGGACCAGCCCTGGAGGCACTGACGAGTACCTCAGTTTATTTTGTGCCAAGGTGGATGCCAGCAATGCCGGCGGCTTGCATGGCATGCCTCATGAGCATGAAGACATTCGAGTGAGCGTTATGGATTCCCAAGCGGCCTTCGACGCGGTAGAATCAGGGCGCATTAATAATGCGGCAACCATTATTGGTTTACAATGGTTGCAAATTCATCATGACGCATTGCGAGCTAAGTGGGGTTAACATGTCTGCAAAAGGTTATACAGCGGAATCCATTGAGGTTCTAAGCGGTTTAGAGCCCGTACAGAAGCGCCCGGGTATGTATACCGATACCATGCGCCCCAATCACTTAGTGCAAGAGATTGTTGATAATAGTGTGGATGAGGCTATTTCTGGCCATGCGGGCCAAATTGATGTCATTCTATACAAAGATGGCTCCGTGGAGGTCATGGACGATGGGCGTGGTATGCCCGTAGACGTCCATCCAGAACATAAGATTTCCGGTGTTGAATTGATTTTGACGCGCTTGCATGCCGGGGGTAAATTTTCTAATAAGAATTATGAGTTTTCCGGCGGTTTGCATGGGGTAGGGGTTTCGGTTGTGAATGCCTTATCCAAGCGTTTGGAAGTAAAAGTAAAGAAAGACGCCAATGTCTATGCTATGGGATTTGAACATGGTGCGCCAGTTTCAAAATTAACAAAAACTGGAACCGTTGCTAAGCGCGACACAGGCACCAATATTCATTTTTGGCCTGAGGGAAAATATTTTGATTCTGTAAAAATTTCTGTGCCTCGTTTAAAGCATGTATTGCGGGCTAAAGCGGTTCTTTGCCCGGGATTGCATATTACCTTTGAAGATAAACACAGCGGCGAAAAAACCGAATGGTGTTATGAGCAAGGCTTAAGAGATTATATTTTAGATGCCTTGCAAGGTTTTGAAATACTGCCTCAAGAGCCTTTTATGGGGGAATTTGCTGGTAACACAGAACAAGCTCATTGGGCCGTGGTGTGGTTGCCCGAAGGCGGGGAAGCCATCACAGAAAGTTATGTGAATTTGATTCCTACTATCCAGGGGGGCACCCATGTAAATGGTTTGCGTACTGGGTTATTAGAATCCATGCGAGAATTTTGTGAATTTCGTAATTTATTGCCGCGTGGTGTGAAGTTAACCCCCGATGATATTTGGGAAAATTGCAGTTATATTCTGTCAGTGAAAATGCAAGACCCACAATTTTCAGGGCAAACCAAAGAACGCTTATCCTCGCGTCAAACAGCTGCTTTTGTTTCTGGTGTGGTGAAAGATGCTTTCAGTCTTTGGCTCAACCAACATGTAGAATTGGGTGAAGCCCTCGCTGAAGTATGCATTAACAATGCGCAAAAGCGCTTAAAACAAGCGAAAAAAGTGGTGCGTAAGAAAGTCAGTCAAGGTCCTGCTTTACCGGGGAAATTAGCCGACTGCTCACAACAGGATTTAGACCGTACGGAAATTTTCTTCGTGGAAGGGGATTCGGCCGGTGGTTCAGCGAAACAAGCTCGCGATAGAGAATTCCAAGCAGTCATGCCGTTGCGCGGTAAAATCCTTAATACTTGGGAGGTGGACTCAGCGCAAGTATTGGCCTCCCAAGAAGTGCATGACATTGCGGTGGCTTTGGGGGTGGAACCAGGCTCTGCGGATTTGACAGAATTGCGTTACGGCAAAGTGTGTATTCTCACCGATGCTGATCATGATGGTTTGCACATTGCTACTTTATTATGTGCCCTGTTTTATCAGCATTTCAGAGCCTTAGTAGCCAGTGGTCATGTCTATGTCGCTATGCCACCTTTGTATCGCGTTGACGTGGGTAAAGACGTTTTTTATGCTTTGGATGATGCGGAGCGTGAAGGTATTTTAGACCGCATTGCAGCGGAAAAGAAAAAAGGTAAAATCAGCGTACAGCGCTTTAAAGGCTTGGGTGAAATGAACCCCATGCAATTGCGTGAAACTACCATGGCTGCTGACACACGCCGTTTAGTACAACTCACCATACCCGACCAAAGCGATGCGTCTTCGCTGATGGATATGCTATTAGCTAAAAAACGCGCCAGTGACCGTAAGGCCTGGTTAGAGAATAAAGGCAATTTAGCGGACGTTTAAATAGTCCTGCCGGCCCAGGGAAATGTCAGTGGGCTCTAGGAATAGGTTTTCATTTGCGAATTATTACATTTTTCGTAGTGATATGAGAATGGAAACCTTACCATTTACTTAGGTCTCATCTGCACGTTAATCAAACAATCAAGGCGCGCCCAATTGTAACTATATGTTTAATAATATATTTTTATCGGTATGCTCTTGTTGCCAATAGAGGATAGTTACGTGTTTAATACAGAGTAATAATAATGATTGTTACTGGTGGTAATTATTATTGGAACACGTTATAATCATTGCTAGTATTTGTAATAATTATGGTGGTGCCCTTGTCTGACGATATAAAGCAATTTATTCTTAGCAAGTTGGAAAAGCACCCTCGTGATATTGCTCAACTTACTATGCAAAAATTTCATGTGACTCGAACGACGGTACATCGACACCTCAAGAGTTTATTGAATGGAGGTAAAATCATCAAGCGAGGTGAAACTAAAAATACCCAATATTTCTTAGCGCCATCAAACTATCGAGAAAAGCAGTACCAGACAAGTAAAATGGGTGATGAATATAGTATTCTGAGAAATGATTTCATCGATATTTTTGATGAACTTTCAACTCAGGTTCAAGATATTATAGAGTATGGCTTTACGGAAATGCTTAATAATGCTATTGACCATGCACAGGCAAAAAAGATTTGTATTAAAGTTCATATGGAAAACAATAAAATTCAGATGGAAGTTATAGATGATGGTATCGGTGTCTTTAAAACAATTATGGACCGTTTTCAGTTTAGTAATATTAGGGATAGTATCCTAGAATTAAATAAAGGGAAGCTGACAATTGATCCATCTAACCACACTGGTGAGGGTATCTTTTTTTCGTCAAGAAGTTTTGATCAGTTTTCCATTTATGCTAACGACTATCTTTACTTAAGAGATAATGAAGAAAATGATTGGACTTTGTGTGCGTTGAACAAGTCGCAAAAAGGTTCACGTATAGTCATGTCTATTGGGCTTAATTCAACACGGACGCTGGTCAGTGTGTTTCAAAAATTTCAAGACCCAGAAACCTTAGCCTTTGACCGAACTGAGATAACAGTGGAATTAGCAAAGTTTCAGCAAGAAACCTTGATTTCCCGCTCACAGGCAAAGCGTATCTTAAGAGGACTAGATCGGTTTAATCAAGTCACCCTAGATTTTAAGGGCGTAAGACTCGTAGGTCAGGGATTCGTGGATGAAGTATTTCGGGTTTATAAGAATAAAAATCCACAGTTGACTATCCATTATATTAACGCTAATGAAGATGTGACCTTTATGATAAAACGTGGATTAGCCACTGGCTAGAGAATAAAGGCCATTTGGCGGACGGTTTAATTGCTGTAACTCTGAACGTAGCTCCTTTGCTTTGCGCGAAGCACCCGTCATCCACAGTTAATCTGTCATATTCAACGGGTGTACATTTTCCCTCGGAATGGCTCTAGAATATTTCTTATGGAGGATTTATTGATAGCTTTCTCAGACTCGATCAATTGTTTAAGTGGATTTATTAAGTATAAAAAGTGTGACTGCAGATTATGTTCGTTAATACCAAAGTGGGCAAGTGGAACAACACAGGCTAAAATGCGATCTTTAAGGACAGTAGCGGAGTCATGATTGAATCCTAAGATTCCGTGAAACTTAGCAGCAAGATCTGTTTGCAATATTCCAATTACAGGATTGCCGGGCCAATATTCTGGCAACAAACCAGCTCTGGAGCCCTTAAGAGCAGAAAGGGTATCGTCACCGGACGTTGATAGAGTCGCTTCTGGCATGGAAGTATCAGGAACTGCAGGCTTGTAAGCTGCCTTCAACACTTGGGCACATAGCTTGCCCATAGCTGGGCACATTTGAGTAAGCTTTGTAATAATGCCTGGGATTGTAGCCGCTATTTTTCCAGTTTGAGTCGTTATACTCTTAGTTAATATTTTGTCTCTTAAGGCTTCCAGTTGCGATATTATTAAAGATGTATTCTCCAAAATACCCTTTATATCCTCTTTCTCTAGACGGTGTAAGGCTTCTATTGACTCTTGTAAGTTTTTCTTTGGTTCAGCCAAATGATGTTTTGACAGTGTTAATAGTTCATCAGAAATGGGCACTAACAATGTAAGAATTTCCTTTTGGAAGTTTCTTTCAGTGGATGCAGAAGTACCGCCAAAAATACCTGCAGTTATTAATTGTTGTAGAGATGGCGATATGGTCTCTCTGCTTTGTAAGGATTGTAATTGGGTTATAAAGTCTAAAAAAGAAGTATTAAAGCTTTTCCATTTTTCCTGTAGAGGATGTCCAGGGAAATCATTAGGGATAGCTTGGCGTAAGTCACCCAGTTGGCGTTGATAGGTTGTAATTAAACGATCCAGGTCCATCCATTGTTCTTCAGTTAATGAATCTTTTTCGCTAATTAATGTTTCGATGGTCTGTTTTGTGTTATGCAATGCAATAACTTCTTCACATTTAGTAACAGCAGTCTCAATGCTGCGTTCAAGTCTTTGGATGGCAGGAGGCAGTTTGCCTAACAAGTCTTGGATTACAACTTTTTTACCTGGAGTGGCAATAATTGAAAGTTGTGGAGACTCTAAATAATCGTTTAATCTACGGTAGTGGGACAGTCTTGCGTGAATATCTGTGATGGTTCCAATAACGTCATTTAATTGGTCAAGCCGATTTATTTCTTGTTGGATAGAACTGAAATCTTCATTCATTTTCCGAATTAGAGTTTTTAATTGGGTATTGATATAAAGTTTTATAGTTTCACCCTGATTTTCAATTAGTTTTTTTAGTTCTTCAGCATCAGGAGCATCTTTTACGGCATTCTGAGTCATATCAACTAGATAGCAGAGATTAGCATTGTTTCCAGACGCATTATGTAAGGTTGTTAGAATAAATTCAAGGTTACTATGCAGTGCCTTTTCTGATTCCACGGTAGAATTTTTATAGCGCTCAGTGAGTTCAGCTATATAGGCAATAAATTGTAAAAATAATTCCATACTTCTTCTCTTATATTATTACGATAGTTTTTATATCTAGGGACTATTACAGATAGCAGAGACGCTCTCGACAAACTCTTGGCAGCAGGGAAGCTGACAAGAAGTCTACATGGACGTATTCACGACGTGTTTGTCGAGAGCGTCTCTTGCTATCTCTTACTTATGCTCATTATTATCATTAAACCCTAGGAGATAGCTTACCAAATTATCCCAATTGTTTAAATGCTTTGCGAAAATATTGTTCAGTGCAATTGCTCTCCTAAGTGGTTATAATCAATATCATTTTAAACCCTTACCATTCAGCCCTTAATTTTGAGTAATTATTGACCATGTCCAAAGCTAGTAATTTCAGTCTCGAAGGTATCGAGACCAAGTCTCTCAAGGATTTCACGGAAAAGGCCTACCTGGATTATTCCATGTATGTCATCCTGGATAGAGCCCTGCCGCATATTTCCGATGGTTTGAAACCAGTGCAACGACGCATTGTTTATGCCATGTCTGAATTAGGCTTAAAGAATACGGCCAAACATAAAAAATCCGCACGTACTGTGGGTGATGTGTTAGGTAAGTTCCATCCCCATGGCGATAGCGCCTGTTATGAAGCCATGGTTTTGATGGCGCAGCCTTTTTCATATCGTTATCCTTTGGTAGATGGCCAGGGTAACTGGGGTTCCCCTGATGATCCGAAATCCTTTGCAGCTATGCGTTATACCGAAGCGCGCTTGGGCAAATACGCTGAGAGTTTATTGTCAGAGTTAGGCCAGGGTACCGTAGAGTGGCAATCAAACTTTGATGGTACGTTAGATGAGCCTAAAACCTTGCCGGCTCGATTACCCAATATTTTATTAAACGGTACCAGCGGCATTGCTGTGGGCATGGCGACGGATATTCCTCCGCATAATCTGCGCGAAGTGGCCAGTGCCTGTGTACGTATTTTAGAAGATTCAAAATGTACCTTTGAAGATATTTTGGAACATATAAAAGGCCCTGATTTCCCTACAAAAGCAGAAATCATAACCCCTGAAAAAGAAATTCATGAAATATATCGCAAAGGAACGGGGTCCGTTCGTATGCGCGCGGTATATGTGGAAGACCAGGGTGATATCATTGTTACCCATTTGCCCCACCAAGTTTCAGGAGCAAAGGTATTGGAGCAAATTGCTGCGCAAATGCAAAGTAAAAAGCTGCCTATGGTGGCTGATTTGCGTGATGAATCGGATCATGAGAATCCTACCCGTTTGGTCATTGTGCCCCGTTCCAACCGGGTCGATGCAGAAACCGTGATGAACCATTTGTTTGCTACTACGGATTTAGAGCGTTCTTATCGCATTAATCTCAATATCGTGGGCTTGAATGGCCGGCCACAAGTTAAAGATTTATTCACTATCCTTAATGAATGGCTTACCTATCGAGTAGAAACCGTGACTCGACGTTTGCAATATCGTCTGGATAAAGTACTGGCGCGCTTGCATATTTTAGAAGGGTTGTTGGCGGCCTTTTTAAATATTGATGAAGTGATTCACATTATCCGCACGGAGGATAAACCCAAGCCTGTGTTAATGAAGAAGTTTAAAATAACAGATATTCAAGCAGAAGCCATCTTAGATTTGAAATTACGCCATTTAGCTAAATTAGAGGAAACAAAGATCCGTGCCGAGCAAGACGAGTTAGCCAAAGAACGTGACGGTCTACAAACTACCTTAGGCTCAACGCGTCGCTTAAAAACTTTAGTGCGTAAAGAAATTATCGCCGATGCGGAAGAGTATGGTGATGACCGTTCTTCACCTATCGTGGTGCGCGGTGAAGCCCAGGCCATGAAGGAAGAAGATATTTTGCCTACAGAATTGGTCACCGTTGTATTATCACAAAAAGGTTGGATCCGAGCCGCGAAAGGCCATGAAATCGAAGGGGATAAATTAAGTTATAAAGCGGGGGATGGCTTTTTAGCCTTAGCACGGGGGCGCAGCAATCAGTTGGCTGTATTCCTCGACTCCACGGGGCGAAGCTATACCCAGCCTGCTCATGGGTTACCTTCAGCGCGTGGTCAGGGGGAGCCGGTCACAGGTCGTTTAAAACCACCCGCCGGTGCCTATTTTAAAGATATTTTGATGGGGGAAAACGAACAATTATTATTGTTGGCTTCCGATGCGGGTTATGGTTTCATTGCCACCCTAGGAGATTTGCTCACCAAAAATCGCAACGGCAAGACCCTGATCAAATTACCTAAGGGTTCTGAATTATTGGCTCATTGCGCTATTACGGATATGCAAACACAGATCATTGTCGCGGTGAGTAATGAAGGCCGTTTGTTATGCTTCCCTGTCAGTGAATTACCTCAACTATCCAAAGGCAAAGGCAACAAAATAATGGGCATTCCTTCTGCCCGAGTGGCAAGCCGTGAAGAATACATGGTGGGAGTGGTTATTGTTGACCCTAAAGAAGCAGTAACGGTTTTTGCGGGTAAACGCAAATTGACGCTCAAAGCCAGTGATTTAGCTCATTATCACGGCGAAAGGGGACGACGAGGTAATAAATTACCCCGCGGCCTGCAACGAGTAGAAAGACTTATTAAAGGAACAGAATGAATAATAAATCCATACTAGGTGGTATGTTATTAGTAACGGGGACCACCATCGGTGCGGGAATGTTAGCTCTACCGGCGAGCATTTCACAAAATGGCTTCTATGGCGCTACTTTGATGTTGTTGCTGTGTTGGGTTTCAACCACATTTAGTGCATTGCTATTGTTGGAAGCCAATTTACGTTTGCCCATTAATAGCAATATCATATCCATGGCCAAAAAAACCTTAGGTCCTTTGGGCGCTATTGTGGCTTGGTTAAGTTATTTATTATTACTTTATTCTTTGCTGTCAGCTTACATTGCCGGTGGTTCCGACGTGTTGGGTGGTTTATTAGTCGCAGGCAACATCCCGTCGCTGCATTGGTTGGATGAGCTACTCTTTGCAGGTATTCTTGGCATCATTGTTTATCGCGGCATAAAAACCGTGGATTATGTTAACCGCGGATTAATGTCCACAAAATTCATCGCCATTGTTTTACTCATTATTAGTTTGATTCCCTTCATTCACGTTAGCCATCTAACAGGGATTTCAGCCGTTCATTTGCCCATGGCCGTAACTGTCGTGGTCACATCCTTCGGTTATGCGGTGATTATCCCCAGCATACGCACTTACTATAATAGTGATGTGGCAAAGTTACGTAAGATCATTATTGTAGGCAGCTTTATTCCTTTATTGGGTTATTTCCTTTGGGTCTCTGTGGTGCTTGCTGTTTTGCCCATGATAGGCCATTTAAGTTTAGTGCAAATATTCCAGTCGGCGGACCCTAATACACAATTGACTCAAGCCTTGAGCTTTTATTCCAGAAGTGAATGGATTACGGTGGTTACGCGTGTCTTTACTTCCGTTTGTATGGCCACTTCATTCTTAGGCGTGTCGTTGTGTTTATCGGACTTTTTAGCCGATGGTATGAATGTAAAAAAACATGGTCGCGGGGCTTTTTTAATTTACGTCATGACTTTCGTTCCCCCCTTATTAATAGTGTTGTTTTACCCGGCTATCTTTATCAAATCCCTCAGCTATGCCGGTATTTTCTGCGCTATCCTATTAATTATTTTACCCGTATTAATGGTTTGGTCAGGGCGCCGTAAAGTAGAAAAGGGCGCTGATTACCAAGTGAGAGGTGGTAAACCCGCCATGGTCATTGTCCTGCTGGCTGCTGTGGTCATCATTGTTTTTGGTTTATATGAAAATTTCTTTTAAATAGGGATGCCAATATGGGATTGATTAAACCGTTTGCTGCCATTAGGCCCACACCGAATACAGTACAGCAAGTCATAGCACCTCCCTATGATGTGATGAGTCGCAGTGAAGCCAAAGTTATGGCACTGGGTAATCCCGTGAATTTTTTGCATGTATCTCGAGCAGAAGCAAACTTACCTGACAATGTGGATGCCTATTCTCCCGAGGTTTATGCCAAGGCCGCTGAAAACTACAATAGGCTGCTGCAAGAAGGTATTTTAAAAAAAGATGCCGCCCCAGGTTTTTATTTCTATCGCATGACAGCTGGCGAACATCAGCAAACAGGTTTAGTGGCGTTATCCTCCATTGAAGCCTATGAAAACCACCAAGTTAAACGCCATGAATTAACGCGCCCTGTGAAAGAGCAAGATAGATTGAATCACATGAAGGCCTTACAAGCACAAACTGGCCCGGTCTTGATGGCTTATCGCCATCAATCACAATTAGATGACATTATCCAACAATTTACCCAAACCCAGGAGCCTTGCCTTTGCGCCGAAGATGAGCATGGTGTGGAGCATGCCCTGTGGTATGTCCATGATGAATTTTCCGTAGAAACCATTCAGCAAGCTTTTGATGAGTTGGATAGCTTGTATATTGCCGATGGCCATCACCGCAGTAGTGCAGCGGCCTTATACGCCAAAGAAACGGGCATGGATCATCATTTCTTAAGTGTGATTTTCCCCCATAATCATATGCTCATTCACGATTATAATCGGGTGATCAAAGACTTAAATGAACATGATGTAAAAGCTTTACTGGAAAAGTTAAATAGCCATTACCATATTGAAAAAACATCAAATCCCGAGAAGCCTAGAGCAAAGGGCCAATTGGCCATGTATGTAGAAAAACAATGGTATAGCTTGAAGTTGCAAACACCCCTTCCAGAATCCGTTAAAGCTTCTTTGGATGTTTCTCTCTTATCCCAACATATTTTAGCACCCATCTTTAATATCAAAGACCAACGTAAAGATCCTCGCATCGACTTTGTGGGCGGTATTCGTGGTCTAAAAGCGTTGCAGAAAAGAGTAGATTCTGGCGATATGGCCATCGCCTT
Source organism: Gammaproteobacteria bacterium (assembly GCA_021773195.1). Taxonomy (GTDB): domain Bacteria; phylum Pseudomonadota; class Gammaproteobacteria; order JAKBBU01; family JAKBBU01; genus JAJFKN01. The sequence goes on along the minus strand of JAJFKN010000058.1, from coordinate 33,311 downwards.
TGCTCTCTACCCTACCTCCATGGATGAATTACTCAGCATCGCCGATGCCGGTGAAATCATGCCGCCCAAATCCACCTGGTTTGAGCCTAAACTCGTGGATGGTTTAGTGGTGAATCCATTGTAATTCTAAATTGGATTCCAGTCTTTGCCTGAATGATGAAGCACCTCGGTCTCCCACGTCATCCCGGAATGTTGCGTAACACTCCCCACGTCATCCCGGAATTTTACATTGGTCCTTCGCAGAAGGACCGTAAAATATCCGGGATCCATAGAAATATTCTGCTTAGTATGGATTCCCGCCTTCGCGGGAATGACGTTAGAAGAAGCGGGAATGACGTTAGAAGAAGCGGGAATGACGTTAGAAGGAGCGGGAATGACGTTAGAAGGAGCGGGAATGACGTTCATGTATCGTTACGTCATCCCGGAATTTTGCGTAGCAAAATATCCGGGATCCAGTCAAATAACCATTCCAGCGTAGCTGGAATTCCTACTGAAACTCTGGGCTTGAACTGTATTCAACCTCAGACTCTTCACTTGCATCATCGGAACTGGATGCACTTGCAAATAATCTACTATGAGATTGAGTCCCAACACTGTGATCCATCTTTCTGCGTTTGCCAAGGGAAACCTCATCTGGTGAGCGTTTACGCTTTTTGCCTGTGGTTTTAACGCCATGCAAGCCTTGTGTAATGACTTGTCCCCCCCTAAACTCCGGGGTTCTGACCACAGATAAGTAATGATTTCCTGTAAAGGCTAGGCGAAATATGGACAGTTCCTCGGGTACTTCTAAATAATTTTGCGTATGAGTAACTTCTCCAGCCCCGTCAGTATAGTAATAAACGATCTTTTGTTCTGGATCACGAGTGTCTATGATACCAACAGCAACATTTAAGTGATGTATCAATGTTGCAATCTCGGGGAAGTCTGCCCATTCCCGGTCATTAAAGTCACGCCCTTGAATCAGCAAGCGGATACTATCTCGGGGCAAGGTGCCTTCAGGAATAGTTTGTAAAAAAGGATGTTGCTTTAAATGCATTTGGTGAGCAATCGCATCGTAATAACAGTTACCTTTATCATTCACATCACATAATACCCAGCCGTCTATATATCTAGGGCCAATGGTTTCTCCAGCAGTAGATTCAAATCCATTTTCGCTTTGGTCGCCTCCCTCATCAGAGGATTCACTTGAACTAACACAATCACCTGGACAAGCGCGCTCTTGCCTACTTTCAAGAGGTGTATACATGCCTTTTGGGAGATCACCAATGAATGGTTCCTCCTTATTATCTGAATACATAGACTCAGCCGTTTCATGCATTTCAGTATGATGCTCCGCGGCATTTTCCGGAATCAAAGAAAATTTCCCATTAGGCCCTATGCAGAGTAATATTTTCCCTTTTAAGTGAGCTTTTGCCACAGCCACGTCTAACATGAGTTGTTCGAAATGTTCAATGAGATCTTCTCTGAGTTTGTTTTTAGCGTGACGATGTTGGTCGTCGCTGCGTTTTGAATTATAAAATACTCGAGCTCGATTATTATATTTTGTTTTAGATAAACCAAAAAAATCTTTATATTCAGGAATCCACCCATTCATTTTTAAGCTGGGTAAGAAAACAGGGAGCACATCTTCAATTCGCTCCTTTGGCACATAGCCTGGAAAATCTACTTCTATTTCATTACGTACACGTGAATGTGCCCTTACATAACCTTGAGCATAAGCTTGATTAATATCCAATGGGCATGATGCCATATACTCATCAATACTGGAGAACATAACAATTAAACCGCCCAGTAAGCGATATTTATTGCCACTGCCATCGTTCCTTGCTCGTCCATCCATACGCTCACTACGGTAGAGTTTCAAGGCACTTTTTCCTAAGACATAGCGAATGGGGTGTCTCGGATGTTTGGCAAAAGCGATGATAAAGCTTTTCACTAATGGTATGCCATACTGATTAGCCATTTTCTTCAAGCCAGGCATTTGTTTCATTAGCTCAGGCCAAATATCATCTGAAAATGCCGGTAATTTCGGTGCATCGGGGTCATTATTATTATCTTTGTTATTGGAAAAACGTTGCAAAATAAAGTGAATGGGGTAATCAAAACGCTGTTTTTTATCATGCCATGTCTGCCTGATAGGTTTGCCAGCTTTTGGGGTTAATATTTCTCGAGTGAACTGAATGATTTTATCCGCTACTGCACGCCTTCCCTCATCCATTAGATCAGGGAAATTTTCATTAATCATATCACAAAAATAATCTCTTTCTTTTATTCTTTGCAGTTTTTCATATCGCTCCTCTTTAGGAATCCGGGTGCGATTCAAATTAACCCCTCTGTAATTTGCAATGACAAACTCACCATACTTCTCTGAGTCTATGGTCCCAGTCTCAGCGAACTCTTGGTTTAATTGGTTTACTTTGTTACGTATGGTTTGACTATAGTTCCTGGCTTTCTTCCCAAGTTTTTCCAGTCGGAGTAAAGGTTCATAGTATTCTTCCCGACGAAAATCCTCTGAAGGCAAACTTGAAGGCCCTCCCGTCGTTGTATTAATTAGGCTATCTTCATATAAGCGTTGGGCATGTTGGCACTCTCCTAATAGTTCGTCATCATCCCTTATGGACGATAGTGGGTCCATGGGGCTTCCATCATCACCGGGTCGTGGTCTATCAAATTCCGGTAATGCGGCTAATTGGACAATGGTGTCTCTACCTAAGGTATCTAAACGAGGTGGTGCTTCATCATAGGGTAAATCTCCTTCGCTAATTTCAATGACTTTATCAAGAAATGACGTCACTGGATTTTGGCTTAAAGAAGGGTCATTAATACGATGTGCCTGAAAGGCTTCAGAAAATTCAGGTATTAATGCTTGAACTTCAGGATTGTGCCGTATTGCCCACATACCTTCTTCTAATGGTTCAAATTCATAGCCATTTACCTGTAGGTCAGCCATGAGACCTTCATCGATAATGCCAGCGTATTGGGTTCGTTTTTGGGCCAATTCTCGCCTAGTCATTTTTGCATGGGGATCAAATTTAACGTCTATCCCCTCTTTTTTTAGTGTGGTGATGCGGTTTAATAAAACCCTGCGTTCACCATTAGACATTTCTATATCAAGAATATGATTGCCATAATTGTCGCGGATATTAAAATCACCACCTTTCGGATGCCTGGCTAGCATCTCTAACAAGTGGAGTTTATTTAGTTGAACTAAGACATGAGCCAATGGCCTCTGGCCATCGCATAATATCGTTGGATCGTATTTATCACATTGCAGGAACAGTCTGAGAATGTCATCGTTGCCTGTTATAGTACGTCTAACAGCAGCATAGACGGGGGGCTTATGTTGTATAACGTGGTTTATTACTTCTGCCGGGAGTATTTGCAATAGAATGGGTATACAATCTGCGGCACCTGTTTCAAGGGCGATATGTAAAATAGAAGCTCCGTCTTCATCATCCAAGTCTCTTGTGTCAATACCCCATATACCCTCATCTAGCATGCTCTCAACATAGGGATTGAAATCTTCATGGTTGAGCAATTTTAAAAATAGCTCTCCAACACTACTGTCTAACTGATCTATAGAATATTTGTGGAAAAGTAGACCGATTGCACTTAAGCCTTGGGGAATCTCAATGGCTGATTCGTCTCTTCCAGTTGTAACGTTGATATCAGCCCCTTGATCCACAAGCAAGCTTGCAACATCTAAATGGCCTTCAATCATAGCTTCGTGCAAAGCGGTGTATCCACATTCGTCGTGCCAATCAATTTCACTGTAAACGTGCCTATTTCTCAGCAAGCGTGCAACGATATTTAAATGGCCTGCAGCTGCAGCTAAATGTAGTGGTGCTCCTCCTATATCACTGGCTGGGGATTCATCACAATGCAAAGTTGCATCAATTTCAAGGTAATCCAGTAGCGCTGCAACGCACTCTAGCTGATTACCTTCAGCTGCATAGTGTAAGGCTGTCATTCCAAACTGATCAGCATGGTTGATATCCGCGTCATGCTCAATTAATGCTTTGCATTGGTCAGCATCGCCAGATCGAGCAGCCTCTAGTAATTCTGCCTCTAGATCGCCTTCCCATTCGCTAGTTTCTGAGTCGCTGATTGATGCATCAGATTCGCTCTGACTACTATGAATATCTCTAAACATGGGTCCTCGCTGTTATTTAATTATCTATTGTTTCTACTTGTATTTTGGCCTCGGGCTAGTGTATCAGGCTTTATATTTATGTGACAGGCTCACTGAGTCCCTATGATTTGGCCAGAGCACAAGAAATAATCCTTTATAAACGATAGGTTGAGCTTGTTACGGTTTATTACATTTTAAAACACTCTGTAACCGCACGGTAGGGTTTAGGGTGGTAGAGTACATCCATCGCAAGGGAAAACATCCGACGGACTGGGCAAAATCACCAATTTTATTAAAACTATGACTCAGTATTAGAGGGGAGATATTCCTATGAGTAGTAAAAAAGTATTAACCATTGCAGTTGGATTATTAATTGCTTCCGTGGCCATGACAGGTTATGCCGGTTGTAAAGGCAAGAAGATTAAGATTCATAATGAATGGAGTAAGGATGTGTATTACAACATTGAAATGGCTCCCGGTGATGAGAAATATCTTGAAAAGCCCGTAACCGGTGTGGTTAAGGCGGGGAAAACCATTAAAGATGGCAAGTTTTTAGGGCCTAAGAGTAGCACGAAGCGCAAATACATTATTACCCTCAATGAGAAACTCAGTGATGGTAGTAAAGGTGAATCCTGCGAATACGTGGGTAAAATCAAGACGGATAGTTTCTGGGGTACCTGTGTTAACGAAAAAGTTAGCAACTCCTGTGATGAAAAGCCCTATGCCAAAGTGGATAGTGGTGCAAATTTTTATTTTGATTTATATATCAAAAAGGAAAAATCAAGTGGGCCCATTGTGGCTTAAATGATTGGAATTAGAGAGCGCTAATTTAAAGGATAAAATGGCGCTCTCATTATAAATAGGAAAGTAATATGAAAACGAATATTTTAGCAACATTGGCAGCAAGTATTTTAATTGCATCAGTAAGTGTCCAAGCCTATGCATCCTGTAAAGGTAAAGCCATTTATATTAAGAGTAACGTGGATTCACGGGTTGAAATGAGTATGGATGAAGGTTACGAAAAATATTTAGATGAAGATATTGATGTAACTTTGAAAGCAGGTAAATCCAATGATGACCATAAGTTTAATGGCCCCAAAGGCAGAGATAAAGGCAAATACACTATTAAGGTAACTTATAATGGTACGACCTGTAAATACAAAGGTGAAATCAGTAACACGAAAATAACCAATGTATGTCAAAACAAGAAGCGTTCTAGTACTTGTGGTGATAAAGGTTCAGATACCCCTTATGTGTTGGTGCAAAGTTGGGGTCAATCTAATTTCACCGTTGATGTAGCCCCGCCTCAGGTAGGTGGCCCTGCTTAACAGCCTGTCATATTCATCTGCGGCTTGCATGAGCTCCAGCGGATATCGACTAAATTTTTATTAGAACTATATAAGAGAGATATTCCTATGAGCAGAAAAATAGTATCAACCATTGCAGCGGGTTTACTAATAGCCTCTGTAGCAATGAGCGGTTATGCCAGTTGTAAAGGCAAAACCATTGAAATAAAGAACAAATCAACCACAGATAAACATGTGATTTTTACCATGGATGAAGGCTATGAAAAATACTTAGATGAGCCTATTGATATCGCCCTAAAGAAAAGTAAATCTGCCAAGCCAGGCAAATTCTTGGGGCCTAAAAGCAGCAGTAATAAGGGTTATTATACCATTACTATTATGAAAGATGGCAAGAAATCCTGTGAATATAAAGGCTATGTAAGCAACGATTGGATGGGCGTTTGTGTTAACAAAGCAAAATCCAACAGTTGTACTACGCCATGGCATGATATGTATGTGAATAGCTGGGGGAATGCTAATTTCCAAGTGAACATCGGTGGTGATCCATTGGGTCACTAACCAAGGATGTTATCATAATTAATAAATCAGTGAATTCAAAGAGCGACTATTGTAAGTATGTGGGTATCTTTGCCGCCAATTATTTATTAAATCCTATGCTGCTTGATTTGAAAACGTCGAAGTCTCGTTATTGAAATCCACCAGTGTTTCAATCCATGGGTACCGGTGGAGATCAAAGGTAAATTGGTAAGTTTAATGAGCCCGAAGCAAAGGGTAATGGCAATTTTATTCTAACGGTTACGGAGCAAGTCACAGGCAAGCGTTGTTATTACTCTGGTGTTATTCAAAATACCCAGGAAAAAAAGAGTAAGGTGCTTTGCCAATTAAGGAAGAAGGTCAATACTTGCAGGTTCAAAGGATCGGGTACGCCCAAGGTTACCGTTGAAATTGATAATGGAGAGGATTTGAGAATTACGGTTGCTAAGGCTGAAACCTAGCAATACAAAAGCGTAATAAGATAATATGGCGGCATAGTAGATATATCAAGAGACTCTATGCTTAATGCAAGAAATGCCGCATGCCGGTGAATACCATGGCTAGGTCATTTTCATCGGCGGCTTTGATGATTTCCTCATCGCGAATGGATCCCCCCGGTTGAATGATGGCAGTGACACCCATTTCATGAGCCGTATCGATGCCATCACGGAAGGGGAAAAAAGCATCGGACGCCATGGCGGAACCAGCAATTTCCAAACCTTCATCGGCGGCTTTAATGCCTGCAACGCGGGCACTGTACACGCGGGACATTTGGCCTGCGCCAATACCCACTGTGGCGCTTTCTTTGGCGTAGACGATGGCGTTGGATTTCACGTACTTCACCACTTTCCAAGCAAATAAGAGATCTTTAATTTCCTGAGCGGTGGGCTCTCGTTTTGTCACCACACGGATATCATCATCGGTGACGAAGCCTTGATCATTGTCTTGCACTAGCAGGCCACCGCGTACTCGTTTGTAATTCAAATAGGGCGAAGTGTTGGCCGACCACATACCTGTGCTCAGCACACGCACGCTGGGTTTGCTGGCTAGAATGGCTTTTGCTGCTTCTTCAATATCCGGTGCAATGATGACTTCGACGAATTGTTGATTGAGGATGGCTTCGGCTGTTTGTGCCTGTAAGATTCCATTAAAAGCGATGATACCGCCAAAGGCAGAGGTTTTATCCGTGGCAAAGGCGCGTTGATAAGCGGTAATTTGATCTTCCCCCAAAGCCACGCCACAGGGATTCGCATGTTTCACAATGACGCAGGCGGGCTTATGGAAATTCTTCACACATTCCAAGGCGGCATCGGCATCGGCGATATTATTATAAGAGAGGGCTTTGCCCTGGATGCTGGAGGCTGTTGCTATGCAGGCATCCTTTACTTGGTCTTGCACATAAAAAGCCGCTTGCTGGTGGGGATTTTCTCCGTAGCGTAAATTCTGTTGCTTTACGAATTGACTGTTAAAGGTTTTGGGGAAGCCCACTTTTTCACCTTTATCATCAAGAGCACCTAAATAATTGGCAATGGCGCCATCGTATTGAGCCGTGTGGGCAAAGGCTGTTTGCGCCAGACTGAAACGATAGTCGTTGGATAACTTATTATCATTTGCTTCTAACTGGGCGATAACTTTGGCGAAATCCTGGTTATTTACCACAATTCCCACATGAGCGTGATTTTTCGCCGCAGCGCGGATCATGGTGGGGCCACCAATGTCGATGTTTTCAATGGCATCACTTAGGGTGCAATTATTATCCGAAATGGTTTGTTGAAAGGGATAGAGGTTAACCACCACAAGGCCGATGGGTATGATGCCTTGTTCAGCCATGAGGCTGTCATCTTGGCCCAGCCGACCTAAGAGGGCGCCATGAATTTTGGGGTGTAGGGTTTTGACGCGGCCATCCATAATTTCAGGCGAGCCCGTGTATTCACTTACATCGGTGACCGTCACGCCTTTTTCGCGCAATAATTTGGCGGTGCCGCCCGTGGAGAGAATTTCGATGGATCTCTGCTCTAGTTGTTTTGCGAATTCTACAATGCCGGTTTTATCAGAAACACTTAATAGGGCTCGTTGGATGGCCATGGGTATGTACTCCCTGTGAAGAGAGCAAATCTTAGCATAGTGAGGGCTTTGGGGACAAATGAGATAGAGGAAATAGGGAGGAGCTACCTTCCCTGACAAGAAGCAGAATGCTTCCCGCCAGGAATGGTAGGTCGACTGATTAGTCTAAAAGATCGTAGATCTTTAATTTCTTACGTAACGTACCGCGAGACAAACCTAAGAGGATAGCCGCTTTAGATTGGTTACCACGGGTATATTGCATAACGGATTCTAGTAAGGGTGCTTCAACTTCAGCCAAAACCATTTCATAAACATTTGAAGGTGCTTGACCTTCTAATTGCGTGAAGTAGTTTTGTAGGGCACGACCAACACAATCACGCAAAGGCGTTTGTTGCATTTCTGTTGTGGACGCAGGTGCGATGTTATCGCGAATTGTTGTTTCAGTAAAATCTGACATAATATCGTTCTCTCTCTTCCATCAAACTATTAGTAATGTGATGTTTCCCTGTTGTTCTTAGGTTTCAGTGCGTTGTTCATTCAGCATTGACATGGAACGAACAGAGACATCCCTCTTCACAAGCCACCATCTGCAGCAATGGTTTCTTGCTAACCATTAAAGTGAGTCCAACTCAATCTTTAACGGCATGCACAATATTTCTACAGCGCGAAGATCATTATATCACTGGTCTCATTGTAAACAAGTAGCAAACGCGATTTTTCTTTGATTATTTTTTAAGTCCTCTGTGCGTATTCATAGCAATAATTATAAAAATTGTTTATTTTTAGCTTAGTTACGTGGATTTTGAGCGAGAAAATTACTCAACCCATCGATTGGTATTAGTTAAAAAAAAATTATATTTTTATACCGTGAATGAGTATCCATTGCTCAAGTTGTTGAATGTTCGTAATATCGAAGGCTTTTTCGTAAGCTGCGATGACGTCTTTTGCTTGTTCTTCCAAGATACCTGAGAGGACGATTTGACCCCTTGGAACCACTAAGTCGGTTAATTTATGAGCTAATTCCACTAGAGGATTAGCTAAAATATTAGCCATTAAAAGATTCACGGGGGCCGGTGCTACCTCCTCGGGCAGGCCAATTTGACGAGACAGTTGGAGTGCATTCTTAGCAAAATTGCCTTCCGTAGCTAAGAGTGCTTGCGGGTCATTGTCTATGGCGATGATTTCTCTTGCCCCCAGCTTGGCTGCGCCAATAGCTAAGATACCTGAGCCGCAGCCATAATCTATGACGCGCTGATCTTGAGGGGGATGGCCATCGAGCCACTCAAGGCACAGGCGGGTGGTTGGGTGGGTGCCTGTGCCGAAGGCTAATCCTGGATCTAACGTGATGATAATGCCCTCTGGCGCTTCTACAGATTGCCCGCTAGGGCATATCCACAGTCGCTCACCAAAAAGCATGGGCTTGAAATATTTTTCCCAGGCCTTTACCCAATTTTCATCGGCCAAAGCTTGCCATTGGCAATGTTCCAATAGATTGGGATCCAAGCTTTGATGCAGGGTTAGTAATACTTTAAGGGGATTGGTTGCTTGCTCAAACAATCCTATGATGCAGGTTTGGCCCCATAGGGGCGTGGCGCCAGGCGGTGGTTCGAAGAGAGGCTCATCGGCAGCGTCTTGCAGGGTGATGGCTAAAGCACCGGCATCGATTAAAGCATCGCCAATGGCGTCGGCATGCTCGGCGGTGCTTAAAATCTGTAATTGTGCATAAGCCATTATAGATTGACCATTTTTTCCAAATAATGGATATTTACGCCGCCTTTTACGAAATTACCATCCCGTACGATGTCTTGTAACAAAGGGATGTTTGTGGTCAAACCATCGATAATGATTTCATCTAAGGCGTTGCGCATGCGTGCCATGGCAGTGTCTCTATCTTCCCCATAGGTAATGAGTTTGCCGATCATGGAATCGTAATAAGGGGGAACGGTGTAACTGGTGTAGATGTGGCTATCCATGCGCACACCTGGCCCTCCTGGGGCATGATATAAAGAAATAACCCCTGGGCATGGCATAAATTTATAGGGGTCTTCTGCATTGATGCGACATTCAATGGCGTGGCCCGTAATTTTGATGTCTTCTTGTTTGTAACTGAGGGGCATGCCTGCAGCTATGCGAATTTGTTCTTTTATCAAATCCACACCGGTAATCATTTCTGTGACCGTATGTTCCACTTGAATCCGCGTATTCATCTCAATGAAATAAAATCCGCCTTGTTCATAGAGGAACTCAAAGGTACCCGCGCCTCGATATTTCATTTTACGACAAGCATTTACACAGGCTTCACCTATTTTGCGACGTTCTTCTGGTGTAATGCCAGGTGCAGGTGCTTCTTCGACGACTTTTTGGTGACGACGTTGCATGGAGCAATCCCGTTCGCCTAAATAGATCGCATCGCCTTTGCCATCACCCATGACTTGTATTTCAATATGGCGTGGGGTTTCCAAAAACTTTTCTAAATAAACCATGTCATTGTTAAAGTTGGCTTTTGCTTCGCTGCGTGTCAAACTGATGCCATTAATTAAAGCGGCTTCACTGTGAATGACACGCATACCGCGTCCACCACCGCCACCGGCAGCTTTAATAATAACGGGGTAACCAATGCGTTTAGCAATGGATAAGTTGGTTGCGGCGTTATCGCCTAAAGGACCATCAGAGCCGGGCACACAGGGTACGCCAGCTGCTTTCATGGATTTAATGGCCGTGACTTTATTCCCCATTAAACGAATGGTATCAGCATCGGGACCAATAAAAACAAAACCGCTTTTTTCTACACGCTCAGCAAAATCGGGATTTTCTGCGAGAAAACCGTAACCGGGGTGGATGGCCACAGCATCGGTGATTTCCGCCGCACTAATAATAGCGGGGATATTTAAATAGCTGTCCGTGGCTTGGGCATTACCAATACATACAGACTCATCGGCTAAACGTACGTGCATGAGGTCTCTATCGGCTTCCGAATGCAAAGCCACGGTGCGTATGCCCATTTCTTTGCAAGCGCGTAAAATTCGTAGAGCGATTTCGCCACGATTGGCGATGACAACCTTATCGAAGAGCATAATGTTTATCCTTACGTTATTATTCGATGATAAATAGGGGTTGACCAAATTCCACCGGTTGGCCATTTTCCACAAGACGTGCAGCAATGACGCCGGATTTATCGGCTTCAATTTGATTCATCATTTTCATGGCTTCAATGATGCAAAGGGTATCACCTGAGCTGACTTTATGGCCCACTTCTACGAAGGGTTGTGCATCAGGTGACGGTGATAAGTACATGGTGCCTACCATGGGTGATTTTACTTCGTGCCCAGAGGGTGCTTTCTCTGCAGCCGCTTGAGGTGCGGCGGTTTGAGGTGCTGCAGCAGGTGCTGCAGGTTGTGCTGCAGCTGTGGGCATAGCAACTATTTGTTGTTGACCTTGATTATGGCGACTGATCCTAACGGACTCTTCACCTTCATGTATTTCAATTTCGGTAACGCCCGTCTCATCAATGAGCTCAATTAATTTTTTTACTTTACGGATATCCATAATAATTTCCTTACGCAGTCTTCGATTCTGTGAGAGTTCTATCAGCCGCTAGTAGGGCTAAATGATAAGAAAAATCCCCAAACCCGGTAATCACACCTTGAGCGATATCCGATAGATAAGAGATTTGACGAAATTCTTCCCGTGCATGCACATTACTGAGATGTACTTCAATGAAGGGGATGCTAATGGCTAAGAGGGCATCTCGTATGGCCACGCTGGTGTGAGTATAGGCTGCTGGGTTGATGATGATGTAATCGTATTGGCCTGCAGCTTGTTGGATTTGATCCACCAGGGCGCCTTCGCTATTGCTTTGAAAAGCCGTTAATTGGTGATTGAGCTTCTTGGCCACCATTTTGAGCTGGTCCACCAAGTCATCCAAGGATAGTTCGCCATAGGTTTCAGGCTCGCGCAGTCCCAGAAGATTTAAATTAGGGCCATTAAGTAATAATATTTTCGCCATGTTAGCCACCCGATTGATTTACTAGGGTGGATTGTGCCCCATCCTTTGGGGAATGTCTATGGATTTTCCCGAAGATAGGCGACGTTAGCTTCAAGTTGGCTTGTTTTTATCCTTTAGAAGAGATCATTGGGTGGCTTTTTGGAGATGTTCGAGGAAGGTTTTTGCCCCTATACCGCCTACAACACGTTGGCTTTCGTCGCCTTGCTGGTTGTAGAAGACCAACGTAGGGGGCGCGTAGACTTTGAGAGATTTTTGTAAGGCTTTATCAGTTGCATCATTTTTAGTCACGTCAGCTCGAAGCAGGACTACATTTTTCAAGGCGGCTTGTACTTGTGCATCTTCAAAAACCCGTTTATCCATTTCTTTGCAATCAATGCACCAGTCGGCGTAAAAATCCAATAGGACGGGTTGTTGTTGCGCTTTGGCCTGGGCCAGAGCTGCTTGTAAATCCTGGATGCTTTTTACGGGTTTAAAGGCGTTATGGGGTGTCTCTTCTGAACCCTTGCCTGTAGCGGTAAAGGCTTTAACACAATTGGTCCAAGCACCACCTAGTGGCGCTAAAGGATTATCTTGCCCGCGAGCTGCGCCCACTAAAAGCAGGGTACCGTAAATAGCTAGCACGATGCCTAAGCCTTTCCATAAGCGAAACCATTTGACTTCAGGAATATTGCGAAAGGCACCCATGTAAACGCCCGAGACAATTAATAAAACGCCCCAGAGGAATAAACTGATGGCGCCGGGAATTACTCGGTCTAAAAACCAAATGCCCATGGCAAGAATCATTACTCCAAAAACCGATTTTACCGTATCCATCCAAGGGCCAGCTTTCGGTAATAACTTACCCGCGGAAGTACCAATGATGAGCAGAGGCACGCCCATACCTAGCCCCATGCAAAATAGAGCGACACCACCTAAGAGTGCATTACCTGTGCTTCCGATGTAGCCTAAGGCGCCCACTAATGGTGCGCTCACGCAGGGCGAAACGATGAGTGTGGCGAGAATACCCATAACAGCGACGCCAATATGGGAGCCGCCCCGCTGAGTTTGGCTGAATTGATTAATGCGGTTTTCCCATTTGTGGGGTAAACGCAATTCGAAAAAACCAAAGAGAGAAAAGGCTAATAAAACAAATAGAACGGCAAAGACGCTGATGACCCAAGGGTTTTGCAAGGCTGCCTGCACACTGTAACCGGCCAGGCCCGCTAATACACCTGCCAGAGCAAAGGTGACAGACATGCTTAACACATAGGTTAAAGACAGTAAGAACGCGTGCAAGGTGCTGATTTTATGACTGTGTCCGGCAATGATGCTGGAAAGGATGGGGATCATTGGTAAGACGCAAGGCGTAAATGCTAACAACAATCCAAAAACAAAGAAGGCAAAAACAATGGTAAAAAAATGTCGGTGAGCCAACAATTCGGTGATTTTATCCTGTTGAGAATCATCGCTGGTAGCCGTGGTTTTTTGGGTATCATCAGCGGCCGTAACACCCTTGGGGGCATCTTTAATGGTCGCCATGGTCCCAGATTGCAAAGCAATATCCGCCACTTTATCTACAGGCGGGTAACAGTAACCCGATTCCGAGCATCCTTGATAATGCACCACCATTTCTAATTTTGCGGGGGTAGGGTCTTTCACGGGAATGCGAATATTGACCTGACCCCCATAGACTTCATAATCGCCCAGCAAGTCACTGTTTTTGGTTTCAGCTGGAGGCAAGAACGGTTCGCCTAATTGGGCGTTATCGGGGGATAACACTTTAAATTTAAAGTAGGCTTTGTAGAGAAAATATCCCTTCGCAATATCCCAATGGGCAATCAAGGTATCGGGTGCCACGGCTTGAATACGCAGCTGAAAAGCTTGTTCTACAGGAATGGGTTCTTCCTGCGCCCATACAAATAGGGGCAAAATACATAGAAGAAGGGCAATAATATGGCTTTTTAGGCGTTTTATGGGCATCCGACCGTTAAATTCCTAGTAAATTTCTGTGCACAAGGTAAAATAGACGTAGTTGAGAGTCAATAGCGATTGACTCCGGGTAGAACCCTAATTACAAACATAGCACAGAGAACCGTCATTATGCCCAATTCCCCATTAAAAATCCTAGGCTTACTTTTTCCTGTCTTGGAAATTGCTTTGTTTATCTTTGTGGCGAGTCTTATTGGGTTTTGGTATACCGTCCTCATGGTTTTGGGAACCACGGCCTTAGGGATTTTTTTGGTGCGCCACCATGGTATGCGTGGATTGGAGCGCATGGTTCAGCAACAGGGAACGGCGAAATTCCAAGGCATTGTTTCAGCGCCCGTGGCAATGACGGCAGGTTTACTGTTGATAATCCCAGGATTTATAACAGATTTTTTTGGCCTACTCGTTCTTATTCCTGGTGCTCGTCGCCTGTTTATGGGTTTGATGGTTAAAAAGAAGCCGGGTCGGCCGGGGGAAACCTCCACTAGTTCATCTAAAGGCCAAGAAGAGAGCGGCTTTCATACCATCGAAGGGGAATATTGGTCTGACGACGAAAAGAAAGAGCCCTAACCCTCTAAATCCTTGACTCACCCGTGATTATGTTTATTATTAGCACTCATGAACGGGGAGTGCCAAATAATTTAATTTTACCCTTGAAAATGAATGAAGTACCCCCCATGTTACTTACAGAATATTTAGGTTCATTTAGGAGAAACCAAAGATGAAAATTCGTCCTTTACAAGATCGTGTTGTGGTACGCCGCGTAGAAGAAGAGCGTACATCCCCAGGCGGTATCGTCATTCCAGATTCGGCAGCTGAAAAACCCAGCCGTGGTGAAATCGTAGCCGTGGGCAAAGGCAAACGTCTGGATAACGGTCAAACCTGTGCTCTAGACGTAAGCATCGGTGATGTGGTTCTGTTCGGTAAGTATGCCGGCACGGAAGTTAAAGTGGATGGCCAAGAATTAGTGGTTATGCGCGAAGAAGACGTAATGGGTGTAATCGAAGCTTAATCAGTTTCAATAGGAATATTAAAGAGGTAATTAAATATGGCTGCTAAAGAAGTCACTTTTTCAGAGGCCGCACGCAACAGTTTGGTTAATGGCGTAAAGGTATTAGCTAGTGCGGTAAAGGTAACATTAGGTCCTAAAGGACGTAACGTAATTTTGGACAAAGCATTTGGTGCACCTACCATCACTAAAGATGGTGTGTCCGTTGCGAAAGAAATTGAATTAGAAAATAAATTTGAAAACATGGGTGCGCAGATGGTACGTGAAGTAGCTTCACATACTTCTGACAATGCCGGTGATGGTACTACGACAGCTACGGTATTGGCTGAAGCCTTGTTATTGGAAGGCATCAAATCTGTTGCTGCGGGTATGAACCCTATGGACCTCAAACGTGGTATCGATAAAGCGGTCCAAGCGGCAGTCCAAGAATTACAAAACATTTCTAAACCTTGCATTGATAGCAAAGCTATTGCTCAAGTAGGTTCTATCTCTGCTAATGCTGACTATGTTATCGGCCAATTGATTGCTGATGCCATGGATAAAGTAGGTAAAGAAGGTGTTATCACCGTTGAAGAAGGTTCTGGTTTAGAAAATGAACTAGAAGTGGTTGAAGGTATGCAATTTGATCGCGGCTACTTGTCACCTTACTTCATTAACAACCAACAAAACATGAGTGCTGAATTAGACGCACCTTACATTTTATTGGTTGATAAGAAGATTTCTAATATTCGTGACATGTTGCCTATCTTAGAAAACGTAGCTAAAGCCGGTAAATCATTATTGATTATCGCTGAAGACGTTGAAGGTGAAGCATTAGCAACTTTAGTTGTTAACACCATTCGCGGTATCGTTAAAGTATGTGCGGTTAAAGCGCCTGGTTTTGGTGACCGTCGTAAAGCCATGTTGGAAGACATTGCAATTCTAACAGGTGCTACAGTGATTTCTGAAGAAGTAGGTCTATCCTTAGAAAATACTTCCTTGGAAGATTTAGGTAGCGCTAAGAAAATTGTTGTCACCAAAGAAAACACCACCATTATTGATGGTGCTGGTTCCGCTAGTGATATCGAATCTCGAGTAACGCACTTGCGTCAGCAAGTAGAAGACACGTCTTCTGATTATGACCGTGAAAAAATACAGGAACGCATTGCTAAATTAGCCGGTGGTGTTGCTGTTATTAAAGTGGGTGCTACCACAGAAGTGGAAATGAAAGAAAAGAAAGCCCGTGTTGAAGATGCTTTGCATGCAACGCGTGCGGCTGTTGAAGAAGGCGTTGTACCTGGCGGTGGTGTTGCGTTGATTCGTACATTGTCCACTATTAAAGGTTTGAAAGGCGATAACCATGAACAACAAATGGGTATCAACTTAACCTTACGTGCCATGGAAGCACCTTTACGTCAAATTGTTGCCAATGCCGGTGATGAACCTTCTGTTGTTTTACAAAAGGTTATGAGTGAAAAAGGTAACTTTGGTTACAATGCGGCAACGGGCGAATATGGCGATATGATTGAAATGGGCATCTTAGATCCAACTAAGGTAACCCGTAATGCATTACAAAATGCAGCTTCTATTGCGAGCCTCATGATCACCACTGAATGCTTGGTGGCAGAACTTCCTAAAAAGGATGATGCTGCTGGTTCAGGCGATATGGGTGGCATGGGTGGAATGGGCGGAATGGGAGGCATGGGCGGCATGATGTAATGCCCCCTCTCTCATGAGACCATTCTTAAAAGGCCCCATTATGGGGCCTTTTTTATCCTAGCTATGGATGATTGATAAAAATAAGAGATTTTGATACTCTCTTTCTCTCCACAACCCAGAGTGCCCATTATGAGCTTTATTTCAGAGAAAACCTTAAAGTCTGATGCTTTTGGTTCAATTGAGCGTGGTGCGTTTAAGAAATCCGACGGACAACAGATTGCTGCCATTAAGCGGGTTTACACCAAGAATCTTTGTCTACGATGGTTTGCTAAATTTCTTTCTGCAAATGAAAAGCGTGCAATTAAACGTTTACAACCCATGGGCTTTAGTGGTTTCCCTGATTTATTGGAAGTGCATAAAGATTATCATGTGCGTTCCTTCATTCAAGGGGGATCCATGCATCATGCTGTGGACCGTTTATCCCATGAATATTTTTTAGAAGCTAAAAAATTATTGAAGGTGATGCGTGAATCGGGGGTGACTAACAATGATTTAGCTAAAGAAGCTAATTGGTTGGTGGATGAAAATGGCATGCCTGCAGTAACGGACTTCCAATTATCTTTATGTTTTCCCCGGCGGCCTAAATTATTTTTAGTTTTATGTCGAGAAGATTTACGTCATCTATTAAAGCACAAACGCAAATATGCCACAGTTACAGCGCAGGAAATCCAAGTCCTTAATAAGCGCTCACTGGTATCACGCATTTGGAAGAACACGGGCAAACGATTGCATTACTTTGTTACGCGTAAAATTTTAGGCTGGGAAGACAGAAATGGCCCCGAAGAGCGAGATATCTAATCTAATTAGGCTCAGTTAAATCGCTGATTGTTATCGTGCTGTGTTAAGTTGAGGTCATTAGGATCAGACTCTCTAGTGATATGCGCTTTATCCCGCGATACATCTCGTCCTTCTTTCAAAGAAACTTCTAATTTCATGTTAGTTGCTGAATCGGCGTGTTTAAGAGCTTCTTCTAAATAGATCGTGCCATTGTCATAGAGTCTCAATAAATCTTGGTCAAAGGTTTGCATGCCAGCATTGTTTGATTTTTGCATGGCTTCTTTTAGCATGTCTACTTTACCTTTGGAGATTAAATCTTTTACATAGGGGGTGGCCGTGAGAATCTCAAAGGTGGCAGTTCGATTGCCATTTTTATCTAATACTAGACGTTGAGAAACAATAGAAATTAAATTAAAAGATAAATCCATATAAATTTGCTGATGGCGGTCTTTGGGGAAGAAATTTACAATACGTTCAATAGCTTGGTTGGCGTTATTAGCATGTAAAGTAGAAAAACATAAATGTCCTGTTTCAGAAAAATTTATAACATATTCCATGGTTTTTTGATTACGTATTTCGCCGACCATAATCACATCAGGCGCTTGGCGTAGCGTATTTTCTAAGGCTTTTTCATAACTGTGTGTGTCGATCCCAATTTCCCGTTGGCTAATGATGCATTTTTTTGGCTCATGGATGTATTCAATAGGGTCTTCAATGCAAACGATATGCTTGGCTGTTTTTTGATTGAGATGATTGACCATAGCGGCCAATGAGGTGGACTTACCTGTACCCGTAGCACCTACAAATAAAATCAATCCACGCCTTTGCGCGACTAATTTACTTATAATATCCGGGATACCTAAGCTCTTCATGTCAGGGATGCAATTATTAATGCGTCGTATAACGATGGCCAAATTATCTTTTTGTTTGAAGACATTGACACGGAAGCGTCCGATACCAGGCCTATGTATTGCTAGATTTAATTCGGGATTATCTTGAAAAGATTTCCATTGTTCAGGGGATGTGAACGTTTTGACTATGTGTGTTATTTCCTCTGCTGAAAGGCGAGCATCACGCAAGGGTTGTAAAGAATCATCTACACGCAAGGTGGCGGGCGAATCAACATTCAAATAGAGATCAGAAGCATTGTAATCGACCATCTTAGACAGCAGTTCTTCCATATCCATATCATTGTCTCATTTGCTACGGTACATTAGCATATCGACCAGTTGACGAATAACCTTTAATGCCTAGGGTTCAGCACCATGGTCTGAAGGGCGATAGAAGATAAAACACTTTTGAATGATGAAGTTACAGATAAAAAGGGTGGCATCCACAAGGACTTTTGAGGTTATCACACCTATGCCAAAATGCTCATGTAGAATGGAAATAAATCCATAAGAAACCATGATTACTGCTATGGCAAGCAGGGTAAAACCCAGAGCCTCTCGCCTTAAGGATTGATTGCCCAAGGCCTTATAAACCACAACTTTGTTATTATAAAAATTAAATAATCCGGAAATAACTCGAGCGATAATCAGGCTGCTCAAAATGCCTAACCCAGTTATATGCAATAGGGCAAAAATACTGATATCAATAGCGAAAGATAATAATGCAATGATTAAATAACGCAGGAAAACAAAATACACTCGCAGGGAATCCAGTATGGGATTAAAGTGTGAACTTTTATTTTTATCTAAATAGACCGTAGAAATTGCCACTTGTTTGATGGCGTGTTTTCGGCGACTTAAGAAGGACAGCATTTCCATTTCGAATTCATAATGATTACTTTGGAAATGTGTGAATTCTTCCAAGAATCCTCGTGGAATGCCGCGTAAACCCGTTTGCGTATCGCTGATGGGTTGACGGTAGAGAAATTTAAATAAGAATCCCGAGAGGGCATTGCCCAATCGACTGCGCAGGGGCGTATCCTGATCAAAAGTGCGAGTGCCAAGTACCACATGTTTGGGATCTAGGATTAACTGCCTAGTCACAGCTAAAATATCTTTTTCTAAATGTTGGCCATCGGCATCAGCGGTAACGACGCCATCGCACTGAGGGAACTGTTTTAAAACATAATGAAAAGCCGTCTTTAAGGCGGCACCTTTGCCTTGGTTTTCACTATGTTGCAAAATGTGTAATTGGGGAGATAGGTTTTTTAATTTTGCAAAGGTTTCTTTGTCCTCAGAGCCATCATCCACAATAACTGTAGGCATACCATGGTTTAAAAGTTCTTTCACCAAAGGCAAGATCACTGGAGGGGGATTATAGGCAGGGATTACCAGCACTACTGTATTATTTTTTTTTGACACAAATCATTCCATGTTTAGGATGTGGTTCCATTGCTTTTCCGTGAGAGGTACGATGGAAAGTCGATTACCGCGACGCAATAAAGCTGAATCTTCTAAGACGATTTCTTGGCGTAATTCATCTAGCGAGATTAAGCGTTTAAATTTTCTGACTAATTGCACATCCACCATAAACCAGCGGGGGTTATCCCGATTACTTTTAGGATCGTAGTATTTTTGTTCAGGATCAAAGGCCGTGTGATCAGGGTACGCGGTTTGAGTTATTTTCATAATGCCCACAATGCCTGGTGGTTTGCAGTTGGAATGGTAAAAAAAGACTAAATCGCCTTTTTTCATATCATCTCGGATCATGTTGCGAACTTGATAGTTACGGATACCATCCCAGGAATCAGTTTTTTTAGGTAAGCGAGACAAATCATCGATACCAAAAGTATCGGGCTCCGACTTCATTAACCAATGTGCCATGGTGACATCCTTTTTTGAATGAGATGAAGTGTAACGAAAACCCCTTCAAAAACCAAGGGAGTTGGCATGTTAGCCAGTAAAAAGGATGCCTGACTCAGTGGCTATGGCATCCAAGGGAATATCCCAATCTTCGCTGGCAATGCTCGCTTGTTGTTGGAAATTGTAGGCAATGCCCAGTAAAAAAGGTTTTAATGAGGCGTTTTCACGTAAAAAATGAAAGGTGTGATCATAGTAGCCGCCACCTTGGCCAATGCGATTGCCCTTGGCATCAAAAGCGATGAGAGGGGTTAAAACTAAATCCAACTGCTGTGGGGGGTAATGCTCATGGGCTTTGGGTTCATGAATACCAAATTGATTAGGGTGTAAGGGCATGCTGGTGTGATATTCAGCAAATTGCATTTCTTTTGAACCCTTGCTTAAAACAGGTAAATAAATTTGTTTGTCCGTTAGTAGGGCTTGAGCAATAATTTCTTTGGGATCCATTTCACCGCCGTGGGCCATGTAAGCAGCTAGAGTTTGGCTCTGTAAAAAGATGTCACTGTTGAGCACATGTTCTGTGAGCTGTTTGGCCATGGCAATGCGCTGCTCAGGATCGAGAGAAAGCCGTTGTTGGCGTATGGTTTGTCGAAGGGTTTGGCGATTCATGGTGTCATCAATGAAGGTAGCAGAGTATAGTGGCCCCAAACTGCCGTCGTAGGTTACATGTCCGGACCCTCAGGTCCAAGTGGGATTTGGCAAGGCACATCAGGCTTTCCACATAAAGTGGACATGCACAACAGTGCTTTATAGCTGAATCCCGTGATTTACTTATAGGTCCAAAAGACGATCCTACTGGCAAACAGCCCAGGGTTACTCATCAGTATACGCTATTTCGAGAGGGGTGTTTAGGCCCTGGCTCACTTTGCTATTTAATTGGCGAAGACGCTGGTCTAGGACTGCCTGGTGCTTTGACTCTTCCTCTGTGGCCAATAATTCATGGGTTAAATTCAAGGCTACCATAATGGCAATGCGCTCACGCCCCATATTTTGACCTGATTCCAGATATTCATGCATTTTAGCATCAAGATAATGAGCAGATCGCTGCAATTCGATGACTTTATCTGCTGGGCATTTGATTGTGTAAGAGCGGCCCATTATTTGGACATTCACCGTGTTATTGGCAGTGTTCATACTGATTCCTCAAGCTTTTGCAGGCGCTGAATCATAGCCGTTACCTTCTGGCGAGCTTCTTGATTGCCCTCCTTGATGGTAAGATACTGTTGCTGTAAGGCTTTGTTCTGTGAGCGTAAGCCTTCATTTTCATGACGTAGGCGTTGGTTGTTACGCAGTAATTCATCGATTTGACGTTCCAATTTGTCTAGCTCAAGATATTCCGTAGTCATGACCATCCCCCCCATGGAAAAAATAGACTATAGAGCTAGGAAATCACAGGGTCAATAGGAACTTTGCCAAAGCATTGCACAAAATGGTAAAATACTCTGAAACATAATGAGGAAAAAACATGACTGAGCGTTGCGATATAGAATTTGACGGTATAGAACAAGCACTTAAGCAAGTGAATGCCTTGACGGGCCCCTCGGAAACTCATGGTATTGTGTGCGGCGTTATCTGTGCTGGCCAACGTATGAATGGCCGGACATGGTTAGAAACAGTCATGGGCGCTATGGATATACAAAATAGTGCGCTAAAAGAGCAACGCGGTGTTTTATTTTCCCTATATCAGCAAAGTAGTGAGCAGCTACAGGATTTTTCTTTTGGTTTCAGTGTATTACTACCTGATGATGAAACAGATTTAGGCATGCGTGCGCAAGCCTTAAGCGACTGGTGTCGGGGCTTCCTTTCGGGGTTGGGGTTAGCTGGCATCAATATGGATAATGGACAGCTGCAAGAATGTGAAGAAGCCCTGCAGGATTTTTCTGAGATTGCGAAATTGGAGCATGCAGGGCTCAGCGCCACCAATAATGATGAAGAATCCTATATGCATATCGTTGAATACGTTCGTATGGCCGTTCTTTTGGTTTATACGGTTTTGACGGCAAAGCAAAATCGACAAATATCCATGGGAGAGGGCGAATTGTTGCATTAAGCAATAGGCCGCTAATATTTGACATACCTAGATCCTAGCCTGACAATGGGGATAAGAGACATATAACCTATAAGGACGACGATCAATGGAAAAGCCCATCAGCTTGGATGAATACGCTTTGCGCCGTCAGCGCATCATGGAATACATGGAGCCCGATAGTGTTGCTATCGTCGTGGCCGCACCAGAAACCCTTCGCAATGGTGATTCACATTATCCTTATCGCCAAAACAGTGATTTTTATTATTTAACTGGCTTTTCAGAACCTGAAGCCGTGGCATTGTTGATCCCCGGGCGTGAAAAAGGCGAATTCATCTTATTTAACCGCCCAAGAGATCCTGACAAAGAAGTTTGGAATGGTATACGCGCCGGCCAAGAGGGGGCTGTTAATCAGTATGCTGCTGATGAAGCTTATGCTTTTCATGATCTAAACAGATATATTATAGAATTATTAGAAGGTAAGCGGCGTATTTACTACTCCATGGGAAAATCAGCTAAATTTGATAAACGCTTATTGAGTTGGGTGAATCAATTGCGCGGTAAAGTGCGCATGGGCATTAATGCGCCTGATATCATTGATAATTTAGATATGTTATTGCGCGAATTGCGACTATATAAAAGCGCGGCAGAATTATCATTACTACGTTATTCTGCAGAAGTGTCGGCTAAAGCTCATCGTCGGGCTATGCAAGTATGTGAGCCGGGTATGTATGAACATCAACTCGAAGCAGAGTTACATTATGTATTTGGTAAGTCCGGTTGCCGTTTCCCCGCTTATACAAGCATTGTGGGTGGTGGTGCTAACGCCTGTATTTTGCATTATATTGAAAATAATGCTCTGCTTAAAGACGGCGATTTATTATTAATTGATGCCGGTGCAGAGTATGAAAATTATGCCGCGGATATAACGCGAACTTTTCCCGTTAATGGACGTTTTACGTCACAACAACGGGACCTTTATGAAATTGTTTTGGCCTCGCAGATGGCCGCCATAGAAACAGCAAAACCCGGCGAGCCATGGCATGCCATGCAAGATGCTATCGTTCCAATTCTCACACAAGGGATGGTGGACTTGGGAATCTTAAAGGGTAACGTGGATAATTTAATTGAAAGTGGTGCTTACCAACGTTTTTATTTGCATTTGTCCGGCCATTGGTTGGGATTGGATGTGCATGATGTGGGAACCTACAAAACCAATGGTGATTGGCGTGATTTGGAGCCAGGCATGGTATTGACCATTGAGCCGGGCTTGTATATTCAAGCGGGCAGTGAAGGCGTCGATGAAAAATGGTGGAATATGGGTATACGTATTGAAGATGATGTTTTAGTTACGCAGAAAGGATGTGATGTTTTATCAAAAGACGTACCTAAGACCATTACAGATATTGAAGCATTAATGGCAGAGAAACTTTGAAGCAAGCAGAAACATCCTACGACGTTATTATAGTAGGTGGTGGTTTAGTTGGAGCCAGTTTAGCCTGTGCCCTCGGCCATTTACCCATTTCTGTTGCGATGATAGAAGCCGTTGCAAACCCTGTGCGGTTAGCGGAAGATTATGATGCGCGCACGTTGGCATTGTCTTACAGTTCACGCCAGATTTTCCAAGGATTGGGCATATGGGACAGTATAGCTGATACAGTGTCTACCATTCGCAATATCCATGTTTCACAGGAAGGCAGTTTTTCAGTTGCGCGTTTTGATGCGGCCCATCAAAATTTACCTGCTCTGGGTCATGTAGTGCCATTCCAACATTTGCAAAATAGCTTGAATATAGCATCTTCAGGCATAAAAAACTTAACTACTTTTTGCCCGGCAAAACTCACCGCCATAACACCTGAAGAAGACCATGCTAATATCCTCATTGAATTTGAGGGGAAATCCCAGGCTCTACGTGGCAAGCTTATCGTCGCTTGCGATGGCGCAAGCAGTATAACTCGCGAGTTATTAAGTATTGGGACGCATGAACATAATTACGAACAGCGGGCATTGGTGGCAAATGTGAGTGTGAAAAAATCCAAACCCCAAGTAGCCTATGAACGTTTTACGAAGCAGGGCCCTTTAGCGTTGTTGCCTGTCGGCGATGAACGTTATGCTCTGGTTTGGACGGCACAAGAAGACCGTTGCCAAGAACTATTGGGTATGAGCGATGAAGATTTTATACAGCAAATACAACGCTTATTTGGATTTCGTTTAGGCCGTTTCACTCAGGTGGGCAAGCGCCATAGTTTCCCCTTGAGATTAGTGAAGAGTAAGGCGCAAACAGCGCGGCGGGTAGTGTTGTTAGGTAATGCTGTGCATAGTTTACATCCCATCGGTGCTCAAGGTCTCAATCTTGGGTTGCGTGATGTGGCGGCCATTGCCCAATTAATTGATGATGCGGTTAAAAAACAAAAAGACGTCGGCGATGCCGCCTTATTAAGTGCCTATGAAAAATGGCGTGAACCCGATCAAAAACGTATGATTCAATTTACCCATAGCTTAACCAAAGTATTTGCTAAATCTTGGATAGGTTTGCCGCCACTACGTGACATGGGTTTATTTGCCTTAGATACTTTTCCTATTCTGCGTGACTCCTTTGCCAAACACAGTGTAGGACTTTGGGGTGAAGTACCTAAATTGGCCTGTGGTTTATCATTAGGTGAATAATTGTGAAATATGATGTGATTATTATCGGTAGTGGTATTGTGGGTTTAGTTTGTGGTCTCGCATTAGCTAGAGAAGGCAAGTCCATTGCTATTATGGATAGACACATGGATGCGGGTGATTTCCAAAAAGAACACTATGATATTCGTGTGAGTGCAATTACACAGGCATCGCAACAAGTTTTTCAAGGTTTAAGCGCATGGAAGGGAATGCAAGACCGACGTATTAGCCCATATCGCCATATGCAAGTATGGGACGCAAAAGGTAGTGGTGAGATTCATTTTTCCAGCATGGCTTTAGCGCAACCGGTATTAGGTTATATCATTGAAAATAATGTAATCCGGGCGGCTCTATTGGAGCAGGTAGCTAAAGCGCCAGGCCTTACCTTAATTGCACCCATTGAATTAACCCAGGTTGAAACAGAAGAGAACCAGGTGACTTTAAAAGATAAAGCTGGTGAAACCTATAGTAGTGACTTAGTCATTGGTGCTGATGGTGGCCGCTCTTGGTTACGTCAGCAGGTGGGTATTGAATGGCAAGAAGAAGATTATGGTCATCATGCCATGGTGGCAACGGTAAAGACGGCTAAACCCCATGAAGAAACAGCTTGGCAGCATTTTTTACCAGAAGGCCCCTTAGCTTTTTTGCCTTTAGAAGATCCTAACCATTGCTCCATCGTATGGTCCAGCACCCCAGAGCATATTGAATCTTTAAAACAGTTGTCCCGTGAAGCCTTTAATGAAGTTTTAACCAAGGCTTATGACAATCGTTTAGGTGAAGTAGAATGTTTGGGTCAGCCCGCAAGCTTTCCCCTTGCAATGCGTCACGTAAAACAGTATGTGATGCCACGTATTGCTCTCATCGGTGATGCTGCCCATACGATACATCCTTTGGCCGGACAAGGTTTAAACCTGGGCATCATGGATGCGGCCAGTTTAACGGAAGTCATTCATAAGGTGTGGAAAAGAGGTTTTGACCCGGGGTTACAAGCTAATTTACGACCCTATGAACGCTGGCGTAAAGGGCATAATAGCGCTATGATAGCGGCCATGAGTGGTTTTAAGAAATTATTTACTACAGAGTCAAAACCACTGCAACGTATTAGAAATTTGGGATTGTCCATTACTAATGATGTAACCCCACTAAAAAACCGCATCGCACGATTGGCCATGGGATTAGAAGGGGATTTACCAGAATTAGCCAAACTGAAAATGGATAAATGAGTAAAACTATTTCTACTACAATGTAGTAAACGAAAAGACGAAGTTATTAAATGGAAAATAAATACTTTACATTAGAAGAAGCCAATAACATGATCCCCTTCCTGGAGCGATCATTTCAGCGAATGCTACAACTTCATAGACATATACAAGAAATTTTTGCTAGGCTCGAGCGTTTGGGTTTAGCGCCTCAAAGTGAAGAATTTTCTCTGGAACCGGCTGAAGCGCCAGAAGATGCCATCGACGACCTTTATAGTCTGAAAGTATTGATCGATGAACTGCGCAAAAGTTTAACCGAAGTTGTAGAGACAGGCTGTGTAGTTAAAGATTTAGGACAAGGCTTGATTGATTGGTATGCCGTTCACCAAGAAAGAGAGATTTTTCTTTGTTGGAAATTAGGCGAAAAAGAAGTGGCATTTTGGCATGAGATAGATAAAGGTTATAAAGAAAGACATCCTGTGTCGGAATTAAAGCCGACGGAAAATTAAACCCTTAATGTCAACTCCCCTGGGTCAGACAGGCCGGAATTTTTCGAAGCGGCCTAACATTATCACGAAATTTTTCGAAGAAAAATGTCCGTCCCTTCAGGGGGCAGGTGAACTTGTCACAACATCACTTCAGCCTGGGTCCTGGACATTTTTCTTCGAAAAATTCCAGGAAGACGTAGAAGGTTGCGCCAAGCACCGTCATCTTGCGCAAAGGCGCAGGACCCAGTCAGATTAGGAAGTTTTTGCTTTGCTGGAACACTTAATTACTAACGGACTGCTTTGACTACGGGAAAAGAAACCACAACATCTAAGCCTTTTTCTAAATTCTGCAATGTGATCTGGCCATCATTAGCCAATAAAATAGAACGAGCGATGGCAAGACCCAATCCGGTACCCCCAGTTTTTCGCGAGCGGGATTTCTCGAAGCGGAAGAATGGCTCAAACACTTTTTCTTGGATTTCATCTGGGATGCCTGGCCCTTGATCACGAAAATGTACTTCAATGCGGCGTTGATTCATTTGCATAGATACGTCACAACGATGACCATAAAGAATGGCATTTTGAATTAAATTATTGAAGGCGCGGGTTAAATTAGAAGATTGCCCCATGATAATGGCGCGGGATATTTTTCTTTCGAAGCTAACGGGTTGTTCAGTATCTTGTAAATCATTACTTAGCGTCTGCAATAGTGCAACTAAATCCAATCGGCGTTTTTCTTCTTGATGGTAATCTTGCTTTGCAAAATTTAAGGTTTCTGAGAGTAATATTTCAATATCAGAAATATCATTTAACATGCTTACTTGCTTATCTTTCTCATCCATCATTTGTACACGCAGCTTTAAACGAGTCAAGGGAGTTTTAATATCGTGGGATAATGCGGCTATGCTGGCTACGCGTTCGCGGACTAATTGATAGAGCCTGTCCTGCATCAGATTCATGGATTGTAGGGCATTCTTTGCCAAAGTAGGACCATAGATAGGCGTTTTTTTTGCTTGTAAATCCATACCTAATTCATCGGCATGTTGTTTTAATTGCTGAAGTGGGGAAGAAAATCGATTCAAGGACCAAGCGTAAGATAATAGAAGAATAGCGACAATTATTTCAAAAATAATGAAAAGTACTTTGATTAGAGGAAATGGCGGTGGCTCATACCCAAAAGCAACATTCAACCATTTCCCAGAAGGTAGTCGGTAAGAAATGGTATCAATGTAGGTTTTTTCTTCTTTAAGAATTTCCGTGATTTCATCGGAGTCAAAATTGATGGCTTGTTGAGGCCATTTGGGACTTGTGGTAAGAGAAATATTAAAGTTAGGATTGGCTGTATTGGCATGAATCGTATTGATCATGCTTTCTAGTCGTCCTTCTGGCGTGTTCATCATGATATTAATAATGGTAATAATGACATTGGAGTTTACCAGCCCTTGATGTTTTGTTTCCAATTGCTGGTTACGTTGATCCATAGTATAGATAAGATAAACATTGCCAATGATGACCAAAGAAATGATCCCTAAAATAATCATCCCGAAGGCTTTGCGGAAGTTAACTTGCATCGTCATCCTTATAATGGCGCACGGGTGAAGCAAACATATAACCGGCATTGCGCACGGTTTTGATGAATTCGGGTGATTTAGGGTTTGTTTCTATCTTTTGGCGCAGCCGACTAATTAGCACGTCAATACTTCGGTCAAAGGGATCTGCACCTCGATTATGAGTAAGGTCCACCAATTGTTCACGACTCAATACCCGTTTAGGTTGTTGCACAAAAGCTAAAAGCAAATCAAATTCTGCCGTACTTAACGTCACGTCAACTTTATCGGGAGAAGTCAGCCGATGAGTACTTTGGTCTAATTGCCAATTTTCAAATTCATAAATATCTTGTGTGGTTGCTAGCGTGGGTTGATTATAATCACTGCTACGACGTAAAAGGGCTTTCACTTGAGCTAATAACACACGTGTGTTGAAGGGTTTTGTTAAATAGTCATCAGCACCTAATTCTAACGCGGCCACTCGATCAATGTCTTCATCCATGGCCGTAACCATCATAATGGGCGTGTGGGTCAGTTTGCGAAGTTTTCGGCAGAGAGATAAGCCGTCGATTTCAGGCATCATAATATCTAAGATAATCAAATCAAAGTTACTGTCAGCCATGTTTTCCAAAACTCGCAAGCCATTATCTTCCGTAGTCACAACGAAGCCATGGCTAGTTAGGAATTCTGCGATGAGTTGACGAATGTCTTCATCATCATCCACGATTAAAATATGAGGCGCAGTAGCCATGTTTGAGTGTCTCTTAGATTGTCCTTAATGAAAGTGTAATGGACTTTGTTTAAAGGTCAATAGGGAGAGGATGATTCTTTTTATCAATGGCATATAATAACAGCGAAGACTTCGCCGGGGTAGGGACGAAGTGCTTCGCGTTGACGGTTGGTTTGTGCATTATTAATATTCATCAAATCATACCTTCACCTCCTTTTCTTCCATTAATTTATCTAAATATAAAGTATGTAACTGTACCTCATTTTTCATTAGGGTTAAGAGGTGTTCTGCCTTAGTGTCGAAGTGGTGCAATCCCATGCTATCCACAATCATTTCTAATGCAGTGCTCAACATGGAATCCTTATCAAAAGTTTGATCATCCAGTGAAGAATACAATGGCACGGTGGCATTGATAATCAACTGGCGGCGGGTGACATTTTTTAGAATGCGATTAAACAATTCTAATGACGTCAGACCTGCAAGAATTTCATAAAATTCCCTATTGAGATTGGTGTAGCGTAAGTTAAAAGCTTCACAATAACCCTGTGTCGTAGCATTCATTCCTGGAGCGCTTTCTTCATCCATGGTGAGATGCTGCAATACCGTTGCATAATAATGTTCTCTGTTACCTTGTGCTAAAAGCGCTAGCTTATTACTGATGACACCAATGGCACGTAAATGTTGTGGTAACACCTCATCACCTTTTACCAGCGCCATGGCTAACCATTTCTGATAACGATTCAGATAATGTTGGTATTGGGTGAAAAAAGCGGCTAGGGTTTTTGCATCCAATTGATTACGCTGCATCTTTTGAAAGAATGTACTTTCAGCCAGAATTTTGTAGCAGTAATTGTTGACGAATTGAGTGACATCATGGCAATTAATGACATTACCGGAAGGTCGAGCATGACCTTTATCAATAGGATTCGTCATTAAGTGACTCATGAGTGATTCACTGTAGTCAGCTGTTTGAGTGTTGCGGTTTATCATTTTGTACCTCGTTAATATGTAAGTGGTGGTCGGGCCAGCCTGGTGGCATGAGTGACTGGCCCTGTGCTTCCCTGCGCAATTTCCTTCTACTGTGCATTCTAGGGGGCTGATATGAACAGCTTATGTCTGGCATGTACTGTTTTATGAGCAAATATTTCTGGAGGCTCATTATTGATTAACCAATTGATATTTAAGGAGTATTTTTTGTAAAATTTATTCTGAAAAAAAGAAAACATGGAGGAAAATATACAAATCAGCGTCACTCAAAGAGCTAAGATTTAAAAAAAGGGTGCCAATTCTTGGGATGTAGGCCATTTCAGTTCGATGGGAAGCATCTTATATAGTATAATCCCACCGTCTTTTGGGTTTTACTTCAAGATTGAACAGTTTTCCATAAGGTATAAAATGACTAAACGGACGGCTCTGCACCCACAGCACTTGGCAGCCAATGCCAAGATGGTGGATTTTTTCGGATGGGAAATGCCCCTCCACTATGGTTCACAGATTGAAGAACATCACGCTGTGCGCCAGGACGCGGGAATGTTTGACGTTTCACATATGACCATTGTGGATGTGGAAGGCTCTGAGGCCAAAGCATATCTACAACATCTCTTGGCTAATAATGTGGATAAATTAAAATTGCCGGGTAAAGCACTTTACAGTTGCATGCTGAATGACGAGGGTGGGGTCATCGACGATTTGATAGCCTACTACTTTGACGATACCCATTATCGCCTGGTGGTGAATTCAGCCACTCGCGATAAAGATGTCCCTTGGATTGAAAAACAGGCTAAAGGGTTTGATGTAGCTATCCATGAGCGGGACCAATACGCGATGTTAGCGGTGCAAGGGCCTAATGCACGAGACAAAGTGCATCAAGTGCTTGACCAAAATTGGTTGGATTTATTGACAGCCTTAAAACCCTTCCAAGCTTTTTGTGCCGGGGAAACCATTGTCGCACGCACAGGTTATACGGGTGAGCAGGGTTATGAAATTATGGGTGAAGCAGCTTTTGTCCAACAATTGTGGCAAGATTTATTAGCCAAAGATGTGGCGCCTTGTGGTTTAGGTGCGCGCGATACTTTACGCCTAGAGGCGGGTATGAATTTATATGGCAATGACATGGATGAAACCACATCGCCCTTAGAATCCAATTTAACTTGGACCATTGCGTTTGAACCTGTGGAAAGAAACTTTATCGGTCGTAATGTATTAGAAAAAGAAAAAGCGGCTGGCATAAAAAATAAATTAGTGGGTTTGGTGTTAGAAGGTAAAGGTGTTTTGCGCTCCCATCAAAAAGTCGTGGTGGAAGGCGTTGGCGAGGGCGAAGTGACCAGTGGTACTTTTTCCCCTAGCTTAAAACTAAGTATTGCATTAGCGCGGTTGCCCATGGATTCGCAAGAGCAATGTTGCGTAGAAATTCGCAATAAACTCATCCCCGCACGTATTGTCGACCCCTGCTTCGTTAGGCAAGGGAAATCTATGATTGAAAAGGAGAAATAACATGGCTGAAATCCCCAGCGAATTACGCTACACAGATTCCCACGAGTGGGTGAAACTAGAAGGCGAAATTGCCACAGTAGGTATCACAGAACATGCCCAAGGATTATTGGGCGACATGGTTTTTGTGGAATTACCCGAGTTAGGTAATGTACATGCCGGGACAGAATCGGGTGTGGTGGAATCCGTGAAAGCAGCTTCCGATATTTATGCGCCTTTGAATGGCACTATTGTGGAAGTGAATGAAGCTTTGAACGACGCGCCTGAAACCGTCAATACTGATCCTTATGGTGAAGGTTGGTTGTATAAAATGAAAGTTGAAAATCCCGATGAAGTGACCAGCTTAATGGATGCTGACGCTTACTCTGAAAAAGTTGAAGAAGACACTGATTAATTAACGAGGATATCATGCCATTTATTCCCCATACGCCTGATGACGTGCAAGAAATGCTTGCAGAAATTGGTGAAGAAAACATTGAAAAGCTATTCGATGAAATTCCCCAAAACTTGCGCTATGAAATGAAAAATTACCCTGATGGGTTGTGTGAAATGGAAATGGCCCGTGTCATGAAGCGACGGGCGCGCAAAGATTCCGGGCAATCTTGCTTTATTGGTGCCGGTGCTTATGAACATCACATTCCCGCTGCCGTCTGGGATATTGCTGCTCGTGGTGAATTCATGACAGCTTATACGCCTTATCAGGCGGAAGCGTCTCAAGGCACATTGCAATTGATTTACGAATTCCAAACCATGATGGCCAGCTTAACCGGCATGGATGTATCCAATGCATCCATGTATGAAGGTGCTTCGGCATTAGCCGAAGCTATTTTAATGGCTGTACGCGCAAATCGAAAATGCAAAAATAAAAAAGTCATTATGCCGGAAACGGTGCATCCGAGTTATCGTCGCGCAGTGGATACTATCATTGGCAATCAAGGCATTGAAATTATTTCTCTACCCTACGATAGAACCACGGGCTGCGCGGACCATGATGCATTGAAACAATATGATGCCTTTGAAATTGCTGCTTTAGTGATACCTCAACCTAATTTTTTTGGTATGTTGGAAGATGTGGACGCGTTATCTGATTGGGCTCATAAACATGGTGCTATGGCTATTGCTGTGGTTAACCCTATGACCTTGGCGCTGTTAAAAGAACCTTCCCAGTGGGGCGAAACGGGTGCTGATATTGTTTGTGGTGAAGGCCAACCCTTGGGTGTGCCTTTGGCATCCGGCGGTCCCTATTTTGGTTTTCTCACTTGTAAGCAAGAATTTGTGCGTCAAATGCCAGGACGTATTGTGGGCATGACAGAAGATTTAGATGGTAAACCTGGTTTTGGTTTAACCTTGCAAGCGAGGGAACAACATATTCGCCGTTCTAAAGCCACCTCAAACATCTGTACCAATCAAGGATTAGCTGTCACCGCGTCGACTATTTTTATGAGTTTGGTGGGCGTGGAAGGTCTACGTAATGTGGCTCGGCAAAGCCACGCCAATACCTTATTGCTAAAGCAAGAGATGGAAAAGGTGTCCGGTGTAGAAATGGTTTTCCAAGGGCCTTGCTTCCATGAATTTGTCATGCGCTTGAATAAACCTATAAAACAAGTGTTATCCAGTTTAGCCGACCGAGACATTCAAGGCGGTTATACTTTAACACGTCGCTATCCTGAATTAGGCGAAGCCATGTTGGTATGCGTTACAGAGACCAAAACGGAAAACGATATTGACGCTTACGTGCTTGCACTGAAAGAAATATTGGAATAGCGTTGATATCATCAGTGATATTGAAATCAACTGGCGAAGGCACCGCCACCCTGGATGGTGCGATGAGAGTTTAACGTCACCCCGGATGGCGAAGCCATTCC
>JAJFKN010000057.1 GCA_021773195.1 Gammaproteobacteria bacterium | reverse complement strand
CTGATGCACGTGGATTATTAAATAAAGAATTTTTAGAAAAGATATTTTTCGAAAAAAATAATATAAATATTGTTGTGAATAAATTGCTGTGGACAACTTGTGCTCCATTCAGACATCGTGTTGCACGAGAAAGTTCTAAGGGGAGAAGCTTTCTTTGTGGTGATAGCTATCATGTTTTTAGTCCTATAGGTGGGCTTAATTTAAATACTGGGATTCAGGATGCAATTAATCTGGGTTGGAAGTTGGCTTATGTAATCAATGGGAAGGCAGCTCCAGAGTTGCTGGCTACCTATCAATCTGAAAGGCAAATTGCTAATCAAACAATATTGCATAAAACGAAGCTTTTGACTCATTGTATTACCCATGCTGGGGCTTCTCAAGAAGCAAAAAAGTTTTACTCTTCACTAAAGAATAGGTATGAAATTAAGTATCGATTACCCTACATGTTATCTGGTTATAATAATTACACTTCAGATATTAAGGAGATACCTGGCAGTCAAAATTTAATCAATCATCATTATAGTGAAATGATAAATGATAAAAATACTTATGAGCGGGTCTGTAGGTATCAAGATTCTATAAGATTCAACTTGGTTGTATCTGATGATTTTGAGGGGAAAATCAAAAATAAAGATATTAATCTGATTCGCCTTAAAGAATCTTTCGCTAAATCCAAATGGTACTTATTACGTCCCGATGGCTATATATCTGATATAGGCGATTATAGTGATTTTAATAGAATGCGTAGTCGTGTTGATAATCTTTTGAAGGAGCAATTTCATGTTAAAAACGGTTAAAAACAATTTCTTTAACTCGCTCTCAGAATTCAAGTCACTTCTTAGTGATTCTGTATACCTACAGCTTAACTCTGAAGCGCCAATTCGAACACTAGACGCGGTTAAAGAGTTTTTCAGTAAAATTGATTCTTCAATCGGTCAGCTAGAATTCCACGTTAATGAACGTTATGTTGACTCAGTAGAAATTAAAGTATTTAGTTGGGTGATCCATGGTGTACATCAAGGGGTTATCAAAGGATACTTGCCCACGGGTAAAAGTCTTAAGATTAAAGGCATTGCGATTGTCGAATCATCAGATGAAGGCATAGATAAAATATCTATCGAGTATGATTCTAATACTTTGGTAGAACAGATTCAGGCTGATTCTCAGTCTGGTTTCAAACCCAATGATGTGTTTAATGATTTAAGCGGACCGTCAGAGCGAATTTATAAATTATTATTATCTACTCGGAATACTTTCTCCGACTCTAAAAATAATCTAATTGCAAGTTTACGTCGCGAGTCGCAAAGAGCCCCGGACATGAGTTTTCTTAACCATAAGGAAATTCAAAGCTTAAGAAATAAAGTTCATCTAATTAAGCAAACCCATGTTCTTTCTGATGGCCATGTGATGGATCTATTTATTTACAAAACGATCAATACTAAAGATGCCACAGAATCACCGACAATTCTCTACTTCCATGGTGGTGGGTGGTCCACAGGGTCACCGGAAGGCTATGACATTCCAAGTCGTAAACTTGCATTGGCTACAAATAAACAGGTCATATGCCCGCGTTATCGCCTAGCGCCAGAGCATCCGTACCCTATTGGCTTTAATGATTGTTTCCAAATCTATCAAAACTTACGAGAAAAACTTTCTGATAAGTTGATCGTAGCAGGAGATTCATCAGGTGGTACTTTTGCCGCAGCATTACCACTTAGAGCCTACAACGAAAATGTTCCACTACCAGATGGTGTGTTACTTCTGTCACCGGCTACGGATATGCGTTTAGAAGATTATGATTCATATAATATATTCACGAAGAATAATATTATGATTGACCAAGGGCTTATTGGTTTGATTCGAGGTAGCTATGTGCAAGGGGATCAATGGGATGAGCCTTATATCAGTCCCATGCGTGGCAACTTATCATGTTTTCCACAAACCCTAATGCTTATTGGTGAGGAAGATCCACTGTTTGATGAAAACCAAGCTTTCGCACAAAAAGTATCTGAACAGTCGCTATGGCCCTGTAAAACCATTATCGGGAAGGGTATGCCCCACCATTACCATACTTTTGTGGGTTTGAGCTCAGAGGTAGATATAGCCTATCAATCCATAGCAGGGTTTATTAATGAAATTTGACAAATCAACCAGATTGATTTATTATTCGAGATATCTAGAAACCTCGATATGGAATTTCAAAATGCTTAAAATTCAGATAGTTAAAACTATTAAGGCCTTAGCCAACGACTCTAGGCTTAATATCTTAGAAATGTTGGCTTCTGCTGAACAACATTTTCCTGAGGCTCAATCCGATGTACATAAAGATGGTGTTTGCTTAGGATTAATAGCGGAAAAAATTGAAATGTCGCAATCTACCATTTCAACATATATGAATAAACTAGAAAGTGCCTCTCTAGTTGTGTCTAAACGTAGTGGTCAGTGGACCTTATACCGTATCAATCATTCTGCCTTAGATGAATTGATTGATTATTTTCAAACACTCAATAAGGAGTAACTTATGGAAACCTTAACTGTTGTAACGAAACTCGTTAATGCAATTGAAAAAAGAGATGCCGATGCTGTTGGCGCTTTGCTTGCTGAGAATATATCATTTGAAAATATTCCCAGTGGACAAATAGTTCTTGGAAAAGCGAACACAGTGAAAGAATTTTCTGGATTTTTCGAACAGGCATCGGATATTCGTTGGGAAATTGAACGTCAAGTGGTCAATGGAAATATTGCAATGATAGAGCGCATAAACCACATCAAATTAGGTGACAAGGAGATTAAGTTACCTATGGTGACTGTCATGGAAGTGGATAATGGAAAAGTATCGTTGTTTAGAGATTATTTTGATGTAAATACGTTTGTGACTCAGACAAATTAATAGATCTATTTTAAGATTAATCAGGGCCTGTCTAATAGAATTGTAAACGGGCCCTAGTGGGAAGGTACCATGGATATGAAAGTTAGAAAATGGTTCATTTTAGTGGCTACGGGGATTATGATCCTATTGGTCAATTTAGATATGACCATTGTTAATTTGGCTTTGGCTACTATAGCAAAATCAATGCATGCTGACATGAATCAAACTCAATGGGTTATTGTCAGTTATTTGTTAGGAACAGCATTAACTTTCACTATCTTTGGACGACTGGCAGACTTGTTTGGCAAAAAGAATATTTTCTTGCTGGGGGTTTTGCTATTTACTATGGCGTCTTTCTTCGCTGGTTTTTCCACAAACCTAACGACATTAATAATCGCTAGGTTTATTCAAGGTTTCGGCTTTGCTGCTACATTAGGTTTATGTTTTGTTATTATCTTAAGTTATTTTCCGGAAGATCAACGGGGATTGGCTGCTGGTGCCGGAGTTGCTATAACAGGAATTGCACAGGCTATCGGCCCTACTTCTGGAGGCGCCATTGTAGAATTTTTATCTTGGCATTGGGTGTTCTTCATTAATGTACCTTTAGGCATTCTTTCTTTTATACTGACAATGATCTTTGTACCCAAAGACCAGCGTTCTATGGGGCCGAAGAAGATAAATTACCTCAACTTGAGTTTTTTCATCATTGGGCTTTCATTAATATTATCCATGATTAATCAGATATCGGTATTGCCAATCAGTTGGGTAATAGCGGGGATGGTAATTGGTCTGGCATTTATGCTGTTGTTCATTCGCACTTGCTATTCCCAAGAAAACGCTCTTATCAATGTTTCACTATTAAAAAATAAATCATTTCGTTTATTAATTTCAGTTCGTTTTATTTTTATGATATTTATGTCATCGTCTTTATTTCTAATGCCACTGTACTTGCAAAATATACTGTCTTACAGTCCATTTTTCGCGGGACTGCTTTTGTTGGCTATAACGCTATTCGTTGCTATTTCTTCGCCTATTGTGGGAAAGATCATGGATAAGACGGGTTATGCTTATCCCATGGTAGTGTCAATGGTATTGGCCTGTTTGTCTGCCATAATGATGTTAGCATATAAGGTTCACCACCCGATGCCTTATATTTTTGCGAGTTTTATTTTATTTGGTTTGGCTATTGGTATCCATACACCATCGAGTATAAAAGGTGTAAATGCTTCATACCCAGATAAACATGCTGCTACTGCAATGGGATTATTCTTTACCTGCGCTATTACAGGGGCAACTTTCGGCGTTGCATTGGCGGGACAATTTATCAGTGGGTTAAGCTTGCGATTTCTCAATCAGTCTTTAATCTCTGTTACACCACATATTATCTCAGTAGCAAACGGCACGGCGAATATACATACGTTGATAAATACAAAATCGCAAGAAGTCGCAAGTATGGCCTTTTTGCACGCTTACCATATTTTCTCTGGAGTTATAATTTTTCTTTTGGGTTTGTCCATTATTTTATCTTTGCGATTACTTAAGAAGCCACAAAATACCAACGGTATTATTGGTGGGCCCACTAGGACTTGAACCTAGGACCAACGGATTATGAGCTTTATAGTTGAGAAAACAAACCCATTTATAATCAGTAGTTTGTCAAATCTTCGAAAGCAGGCGCTCTCAATATTTGTTCGATCCGGGGCTCTAAACTATACTCTACAAAGACAATACAATGCATAAGATTGAGGGTTAATATAATGAAAAATATGCTATTTGCAAAGATAGGCATGCTTGCTAGTTTATTATTCGCTGCATCTTTAGCCTATGGCTCGCCTTCTTTAAATGAGGGCTTTAGAATTATACTTTCAAATAATTGTACGGCAGGTACAGAAAACTCTACTTTGCCGAGTATTCGCGTACAGTCACAAGATTTTACAACCACTAAAAAATGTAAAGACGGTTGTGACTGGAGCACAGAATTGGTTGCCAAACCCACTAAAATTAGTTTGCCCACTCATGCCACTCATACTATCACCGGTGAGCGGAATGCATACCTTTCAGCAACCTTTTATATAGGCCTTAAACAGAGTGAAGATGATTCTTATAATGATAGATTTTGTAATGTTACAGTCTCATTGTCAGGTGAGGGTAAATTGAAGGCTTATGCAGAAACAAATAGCTCTACCTATACTTGCATGGCTTATGCCAACCCATATGATGAGGTGGGTACTGTAGTGGTGCAGGTGCAAAGGAAGTAGCGGCCTAAGAACAAACCTTAGTTAGTGAGATTGCATTCTTGCTTTCAGTCGAGGACGCGGTGGTTCGTCATAGGATGGCTCATCTAATATGCTTGTATCATCTGTAGACGCTGCCATTGAGTCTTCAGCCAGCACGCATGTGCTTGACACGGGTTCTGGGCGTGGTGCAAAAAAGGCGGCAAAGATAACAATACGTTTAGAAATGGGCGTATTATCTACCAGCTTCAGCTCACATCCTCTTAGCCCAAAGAATGCTTGGAAGATACAGAAAATAAGTTCTACAGGTAGATGTTGCAGGTTATTTTCTGCATGCTCTCTTACTAACATCAGCGTATATACAACCTGATATTCTTCATGGGTTATGGGACGAGGTTGTCTCAAAGCTTCATCTAGCTCTTTTGGTATCTTTGCACCCGCATATGACTTTAAGATGCTACCTAGTTGTTCTGGGGTCAGCCCAGTCAATAATTCTGTGGCGGCACTGGCATCACGTTTTTTAAAAGCAAGGTACACAGGTGCAATGCCCCGATGGCTGTCCCCCGCAAGGACCCGTAGTTTAATATGGCCTTCCAGACCACTTAGTAGCGTATGTATCATTGCAACATTATTCGGTGTATTGATAGCTTTTTGTAAAGCATCGTTATGGAATAAGAAAGCTGATTGCTGCGTTGGTGTCAAATTTTCTAGCAATGTTTCTACATATTCCACGCGACCTTTTTCAATAGTTGTTGTCAAAAAATTTGGAACTGAGTAAAAAGCGTGAACTCTATCATTTGGGGACAGCACACTCAATATCAACAATGTGAGTTCACCCGAGGGGACTATTCCTGTAGTGCTATGTAGAAGCCCTGAACGATCAACATAACCACGTCTATAGTGCGGCACAAAAGCTTCAATAAGAAGGGTGCTAAATTTTGGATGGTTTTTTATGGGGATAAATTCCTCTATTTCTTCAGGCTTTATAATATCATGTACCATTTTCTTAATATTATCTAAACCCTCAACAGTGCTGGTTTTTGCTCTGAGGAATTTCGCTATTAGCAATAGGGCATTCATTTTGAGGCTAAGCGTTAAGGCTTGAATAACCTGGTCTGCTGTGACGTCCATGGCTTGATTGAGCTTAGGTATGCAGTTTTTTTGTATTTCTGTGGTTAAACTGCGTTGTGATAGGGTGTCATCTTGAGGTCGTAACTGTTTTCTGGTTGATGTGAAGTGCAAAGTTTTCATTTGCTGAAACATGACAAAGGCCAAGTCTCCCACCATCTGGTTATCACCCTTGGTTGCAACGGGGATGAGCTCTTGACTTGTTGAGGTGGCTGCAGTGCTGGTGCTTGCTGTACTGTGGGGTAGCATGAAGTCCTCATGGGCTGAGATAGCGTCCCTATGGCCCTCTAACGCGCTAATGGCTTGATTGAGCTGCTCAATATCCAGCAAGTATTCAGGGAATTGGTACATGGGGGCTACCTTAAATTTTATTATAGTGGTCTATGATGGCTATACGAATATAGTACTACTGAGCTGACTAAATATCAATCTTATAGTTTACCCGTTGTATCGGCGGAATTGGTGGGCCCACTAGGACTTGAACCTAGGACCAACGGATTATGAGTTTTACACTTTTAAAATTAACTTATTGATATAATTGATAATTTCACCAAGGCAGGCATTACAAAAAGCAGGGGAGAGCATAAGAAATCACAGCTAATCTACGTAAAACTCCAACACTTAATTTTTCAAGATTCGAGCGTAATCGACGAAGATGGTGACAGTGTGACTAGTGCAACGAATGAAGAAAGCGAAGAGATTTTGCCACCGGCACCGTGCTCTGACAACACTGAAAGCTGGCAGGATGCATTGTATTTCGCAGCAATCCATGGTGATGCCGT
>JAJFKN010000056.1 GCA_021773195.1 Gammaproteobacteria bacterium | reverse complement strand
GTAGGTGAAGGTGTCTTGGACACTGTTGCCGGGGGCTAACGCTTGTAAGGTAGCAGAGCCTGTTGGGTCGTAACTGAAGGTGCCATCGTTGTTGATGGTGACGGCGGCGCCTTGGGTACTGGTGAGTGTGGCGGGGACGGCGTTAAGGGTGTTGGCTGGCACATCGGGATCGGTGTCATTATCGAGTAATCCGTTGGGGGGCAACACAATATTGAGGGCGGTATCTTCATCGGTGGTGTAATTGTCGGTGTTGGCCACGGGGTCAAGGTTTACTTCATTGACGGTGACGGTTAAGAGTGCGGTGTCGGTCAAGGGCGTGGGCAGACTGTCATCGCTGACGGTGATGGTGGCAGTAAACACACCGGGACCTTGGGCTTCAGTGGGTGTCCAAGAAAAAATCCCCGTCACGGGATCGATGGTCATACCTGCATCGGTGCCTGCAATGTCCAAGCTGAATCGCAAATTGGCGGGCAGTGTATCAACGTCCGTGGCGGTAACGGCAAAGCTTAAGTTAGTGAGTTCATCGATGGTATGCGTGAAGTCACCGAAGGCGTTGGTGATGACGGGCGCGTCGTTGATGCCGTTGATGGTGATGGTGACAACTTTTGTTTGAGCAGGTTCAATACTATTGCTGGCTGTATATTCGAATATTTCCGTGAAGGTTTCTCCATCACGCAAATGTTGAAAATGACTGCCAGGATCGTAATCTACTGTATTATCAACCTTTAATGTAACTGTGCCAAGGACGCCTGTTACATTAACTCCAAGCACATTCAATTGGCTGCCTGGAACTGATCCGATGTTGTCATTATTTAATACGGGAATGTTAATGAATGCATCTTCAGTAGTATTAACAAAATCAGGTTCTAAAGAAAAAGTATTATTTGGATTGTTGGATTTTATATAATTATTAATATCGTTTCCAGGTAGGTCTGGTGGTTCATCTTCAACTTTTTCTTCGGCTGCTAGAAAGTCATTGGGGCCTTTGTCGTTTGCATTTTGGTCGACAAATGAATCGGCATTGCTGTCAAAGAAAACGCTTGGCCGTTCCTCACCAGGTTTAACCTCAGCAAAGAAATTAATTAGGGTCAATTCTTCACCGGAATCAAAAGATATTTTTAAGTTGTTTCCTACTTGGGTTAATGTGGCTTCATCAGAACTGACGTCATGAATTTTTATTAAATAGTTAGGTGCAACGATAAAACTCTTGAAGGAGTATACTTCAAGTGTCTCGATGCCTTCTGTACCTTTTGTAATATCGACTCTAACCATGGAAAGACCCTATGAGGCTCTCCCTGCCCTTATTGCTAAGCTTCGCATTTAAGTCATAATAATGACGCCTCTCATATAATTATAGAAGAATCTTGACGCTACCTCCTGTCTATATGGTCTTTTGGACCTAGATAATCCTTAAGCTAAAGTGAAATCTGGGAGTAAACCCAATAAAAACAAACAGTTTGATAAACTAATGATGTATTATCTTATTCAATTTAATATGAATATTGTCAAGTTTTCCCAGGTCAATAGAAAGAATCAAGCTGTTAAGTAAATTGATCGATATAATATGCGTAACTCTATGATGAACCTAGAAAATCCCCCAAGAAACTCGGTTAAAATGATTACCCTTATATAATGTAGCTATGGTAGTATCACCTTTTTCCCAAGAGGCGCCATATTTCCATGAGTGATCTATTAAAAATCGCTGAAAAACAAATTCTAGCCCCTGCAGGCATTAGCCACCATGAAGTGGAAAAATGTTTGGGCTCTATGATGGGTGGCGCTATCGATAATGCTGATATGTATTTTCAAACTACAGTGGAGCAATCTTGGATTTTTGAAAATGGTATCTTAAAAGAAGGCAGTTTTGATAAAGAGCAAGGTGTAGGCGTGCGTGCTATAAGCGGTGAAAAAACCGGTTTTGCTTATTCTGATGATATTATCTTGCCGGCTTTAGATGAAGCAGCACATGCGGCAGGTTCCATTGCTCGCCATGGAGGCGGGCATGTGCAGGCATTTGAAAAAGTAGCAGGCCATAATCTGTATCCTACACAAAACCCCATCGGACAAATTCCTGAAGAAGAGATTATTCTTTTATTACAAACCATCGACGAAAAAGCACGTAAAGAAGATCCCCGTGTCAATCAAGTAATAATTAATCTCACGGCAGAACATGAAGTGATTATGGTGGTTTCCAGTGATGGCCGCATGGCTGCAGATGTTAGGCCTTTAGTACGTTTGAATGTGTCCGTCATTGTGGAAGACAAAGGTCAACGTGAACAAGCTACGGCCGGCGGCGGTGGTCGTGGTGATTATCAGTATTTTTTACAGGATGAAAGAGGCGTTGGTTTTGCTAAAGAAGCTGTGCGTCAAGCCATAACTAATTTAGATGCCGTGGCAGCGCCAGCAGGTACCATGCCCGTGGTGTTAGGGCCTGGTTGGCCTGGGGTTTTGTTGCATGAAGCTGTAGGTCACGGTTTGGAAGGGGACTTTATTCGTAAAGGCACTTCAGCCTTTACTGGCCGTCTAGGTGAGCGTGTAGCGACGCCAGGTGTGACGGTAATGGATGATGGTACTTTAGCTGGACGCCGAGGATCATTGAATATGGACGATGAAGGCACACCAACGCAATGCACCACATTAATTGAAGACGGTATTTTAAAGGGCTTTATGCAAGATTCCTTGAATGCTCGTTTAATGAAAACCCAATCAACGGGCAATGGGCGTCGTGAATCTTATGCTCATTTGCCTATGCCGCGTATGACTAATACTTATATGTTAGCCGGTCCTTATGCTCCTGAAGAAATTATTAAATCTGTGAAAAAAGGCTTATATGCTGTTAATTTTGGCGGTGGTCAAGTGGATATTACTTCGGGTAAATTTGTTTTTTCCGCCAGTGAAGCTTATTTAATTGAAGACGGTAAAATTACTAAACCTGTGAAAGGCGCTACATTAATTGGTGATGGTCCTG
This sequence comes from Gammaproteobacteria bacterium, assembly GCA_021773195.1. GTDB lineage: Bacteria > Pseudomonadota > Gammaproteobacteria > JAKBBU01 > JAKBBU01 > JAJFKN01. Next base: position 16,791 of record JAJFKN010000056.1, on the reverse strand, counting down.
ATGTATTAACCAAGGTTTCCATGATTGGTAATGATTTGAAATTAGATTCCGGTATTGGTGTTTGTGGTAAACAGGGACAAAGCGTGCCAGTGGGCGTAGGGCAACCCACGTTGAAAGTGGATGAATTGACCGTGGGTGGGACTAGTTCTTAGTAACTCCCACGTCACCCCGGATTGCGGCCTGTCCCCTGAGGGGAAGCAATTCCGGGGTCCATAGAAGAATTCAATGCCTTTTGGATTCCCGCCTTCGCGGGACTGACGTTAGAGGACGCGGGAATGACGTTAGAGACTCAAGCATGGCAGCGCTTGACGTTCGAAAAGAAGAAAACCCAAACAGGCGATACAAGTAAGTGTTATTTCGTTCCAAACAAACGATCACCTGCGTCACCTAATCCAGGGACGATATAACCTTTTTCATTGAGTTGTCTATCTAAGCTAGCCGTATAAATAGGCACGTCGGGATGAGTTTCAGTGAATTTTTTTACACCCTCAGGTGCTGCCACCAGACAAACAAAAGTAATTTTATTAATATTGCGGGATTTAATGTGGTTGATGGCATCTACGGCGGAGCCCCCCGTAGCCAACATGGGATCACACACAAAGAATTGTCGTTTATGGCTGTCTTCTGGGATTTTAAAAAAATATGTGTGGGGTTCCAACGTTTCTTCATCACGGTAAAGTCCAATATGGCCCACGCGGACACCTGGCATTAATTTTAAGAAGCCATCTACCATGCCAATGCCTGCACGCAAGATGGGCATGATTACAGGTTTTTTGCCATCTAATACGGGGGCTTCGAAAGTTTCTAGCGGGGTGGTTATGGATTCCGTAGTCATGGGTAAATCTTTGGTGGCTTCATAAACCAGCAGCAGGGTAATTTCATTGACTAATTCTTTGAAGGACTTGGTATTGGTGACGGCCTTTCTTAGTAGGGATAACTTATGTTGGATTAAAGGATGTTTGATTTCAAAAAGCTGTTCAAAATCTGGATGTCTTACCATAGTCAATTGCTTATCCTCTTTGCTGTTGTAACGGTTTTTCAGGTAAACTGCCCACTTTGTATCTTTCGGAGCAGATCATGACCGACCTTTCATCGCCTTCCAAATTGCCTCTACGAGACGCGGGCCAGTTACAAGAATTGGCTAACCATATGCTTTCTTTAGCTAAAAAGCAAGGCGCCACCAGTGCCGATGTGGGGGGCAGTGTAAGCGATGGTTTTGAGGTGACCGTACGGCAGGGCGATGTGGACACCCTCATCCACGATAGAGATAGTGGCTTAGGGATTACAGTGTATTTTGGTCATCGCGTAGCCTCAGCCAGCACGGCAGATTTGAGTTTAGAAGCCATGCAAGAAACCGTTACGGCGGCTTGCAACATGGCCAAATATACTCAAGAGGATCCCTGTCAGGGGTTGGCCGACAAAGAATTCATGGCCCATGGTTATCCTACGTTGGACCTGCATTATCCTTGGCCCTTAACGGTGGAGCAGGCCATTATTGATGCCAAAACCATAGAGGCAGCAGGTTTTTCTGCGGACAAGCGCATTGATAATTCCGATGGGGCGTCTATTTCAAGCCATGAAACCTGCCGGGTTTATGCCAATAGCCATGGATTTAATGGGACATACAAAAGTACGGGCCATAGCCGATCCTGTTTATTGCTAGCGCGAGAAGGCAATGATATGCAAATCAATGGAGAATATTTCGTTACCCGGGATTATAAGGATTTACCCAGTTTGCAAAGTATCGGTAAAAAAGCTGCAGAGAAAGTTTTATCCCGATTAGGTGGACGGCGCATTGCCACCCAAGCTACATCGGTGATTTGGCATGCGGATGTGGCCCATCAATTATTATCTTGTTTGACTCAAGCCATTAGTGGCTCTAAACTGTATCGCAAATCCAGTTTCCTATTGGACAGTTTAGACAAACAAATTTTCCCGGAATTTATAACCTTAACGGAACGCCCCCATCTATCCAAAGGTTTAGCCAGTACGCCCTTTGATAATGAAGGCGTACGCACGCAAGAAAAAGTATTATTGGAAAATGGCGTTTTGAAAAGTTACCTTTTAGCCAGTTACTCGGCGCGTAAATTAGGCATGCAAACTACAGGCAATGCGGGTGGGTTACATAATTTAGACGTGAATACTTCCGATAGCACTCTAAAGGATTTAATCAGAGAGATGGATAAAGGGCTTTTGGTAACAGATCTCATGGGCCATGGGACTAATTTAGTCACGGGAGATTATTCCCAGGGTGCCAGTGGTTTTTGGGTAGAGAATGGTGAAATCCAATTCCCCGTGGAAGAAGTGACCATTGCCGGCAATTTAAAAGATATGTTTAAAGGCATTATAAAGATCGCCAATGACGTTGATTTTAATCACAACATTCGCACGGGATCTATTCTTATGGAAAAAATGATGGTGGCGGGGGAGTGAGGTTATTGGCAACTATAATCAGCTGGCATGCCATTTATGGTGTTGGGGCTATAATAATCACATGAAGTTTCATCATAATATGCAAAACCATGAGAACTTGGTTGGCTATCTTCTGTCGTTATGCGATGCCATAATGGAGTAAAGGCTGATAGGTCGTAGTATTTCCCACTGTCGTCATCTTTAGTTGGAGCAATATCGTTTTCGGCAAGTTGTTTTAATAATCCATGATCACATTCAGGAACAAATAACCCTGAAAAATCATATTTTATGTCATCAAAATCCTTAGGCAGAGGTGCGCCATCATAAAATATAGATGGGTGTTCTAAAGAGGCAATGCTAATTCTATTGTGTATGTCATGTTGTTTTGCTAAATACTCAGCATTACTGATTAAGAGTCTAATTAGATTAATGATTGGGCGAGCATCAAATGATAATGTATCGTGACATTGCCCTGCTTTGCCTACGTATTGATTGTACAAATCCAAGGCTATTTTGATGTTTTCTTGGATGTGTTCTTTGATTAAGGGCCCATCATCTTTGATTCTTTGTTTAATATCTTCACTAGCTGGCGTACTCTCATCGCCAATCAAAAAATGAGCGTTGAATTTGTGGATTCGTTGTTGTAGTTTTTTCAGTTCTTTCAGTTGACGCATTAAACTATCAGTTAGTTCTTTATTATGATGGTGACGTCCCATATGATCGTAATGGTTATCTAATATGTTTTTAGCTATGCCGTGAATTGCTAGTAAACTGCTAGTAATCTTAGAAAAGTTTTCAGAGGACACCTGTTTCTCTATAACTCGAATTCTATAGTGGTTGGTTTTGCATAGGCCTTTGCCTAAAGTCAAAAATAAAGTTTCTAGGTAAGGATGGTCTGGTAACTCCATGGCTGTCAAGCTCATTACTTGAGACTCAATTTCAATCCATTTATTACTATATTCTCGATGGCTTTGCGGGGAAACTAGTAGTTTCATGCGTTCTTGCATGGCTAGATAAAGATGCATTTTTAACTGGCCTTCAATATAGGCCAATTTTTCTAATTGTTTTTCTGATTCGGTAAGTTTTTGTATCCTTTGTGCTTGTGGGGCGCTGGTTAAATAGGTGGGAACAGAATATACACTATCTTCGGTATGATGGGCTGGTTTATGCATTTTTTCACTTATCTGCACCATTTTACCTATCCCATCTGATGATGGACTATCAGGGCTCTCAGAATAGGTCGTTGGAGCACAATGAAGTTCTTGCAGCGAAGAGCTTCTATGAGGCTGATAGATCAATCGAGGAAATGTTGCGTGTACCTTAAGCAGGGTTTCGCTGAATTTATCCAGCTCAGAGTAAAAGTAAGCTTCAAGCGTTGCCAAGTCTAAACGAATATAATCAAATTGATTGATGCATTCAATACGTTGCTTTGCTAACTCTACAAATAAGGGAGCTGTATTAGGCATGCTCATTATGTAATGTTCAAATTCTTCTATTAACTCAAATAGTATCTCTAGGCGCGTGATGCGTGTTTTTTCATATTCCTCATATTCCTCTGATGGTGGTTCTTTCTTTAATTCTTGAATGAAACGCAATCGTTTTCTGGACTGTTTTTTAAAAGTAGGAATTTCTGCTCGGATTTTCTCAAGCAAGGTTTCCTCATCCGTGAGCTCTGCAGCAGGGTCTTCTGTAGCAACTGGATTAGGGTAGTGAGTAATTGCTAAGGTACTTCTTCGAGGTGCTACAGAAGCAGCATGTTGAGCTGGGTTTTCAATTGCATAAGGCGCATGGGTAAACTCTCTTCCTTCAATTGGGTGTTGTCTCCTCCAGTCGAGATGATTATGTGCCGTGAGATAACCCGTGCCTAAAGGGAGTTCACGAGATAGGCAAGCATGGGGTAACCATCTGCCATAAAAATCTCGGCGATACCTATGAACCTTTCCATCGGGTGTCTTGGTTTCTGCATAATGGGCATTTTCTAGTAATTTTTTATTATCATCCTGTGAACGCCCGTTGGCAGCAGAGGTAGGGACAACTGCAACTATCTCACAACCAATATCTGAGGTGCAGGATCTTTCGTCTTTACCACCATTCATGGCGGCATGAGGTGTTCCATCCTCACCACACAAGCGCACGGCAACAACACTATAAGTACAAGAAGCTAATGGCGCGTCACGGTGGGCTGCTTGCCCTTTGTTGGGAGGCGATTGTCGTTGCATTCTGTCCCTTTTTGCTTTTTATCTGACGGGGATTGTTCAATATGTTACATATAAGTACTACAAAATGATAGTCATCTTGGTCAAAAAATCGGATGAATTTTTGTACAGAAGGGTCTTAAACGGGGTTGGGTATATCGATAAATTGATGTTTTATAGGGAATTTCTCTGCTAAATGCTCACCTAGAGCTTGGATGCCGTAGCGCTCCGTGGCATGGTGGCCGGCGGCGAAAAAATGTACACCTAGCTCTTTGGCTTCGTGGAATGTGCGTTCTGACACTTCTCCCGTGAGGAAGGCATCAATGCCATGGGGGACTGCTTGGACCATATAATCCTGGGCGCCGCCCGTGCATAGGCCGATGGTTTTCACCGGGCCATCACGGCCTGGGATGAATAAAGGGTCGCGATCTAAGGCCTTTGCGATGACTTTTGCAAAATCTTCGCCGCAACAGGCAGTGGGTAATTCCCCTTTAAACACAATGGGAGGATTGTTATCTTGTGCGGGAATGGGCGTTAGGTTTTGTAACCCTAAGCGTTGAGCTAGTTGCGCATTGTTGCCTAATGTCGCGTGACCATCTAAGGGTAAATGGTAAGCCAGTAAATTCACGTCGGCTTGCAATAAAGTTTTAATGCGTTGGCCTTTCATACCTGTGAGACAAGGGTCTTCGCCTTTCCAAAAATAACCGTGATGCACTAAAATAGCATCGGCTTTTTCTGCAATGGCCGCATCAATTAATGCTTGGCAAGCTGTCACGCCTGTGACAATTTTTTTGATAGTGGATTTGCCCGCTACTTGTAAACCATTGGGGCAATAGTCGTCATAGGCCGCACAATTTAGCAGATCACATAGATAATCATTAAGGGTGTTTAATTCGATCATGATTTGATATTTTTATTATTGATGCGTTGAATTTTCGCGCCTAACATCGACAGCTTTTCTTCGATGCATTCATAGCCGCGGTCAATATGATAAATGCGATCTACGACGGTTTCACCTTTTGCCATTAAACTAGCAATCACTAAGCCGGCAGAAGCCCGCAAGTCTGTGGCCATGACCGGTGCACCATTTAAACTGTCGACGCCCGTACAAATGGCCGTATTGCCTTCTAATTTAATGTTGGCACCCATGCGTTGCATTTCTTGAATATGCATAAAGCGATTTTCAAATACGTTTTCAATCACGGTGCTGGTACCTTCAGCCAAGGCATTCAACGCCACGAATTGTGCTTGCATATCCGTGGGGAAAGCGGGGTAGGGTGCTGTGTTAATGTCTACAGCTTTAGGACGATTGCCTTGCATATCCAATTCTACCCAACCACAATTAGAACTGATGTGAGCGCCGGTATCGGCTAATTTACATAAAATAGAATCCATTAAATCGGGACCAATGCCTTTCACTTTGACACGTCCACGGGTTAATGCTGCCGCTGCTAAATAAGTACCGGCTTCAATACGATCGGGCAACACGCGATATTGTCCGCCCGTTAATCGGTCTACGCCATGGATGGTAATAGTATGAGTACCTGCGCCGCGGATATCCGCGCCGAGGGTATTTAAAAAATTCGCTAAGTCAATGACTTCTGGTTCTTTGGCCGCGTTCTTTAATACGGTGGTGCCCTTGGCCAAAGTAGCTGCCATCATAAGGTTTTCCGTGCCTGTGACGGTAATCTTTTCTAAGTTAATGGTGGCGCCGTGCAAACGGCCTTTTACTGACGCATGAATATAACCATTATCTACGGTGATATCAGCGCCGAGGGCTTTCATACCTTCTATGTGTAAATCTACGGGACGTGAACCGATGGCGCAACCGCCAGGTAAGGATACGCACGCTTCGCCATGACGTGCGAGCAGAGGCCCTAACACTAAAATGGACGCGCGCATGGTTTTCACTAATTCGTAGGGCGCCGTGAAATCATTAATGGTGTTGGGATCGATTTCAATATTCATTTGTTCATCGACGGTGAATTCCAAGCCCATCTTGGCTAAGAGTGTCATGATGGTGGTAACGTCATGCAAATGCGGTACGTTACTAATAGTAACTGGGCCATCGGCTAGAAGGCTGGCGGTTAATATAGGCAGAGCGGCATTCTTGGCGCCAGAAATTTTGATTTCACCAAAAAGTGGGGTATCCCCATTAATAATAAATTGTTCCATACCTAAGTATGCTCCTTTGATGCCCACTCTTGTGGTGTATATGTTTTCAAGCTAATGGCATGTAATGAGCCGTCACTGATATAGGGTTGTAGTATGTTGAGAATGGATTGTTGTCGTTGGACCGTTCGTTGAGTTGCGAAGGAGTCTGATACAACCACGGCTTGAAAATGACTGCCATCACCTTCTACTTGGGCTTGGGAACCGACTAAATTTTCTTCAATTAACTGTTTTATGGCTTCAGTTTGCATCCCTATCCTCTAATAATTCTGTCACATGGCTTAACTTAGCGATGGACTGCATTTTAGGGGGGATATTCTGAAAAGCAATGTTTTTCGCTAAGCTGGTGGCAATTGACTTTAAATTTAACAATAAAGCGATGCCAGAGCTGTCACTATAGACCACTTTACTTAGGTCAAGCTTAAGAGAATCCTGCCCAAGCAAAATTTCTTTTCCTTGGGCCAATAAGCCTTGCACATTGTTCAATGTGATTTCGCCAGCTAATTGCCATTGATCACCTTCCAGGCGGTGGAGGGTAGCTTTAGGCATTTTTCAGCTTTTTGTTATGAGCTTCTAAGCGTTGGTTTAAGCTATTTAAATTTCCCTTGGACAACTCATCCGCAAACTGTGAACGGAAGCTACGCACTAAACTCACGCCTTCCACACTAAAGTCATAGATTTTCCAGCTGGAGCCCCGTCTCAACAGGCGATAATTAACGGGAACGTTAGGCCCTTTACTGCGTACAATGACGCTATTCACTTCAGCGCGGTTTTGATCAGGTTTATAGCTGCGCATGGGGAAGACCCTTACGGTTTCGTCGGTATAGGAAGCAAAGGCCGACGCATAGGTGCCGATGACTAAATTAGTAAATTGATTAACGAATTGCTTGCGTTGAGCGGGTGTTGCACTTTTCCAGGTATTGCGTCCAAGAACCATTTGCGACATTAAATTCACATCTACGCGAGGCAACACAATGCGTTTTACCAACTGGTAAACCACATTAGGGTTGGATTTTAGTTGGCTTTGGTTCGCTTTTAAAGCAGAAACCATACTATTAGCCGTGGATTGAATCACAGCTACGGGTGGTGGCTGGGTGGCCGCTTGGGCGGTAAAAGCCCATAGACAAATTAAGGGTAATAAAAGTCCTTTAAGAATTCGTTGCATTAGGTTTCTCCTCAGATTTTTCATCATCATTCTTTAAGGAAAATAATAATTGTCCAATTAAATTTTCCAGAATGAGGGCTGAATGGGTTTCTTCAATACGACCGCCATTTTTTAACACGCTATCATCAAAGCCTGGTGTGAGGCCAATGTAATTTGATCCTAATAATCCCGCCGTGAGAATGCTAGCAGAACTGTCAGCAGGGAGATTATTATCTTTAGGATTGATGTCCATTGTAACATCCGCTTTAAAGCTTTCGGAGTTAAGGTGGATGCTTTGTACGCTGCCGATTTTTACTCCAGCTAAGGTCACGGGCGCGTTAACGCGTAAACCACCAATGTTATCAAAACTGGCCGTCAAATCGTAGCCCTTGCTGTGGGTGAATTCCGTTAAGCCGCTTACGCGCAGGGCGAGCATGAGCATGGCAAGAATGCCTGCTAGCAAAAAGAGCCCCACCGTGACTTCGGTGGATCGTTTAAACCACATTTACCAATCTCCTAACATAAGGGCAGTGAGGATAAAATCTAATCCAAGTACTGCAAGAGAAGAATAGACCACCGTGCGTGTGGTTGCACGCCCGATGCCTAGCGCTGTGGGCTCTGAATCGTAACCTTGGTAGATTGCTATCCAAGTTACAGCAAAGCCAAAAACTAAACTTTTGATCAAACCATTGATCACGTCGGCTCGAAAATGTACAGCTGACTGCATATTGCTCCAAAAGGTTCCACCATCGCCTCCTAACCAATCCACGCCTACCCAATAACTGCCTAAAATAGCTACAGCATTGAAGAGAGTGGCTAAGATGGGCATGGAAATGAAGCCGGCCCAAAAACGTGGTGAAATGACCTTCCACAGTGGGTCGACCCCCATCATTTCCATGCTGTCTAACTGTTCTGTGGTTTTCATGAGACCAATCTCAGCCGTTAGGGCAGAACCGGCCCGGCCGGCAAACAATAATGCCGTGACCACGGGGCCTAATTCTCGCAACATGGATAAGGCTACTAATTGACCAAGTTCAGCGTCGGCACCGAATTTTTCTAAAATGGCATGACCTTGAAGAGCCACCACCATACCGATGAAGAGGCTGGAAACCATGATAATCAAGGTGGAAAGCACGCCCACAGAATAGAGTTCTTTGATTAAGAGGGGGAAGCTTTGCTTAAAGCGCGGACGGCGAAGCAGGGCCAAGAGTAAAAATAACCCCGACCTACCAAGAGTTTGACAAAAATCGATCCCCCAGCGTCCTAGGGTCGCGATGTTATTTAACATGGATGAGCACCTGTTTAAATGATCCCATGACCCTAACAGAATGATTTAGCAATGGAAAGAGAGGATTACTTAAAGATTGGAAGCGAGGTAGAAGAATTATATGCTTGCAATGATCCTCCCATCGGGAGGTGGTTTTAGCTAAGCTATGAAATCTTCTTCTAACGATTTTGCTGGGTAATGAAAGGGCACCGCGCCATCGGCTTCACCATGGATGAATTGATGTACGCGAGGGGATGTGTCTCGCATCACTTGTTCGGGAGTGCCTTGGCCGACTAATTGGCCTTGAGCCAGAACAAACACTTCATCGGCAATGCTGGCGGTTTCTGGTACATCATGGGAGACGATAATGGAGGTTAACCCTAAATTGTCATTGAGGGTTTTAATCAAACGCACCAGTACGCCCATGGATATGGGATCCTGGCCTGTGAATGGTTCATCATACATAATCAATTGTGGATCCAGGGCTAGGGCGCGGGCTAGTGCCACACGGCGGGACATGCCCCCTGATAATTCAGAAGGCATCATTTTGTGAGTGCCGCGTAAACCCACCATGTTTAATTTCATTAATACCAAAGTGCGAATGAGATTTTCCGATAGGGAGGTATGTTCTCGCAGGGGAAAGGCCACATTTTCAAAAACCGTTAAATTAGTGAAGAGTGCACCATGTTGGAATAGCATGCCCATATCTTCACGGGTCTTATAAAGTTTTTTGCGGCTCAGGCCATTAATATTGATGCCATTGAAATTGACTATGCCTTGTTGAGGGCGTAATTGCCCGCCCATCAGCCGTAAGAGGGTGGTTTTGCCACAGCCGCTGGGACCCATGATGGCGATGATTTTGCCCCGTGGGATTACCAGATTGATATCACCTAAGATCAGCCGAGCCTCCCGGGAGAAGGTCAAGTTTTCAATGTGAATAATATTATCGCTCATAAACAAAACCCTAGCAGATTGGAGGGTTTAAAGAAAGGGGATATTCCTGTAAGATAGCCACTTCTCCATCAACGTAGAGTGTGGCTCTAACATGTTAACGGATAAGGATTTTTGTCAATTAGGATCGGCTGTTTTGGACGTAGAATCCAAGGCAATTAGCCAGTTGGCTGGACGTATAGGTAAACAATTCGCTCAGGCATGCCAACATATATTGGGTTGCCCTGGGCGCGTTATTGTGATCGGTATGGGTAAGTCAGGTCATATTGCGGGTAAAATTGCCGCAACTCTGGCTAGTACCGGAAGCCCAGCTTTTTTTGTACATCCCGGAGAAGCCAGCCATGGTGACCTAGGGATGATTACAGAAAAGGACGTGGTGTTGGCTCTTTCTAATTCGGGAGAAACCGAGGAAATCCTTACCATCTTGCCCTTAATAAGGCGGTTAGGCATTCCTCTCATTACATTAACCGGCAATGTTGATTCCACCATGGCGAAGATGGCTACGGTGCATTTGGACGTGAGCGTTTCAGAAGAAGCCTGCCCTTTGGGTTTAGCCCCCACTTCCAGTACCACAGCGGCTCTAGCCATGGGTGACGCCTTAGCGGTTTCACTATTGAGTGCTAGAGGTTTCACGGCAGAAGATTTTGCGCGTTCTCATCCAGGCGGAAAGTTGGGTCGACGTCTGTTGTTGCAAGTGGATGAAATCATGCATTACGGTGAAGCCATTCCTCGAGTCACTGAAGACGCGACAATCAGTGATGCGCTCATGGAAATGAGTGCCAAGGGATTTGGGATGACTACGGTAGTTGATGCCTGTGATCATCTCGTGGGAATTTATACCGATGGCGATTTACGTCGCACCTTGGATCAAGGTATGGATATTCATACCGCCAAAATTAGAGATGTGATGACGCGACAATGCAGTACCATGAGGCCGGGTACTTTGGCTCATGATGTGGTGCAGTTAATGGAGCAACGAAAAATTACCGCCGTAGTGATTGTAGAAGAGAATAATAAGTTATGCGGCATTATTCATTTGCACGATTTATTCCGTGCGAAAGTAGTTTGAGGAATATATCATGCAACAAGTTTTTGAAAAAGCAAAGACAATACGAGCGTTAGCTTTGGATATGGATGGTGTACTCACCGACGGTCGTTTATTCATAAACGATGATGGTCATATCCATCGCAGTTTTTACGTACATGATGGCCAAGCCATGGTATGGCTGCAACAGCAAGGCATTACCGTCGCTATTATTACCAAGGGCGTGAATGAATTAGTTCATAAACGGGCCGAAATGTTAGGGATCAAACACGTTTATTCTGGCTGTCGCGATAAACGGGTTGCCTTTGATGATTTACTATCAAAACTTAACTTGCAAGAAGAACAAGTGGCTTATATGGGGGATGATTTGCCGGATTTACCCTTGCTACAAAGGGCTGGTTTGAGTGTGACGGTGCCTAATGGATGTGATGAATTGCGTTCTCATGCGGATTATTGTACGCAGCACAGCGGCGGTTATGGTGCTGTGCGCGAAGTTTGTGAGTTGATTTTGAAGTCTCAAGGTCTGTTTGAAAAAATCATTGAGAGTTACCAAAAAGATCATGTGGCTAAGTAAAAAGAATATAATCTGGCTATTAATATTGATCTTGCTAACCTTAATTAGCAGCCGTGCTGCCTATCATATGTTGCATGATAAGCAAGAAAAAACTGCGGTAGACGTGACAAAACCCGATGCTTTTGCCAATGCTTTGAAGGTGAAGCAAATGGATGTTTCAGGCAAACCGCATATGACATTAGCAACACCTAGAATTAATCATTACCCCAATGGCGTCGTGGTATTGTCGGATCCTATTATTGTTGTGCATGTGGATAATGGTACACCTTGGCATGTAACTGCGGATTACGCCCAAGCTTTGCAGGGTAGCAATGCGCCTTTTTATTTATGGGGCCATGTGAAAATACAGAGGGCAGCCAGTGGCAAAAACCCTGCTATCACCGTGACCACACCTGCTATAAATTACGACCCTACAACCAAACTGGCGGTAACATCCCAGGAAATTACCTTAGTGGAATCGGGGAATCGAATGCAAGCTGTCGGTGCCCATGCAAATTTAGCTCTGGGTAAATTTGATTTGTTAGCCAACGTGCGAGGTGAATATGTTCAGCAAGGGCAACATTCTAATTTTACTCCTTAGTATTTTTTCGCCACTGTGGGGTTTTGCAAATACACAAAAACCACCAGTATGGATTACAGCTGATGCTTCCCATGTGGATAAACAACAGGGTATAGCTTTGTTTACTGGTCATGTGCAAATTACTCAAGGTGAAACAAAGGTCCAAGGTCAGCAAGTTAAAATCTTTTTTGATAAGAAGAACCAAGTGCGCGAAGCCATTGTGAAAGGGGATTTAGCGAAGGTACATACATTCCCACAGGCAGGTAAACCCGCGTTAGATGCAAAAGCACGGATTATTAAGTATTTCCCTAGCCAGCATAAAATTATATTGCAGGACCATGCAAGTGCTGAGCAAGCAGGTAATCTTCTCAAAGGCCCCATATTAATCTACAATACACAAACGCAGGTGTTGAATACGCCAGCCACCAAGGCCGGGCGTACCACTATCATTATTCAACCCAAAGCAAATAGCGGGCATTCTTAGGAATTCATATGACCACATTAATAGCCGAAAATCTCACTAAAACCTATAAAGCCCGTCAGGTGGTGAAAGGCTTCTCTTTGAATATCCATAATGGGGAAGTGGTGGGCCTATTAGGTCCTAATGGTGCTGGCAAGACCACCAGTTTTTATATGATAGTAGGGCTTGTGGCCAGTGAGTCAGGTCGAGTGCTGTTAGATGACAGGGATATTACTCATTTAGCCATGCACACCCGGGCTCGTTTGGGCATTGGTTATTTACCTCAAGAAGCCTCGGTATTTCGCAAATTATCAGTGGAAAAAAATATTGAAGGCATTCTGGAGTTACGCAAAGACTTAACAAAAGAACAGCGGATGGAAAAGGTGGAATCTTTATTGGAAGAATTTCATGTGACGCACATTCGCAAAAGTAAGGGGATTAGTCTTTCTGGGGGGGAACGCCGCCGCGTAGAAATTGCCCGTGCACTAGCCATGGAACCTCAATTTATTCTTTTAGATGAACCTTTTGCTGGTGTGGATCCCATTTCAGTTATCGACATTAAGCGCATCATCCTGCATTTGCGGGATCGAGGTATTGGGGTGCTCATCACAGACCATAATGTGCGGGAAACCTTGGATATTTGTGAAAGGGCTTATATCGTAAGTGATGGTCAAATACTGTGCGAGGGCTCCCCTGATGTTATCCTTTCAAATCAAAAGGTTCGCGATGTCTATTTGGGTGAAGAGTTTGAATTATAGTAAGAAATTCTTTTTGGCCCAATAAGTCACTAGCAAGTATGGATTCTTCTATTAGACTTATAGTATGAAGCCATCGATTCAATTACGCTTAGGTCAGCACCTTACCCTCACGCCTCAACTCCAGCAGGCCATTCGCCTATTGCAATTATCCACCCTGGAATTAGAAGCAGAAGTACAAGAAGCTTTGGAAACTAATCCCATGTTAGAAAGGGAGGTGTCAGAAGATACTTCGCCTTCTTTCCAGACCGTTGAAGATAATACCCCTCAAAGTGAAGATAATTATGCCAGTGATGAAGTCACAGAAGCCATTTGGGAAAATGCCTTTGAGACGCCTCGACGTTCTTTGAGCCATGATGCTAATGCAGAAAGCATGCAGGGCAGCAGTGACAATTTACAAGATCATTTGTTGGCCCAAGTAGATGTTTTAGATTTGAGTAATCGCGATCGCTACATTGCTTATGCGCTCATCGATGCTTTGGATGAAGATGGTTATTTAAGGGCAAATTTACGTGACATCCAAGAATCATTCCATTTTGATGAACCTTTGGAATTAATGGAAATTGATACGGTGTTGCAATTGATTCAACATTTTGAGCCTGCCGGCGTAGGAGCGCGTACCTTACAAGAATGTTTATACATACAATTGAAAGCATTACCAGAAGATATGGCTCACGCAAAGGAAGCGCTTATTATCGTGAAAGAACATTTCGGATCGCTTTCAGATCATAATTGCAAATCTATCGTACGCAAAACACATTTTCACCAAGATTCAGTGGGTGGCGCAATAAGTTTAATTCAAAATTTAGAGCCTCGCCCAGGGAGTTGCATTAATGAAATAAATCCCCAATACACTGTGCCAGACGTTATAGTCAAGAAGGTTAATGGGCAGTGGCAAGCGAGTTTAAATTCAGAAACAACACCTATTTTAAGTATTAATCAACAATATGCAGCGATGATTCCACAAGTGAAATCATCTAATGATCAAAAGTACATGAAGGAACAATTGCGCGAAGCGCGCTGGTTGATTAAAAGTTTATTATCACGCAATGACACTTTAATGAAGGTAACTCAGTGTATTTTAGAACGTCAGCGTGGTTTTTTTGAATATGGTGAAGAGGCCATGCGGCCCATGGTATTGAATGATGTGGCTGAAGCCATTGATATGCATGAATCAACAGTTTCTCGAGTGACGACTAATAAATACATGTATACGCCAAGGGGTGTCTTTCAATTAAAATATTTCTTTTCCAGCCATTTATCGACAAATGCCGGTGGTGAATGTTCATCAACAGCCATACGAGCATTAGTCAAAAAACTTGTTGCTCAAGAAAATCCAGTGAAACCCCTAAGCGATAATAAAATTGCTTTATTCTTAAAAGATCAAGGCATCAATGTCGCTCGGCGAACCATCGCAAAATATCGTGATGCATTGGCTATACCGCCATCCAATGAACGACGACGAAGAGCATAAGGGCTTTGCTCATAGAAGGAGGTGCAGCATCTAAAGACATTTTTAAAGTTTCATGTTATGGTAGAACATCACTATTATCTTTATTGAAGGAGTCCACAATGCAAATAACATTTACCGGCCACCATATGGATTTAACCCAACCTATAAAGGATTTCGCTGAAGAAAAACTGACGCGCTTAGCGAAGCATTTGCCTTCCATTATGACTATCAGCGTTACCTTAAACGTGGAAAAAACTCGTCAACGGGCTGAAGCCACAATCCATGCGCCAGGCACAAATATGCATGCTAGTTCAGAGTCGGAAGATATGTACAGTGCTATCGATATGCTCTATGACAAACTCAAGAGCCAAGTAGATAAACATAAAAATAAGATGAAGGAACATTAAGGGTATTTATCTTAGGCAATTTTGCCTTTTATCCAATAATTATCGAAGGAATGTAGAATCGCCATTCCTTCGATGCCACCCTCATGAAAATACGGACTAAGCTAAAGCTTGACGGTAAATTTTAATCCATTATAATCCCCCCATCTTCACTCGAACCAAAAGATTATGATATTAACTGAGCTACTTTCGACCGGGCGTACCCTTCTTTGTACAGAAGAGAACAAAAAACGTGCAATTAAGCACGTCAGCGAGGTCTTGGCCAACGATTTGCCAGATATGGCGGATAATGTCGTGTTTGATGCTTTGATGGCGCGTGAGCGCTTGGGCAGCACGGCAGTTGGCCATGGTGTAGCCTTGCCCCATGCCCGCTTAGAAGGCATTGAAGCCCCTATAGGCTTATTAATGGGTTTGAATGAGTCTATAGACTTTGAAGCCAGCGATGGTGAGCCCGTAAAGCTTATCTTTGCTCTCCTAGTACCTGAAGAAGCCACTGAAGCCCATTTGCAAATCCTGGCGGGGTTAGCTAAATTGTTTAGCAATGAACAATTTCGGCAAGCATTGCTACAAGCCCAGGATTGTCATGCCTTGTATCAAAATGCGGTTAATTTTTCTCAATAGGTCATAAATGGACACCGAGCAGCAAAATGCCATAACCCTCCATGGGGTATTCATGGATGTATTAGGTTCCGGTGTATTATTGGCTGGTCCCAGTGGCATTGGTAAAAGTGAAGTTGCCTTAGGCTTGGTGAATCGTGGTCACCGTTTAGTAGCCGATGATGCGCCTCTTTTTCATTTAGGTAGTAACGATACGGTTATCGGTAGTTGTCCACCTGTATTAGCAGATTTTTTAGAAGTGCGCGGTTTGGGTATTTTGAATATCCGTGCCATGTTCGGTGATACTGCTATCCGCGATAATAAACGTTTGCGTTTGATCGTGAAGTTAGTCGCCATCAGTGACGAAGCATTGCTTAACATGGATCGTCTGCACGGTATTCATAGAACGCGCGAAGTTTTGGGTCTTGATATTCCTGAAGTTACTGTGCCTGTTGCTGCCGGTCGTAATTTAGATATTCTGGTGGAAGGCGCAGTGCGTAGTGAAGTATTACGTCGTACCGGTTACGTAGCCAGTGAAGAATTCCAAAAACGCCAACACGAATTATTAAATCAAGAAGAAAAATAGCCATGGGGCTGCTTTTTTGAAGCTCCCGTGTTAGCGCGTCCTTTATTAAACACATACAGACAACGTCAACTCCTCTGTCAGGACAGGCCGTGGTCAAGCCACGGGATGATGGGGCTTCGCCACGGAATGATGGAGCTCCGCCACGGGATGATGGGGCTTCGCCACGGGATGATGGGGCTTCGCCACGGGATGATGGGGCTTCGCCACGGAATGATGG
>JAJFKN010000055.1 GCA_021773195.1 Gammaproteobacteria bacterium | reverse complement strand
CCGGCTCGCCTTGAGCTAAGATATCGATCATGCCGTAAATACCTATAAAAGGTGTGCGAATATCATGTTCCATATTGCTGATGAAATCAGACTTCATTTTATTAGAAACTTCAGCTTGTTCTTTCGCTATTTTTAATTCTTCTTCCTGCTTCTTTCTCTCTGTGATATCAACGGAAATACCCACCATACCAATAACGTCATCTCGGCTATTGTGGATAGGGACTTTGTTTGAAAGGAAAATGGCTTTGGCACCATCGAGTAATGTTGCAGGCTCTTCCACAGTGATGGCCTTTCCTGTTTTTATTATCTCA
The DNA here is from genome assembly GCA_021773195.1 of Gammaproteobacteria bacterium. GTDB lineage: Bacteria > Pseudomonadota > Gammaproteobacteria > JAKBBU01 > JAKBBU01 > JAJFKN01. Next base: position 136,740 of record JAJFKN010000055.1, on the reverse strand, counting down.
TCATTAATAGGGTCCAAAATACCAGGGATAACAAATTCTTGTATATCGATATTTCTTTTTCCAATAATTTCTTTTCTTGAATTTAACCCAATGGCTTTCGCTTCATTATCATTACAACCTAAGTAAACCCCATTTTTATCCATCCAATAGACATTACCTGGCATTACAGCAATTATGTCCTCCAACATCGCTAAACGGTCTGTATTTTCTTGCTTAGAATCCGTTATATCAATTGAGAAACCAACTAGTCCAATAATATCACCTTGCCTATTTTTTAATGTTTTTTTACAAGATAAATAAAGGACCTCATCACCATCAGACGTTGTTAGCCTCTCTTCAACAACTCTTAGCTTATCATCTCGCACAACTTCATCGTCAATCATTTTCACTCGATCGGCTTCTTCCTTGCTGAATATCTCATAATCAGTTTTTCCTTTATATGATGCAAGAGAGTCAAAACCGAAATCTTTCCAGTTATTGGTATTACTCCCAAGAAAAATACCATTTTTATCTTTCCAATAGATATGACCCGGCAGCTGTGCAATGACGTCTTCTAAATTGGCATCATGACAATCTAACGCACCTCTTCCATAGATAAAAATAAGCACCACCACCATACCCGTTGTGACCATGCTGACAAGATAGCCCCAGATCAGTATGGCATCGTGATTAATGATGCCGTGTAAAACAATGGTGAATTGGATCAGTAATAGGCCCAAGAACGTTAAGAGGGAAACATCTTTCGCATTTTTTTGTTTGAGAATACGTACGGATTGGGGAATAAATAGCAAAGCATTTATAAACAATGCCATACTAAAAACAAATTCAATCACATCCTTGGTCATTTCCATATAAGTCCATCCTAAACCATAAAACACAGTAAGTCTTTCATGGATTTTTATGCGTAGAGCTCTTGTTTCATGCCAGTCATAACCTCAAAACTCTGAGGCTGAAGATCTCGCCGGGCGTTAAATCCAAGCACTAGCGGTTTTACCAAGTTGGGTTCTACAAATCGGTGTCTCGTTTCAATCATCGCTGCATTGTGCTTACCCGTATATACCTCATATTCACATTTCTCCTGTGGGAATAGGCATAAGACAGCACATTCTTCAATGAGATATTCAAGGCATATCTTGTATGCCCGTTGAGAGTCAAAACCCGATGAAGCCTTAAGCCTTTGACAATGCTTTGCTAAGTATCCCTTGATCGTTTCATCAAAAATCACTTTATAGCGGGGGTCACTTTCTATGGTTGATTCAATCAAAGCTTTTTTTTCAGCGTAATATTTATTTTGCAACCAATCACTCCATCGAATAACTTTTATTTTCTTTTTAAAGGCAGCATAATAAATATCTACCCGCTTTAACCACTGTTCACCCAACAATGAAGCATCCTCTTCAAAATGTGCCGGGCCTCGGTTTTCACCAAGAGCCATTGTGAAACGTTGTAAACTATCATGAAGAGTGATTGTGCAGAATGAAAATGAGCTATGGATAAGTTTCATTGTTGCATTAAACCGCTCGCCTTCGTGCCCTTCTTGACCAACACTAATCGTTAAAAGGCAACAAGCATCTTTAAATTTGGCTTTATCCTGTACTGTAACATTCTTAAAGTTACATCTAACTTCTTTCACATCTCTTCCTTAAAATTATATGCAGTACTGATTATTCGTATCATCCAGGCCATCCCCTGAAACGCGCTATATTATACCGCTTCCCCTTCTATTTAGCCAAGCGGTCAGACTAATCTTTAATCTAAGCTGTTCTTATTCTAGGCACATCCATGGCATACTCCCAGAAATCAGCATAATCTCATAGCCATAAGTCCTGTCTCTTGGCATAATCAGGCTCTTTTTATCAATGGCAAAGGACTATGAAAAACTTTTACATCACTCTAAGTGCTTATATTTTTTTCATCATCATCATCTTATTTGCCGTACCTCGCTCCTATACGGAGCCTCTAGACGCGCGAGCGGTATGGAACCCTCCCTACCAAGCCATCCAAGAATTGAATCAAGATTGCTCATCTAAAGTGGGCAATATCCTCTATGTCAGTTGTGTTACTTCCGTCATGGAAAAATTTGGCTCCAGCCAAGAAGCCATTAATTTCACTCGCTCCGTGGATGGACGAGGCTTTTTAGTGGCTTTGGAAGAATTTGGCCGAGTGGCCGTAGCCCAAGTGATGTTATTGGGGTCTGAATACAGTGAGACCTTTTATTTAGTGAATAGCCAGGGTAACCGCATCAATATCGATGATACCTCCACTTTGGATACGCTGCCCTTGGAAAAAAATAAAACTTTTCAAGAGCTTAAGAAAACCCAAAATAAGGCCACTCTCTATCCAGGAACCCATCAATTCCCGCAAGTGGATGATTTAGCCGGCGGAAAAGGCCAACGCTTCATCTTTTACTACCCCATCAAGGATGGCTGTAAAGCGTGTAAAACCCTTGGGGTAGCTCAAGTAGGCTTCGATTTTAGCAATACTGGCCGCTTTAACGGGGTAAAATTGTTGAATATTAGCCACTAGGCCCTTGGATCTATTTCAATAAGGCTCGGAATTGTCTACAATAGGCCCACCCTTTCGAGGGTGGATCTAAGACTATAAGACAAGGTGAATTATGCCAGCAGCTGAGCTAACTTACGATAATAATACCGCTTTTGATAGAATACATCCTTTTCGTGCCTGGTTTGTCATTCTTTTAGCCAGCGGCTTCTTCTTCTACGAATTTGTCCAAATGAGCATTTTCAATGTCCTGAGCAAGGATTTGATCAGCGCCTTTTCCATTTCAGCGGCTCAATTTGGTAACCTTTCAGCGACTTATTTTTATACCGATGTCTTTTTCCTCTTGCCCGCAGGGCTTATCTTAGATCGCTTTTCACCTAAGCGCGTGATTATAGCTTCCATGACATTATGCGTTCTGAGTACCTTCGTTTTCAGTCAAGCTCATACGCTGACCCTAGCACTCATCACTCATGGCCTCACGGGTATTGGTAGTGCTTTTTGCTTATTGAGTTGTTTGAAAATTGCATCGCGCTGGTTTGAAGCGAAAAAAATGGCATTGGTTACGGGTTTCGTGGTGACCATGGCCATGGCTGGTGGCGCTGTGGCGCAAAGCGTTTTTGCCGGATTAGCCACGCTCTATGGATGGCGCCATGCGGTACTCATCGATGGCGTTATGGGCATCGGCATTTTACTTTTGATCGCAACCTTTGTGCGGGATTATCCCCCTTCACGTTGCCGCCCCATTATCGAGCCCACAACTCACACTGAACCTTTCTGGACGACGCTGCGTGCTGCTCTGTCCAACACACAAAATTGGTTTGCTGGCTTATATACTAGTTTAATTAATTTACCTATCTTTCTGTTGGGCCAAACTTGGGGCGCTATGTACCTCACACAACAACGAGGCTTGACGGGAACCGATGCCGGTTACGTTTCTATGATGATCTTCGTGGGCATGATTATTGGTTCCCCTGCTTTTGGCTGGTATTCCGATCGAATAGGTTTGCGCAAACCATCCATGGTGTTTGGTGCTTTGGCTTCTCTAGTCATCATACTGGCCATCATGTATATCCCCCATATAAACATCGAAGGCTTATATACCTTATATTTTCTTTTAGGTTTCGCTATTAGTTCGCAGATTATCGGTTATCCAGTTATTGCTGAAAGCAATCCATCTTCCATTACGGCTACCTCTTTAAGTGTTGCTTCTGTTTTAATTATGTTGGGCGGTTTTACAGAGCCTGTCTTCGGTTGGTTATTACAAACTACAGGGCATTCTGTAAAGCATGGGGCAGGCAATGTGCCTATCTATGACCACCATAGTTTTATTGTTGCCTTTATGATGATGCCCGTGGCCTTCATCTTAGGCTTAGTGTGCACTTATTTCCTTAAAGAAACCCGCTGTCGCCGAATATAAACAAGGATTTTATACATGGATACCCCTGCTGCCACTCCTTCACGAGCGTGGCTCGTTGTTATTGCTGCTGCTCTTCTCTTCTTTTATGAATTTATTCAATTAAACTTGCCTGACAGTATCGGTTTATATTTATTAAAAGACTTTCATTTGGATGCATCCACCTTAAGCCAACTGTCATCGCTCTATTTTATATCCAATGTTATTTTCTTATTGCCTGCAGGAATCATCTTAGATCGAGTTTCCACACGCTTAGTCATTCTCGTTGCGCTTACCATCTGTATCATTGGTACCTTCATGTTAAGCTTTGCTCCTGATCCTAGCTGGGTCGCTTATTCTCGCTTCTTGGCAGGGATTGGTAGCGCTTTTTGTTTTCTTAGTGCTATGCGTTTAGCCTCCCGCTGGTTCCCACCCCATCGCTTAGCCTTAGTCTCTGGTGTGGTGGTTACCATGGCTATGTTAGGTGGTTTAGTGGCACAAACGCCCATGACACTTTTGACTCAAACGGTAGGCTGGCGTCATGCCGTACTTTTTGATGCCTTTTTAGGGATTATCTTTTTCTTTATTATTCTTTTTGTTGTTAAAGATTACCCTGCCGGTGGAGAAAATGAGCATAAGCATCAAAAAATACGCTTACAACAGATGGGCTTTATGACCACCATGCGCATGGCTTATTTAAACCCTAAAAATTGGGCTTGCGGGATTTATACCAGCTTTATGAATTTGCCCATCTTTATCTTAGGTGCTATTTGGGGTATCCCCTATTTAGTTCAAATTCAACATGTAACATCAACCCAAGCATCAAATGTAGTGGCAGCACTCTTTTTAGGGTCCATTATTGGCTGCCCCGTGATAGGTTGGTTTTCTGATACCATCAAACGCCGCAAATTACCCATGATTATTGGTGCCATACTCGCTTTAGCCTGCTTGCTCATCATCATTGAAGTCCCTAACTTAGGCTTAACGGCTCTTCTCATTCTATTTTTTGCACTCGGCTTTATATCTAGCAGCCAAATCATTTCTTATCCTACGGTGACAGAAAGTAACCCCACAAGCATTACGGCCATGGCAGTAAGTGTTATATCCCTTTGCGCCATCAGCGGCGGGGCTATCTTCCAACCCCTCTTTGGTAAATTAATGGATTTACATTGGGATCATACCATCATTAATGGCAACCCCATTTACTCAAAAGGGGATTACCATTTAGCTTTATTAGTATTGCCTATAACTTTCATCATCGCATTAGTACTTTCTATTGCTATCCGTGAAACTTACGCAAAGAGGAATTCTTAATTATGGCCCGCGCTATCATTCTTGTTTTAGATTCCTTTGGCGTAGGTGCTGCTGATGATGCGGCCCGTTATGGTGATGAAGGTTCTAACACCTATGGCCATATTGCTGAACACTGTATGCAAGGTTTAGCTGACGTTTCAGGCCTGCGTCAAGGCCCATTGCATTTGCCACACCTTAGCGCGTTAGGATTAAACCATTTAGCTACAGAGGCGACAAATAAACCTCTAGAAAGTATTGCCCCCTCCCAAAATCCCCAAGGCATTTACGGTTACGCTCAAGAACAAAGCCTAGGCAAAGATACCCCCAGTGGGCACTGGGAGATGGCCGGTGTACCGGTATTGTTTGAATGGGGTTATTTCCAACCGGACTATCCCAGCTTTCCACAATCTCTGGTGGATGACTTTTTACGCGAAACAGGCCTGCCGGGAATTCTTGGCAACAAACACGCATCAGGCACGGAAATAATAAAAGAATATGGACAAAAACATATAGAGACAGGGAAAGTCATAGCCTATACTTCCGCCGACAGTGTTTTCCAAATCGCAGCTCACGAAAAACATTTTGGTCTGAAACGTTTGTATGAAATCAGCGAAATTGCACGAAAATTGGTGGATAAATATAATATTGGTCGCGTCATTGCTCGGCCTTTTGTTGGTGAACCCGGTGATTTTACCCGCACAGCTAACCGGCGAGATTATGCAACACCACCACCAGAACCTACGCTCTTAGATTATTTGCAACAAGCGGGAAAAAAAGTCATTGCCATAGGGAAAATCTCCGACATCTTCGCCCACCAAGGTATTTCAAAGGTTGTTAAAGCAGAAAATAATATGGCCCTATTTGATGCTACGCTTGATGTTCTGCAAGATGCGCCCGATGGCAGTTTGGTTTTTACTAACTTTGTGGATTTTGATAGTGCCTTTGGCCACCGTCGTGATATCACAGGTTATGCTAATGCCCTAGAAGCATTTGATGTGCGTTTACCAGAATTAAAAGCTGCCTTAAAAGAAGGAGATTTAGTGATTTTAACGGCAGATCATGGTTGTGACCCAAGCTGGGAAGGCTCTGACCATACCCGAGAATTCATTCCCATTATTGCTTATGGGCCTTCAGTAGAGGCAAAAAACATCGGTAAACGAGCAAGCTTTGCTGACATCGGACAAAGTGTAGCAACTCATTTAAACATACCCCCTTTACCCAAGGGGCAATCTTTTATTTAACCATGAGGAAAAAATATGACAAAGCAATTACCTAAGGCTGAGTTACATCTTCATCTAGAAGGCGCAACCCCACCAGCCGTAGCACGCAAATTGGCAAAGCAACATAATATTGACTTGCCTGAAGCTATTTTCGGGCCAAATGATTCATATAAGTTCGATGACTTCTTGCATTTCTTAAAAGTTTACGATTCTGTAGCTAGCGCCATCCGCACGCAGCAGGATTATTATGATTTAACTTTCGCCTATTTAAAACAATGCGCAGAAGAAGGTGTCATTTATTGTGAACTATCCCCATCACCGGATCATGCCGCTACCTTTGGCTTAAATTATAAAGACATGATCCATGGTATTGCACAAGCCATTGATGATGCAGAAAAACTTGGCATTACAGGCCGCATTATTACCACTTGTGTTCGCCATTTTGGTGTGGATGCTTGCGTGAAAGTTGCTGAAGAAGCGGCAAAACATCCGCATCCTTACGTAGTTGGCTTTGGTATGGGTGGCGATGAGGCTGGATTCCCTCCTGGGCAATTTGCAAAAGCCTATAACATCGCCCATGACGCTGGTTTACACTGTACCGTACATTCTGGTGAACATGTGGGCCCAGAAGGCATCATCGAAGCATTAGACAACTTACCCATTAAGCGCTTAGGCCATGGTGTGCGCGCCATTGAAAGCAAAGATTTAATTAAACGCATCATCGATGAAAACATCACCCTAGAAGTTGCCATCACCAGTAATATTGTTTTGGATGTCTACCCCAACGTTGCAGCGCATCCCTTCTTACAATTACGCGATGCTGGTGTCAATGTCACGTTGAATTCTGATGATCCTCCATTCTTCGGCACCACAATCGGTCGTGAGTACGAAGTAGCTAATGAACAATTAAGATTGGATGATAAAACGTTAGTTGGCATCACTCGTATCGCTATTGAGAATAGCTTTGCTAGTGAAGCGGATAAAACACGTTTATTAGCCAAGTTATAATTTCTCAGAAAATTCGCACAAATTGGCTTACAAAGTGCGGCATTGAGTTAGGGCATAATGAATCTCATAAAACCATTATGAGGATTTTGTTATGTCCTTACTTATTAACGACCGCAGTGCCGTACATCAAGCAAGCGGTGGTGTTCTAACCACCACTAGCGTTAATTACACAGGTAGTAAACGCAAGCCCGTTGCTTATCAGAATATTGCTTTATCAAAAGACGCCACCAATACCTCACAAAATATTTGCAGCAATGGCTATCCTCTATGCCACAAACAATCCTATTTTAGTAAAAGTATCGGTGATGAAGCCGGCAATGGCGGGGGAATAAACTCAGGAACCATAAACGGGAAAGCTGAATTTCTCACCTATTCATCCAATGTCTTTTTTAATGGCATTGCTGCCGTGCGAGATCAGGACAAGATGGTTTCCAATAGTGGCAACACCGCCCCCCAGCCTTTGCAGCAAGGGGGACGCGGCACTAATAGCCCCATGAATGCACTGCAGAATAAACAGATAGACACCCTCGATGATTATTACATCCCTTGGGATATTCTCGGCCCGCAACATATCCCTCTAAATAGACTGCTCAGTTATAAACAAAATAATACAAGCCATAACCTATCATTGGATAGTCATTGCTCTGAAAATGCTCCAAGGTCAGATACCCGAAGAGTGCTTATTCCTCATCTAAAGCAGCAACAAACTGATGTATGGATAAAGCATTCAATAGGGCAAATGGCACAACTTCCACTAGGGCAAAACATCAAACCCACTAGAGGAGAACCCTGGAAAGTCCGATTGTTTCTTCATTGTTTGGTACCCTTGCAATTCCGTTGGGCTACAAATCCACCCGAGGGAAGTATTCACCCCGGGAAGCAGGATTATAGTGACATTGCCCGCTTACCCAGCACTATGCGGGAGAAGATATACGCTTATTTTGCTAAGCAAGGATGGCCCGATGATTGGTTAGGTCAACTACCCGAACCCTTGAAGTCAATGGTTAAGCAACAATTAAAACCTTACCATGAACCTAAATTAAGAACCGGTTGGGTCTATATTTATCGTGATGGTTACCTGTGGCAGGAATGCCAAGTGGTGACAGGTGGCCAGTTGCAAGATGTGGATTTATGTAAAGAATCCGGTAAAGATCAGCGCAACAGTACAGGCCGCAAATTTCATTTTGTCCTCTTACCCTATACAGTGAATGGCCTTGAGGTCATTCTGGAAGTCGCCTACAGTGAAATTCAATGGAGCTGGAATCGTATTGAATACTTTGGAGGCATGGACCCTAAGGATGAGCGCTACCAAGGTAAAACCCAAGATGTAAATTATCATAGCGCTCAACAACGGCGCCTGTCCCGCTTCCAGCGGATTAATCTTGGCCCGCTCTGGACGGGTGAACAAGACCATTCACCAAGAGATGTCATAATCAATCACGACAATAAACATATGCCCGTGGCCCTGCTCTCCGATCCCCTAGGTTTTGCTCAGAATGCCTATTATGATTTACTGGGGACGTGGCTAGATTTTCTTAGCCTTTATCAAGATACTATGAACACCAGCTTTAACCCTTTTTTTCACAGCGCACTGTTAACTTATCGAATTTTTTTCAATGATGAAATTGCTTACTATAAGGGCATGACGCTGGATGAAGCCTTTTCTTTTAATATTAATAGCATGTCACCCTCGGCTTTTCCTATTATTAATCAACTGGATAATGAAACGAAACCCAATGTTTTTAAAAAAGCTCAGAATGATTTAGATTACCCGCGCATTGATGACACATTGAAAATCACAAAGCGAAAAATTCTACGGGAGCGCATTCAACATTTGCAAAATAACTTAGTGACCTTAATCCAAGATAAAACTTATTTAAAACACTCCCACAGCATACGACATGAAGGCATTGATACCAATGATGCATTGCAAGATTTTTTTGCTGCTGAACAAGGAGCGTATAAACAAGGATTTATAACCATTGCGGGATTTATGTCTTTATTGCACATTGACCCCAATACAGTGGATCATCGATTAAACAATCCCAGCGATAACAAACCCATAACAACCTACGGTAATGCATATATTCTCTCACTCTTTGAAGAAGCCCATATTTTGAATTCATCGCTTTTCCCATCACAACCTTCTGCTTCGACGGCTAATCCTGCCACACCTGGAGATGGCCAATTTAGCCCAGCAAACTTTTCTATGAATTTTAATCCTCTTAAACTGCCCGCCAATCAGCGCGCCCTCTTGCAGGAAAGCTTAGGCGTCTTTAGTGAAGCCTTAGACACCATTATTACTTCTAGTATCAGCGCCATGAAGGAAGCCACCGATAAACAACGCCTACCCATAACCACAACCCTAGTCAGTTTAGCCAAAGCGACAGGCCATGACTTGTTACAAGAATTAAAAGCCACCATAGCGGACCAAATCCCCGAAGGCTATGAAATAGTCGGTATTAATGAAGGTAGCATTCGTCGATTTAATGAACGACAAGCTAAAAAATACACGGGTAAACTCTATAAAAACAAACCCATGAGCCATTCTATGGAGGGCCAAGTCCAATCAACTCAAGAACCCTTTTCAACAATAGGTAAACCCATAAAACTTCCACCACTTTTTTACAAAAATAATACGGGGATGAATTTGCAAGATTTCATGACTCCCAGCGAATTAATGAATACCTTGCAAACCAACTTAGCACGCTTTAATGGCTGCGTTATTATACAACCCACACAACCCCAGAACCCTTCTTGGTATTCCCATAATAAAGCTATCAGCAGTATGCTCTTTAGTTTTTCCCTACTCAATGTATATGAGGCTATGCACGCCCTACTAAAATCTTTGCCTCAGGAGCAACCCTCTCTGGATACTTTATTAAACCCTATTGCAGCTACTTGTTTCTTACTGTACTCCATGGAAGAAACCCTCTCCATATTTGTGGATAAGAACCATGAAGAGCTGGGCATCCTTCTCACTAAATGGCACTTGAATCCGAAAAGTTTCAGCGCTCTTTTTGAACGCATAGGTTTTAATATGACGCCATTAACCTTGGCGGGGGTTTTGGGTAACTTCATTGGACTTTTTATGGGGATGCAAGCTATCTACCAAGATACCCTATGGACCCAGAGCAATAGCCTAATTGGCCATACCCTTGTGACTGCAGGCAATGCCCTAGAGGTTCTCAATATTGCAGGCCAAGCGAGTCAGAGATTCTTTACTTCTCATTCTCTTAAGGGTTCAGATGAAACCCCTTTCATGGAAGGCGGTGAAGTTGGCGAGGACGTCACCGTAAGTGAAGCATTTGGTACAGGTGAAGGTTTTGAGTTTTTTAGTCTGGCAAGGTTACTCATGCCTTTCAATACTGTTGGATTTATAGCCTCTATAGCCGTTATTGTTGGCACTATAAGCATTATTCTCACGCAGCCCAGCCCCATCATTGAATGGGCCAAGCGCAGCCCTTTTAACCGTAAAAAGAAATCTTCCATGAGCAATTATGTGGCTGTTGAGTCCTTACTGACTTTATTGATTCATCCCACATTAACTATGAATAAATTATCTTCCGGCGACCCGGAACAGACCTTGATCCGATTGGATATTACGCTGCCTTGGTTTGTTGAAGGGCGTTCACGTTTAGATGTACGTTTCACGGCAGGTTGGTACGAAACAACATTTAAAGCAGGCGTCCCCTTTTCACCCGATTACATAACATTAGATAACAAACAAACTCAACGTCTTGCCCCCTACAAGATTCGCCAAAAGATGGACCCCAAGACAGGACAAATCACCGGCATGGAATATTTTTACTGTCCTACTTTCAAATTGCCACACACCACTATAGAGCAATCGCTCACGGTCTATTGCTTAGCTAAAGCTCGCCTGTATTTTGATGAAAATAATTATATGGTACCCAATAGCACCGGCACCGATCCTGCTGAAAGTGCGGATGATAGTGACTTCATTGCTGATGCTTCCCGTGACTCTACTTGGATTTATGCCGACCCACTGACTATTTACCCCTAATAACCTTATTAATAAGCAGAAAGCTTGCTCTAGAAAGCACGTGGCAAAACTTAAGATTTAGGTAACCTATTGAAATATGAGACATTATCACAAAGCCTCCTATTGCGACCAAATTTAGTTGCATTATTTTAATGAACGATTATACCATTTATTAAGGATTGCAGATGGCAGATAGATAAGCTAAAAGCACGATTTCTATCAAGACCTAAAGACTTTAATTGGAATGAGCTTACAAAGCTACTTGTGGGGCTCGGATATTAGAAAACACAGTCAGGCGAAACCAATGGTTCCAGGGTTAAATTTATTCACCCACAATTTGCCCCAATTAACTTACATAAACCACATCCAACGCCCTATCTTAAATCCTATTTGATGAAGCAAATTCTTGAAGTTTTGAAAGATAGGAAACAGCTGTGAAAGACATGATGAAATATAAGGGTTATTACGGCTCTGTGCACTATGACTCAGATGAGCCTATCTTCTACGGTAAATTAGAATTTATCAAAGCCTTAGTTTCCTATGAAGCTGAGGATGCGGTGGGAATAAAGCAAGCCTTTGAAGAAGCTGTTAATGATTATCTTGTCCTTTGCAAAGACAAAAGCATAGCTCCTGAAATACCATACAAAGGTTCACTCAATGTTAGGCTAGGCCATCATTTACATGAACAAGTGGCACTTGCCGCACAACAAGCTGGGCTTAGTACGAATAAGTATATATGCCACGTTTTAACAGAAACCCAGACAAAAATAAGTGAATACAAATAGTTGATACTTCTGTGAAGACCATCAATGAGAATCTGCCTTATAACCTATGGTTCCATGGGGAAGAAAATAAACTAGGGGTTTAAGCGTTTCACCGTTTTTCCGCCAAGTGCAGGATCCGCATTGGTCAGGCATGGAATAGACTTTGACCGCCATGACCTCAAGAGACCGACCTATACTCTTTTTAATCAAACAATCCCCGTTTTGGGAAATAATTATTGACCATTGTGATACTTTAACTGACAATGTGGTCAGTATTTAATAAATAAAAGTGAAAATAATGCCAAGAATATCAAAAAATATACAAGATCAACTGATTAAAGAAGCCACGCGAGGTAATGTGGAAGCCATTGAAAGCCTCCTAACGGATAATTCAATAACCCCTATTGAATCGAATAATTTCAGTACCTTTGCTAAAGTACTAGAAACCACAAGAATACACTGCCCTGTTGCTTATATGCCATTATATGAGCTATTGCTTCGAAGCACCTATAAAGCCCATCAGATTGAGCATTTGCAACCAATTCACCTAGCGGCCGTTTATGGCAGTGTTCCTTTAGTCGATCTTGAAATCAAAGAAGGAGCTGCCCCCTACCTACCTATCCAAGATGGCCCTTTCAAGGGTCAAACAGTGCTATTGATCGCTGCAACCTTTGGTCATCTTTCATTAGTAGAGTACCTCTGTAATCATAATCCAGATCTAGCTCAAAAAGAAATGGATGCAGAAATAGAAACTCTTTGTGATGCAGATCTAGATAATCCACACAATTATATTCTACCTAATGTCATTAGGCGCGGAGACATGGAGGTATTCCGCTATTTATACCCACTTATGGTGGGAAAACTTCACGATAAACTATGCGCCGAAATACTAAAAATTCTATTTATTGAAGCCATCATTTCTAAAAAAATTCAGATTGTGATTTTCTTAATGGATCACCTTATAGAGGTAGATGTTGGAAATGATTTTTTCTATACGGCTGGTGAAAAATATAATCCTTTTCATTTGGCTGCAGGAATGGGTGACATTGAGATCATGGCCTTCTTATATGAGCACTTAGTTGAAGCTGGAGTCGATTTCAATGCATCTGGTCAAGACCTAAGAAAGCACGCATTGTGCTTATCAATATCAAGTTGCCACTTTGAAACCACCATGTATCTAATGCAAAAAATGCAGCGTACTGGCATCTTCATCAACACATTACAGTTCAATGGATATGGAACACCACTTCATATTGCTGCAAAGTCTGGTGATGTAACAATAACAGATGAACTATGTAAAATAAATTCTGGAGAAAACATCAATGAACCTGTGAAAAATGGTAAGTTTCAAGGTCAGACACCACTTTATATTGCCGCGAGTCAGGGCCATATTGAAGTAGTAAAAATCCTATGTGGCTACTTGTCACCCATTAACAACATGCGCCACTTCGCCTCGTCAGGTCATATTGCAACAGGTTATACAGCAAGAATGTTTCAAGTTTTACGTAATCGTTTTCACCAAAAAAGTTATGATTTTATTAACACCCCTCTAACTAGCGGAAAGCAAAAAGGGGCGACCCCATTGCTTGCCGCAGTTGCACATGAGCATGTTGAAATAGTTTTTCTATTTCTTGAGCATGCTCGCTTACCTGATCAGTTAGTTAAATACTTATTTGAGAAATACGTAAAGGAACCAGAAAAATGGGGTAATGTGATGATGCGCGCTTTAGAAAAGGGTGTTAACCCCAACTTAAAACTAAAACACAATGGGAGAAAAATCGCCTTTTATACACATATTTGTGCATATCTGCAATCATCAGGTCGCTTACGTACACCGGAAGGCCGGCTCATCTTAAGTCATTTGATGAATGAGAATACCAGGCGACTACAAGGGTTTACTCAAAGGCATAGAACATGGATTCTAAGTTTGCTTTATGAAGAACATCGCCTAAGTGAAGGGTCGCTTATAACCTTTAATGGTTTGGGAATAAACTTAGCCCAGGAATTGTGTGAATTATTGACTGATATTAATGAACTTAATCGTTTTTTATCAAGCAAAGACCAGCTTATCGATATATATCATAGAGATCTAAGTGAGCTTGTAATGGCAACTAGGACAGTTAAGGAATACGTGAATCCAGATGTTATGTTGGTAGAAATTAAATACCTAAATGATAAAGGTGAAGAGACACTAATTAATTTATTAGGTGATATGCGAGATTTAGCTGAAGATATGTCTGCGCAAGCAAGAGCTCATGGTGCTAGGCATGAATTATTAGATCATTACCAGGCAGCAGAATGGCATTACGACATAGAAGAAACTCAACTAACGGAACAATCACAATACCAGCGGTAACATTCAGTCTTTCAACCAAGAGCATGACCCACATTGCCCAGGCGCTGAATAGACTTTGATGGTCATGGCTTCAATGCTATGCTTCTTCAATTCTTGTTCTGACTGCGTTAATTGTTCTAAAAACCATAAAGCCAGATCTTCCACGGTGATGTTAGCCAAAGGCATAATCAATGCGTCTTGTTTTAAGAAAGGAATTTTTTCACCATTAAAATGAACGATGTAATACTCATCTTGTTCGTCAATAGTGGAGTGCGGTGACTTGCCTGCCAATAAAAATAAGTGCCCCAATTGCTTACATAACTGAACGATACGATGCTTATAAATATCGTAATCAAAGGCAATACCGTTATCACTCACGACTGCTGTTATCTGCGCGCTTACAGTAAAATTATGACCGTGAAGTTTTTCGCGTTCTGTTGCGGAGAAAATAGTGAAATGACCTGAAGCAAACTTCATACTTTCTTTGTGTAATTCGATGGTGGTTAATCGTGTCATTTATGTGATTTCCTTTACATTATTACTGATTTTCACAAAATCAGCTACGGACAGTTGTTCAGGTCGAACAGTCTCTGCAATGCCTAACTGCTCCAACTGTTCACCCGTCATAATACTGCTCAAGCTATTACGCACCATCTTGCGGCGCTGATTAAAGGCTAAACGTACAACCTCACTAAATATAGCATAATCCTTGGCTGCATGAGGCTTCACTCTATGGGGAACCAAACGTACAATGGCTGATTGCACCTTTGGTGGTGGATTAAATGCAGCTGGAGGCACGTCAAATAGAGCCGTAGCAGCATAATGGTATTGCATCATAATACTTAAACGCCCATAGGTTTTATTATTAGGACTAGCAGCAATACGGTCCACTACTTCTTTTTGCAGCATAAAATGCATGTCTTGAATATCATCAACATATGTTGTCAGATGAAGTAATAACGGTGTGGAAATATTATAAGGTAAATTACCTATAATACGAATGGGGCTTTGTGCAGGGCTCAACTCACCGTAATTGACTTGCAGCGCATCTCCTTGATGAATCTTCAGCTGACTCACATCAACATAACGCGCCTGCAATTGGGCGATTAAATCACGATCTAACTCGATTAAGGTAAGGCTGGCCGTTCTCTCCACTAAGGCGTCGGTCAAGGCCCCTTGACCAGGGCCAATTTCCACTAAGTGGTCGAACTCATTTAAATTAACCATAGTCACCATCCGGTGAATAACGCCGGTGTCGGTTAAAAAATGCTGCCCAAACCGCTTACGGGGCTTATGATTTCTGTTCGCCGCCATGGTCTGTAGGATCCAATAAATTTTTAATGTAAGCTTCTTGGCGCAATTGGCTTATCCAAGATCGCACACCCTCTTCAAACTGACGCTGATAAATCATTTGTCGGATTTGGTTTTCTTGTACTGCCTTTGTAACATCTTGCTTGCGACGTGCTTCTACTTGTATAAGATGCCAGCCAAATTGCGTCTTCACTGGCTGACTAACTTGCCCAGGCTTAAGCTTATTCATTGCTGCTTCAAAGGGAGGCACCAATTCGCCAGGGCTAACCCAACCTAAATCGCCACCATTGGGGCCACTGGGCCCTTGAGAATACTTCTTCGCCATTTTTGCAAAGTCATCACCTTTTTCTACCTTCACCCGAATTTTTTCTAATTCGGCCTTGGCCTTGGCGTCGGTTACTATGGCATTAGTTTTTAATAAAATATGCCGTGCGTGAGTTTGAGTAATGTAGTGTTTTTCATCCACCATGCGCTTATCCATCAATTTAATGATCATATAACCGCTGGGTAATTTCATAGGGTCGGTAATCTCACCCTTTTTCATGTGACTCAACTGGGCGACAAATTTAGGTGGCAACTGTGCTGCTTTACGCCATCCAAGATCACCCCCTTGCAAAGCATTAGGGCCATCGGATTCGGCAATGGCCATTTGGCTAAAGTCGGCACCGTTACGCAAAGAACCCACTAAATTTTGTGCCTTTTGTGTTGCAGCATCCAATTCTGTGGGCGTGGGTGCTTCAGGAATGTTAATGAAAATATTCTTTATATTGAACTCAGGCATTTTTTGAGTGCCGATGGATTTCAAATAATTATCTACTTCTTGCTTGCTTATATTAATTTGCGAACTTACAGCTTGTTGCTGAACCTGTTGCATAGTTAATTGATTACGAATATCTTTTCGGTAGGTTGAGTAATTTAAACCATCGGCTTCTAAGGCTTTATGAAATTCACCTAAGGTTAATTTATTTTGTTTAGCAATATTATTAATGGCGTCATTTACTGCGCTGGGTTCAACACTAACCCCCAGTTTTTTAGCTTCTTGTAATTGCAGCATTTGATCGATCATATGCTCTAATACTTGTTTATCTAAAACTGCCTTGGCCGGCACTGGCTTGCCCTCACGTTTTAACTGATGGGCTACAATATTCACTTGGGCGTCCAAATGACTTTCCGTGATAACATCGTTATTAACGATGGCGACGACCTTATCTAAGGGCTGTAATGGCTGGGTATCTGCAGCTTGGGCCATACCCATGAAACTTAACCCAAAAATGACAATAAAAAGTAACTGTTGTAATTTATGCTTCATATTAATTAGCCTAAAAGAGTGATTTTGCAAAGGGGTCTTTGTAACCTGGTATATCCCCCGTTAAGGTGGAATATGGGTTCCCGGTACCAATGGATCCCAGTCCTTTTAATAAAAGTTGTATGTATACGGCCTTATCAAACACTGGATTATTGTTTTGATCCAAGTGGTCATATTGACGGCTAGCCACCGTGCGGAAGGCCCAGCAGCAGGTATTATACTGTATTCCAGCGAAATAGTCTTGGCCATAATCATGGCTGATATTATAGGTAAAACTGCCAATTGCACTCCAGGCATGGTAAATGGGCCAAGCGAAGGAGACATAGGGTTGGCTCAAGTCATTAAGGCTAGTGCTAGCTCTGGCGAAGCCCCCTGGTCCCGCCACTAAAACATCGCCATTTTTAATGTAGTTGTACCCCACATTAATAATGTGTCTTGGGTCCGTCATAAATTGGAAATTCACGGCTGTGTTTTCTAATTGATGGAAATTGGGGTCATAGGCTACATCCACAGTGGCATTCCAATAGCGGTTAAGCCGGTAGGATGTTTGCGCGGCAAGAGGCGAAACTGGCTCTGAATTGGATGTTACACCAATGACGTTAACCGGGTCGCTGCAACCAGAGGTTCGACATAGGGTGACGCGACGATTTTGGAAATATACAATTTCACCTAAACTAGCCGATGCTTTTTGTTCCCCCGTGGCATTATCTAAAAATCGGGTGGTAACACCCAGTGAAACTTGATTGGCATCGCCCTGTCTATCGGTGCCTGCAAAACGATTTGTTTGCCACAATAAATCGTAAGTGAAGGCTTGCAATGACGTATCAAATAAAGGAATGTTATCTTGATTTTCATAGGGGACATAAAGATAGAACGCTCTTGGCTCTAAGGTTTCCGTGTAAGTTTTTCCGAATAAATGCGTCTGCCGATCAAAGTACAACCCGCCATCTACTGACGCAATGGGCAATACGCGCGATGGATTCCGATCTTTTTGTGATAGGTTTGTCGGCCCCACAGGAAGGTAAGGATTCGTAACGCCGGCGTTATATAAAAAATACTGCGTCGCCTGCAATTGAACTTTTGGCGTTAAATAACCTGACAAACCCCAGCGTATAGGAAGACTCAAAGACGGTTGCACATTGAGTCGCTGGCCTTCGGCCGGTTGATTAGGCTGGCCTGGATTGGCATCCTTTAAAAAATCCACATACTCCCCATCAAAACCCAAATCCAAGCCATGAGGTAAATCAGGATAATTTGCCGTAGCTGTGAATTGTGGTGCCATAGTATAAGCATTAATCACCGTGGATTGATCCACAGGGTGCAAGGTTTGATAGGCCTGCACATTACCCGTGAAGTTCCAATGCTCTCCTTGGTATTGTGCTTGCGCCTGATTTAACAATTGATTGGTTAAAGATTGATCCAGGCTCGTGCTAAAGTCATTTAAGTAATAATCGTCAGAGACTAAATTAACGTGGGCTTGCCCCGACCAATGTTCATCAAATTGGGTTTGGTCATCAAAAGATATCGCACCACGATAATTCTCATCATTCAATAGATTATTTAGTTCCGAACTTGTGGCAGGATTGGTGCTACCACCGAAAGTGCTGGCACTGGAGCTTTTAAAGGATTTAAACTCGCTATCATGGGGAATAAAAGAAAGATCTAAATTTACTTTGCTGCTGTTTGTTAAATAGCGCAGATTGGTAGTGGTTAACAGCCCTCGTTGCGACATAATTTCTGGCGTAACAGTGGCATCAAAATTAGGCGCCAAGTTCAAATAAATAGGCACTTGTAGATCCAAGCCATCGTCGGAGCTATAACCAATTACTGGATAAAGAAAACCAGTTTTACGCCGATTATCAATAGGAAAATTAATATAAGGCGTATAGGCCACGGGCACACCTTTAAAATACAACAAAGAATTATACGCACTACCGCGTCCAGTATCTCGATTCAAGTGAATGGTATTAGCTTTAATTTGCCAACTGGGATGCATGGGCGGGCACGATGTAAAAGTACTCTTCGCTAAATTGTATTCATTGGTATTGATTTGCGTTAACTTTTTTGATTTCCCCCATGCAACAGGACCATAATCGTTAACAAAGCCACCCTTGGTCGTCACAGTTTGATGGTCGGAATCACTTGAAGAATAACCAAACTCTTGAGCATTAGGACCTGCAAGGTATTGAGTTAAACTCATGCGGTATAGTGCATTATCCAAGGTTCCGGCATGGGTTGTTAAATTATAATGTGCTTTATCCGCAACAATGTATTTCCCTGGTTCTTGCACACGCACATTACCGAAAAGATCAATGACCTGTACTTGCGTTTTCTTCGAGCCGGCAGGGGGGTATAAAACAGCTTTATCGGCTTGTAATTGTCGCCCCAATTGAGCCACCAATACATCACCCGTTAACACAGAACGTCCGCCACGCTGAAATATTGTATTATCCGCTTGAATTTGCGTAGGGTTTTTGCTGGGATTATTATCCGTGCCGGGGATGGGCTTCAAACTGTAATCCGAGGGGGATTCCCTATAATACCCACTACACATATTGCTGGCTGAAGATTGTGGGTTCCAGCCCAGTAGATAGGCTATGTCGGGGTAATTCGTACCAAGTTTTATGGCCTCTTCGGAAGTGGGTCGCTTTGACACAGATTCCTTGGGTGACTTTGTCGTCGTCTTCGAAGATGATGAGGTTGAAACCTTCGATTTGGAAAAGGGAACAGGCAAAGTTTGACTTGGGGCAGAAGCATATATTTGACCAACCATAAGGCAAGTCATCACCACAATCGAACCTCTGTTATACCGAGTCAAAGGATTTCCTTCCAGATGCTACCATTAGAGGCATTTCCCTATAAGACAAAAGCGCTAAAATTGCATAGAATAGAATGAACCATGCCGTGTTTGCAAAGGTTTTTTGTTACCATTTACCCTTGCTTAGCATCTAGCGACGCTTGGGCAATTATGAACCCTTCGTTTATGAGGAAAAACATGGATATCCGACAGGACCAACTGTACCGATGGATTACTGAAACTCTGCGTTGGCCCCTACAAAGCATCGATTTATTAGCGGCTGACGCGAGTTTCAGGCGTTATTTTCGTATCTGCTTGCCCGATAAAACCCTTGTGGCCATGGATGCTCCTCCAGAAAAGGAAGCCATTCACCATTTTATCGCCGTGGACCAAGCTTTTCGGCAGGAAGGTTTGTTGGTACCTGAAATTATTGCGGAAGATCCCACCAATGGCTTTTTAATCATCTCTGACTTGGGGGATGACTTATTATTACGCATCCTTACTCAAGATAATGCGCGAACCATTTATCACCTGGCGATTGATCAATTACTTGTCATACACCAAGTAAAAACCGTTCCGAGCTGGTCCTTACCACAATTTAACCAACACTTCATGGAAAAAGAAATGGATAATTTCATGGATTGGTTTTTAGGGCGTTATTTGCAGTTGCCCCTCACCCAGAAAGAAGAGAATTGCCTGCAGGATGCTTTTCAATTTCTCATGGATTCTGCATTGGAACAGCCTCAAGTTTGTACCCATTTAGATTATCACTCGCGCAATTTAACCCTCATGCCAAATCACCGAATAGGTATTTTAGATTTTCAAGATGCTCATTGGGGGCCTATCACATACGATGTGGTTTCTTTGCTACGAGATTGCTACATCCAATGGCCGGATAATTTAGTGCATGACCTCTTAAAGTATTATTTTGATAAAGCTAAAAAATTAAAGCTCACTGGCACAGCCACTTGGGAACAATTCCAACGGTGGTTTGACCTTATGGGCATGCAAAGACATTTAAAAGCCAGCTTCATTTTCACACGCAAATTATTGCGCGACGATGACCCCAGTTATTTGGATGATGTTCCCCGTACACTAGGTTACATACAAAAAATCGCTGGTGAATACCCTGAGCTAAGAAAATTTGGCGAATTATTTCAAACCATCATTTATCCTAAATTTGAAGAGGTCTATGGCCGATGAAAGCAATGATATTAGCCGCAGGTCGTGGTGAGCGTATGAGGCACCTCACTCAACTTCGCCCTAAACCATTACTGGAAGCTGGCAACAAACCTCTTATGCTGCATCATTTAGAAAAACTATCCCAAGCTGGCATTTGTGATGTGGTGATCAATACCAACTACCGCAGCGAAGACATTCGTAATTATTTAAAGAATCACAAAAGCCTTGGTTTAAATATTCAGTTCACTTTTGAAAAAGAAATCTTAGGTATTGGCGGCGGCATTAATAATGCGCTGCCTCTTTTAGGCGCAGACCCTTTTATTATTATCAGTTGCGATATTTGGTCCGATTACGATTACGCCTCTTTACTCAATCGTGAAGTTGATAAGGCCCATCTGATTTTAGTAAATAACCCCCCCTTTAACCCTAGAGGCGATTTCAGTTTACATGGGCAGAAAATCAGTGCCTACGGTTTAGCTAAATTAAATTTTTCAGGCATGGGGATTTATCATCCTGATTTATTTGAAGGCACCCCCAAAGGGAACTTCCCCATTTATCCTTTATTAAAAAAAGCCGCCGACGCGGGACAAATAACCGGAGAATACCACAGCAGTGATTGGTACAATGTGGGCACGCCCGAGATTTTACAACAATTGGATCTGCGTCTAAGCACCCGATAGCCATAAGGATACCCTGTGAATAAAGCCATTATCGCCCCCTCCATTTTATCAGCGGATTTTTCCCGTTTAGGTGAAGAATGTAAAAATGTATTAAACGCTGGTGCACAATGGATTCATTTTGATGTTATGGATAATCATTTCGTGCCGAATCTCACCATTGGCCCTATGGTTTTAAAATCCTTACGCGACCATGGCATTGAAGCGCCCATTGATGTGCATTTAATGGTACAACCCGTAGACGAGCTCATTACATCTTTCGCTAAAGCGGGAGCAAGTTATATTAGCTTTCATCCTGAAGCCAGTAAGGATGTTCAAGCCAGCATTCAATTGATTCATGATCAGGGCTGCAAGGCTGGATTGGCTATTAATCCTGATACGAATTTATCGGTTTTAGATACGGTCATAAAAGATTTAGAATTGGTATTGATTATGTCCGTCTACCCAGGGTTTGGCGGGCAATCCTTTATTGAAAGCAGCCTGGATAAAATTATTCAAGTACGACAACGCCTAGATGATGTAAATAGCCCAGCACGTTTAGAAGTTGATGGCGGTATCAAAGAGTCTAATATAGGAGCAGTGGCAAGGGCAGGCGCGGATACCTTTGTAGCGGGATCAGCCATCTTTGGTCAGAAGGACTACGCATTGATCATAGAGGAAATGAAGCATGCGACATTATGATGCTATCGTCATTGGCACCTCACAAGGTGGGCTAACGGCACTGACTACCCTATTATCGAAACTGCCAAAACCCTTGAAACGGCCCGTTTTTATCGTTCAACATCGCCATCCTGATTCTGATGAAACACTGCTTTACTTACTTAATAAAGTAACCCCTTTAAACGTGGTAGAAGCGGAAGACAAAGCAGCTATCGAGCCAGGAAATATTTATGTTGCTCCTGCTAATTATCACCTTCTCATCGAATCTCCCGATAAAATGTCACTTTCTGTGGATGAACGAATCAATTACTCGCGCCCCTCTATTGATGTTTTATTTGAATCAGCCGCCGATGTTTTTCAAAGTGGAGTGGTTGGCATTATCTTAACGGGCGCAAACTCCGATGGCAGTCAAGGCATAGAAAAAATTAAAAAGCTCGGGGGCTTAACTATGGTTCAAGATCCTAAAACAGCAGAGTCAGCAGAAATGCCCCAAGCCGCCATAAAAACCAAAGCCGTAGACCACGTACTTACCTTGGAAGGCATCGCTAGAGTACTGGCAAAACTTTAACAGCTACCTCCTAAACGCATCTCCGTAAATTGAAAATTATTCAATTTTTGCGCCACCCAATCTGCCCATAAATAAACCAGCCATATTGCCTCCCCCATGTCAGCTTGCTACAATGAGGCTCCATTTATATAAGAGCGTTGATATGATGCGTAAGTCTTTACATCTCTGGCCTTGGGCCCATTAACCCCACCCTCTCTGTGACATTAGTTAATTATGTAAAACCACCTCTGGAATTAAGCCCTATGAACCAAGAAGAATTTCAACGCTATGCTCAAGCAGGTTATAATCGCATTCCTATCGTGCATGAGTTATTAGCCGATTTAGATACGCCCTTGAGCACTTACGTAAAATTAGCTAATCAACCTAATACCTATATTTTTGAATCCATGATTGGTGGCGAGCGTTGGGGGCGCTACAGCATCATCGGTCTGCCCTGCAATGAAATCATCAAAATCTATGGGCACCGCATCGAAATCCATCGCGATGATAAAATAGTGGAAGAACTCACGGTAAATGATCCTTTGGAGTGGGTAAAGCAATATCAAAGCCGCATTAAAATGGCACCCGTACCTGGCTTACCACCACGATTTAATGGTGGCTTAGTGGGTTATTTTGCCTATGATTCCGTGCGCTACATGGAGCCGCGATTGGGGGATTGTCAACTGCCTGACCTAGCAGAAACGCCTGATATTTTACTCATGGTTTCTGATGAGGTGATCGTCTTTGATAACCAACGAGGCAATTTCTATTATATTGTTAACGCAAATCCCGCTCAGGATGATGCCTTAGCCTATGCCAAACAACGCATACAAGATTTAAATTATCAATTACGCCATTGCGCATGGCCTGAGAACGAACATCCCCATAAAACCATCACCGAAGAGGACTTCCGGTCTAAGATGGGCTTCCCCGAATACGAGCAATGCGTGAATAAAATTCGTCAATACATTACTGACGGAGATTGCATGCAAGTGGTTTTCTCACGCCGCATATCGTTACCCTACAAAGCCCCACCTTTACATTTATACCGAGCTTTGCGTTATTTAAATCCTTCTCCCTATATGTATTTTTTGAATCTAGGAGACCACCATATTGCTGGAGCCTCACCTGAAACCCTGGTGAATTTAGAAAATGATGAAATCACTGTGCGCCCTTTGGCAGGCACCATTCATCGTGGCCAAACGGAAGAAGAAGATAAAGCACTGGAAGAACAATTGCTTTCCGACGAAAAAGAAATTGCTGAGCATCTTATGTTAATCGATTTGGCTCGCAATGATGTTGGACGCGTGGCTGAAACCGGAAGTGTGCGAGTTACAGAACAAATGATCATAGAACGCTATGCCTATGTTATGCATATCAGTTCCAACGTGGTTGGCAAAATCAGGCCTAACTTTACAGCCATTGATGCTTTGCGCGCAACCTTCCCTGCTGGCACGTTAAGTGGCGCACCTAAAGTTCGAGCCATGGAAATCATTGATGAGTTGGAAAAATCCAAACGTGGGATTTATGGCGGAGCTGTAGGTTATTTGGGTTGGAATGGTAATATGGATGTGGCCATAGCCATCCGTACAGCATTGATCAAGGGTAATGAAGTATCCACTCAAGCCGGCGGCGGCATTGTTTATGATTCAGATGCTGAAAATGAATGGCAAGAAACCATAAAGAAAGGCCGTGGCATTTTCCGCGCAGTCTCATTGGCCCACTGCGATTTAGACACGGAGGCGTAATATGATTTTAATGATTGATAATTACGATTCTTTTACTTATAACATCGTGCAATATCTTGGTGAGCTGGGTGCAGAGGTAGCTACTTTGCGCAATGATGAGATTACGTTAGATGACATTAATAAAATGGCACCTAAAAAAATCATACTTTCTCCCGGGCCCTGCACACCAAATGAAGCGGGTATTTGTTTAGATGTGGTGAAGACTTTCGCTGATCAATTACCTATTTTCGGGGTTTGCTTAGGCCATCAAAGCATTGCTCAAGCTTTCGGTGGGCGCATTGTGCATGCAAAGGAAATCATGCACGGCAAAATTTCACATGTGCATCATGGAAACCAGGGAGTTTTTAAAGATTTACCAAACCCCATGCAAGCCACTCGCTACCATTCATTGGTGGCTGAGATTGAAAGTTTGCCTGACTGCTTCGATGTTACCGCTTGGACTAATTTGCCCAATGGTGAGATAGAAGAAATCATGGGGATTCGCCATAAAACCTTACCCATAGAAGGTGTTCAATTCCACCCGGAATCCATAATGACCCCCATGGGGCATCAATTATTGCAAAACTTTTTGGATCAATAATGGATATCAACCTCGCTATAAAAGAATTAAACCAAAGGCATGACCTAAAGCCAGACGTCATGCACGATGCCATGCAAGCCATCCTTGAGGGCGAATGCACAGATCTCCAAATAGCCGATTTTTTAGTGGGCCTGCAAATGAAAGGGGAAAGCATTGATGAAATAACAGTAGCGGCACATGCCCTGTTAGAAAAATCCTTGCCTGTAGATTACAAGCATGATCATTTGGTGGATATTGTTGGCACGGGCGGTGATGGCGCAAATCTATTTAATGTATCCACTGCTAGCGCTTTAGTAGCAGCGGCAGCTGGTGCAAAAGTTGCAAAACATGGTAACCGCTCTGCCAGCTCTAAGAGCGGATTCATCGATGTAATTGAGCAAGCAGGGGTTGATATTTCCCTAACATCGTCCCAATTAGCAATCTGTTTAGAACGCGTCAATATCGCTATTCTATTCGCACAGAATCATCACCCAGCCATGAAACATGTGATGCCCGTGCGCAAAGCGCTAGGCATTCGCACCTTATTTAATTATTTGGGCCCCCTTATTAATCCGGCTCATGTCAAAAAGCAAGTTATCGGTGTCTATCCACAAGATTGGCAACTGCCCTTCGCTGCTACATTGAAAGAATTAGGCAGTGAACATAGCTTGGTTGTTCATTCTTATGATGGTTTAGATGAGATCAGTATTGCCGACAAAACTCACATAGCAGAACTGCATCACGGCACGATTAAAGAATACGATATAAACCCTAGAGATTTTGGTATGCCGCTTTCTAGCCTTAAAGGACTACAGATATCCACACCGGAAGAAAGCCTCGACATCATCCATAAGGTCTTAAATAATCAAGCAGGCCCAGCAAAAGACATGGTCACCTTAAATGCGGGCGCAGCCATTTATGCTGCAGATATTGCCGACACATTAGCTGAAGGCATTGCCCTTGCTCAAGCCCATATTGCCGATGGGTCTGCCGCCCATGTCTTGAAACAACTGATCACCACCACACAAGAGTTAGCACATGAGTCAACTGCCTGACATACTGAAAGAGATATTACATCACAAACAAAATGAAGTTTCTCGAGCAAAAGAAGCTATACCTTTAAGCATGCTAGATATGGATTCTGCAGCTAAACCCCGCGGTTTTTATAAAGCCCTGCAACAAAAAATACTGAAAAAGGATAATGCAGTCATAGCAGAAATAAAAAAAGCCTCACCATCCAAGGGCATTATCCGAGAAAACTTTGACCCCAAAACCATCGCACAACAATACGAAAATGCCGGTGCTTGCTGTCTGTCTGTCCTCACCGATGAACCCTTTTTTCAAGGTAAAGCCGATTACCTACGTATAGCTCGTGAACATTCCCATTTACCCATCATTCGTAAAGATTTTATTATTGACCCCTATCAAGTTTACCAATCTCGTGCCATGGGCGCGGATGCTATCTTGCTGATCGTGGCAGCTTTAAGTGATAGTGACCTACTGACATTATTCCAATTGGCAGAGACTCTGGAGTTGGATGTCCTCGTAGAAGTTCATACCCAAAAAGAATTGCATAGGGCTTTAGCATTAAATCCTAACCTCATTGGGATTAATAACCGTGATTTACACAGTTTTCAAACCTCTCTACAAATTTCCCTCGATCTCGCGAAACAAATTCCTCAGCAAAGCTTGATCATCACCGAAAGCGGCATTAACAGCCCTGATGACATCACCTCAATGAATAAACATGGTATTTATGGCTTTTTAGTGGGGGAATCTTTAATGCGCCAGGCAGACCCAGAAGCCGCTCTGAGGAAACTCCTAAGAAACTGAATCTAAAGGGTTTTCTAGCCCATGATCGGCTATTCCCAATTTTCATCTATTATTACTGGAGTAATCCAATATCCCTTGCTAGGCTTCAAAAAGCCATGGGGAAAAGGCGAATTAAATGGGTCAAAAAATTGAGAGCACCAACTTCGATGATGAGGCGTACATCAGCTTTAAACATCTGCTCGAAGCAGATACTGCTCGTTGTCAAGATTGGATAAAACAAGGTAAGTTTTCCCATTACAAACCACAATTCGGCATGGAAATAGAATTCTTAATGCTGGACCATGACTTCCAGCCCGCTCACAAAAATGTAGCCTTTATTGAAACCATCAGAGACGATGCCTATAACACAGAGGTGGGCACCTGCGCTTTAGAAATCAACACCCCCTATTATGATGCTTCTCCTAGCCTCCTCAAAACCATGCAAAACGATCTGTCTAAGCTTTGGGATAAAGCCATAGAAACAGGTAAAAAATTAGAAGTTATTCCCTTTTGTATTGGCTCACAACCTATCGGCACTCTGCATGAGTATGACAATGATAAAATAACCCCTGAACATCGCTATTATGCCTTAGAAAAGCAACTGGCTGGATTACGTCATAACAAAGCCATTCGCTTTAATATTAATGGCCCTGTTAATAAATTAGAGATTGAAACAAACTCCATTGCCCTCATGGGAGCAACCAGCGCTTTTCACATGCATATTCGTTTACCCATCGAAAAAACACACCACTTTTATAATCTCGCTTGTATCATTGCAGCACCCATTACAGCCATTGGAGCCAATTCTGCTTTTCTATTGGATCAACAGTTATGGGACGAAACCCGAATCCCCTTGTTTGAACGTTTAGTTAATGCTGGCAATAAATTCCCCCAGAGCGACTCACCTCGAGTTTTCTTTAATGAGCGCTACATCGATAACTCTCTGTTGGGTGTCTTCCAGGACAATTTGAAATACCCGATTGTTATACCCGAATGCCACTCCGAAGAATCAAATACTCTATGGCATATGCGTTTGCATAACGGTACCCTCTGGCGCTGGATACGGCCGGTTATTGGTTTTGATGAAAATAATGAACCACATTTTAGAGTAGAATTACGTGTCTTGCCTGGAGGCACCTCTATTATCGACATGGTGGCTAATATCGCTTTTTTTATCGGACTAATGCATGGCTTGGTAGATGATCCCTTGGTCCAAGAATGTAAATTACCTTTTGACAAGGTCAGTGAAAATTTTTATACAGCAGCACGACATGGCTTAGCTAGTAACGTTTTCTGGCTCGAGGGAAAGCAAGTGCCGCTAAGACAATTAATTGCTGAAACCCTAGTGCCGGCGGCAGAGAAAGGTTTGCAATCATTAGGTGTGGATGAGGATGATATTAAGCTATATTTATCTGTCATAAAAGAACGAGCTATTTCAGGGAAAACTGGTAGTCAATGGCAACGTGAATTTTTTGCCAACCACGACCATGATTTCCATAAGCTCATTAAAGCTTATATAAAAAACCAAGCCAACGATATGCCCGTGCATACGTGGAATGTGTAGGCAGTGGAATGTGTAGGCAAACGAAGTAATATAAGGAAAGTAAGCAATGAATGATCGAATAAATGACATCGCTAAAATACCTACTTTTTCATCCATGAGCCAACAGGAAATATCTAAGATTGCAAAATACCTTCAACCTGTGGAATTCCCAGAAGACCAATATATTCTATTACAAGGCAAGCCCAGCTCTGGTATCTACTTATTAATTGAAGGCGAAGTAGAAGCTACCGTGCGCCTTTATGGCAATAAGCGTTTACATTTGACCACGTGTTCTGCCCCTGATCTCATTGGCGAAATCGCTTTTATGGAACATGCCCCCATTACAGCGGACATTCGCACCTTAACGCCATTAAAAACCTATTGCTTCAGTAATAGCTACATCCATACATTTCAATTAACCCACCCCCACATTAGCTACAAACTGAGCATGCAAATAGCCAAGAGAATGTGTCAGCGTATACGCGGAATTTCAAAAATCGTTATGGATGATGCCGAGGATACACAAGATGTCTCGCTACCAAATATATTAGCGCCATTAAAAATGTTAGGGAAAAAACATATTACTGAGATTGATGACGATATAAAAAAATACCTTAATCGCCTGAAGTTCATCCAAGAATTATCAGCGAACGAGCTTGGAATTTTGATGGCTCACTGTAGATTACATAAAGTAAAAAAGGGTCGTCCAATTTATTTAGAAGGTGAGCAAAGTGACAGTTTCTTCATGGTGGTACTCGGTGCGGTACTGGCCACATTACACTTACCCAAGCGAATATCTAAGCTTGGTGTATATGGGCCTGGCGAAATTTTTGGCCATACCGGCTTTACCGATAAACAACCCCATTCCACCAGTACCATGGCACGTGAGGATGCTGTTATTTTGGAAATTGATCACCAAGCCCTCGATGCCATAAAAAAAGAAAGTGTCATATTATGGTTTAAATGTCATAATCTAGTTTTTTCGGCTGTGGCTCATATGCTACGAAAAGTAAATCGACAATATATACAATTGGAAGGCTTAGGCAAACAAATACATCATCACGAAGGGGACTACAATGTGTAGAGCATTATTGTATTTAGGCCAACCGCTCTTGGTAGATCATCTCTTATTTAGCCCCGACAACTCATTGGTGAAACAATCTTACAATCCTAAGTTGATGAGTACCATTCAAAACCTAGCTGGATTTGGTTTGTCCGCATGGAATTCTGGCTCGGCTAACCCCGAGTTGCCACTCCTCTACAAAACCATGCAATTGCCTTTTTACGATCATAACTTAGGTAGCCTTTCCAAAAAAATCAAAGCCAATAGTGCATTAGCTCATGTTCGTGGCACCATCTACAGTCTCAACGAAGTAGTCATCCCACAAAATGCGCATCCTTTTATTTATCATGATACACATTTGGCCATGGCACATAATGGTCAACTGACGGATATTAACAAAATGAAGCGCGATCTTTATGAGTTGATTGACCCCGTCTATGCAACTCAGATGGGTGGTACGACAGATTCTGAATGGATCTATGCCCTGCTACTCTCCCAATTACCTAAGCAACGCGATCAATGGAATGCAGCCTGCGTATCAAAAGGTGTGATCGACACTTTAGAAGTCCTAGCTAAAATCCGCAAGCAAAAAGGTATTAAAGTGGTTTCTCCCATTAATCTCTTTATTACCGCACCCGACTTTATTATTTCTACGCGTTTTGTATTTGATTATGGTTATTATCCTGAAGGCTATGGTGAAGAACATTATGCCTATCATACGCTTTGGTTTACTCGAGGTGAATGCTACGAATCCACTGACGGTGATTATCGTATGACTTACACCGATAATAATTCTAGTATCATTATCGCTTCGGAACCTCTCACAGAGGACACCACTTCTTGGATTGAGATCCCTGAATACACCTTGATATCCGCTGAACGCAAGCATGAGACCCTAGAATTAAATATTCAGGATATTGATATTTAATAGCTGCAATCCCAGTCATTAATCGCTATAATTTGCCACCATTACGCTCAACGGTGTTATTGATAGCGATTAGGATACTAGCCCATGAATAAATTAAAATTATATGGTTTCAACAACTTAACCAAAAGCCTTAGTTTCAATATCTACGATATTTGTTATGCTAAAAATCGCTCCCACCGACAAGAATACATTGATTATATCGATGAAGAATATAACGCCAACCGCCTGACCAATATTTTAACAGAAGTGACGAAAATTATCGGCGCAAATATCCTAAATATTGCATACCAAGATTATGACCCTCAAGGGGCCAGTGTCACCATGCTAATTGCCGAAGGCCAACCTAGCCCTACAGAAGCTCCTCAAACCGAAACGCCAGGGCCTCTACCTGAAACCGTTGTGGGGCATTTGGATAAAAGCCACATCACCGTACATACCTATCCAGAAAGCCACCCTGAGAATGGCTTAAGCACCTTCCGTGCTGATATTGATGTATCCACCTGTGGGGTCATTTCCCCCCTCAAAGCCCTGAATTACCTTATTCATTGCTTTGATTCCGATATTGTCACCATCGACTACCGCGTACGGGGCTTTACCCGGGATATCAATGGCACTAAGCATTTCATTGACCATGAAATTAATTCCGTTCAGAGCTATCTGACGGCAGATACCATCAACCGCTATCAATTAATTGATGTAAATGTCTATCAAGAAAACATTTTTCATACTAAAATGCTACTCAAGGACTTTAATTTGGATGATTACCTCTTTGGCAGTGGCCTATGCGATTTTTCTCAAGAGGAAAGAATCGCCATTGAAGCCCAGGTCCGCAACGAAATGTTGGAAATCTTTTACGGCCGTAATTTTGCTAAACTGCCAACGACAAGTGAGTAGCGAAAAGGACTGCCCTTATGATTAAGGATTATCATGGAAAAATCATTTAAAATCGTTCTATTGGCCTGCAGTATTTTCTTGTTATCAGCCTGCGGTCCTGAAGTGCCACCCATGCAATTGGATCATTTATCCAAAATTAATAAGCAATACCGCTACCTAGGTTCTTTTGAGGTACAAACCGTTGCGGATATGCGCCCCCAAGCTCAGAAAAACAGCTCCCGATTTTCAACCACCACCGTTCCCTTAACAGAAGGCACCGTATACAGTGGCGTTACCAGCCCTTCTGCACCTGATTATCTACGCAGTGTTATCATCAGCGAAGGCACTAAGTCTGGTATTTTTAGAATTCATTCTCAACCTAAATACACCATGAAGCTTTATTTAATTTCCATGAAAGTTTCTTACAAATCTGATAAATTGAACTTACCCGTTGCTGTAAATGGCACCCAAACGCCCTTTAGCGTTGGCGGTTACCCCAGTTATGTCACTGAAGTTATTTATACTGCGGATATTTACCATCATGGGAGATTGGTCTTCACTCAAAATATTGGCGAACGCCTAAGTCAAAGTGATAGCAACCCCTTAGATGCCAAAAACGTTTCCACCGTCAGCCATCACGCTTCTATTGTGTTAGATCAAACCACCACACAATCGGTACAGAAACTATTTAAAGCCATGGAAGATAAGCTCGGTTAAAAATTAGAAATAATAGGCTGAGTGAGTCATAACTTTTGAAACTATGCCCATGGTGACTTTCACTGGCGTGGGCAGTTCAGCACTACCGGCATGCCATGCGACCTGCGCATGATGCTCTTCATCTATACGCATTTGTTCCAAGACCACACGGCTCTTTTCATCGGTTTGTGGCAATTCTTTGATGTGGTCGTCTAAATGTTTAACCACTTGACGCTCCGTCTCTACCACAAAACCTAAACTCCATTTGTCACCCACCAAACCTGCCATAGCGCCAAGGGCAAAAGAACCCATATACCAAATAGGGTTAAGGTAACTTTTATGGTCGTCCAGTTCTTTTAAGCGCTTTTCGCACCAGGCAAGATGATCATTTTCTTCTAAAGCCGATTGAGCCATTTGTTCACGAACTTCTGCTGAACGGGCCGTTAAAGCTTGGCCTTGATACAAGCCCTGGGCAGAAACCTCCCCTGCATGGTCCACTCTCATCAATCCAGCCACGTGACGTTTCTCTTTACCCGTAAGGGGCGTATCGGGCATACCTTGAGTGGGATTACTACGAGTTAAAGCCTGAGGCGAACCAAATACCGTTCTAACGCCTTGATCCAAGTTCATAATCAGGCGATCCAGGGGGCTATAATGGCGCAATGGTTGTGTCATAGGAATCTCGATGGTTTGCTTAAGCTAATTTTAGCCCTAGTCACCATGCTTTTGCAAATAAGCTAAATCATCGATAATGGTTTGGGTGTGGAAAGGAGGCGAAAAACTGGCTGCTAACTGCCCCTTGGGATCCATTAATAGAACCGTGCCACTATGATCGATGTCATAGTCTTTTCCACCTGTTCTTTTAGCTTGCACAAGAATGCCCATTTGTTTTGTAAAAAATGAAATTTCGTCTTCGCTGCCTCTGATACCCAGAAAATGAGGGTTAAAGGCGTATAGGTATTGTTGCAAACGTATTGGCGTATCACGCTTAGGATCCACGGTAATAAATAAAACTTTAGGTTGCTGCTCAATGCGTGAATCTTTATGTGTTTGCTTAAGGACTAAATTTAAATCTGCAAGGGTTTTTGGACACACGGCAGGACAATGAGTAAAACCAAAAAACACCAAACTCCATTGGCCTTCTAAGGATTGATTATTGAATGACTTACCATGTTGATCCACTAATTGAAAGGCTGGCAATGCTCTTGGTTTTGAGAATACCGATTGAGGGACAGATTGATTGCCACGGCTCTCTTGAAAAACGATTAAACCAATTAACACACCAAAAACAATAGCGGCAATTACCGTCTGTATAACTCTGCGGCTGACTTCCATTTCACACCCATTTTTACTAATTAACTATACTGTAGTGTTGGATAATCTACATTGCAAATAATGTTATGAACTATCGCTGACCTACCGATTGGCCCAGATTTTCTTGTCGGCTCCACAACGTTACCATTGTTAATACTAATAAGGCGGCAACGGCATTGTGAGCCACGGCCATGGACAAAGGTAACAGCCATAATACATTAATAATACCCAAAGCAATCTGGAGTAATAATAAGATTAATAATACTTTACCAATTAATGCCAAAGGCGAACCTTTTGCTATTAAATAGAGAGCTAAACCACCTAAATATAAGCCTGTAATCACAGCCCCTATACGATGCATCATATGAATGCTAACACGCCCCGCAACGCCCAAATGATCGCCAGGTACTGCAGAAGCGCTGTAGGCAAAGATATTCAACGCCCGATGAAAATCCATGGCAGGTATCCACTTACCCTGACAAAAGGGAAAATCAGGACAAATCAATCCAGCATAATTGGCACTGGTCCAGCCACCTAAAATTAATTGAACTATTAATATAATAAATCCAAATAATATGAACTTTCTCAATGACGCAGAAGGTTGAATACCCGCTTGAGGTTTGATTTTTAAAAATAGATGCCATAACAATGCTAAAATAGTCATGCCTCCCAATAAATGGGCCATCACCACAATGGGCATAAGTTTTAAAGTGACAGTCCACATGCCCAACAGCGCTTGAAAGACCAATAACATAATTAGAAAAATTGGCATAGACCGCGACAACTGTAGAGATTCACGACGTCGCCATGCTAATAAACAAACGCTTATAATCAATAGACCCAAAATACCGGCCCCGTAGCGATGCACCATCTCAGTCCAAGCTTTTGTAGTTTCTAAGGGTGTATCAGGATAAGCTGCCGCCGCTTCCATGGTTGCCACCTGACTTGTAGGCACGACCATTTTCCCGTAACAACCCGGCCAATCCGGGCAACCTAACCCCGCATCGGTTAAGCGCGTATACGCCCCCAATATAATGACAACAAAAGCCAATACTGTTGCTAGTAACGTTAACTTACGCATATCACCCCACCCGAGAGACTTTTAATAAACGCTGCATATCTTTCAAAACCGCTTTCGGTTGAATATTCCCCGAATAATCTAGAATCACATTACCTAATGGATCCACCACATAAATATGATCAGCAAGAAATGGATTATTAGGCGCTATAGATAATTGTTTTGTATTTTTGAATTCATCCTTTAATAAATCAGATAATATTTTCTCGGGTTTCCCTGTTACTAAAACCATATTCCGCACTCGATTTTGATCCTTACCCAAAACAAGACGAACTTGGCGCATCGTAGTTAGCGCATGCTTGCACTGTGTTTGGCAATCACCCTTTGGAACATAAATGAAACTCCAAATATTAGGCCAACCTTCCTTAGTGTAATCTTGTATTTTCCAAGGCGGCTGGATTAAACGGCCATGGTTCACTTTATCGGACTCGTGCAAGATTCTACTGTCGTAAAAATGCCAAGCTAACCCTAAAGGAATAATAAATACAGCGATGATACAAGAAAGCTTCAATCGCCCTTTGGCACGTCTATCCATGAGCGTTCCTTACATACTTAATATAAAATACCAGATAACAAATCAATAGAGCTATAGCCATTAAAAACCATTGAGCGCTATAACCGACATGTTTAGCAGGGGTCATATTGATGACCGGCCAAGCCTGAACAAACTGATCATCTTGACCGGATTGTAAACGAATGACTTGTGGTTGCAAGGGCAAATCTAATTGTTTTGATAAGGCCGGCAAATCCACTTGTTGAATTCGCATGCCACCGGGCATTACTTCCATTTGAGAATTTCTAAAAACTATGGGATTACCATCGGGCAGCCAAATGCGCCCTTGAATTTGGGTTTTGGCAAAATGGATGCTAGTGCTAGGCAGTGCTTTGCGGCTCTTTATACCAATCCACCCTTGGTCAACTAAATATATTTTGCTATTACTTGATAATTGGAATGGTCGCAACACTTCATAACCCGGACGATGCTGATGCATTTTATTGTCTAGAAAAATCGGTTTTGTTTGTAAAAAGTTCCCATGCAATGTCACTCTCTGATGATTTTTTATCGGACTTGCTAATTGTCTCAAAGCGGGGATTGCCCCTTGTTGGTCATGGGCAGACAAAATAATGCGTTTTTCTTGGGCTCTGGATAATTGCCAGAAACCCAGGCTCACAAAAACTAAAATAAAAAACAGCGTAAATAGCAACAAGAATATCCCGCGCCCATGTCGGAGATCCAACCATTGTGATTCACTGGCTTGATTATTCATCCCATCAGCCACTATACTTCCTCCATTCAATGATAAGGATATTTGACATGTGGTTCAAATGGTTAGTCATAGCATTCATGCTATTCATCCTCTATAGCTTAGGCAGCGGCCTCTATTACCTCATGACGGATTCAGGAAAAACCCAGCGCACTGTACGCGCTCTCACCTGGCGTATTGGTCTTTCTCTCCTTTTATTCATCCTGCTCATGCTGGCTTACTTCTTAGGGTTAGTGCAACCCAATGTCATGTGAGTTACAACCAATAAACAAAAACAAATAAAAACAACCAAACCACATCCACAAAATGCCAGTACCAGGCGCTGGCTTCAAAAGCAAAATGATGTTCAGGGGTGAAATGCCCCTTAACAATCCTTACCAACATCACCGTTAACATAATGGCGCCCACCAAAACATGTGCGCCATGGAATCCCGTTAACATAAAAAAGGTTGTACCATAAATACCTGAACTGAAGGTTAATCCATAGTGATGGTGCGCTAAAATATATTCATATATCTGAAAACCTAGAAAGGTTACACCCAGGACGATGGTCAGCATCATGCCCACTACTAACATTTCACGCTTATTCTTCTTCAAACACCAATGAGCCCAAGTCACGGTTACCGCACTGCTCAGTAATAGCAATGTGTTGAGCGCAGGAATTCCCATAGCGCCGATGACTTTCATGGGGCCTTTGAATTCTTCCTGATCGGGGTTTATATAAAGAGGCCACGCGGCTTGAAAATTAGGCCATAATATTTGATGGGTCATATCGCCAGAGGTTAAACCACCAAGCGATGGCAAAGAGATTTCTCGAGCATAAAACAAAGCACCAAAGAAAACGCCAAAAAACATCACTTCAGAAAAGATAAACCAAAACATGCCCCAGCGAAATGACCTGTCCATCTGTTCGCTATACAAGCCTTGCCGACTTTCTTTGATAACCGTGCCAAACCAACCAAACATCATGGTAACCAACAGGATGGAACCCGCCATAAAAAGATATGGCCCCCAACTTTTTGCATGGAGCAAATGTGCCGCACCTAGCCCCATCAAAAACAAACCTATGGAGCCGACAATGGGCCAATAGCTGCTGTGGGGCACATAATATTTTGAATCAGGGCTTATCATGGGATTCTCCCTGTTTTTCCGTCAAATCAAATAGCGTATAAGACAATGTAATGGTGTTGATGTTCTGGTCCAAATCATTGTCCAAATAAAACAGCACCGGCATACGCATACTTGCACCTTTTTTCAAAACTTGCTGCGTAAAGCAAAAACATTCCGTCTTTTTTAGAAATTTTGCTGCACTGCCTGGGGTTATACTAGGGATAGCTTGAACCACCATATCCTTGTCTGAATTATTTTGCGCAAAGTATTCAACGCGACTCATCTCTCCTGGGTGGATTTTGATTTCTTTTATCACAGGATAAAAATCCCAGGGCAAGTTCTCATTGCCTGTTGCAATGAATTGGACGGTGATATTTCGGCTTCTATCTACCTCATTATTTATGAGGGCACTTGATGAACCCGTAATTTTCCCATTCAACCCAGTTACATCACAAAATACGTTATATAATGGAACTAAAGCAAAACCAAAACCAAACATCAAAACAGCAATACTGCTAAATATGATGGCGGTGCGTCTGGTTTTATTCATCGCCATAATTATCGGACCTCAGGCGGCGTTTGGAAGGTATGATAAGGTGCCGGCGAAGGAATGGTCCATTCCAAACCTTCTGCGCCTTCCCATACTTCGTCAGTAGCAGGTTTGCCACCTCGAATGGTTTTTATAATATTGACCAAAAACAACAGTTGTGAAAAACCAAATATCACAGCCCCCACGGTGGCCACCATATTAAAATCCGTGAACTGCAATGCATAATCGGGAACACGCCGCGGCATACCCGCCAAGCCTAAGAAATGCATGGGGAAAAAAGTCACATTAACACCAATGACTGATAACCAAAAATGCCATTTCCCCATAGCTTCGTTGTACATATGACCCGTCCATTTAGGGATCCAAAAATAAACTCCTGCTAAAATACCAAATAATGCCCCAGGCACTAACACATAATGGAAATGGGCCACTACAAAGTAAGTATCATGATATTGGAAATCAGCCGGAACAATAGACAACATTAACCCGGAAAGACCACCAATAGTAAATAAAACCACAAAGCCCACGGCAAATAACATAGGCGTTTCAAAGCTTAGGGAACCCCTAAACATAGTGGTTACCCAATTAAATACTTTCACACCTGTAGGAACAGCAATCAGCATAGTGGAATACATAAAAAATAATTCAGCACCCAAAGAAATCCCTGACACGAACATATGATGGGCCCAAACCAAAAATGACAGAAACGCAATGACTGCAATGGCTGCCACCATACTACCATAGCCAAACAATTTTTTACGACTAAAGGTGGGAATGATTTGTGACACTACGCCAAAAGCTGGAAGGATCATAATATATACTTCAGGATGGCCAAAGAACCAAAAGATATGCTGGAATAATAATGGATCGCCCCCTCCGGCAGCATTGAAGAAACTGGTCCCAAAATGTCGGTCTGTTAACATCATAGTAACCGCACCGGCTAATACAGGCATTACGGCGATTAATAGAAAGGCTGTGATTAACCAAGACCATACAAAAATAGGTAATTTCATCATACGCATACCCGGCGCGCGCAAATTTAATATAGTCGCGATAATATTAATTGCCCCCATGATGGAAGACAACCCCATTAAATGTACTGCGAAAATAAAGAAATCTGTGCTGGGGGGACCATAGGTAGTAGATAAAGGCGCGTAAAATGTCCAGCCGAAATTGGGCGCTGGACCATTCATAAATAACGTACTAATTAGAATGGTAAAAGCAAAAGGTAAAATCCAAAAGCTCCAATTATTCATGCGCGGCAAAGCCATATCTGGCGCACCGATCATCATCGGGATTTGCCAATTAGCCAAGCCCACAAAGGCCGGCATAATAACCCCAAAAACCATAATTAAACCGTGCAAGGTAATCATTTGATTATAAAAACTGGGGTCGATAAATTGTTGCCCCGGCATAAACAATTCACCGCGGATAATCAGCGCCATGCCCCCACCAATGAACAACATGACAAGGCTTAACATTAAATACAATGTGCCAATATCTTTATGATTTGTGGTGGTGACCCAACGCATTATGCGTTGCCAAGGGTTAGCATATTCCATTATGACTCATCCCCCTTGCGTAGCTTTCTGATGTCCGACGGCTGAACTGCATCACCGGTATCATTACCCCAAGCATTACGTTCAAAGGTAATAATTGCGGCTAACTCATCATCGGTTAATTGATCTATAAATCCTTGCATTGCGGTACCTTGCACACCATGTAAAACTAAATCAATGTGTTTTTTTATAGGGCCTAATGCGATTTTAGATTTTTTCAACGCAGGATAAATGTCCCCCATACCTTCACCATTAACTTGATGGCATACAGCACAATAGGTGCCATAGGATTTCTCACCTAAAGTCATCAACTCTTCTTTGGTCCATGTCTTATCTGGCTGCGCCTGCTGTGCTTGTTGTTTATGGCCGGTTATCCATTTATCATAATCCGCTTGAGTCAGGGCTTCTACCACAACCGGCATAAAGCCATGGTTAATGCCACATAGCTCGGTACATTGTCCGCGATAGATACCTGGCTCATCGATATAAACCCAAGATTCATGAATGAACCCAGGTACAGCATCGCGCTTAACACCCAACTGCGGCACCCACCAAGAATGGATAACATCATTGGACGTTACCAATAAACGAATTTTTTGTTTAATGGGCAAAACCAACGGTTTATCTACTTCTAATAAATAATAAGGGCCCTTGGGTTCCTTACCTTGGATTTGTGCTTGTGGGGTTGATAAATTACTGAAGAAACCAATATCCTCTTTCAGGTAATCGTAACGCCACTTCCATTGATAACCTGTGATCTTGACGGTTTGGTCCGTGTGATTAGTGTCATTCATTTTAATTAATACTTTTGACGCGGGGATAGCCATCAGCACTAAAATAATAAATGGCACAATAACCCAAGCTAATTCAACAGTGATATGATCATGAAATTTAGCCGCTTTGTAGCCGCGTGATTTCCGATGGAAGATGATGGCGTACAGCATGATCGCAAAAACAATAATCCCGATGACCACGCAAACCCAAAAGATCAGCATATGCAAATCAAAGATGTCACGACTGACAGGGGTAACGCCTCTGGGCATATTTAGAGCAGACTCAGCATAAAGAGCTGGGAAGAAGCAAAATCCCCCCACAATGAATGTTAATTTTTTGAACAGACCCCTAAGTGCCATGGGATCCTCCCCGCCGAACTCCCTGTCTAAAGATTAGTACAGCATAGCGGGATCGCAATGTAGATAAGCCTTCATATTGATGTAAATTAGCCTACCCACTAAGGCTGAGATAATTCTAATTAAGATTTTTTACCACATCCATTATGGCATCTACTTTCATGCCAACCCCATGGTATTTTTCAATGGTAGTTTGTGCATTTTCCGAATATAAATCAAATATCAATATTTTTAGTTCTTTCATAAAGAGGCTCACATCCATTAGATGGTTTTTACTATGTCTAAAAACTCTCGCGCACGATGGTCCCAAGTATGATATTTTAATACTGTCTCGCGACCTTGCTTTGCGACCTTTTCCCGAGCGGCATCGTTCTTCAAATAAAAATCTACTTTGTCGGTTAACTCTTCCATGGTTTTAAAGGTTTCTAGATCTTTGCCTACGCTATAGAACATGTCAAGCTCTTCGTAATGGTCGCTTAATAAAAATCCGCCCATGGACATAACTTCAGGAATGCGCAGGTTTATTCCCGTCCCTAAAGAAAATAAATATTGATTGGTTATGTTTAATATGATTTTGCTTCTAGAGATTTCACCTATGAGTTTATCGCCAAAACAATCCTCCATGGTATAACTTGGCAATACGTCATGGGGGATTAATTTCCTTATTTTTTCCCACTCTTCACCATAAATAGCCATTTCATAATTTTTCAACTGCCCTAACAAAACTAACCGGCGCATGTTTCGATTGCCCGCAAAGAAAAGATCTCGATCTTTCTGAACTTCAGGCATAGGGCTTAATACAGGGGCGCCATAGGAAAAGAAATAACAAGGAATATCCAACAATGATTGCAGATAAGACCCCATGCTCTTTGAAAAAGACAAAATACCATCGTATTTCTTCAATTCGCATTCCACAAAGAAATTCATGCGGTCGTGATGTCGAATAAAATTACCGCTATCGGTATCCCACAATAATAATTTGAAACCCAGTTCTTTTTTACAGGCCAAAAGGGCTTCTGTCGTTATAATCTTGTAACTATAACCCACCACCAAGATATAATCTGGTCTAATTTCTTTAATGCGGTTTATAACGGCCTTTTCTTTAAATTTCGGCACTGAATAACGCCGGATATTTTCCATCCAGGATTTTTTCAATTTTGTTAAGGGGCGCGTCACTTTAAACAATGGCTTTTTCGGAAATTGATAGGCATTAACCCAAATTGCATCAGCACCCTGATTCACCAAAGCATCGGCCAGAGATTTCCCCATTGAAAGCCGAGGCAAGCAATCTAAGATAAGAATTCTGTTATAATCGCCTTTCATAATACGGAGTCTCTACTTATGTTGCTTTCCATTATCGTAGCCATGGATGAACAAAATACCATCGGTATTAATAACACTTTACCATGGCGTTTGCCTTCGGACCTTAAGCGCCTCAAAGCCATTACTATGGGTAAACCCATCATCATGGGGCGCAAGACTTATGATTCCATTGGTCGTCCCTTGCCTGGCCGCCATAATATTGTCCTAACCCGCGACCCTAGCTTTTCGCCTGAAGGCGTGACCGTGGTCAATAATCCCGAAGCGGCCTTAGAAGCTGTTGCTTCAGATAATGAAGCCATTGTATTCGGCGGCGCCAATATTTACCAGGTCTTCCTCCCCAAGGTCCAACGGATTTACCTCACTCGAGTTCATACAAAAGTGACGGGTGATAGCTTCTTCCCCTCCCTTGAAGGCGCAGAATGGCAGTTGGTGGAAGAAGAGGCCCACCTGGCCAACGATAAAGATGAGTTTGATTTCACCTATCAAACCCTTGAAAGAACGCCATAATATAATCGTTCAAATAAAAACCTGTGAAAATATCTGTCAAAAGACAAAACAAAGGCGCTTACAGATTGAACGACTTACAAAGGAACGGGCATAAAACCCTAAATTATTATGGGAAATCTCTCTAGTCTTAATATTTCCTTAAGGTTTTATGCGTAATATCTGTATCCATAAGCAGTCATAAAGACTGTATAAAAATAAAAGTAAACACTTGCCATAATAATAATATTTAGCCTTAACTGGCTACACACTTTGGCTTCATCCCCGCTTAGCGGGGATGGGTCATTCTTCTCCAGACTGGCAATCCCACGAAACAATCCTAGAAGATTTAAAATCCTTCTGTTATTATCTCGTTGCAAAGTCTGAAAAACACCCGGCAAACCGAATTCTTTATGGCATGTGTGACACCCGAAACCGCGTTTATTCCAATGTTAATTTTGTTGGAACCCGCGGTTTTTCATTTTTAGGAAATGATAAAATGGCAACTATTGTACTAGCCAGCGGCAACCGGGGTAAAATCCAAGAGCTGCAAACCCTCTTAACGCCTTATGGTTATGATATCCAACCACAACAACAATATAATGTTCCAGAGATCCCCGAGACGGGCACAACCTTTGTGGAAAATGCTATTCTTAAAGCCCGCAATGCGGCGAAGCACACAAGCCTCTCTACCCTTAGTGATGATTCCGGATTAGTCGTACCCGCCTTAAAAGGCCAACCCGGCATTTATTCTGCTCGCTATGGTGGCCATGATGCCAATGATCAACGAAATAATGAAAAATTATTACAAGGTATGCAAGGCATTAATGGCACAGAACGACGGGCTTATTATGTCTGCTGCTTAGTGTATATGCGTCACGCAGAAGATCCCACTCCCATTATTGCTGAAGGTTATTGGCATGGTGAAATCCTGACAACCGCTCAAGGTGAAGGCGGTTTTGGTTATGATCCCTTATTTTATATATCTAATCTACAATGCAGCGCAGCACAACTGCCTGCTGATGAAAAGAATAAAATAAGCCATCGAGGTAAAGCTCTAGCAAGGTTAATGCAAGCCTTATTAGAAGAATTATGAACTTCCATCCATAAGCACGAGGGCATGAGATCGGCAATAGCTTAAGACACTATTACTTTCTCGAGCAATTTAGTATCCACACCTTCTTGACGAAGCTTCTCTAACATTTCACGGCGGCCCTCTTGGCGGCCCTCTTGGCGGCCAATTTCGATACCTTCTCGACGACCATATGCTATAATTTTATCTAGTGTACTCATGGACTTCTCCTCTGGACTCTGTGAACGTTGATATTGTGAAATAACGTTTTCAATAACAGGATCACTAAGATCTGTGACGCTACAGAAATATTCTAGCACAAACTTAGCAAAACCGTCACTGCCTTGGCTTGTAAGATCATTCAGCAGCATCAATAACTGACGCAAACTTTCTTCACCGTCTTTATCACGAATGTGCTTAAAAGCAAAACATAAAGCTCCAGCCCAATCGTATTGCTGGAAAGCATCGTCATCCATTTCATGCAGATTAAATACTTCATAGGAATTATTGTATTCAGGTCTTGGCCATCGCACAGGATAGCGCACCAAGGCCTCCAAACTCGTTGCTGCTTTATACGGTCCCCTTCCATGGTACAGTACTACAGCATAAATAAGGGGTACAAATACTAACTCCTCATTGTTTCTCTCTGCAAGAGCTGCTTTGATAATGGATTGCTTATATTCTTCCATGCGAATAATCATACTATGGTTGTGGGTGCTTTGATGCTCCACAATGGCAACCATAGCGTCATCTTGTTCTTTAAATGGAATGGAAAAAATACCATCTGATATAAGCTTTCGCAAATTCTCATCTACGAAGCTCTCTCTTAATAATGTAATTGCACTTAGATCTAATTCTTTTTTAATATGCTCAGGAAGAATCATATCAAACAAGGAATTGCAAAAACATGGGGAGGTCAAAGCATGACGAAAGGCTTTATCGTGAATATGGGTAACCCCTTTGAAGATTCCTGGCATACTAGACTCTCAGAAATAAATAACAGGGAATCAGTATGCACTAAAATCATGGGCACTATGTAAGCCTTGTTAAAATAACCACAAGCCTAAGTAAGCAAAGCAAGACCCCGTCAAAAAGATCATGCCCACCCAGCTTAGCATGCGTAAACCCAAGCCAGGTTTAGCCTC
Source organism: Gammaproteobacteria bacterium (assembly GCA_021773195.1). GTDB lineage: Bacteria > Pseudomonadota > Gammaproteobacteria > JAKBBU01 > JAKBBU01 > JAJFKN01. The sequence continues at coordinate 92,488 of JAJFKN010000055.1, read as the reverse complement.
TTCAGGCATGTGTTTACTCGTCACTAAGCGATAATTTAAATAAGCGAATATGGGCGCCGTCAAAAAAGATAACGTGGTGGCCAAGGTTACTAAGGGTCGCATTTCATCCATGAAATAACCGATTAAGAATAAAGCCCCTATACTGACTAAAACAATCCAAAACCAATAAGCCATTTTATGAAAGTTTGCACTTTGTCGATGGGCGAAAATTTCTGTTGCGCGACGCAAAACACGCGGGAAAGCATCCAAGCAAGTTAAGGTAGTGCTAAACATTGTCGTAAATAGAGCTATGATAATAAAGGGCGAAGACCAGTCACCTAAGGTTTTGGTGTATAGTTCAATTAATTGTCCCGCAAAAACACTGCCCGAATCAGAAAACCTTATGCCCGTGGGGAACATAATAGCCGCACCCAATATGACAAAACACAACGCTAATAATATCGTCCCCCAATACCCTAACTTATAATCAAACAGGGCTTGGGTCATACTGGGTTTATAACCGGTTTGTTTCTGACGCGATACACACCACATGGAATGCCACACAGCAATATCTAAAGGACAGGGCATCCATCCCAACAATGCCACAATAAAAAACACATCGGATTCATTAAAATCCCCAAGGGATGGATTCACTGATGGTACTTGATGATAGGCGTAAATCAAAGCTGCTATGGTGGCAACTAATGTTGATAGCGCCAATAAAATTAGGATGCCTTTGATAAGTTTATCCAACAGACTGTATTTGCCAATCAATAAAATCAACAGGCAGGAAGATAATAGAATGATGCTCCACAGCACGGGATTTAATGTGACGCCAAACACATAGGGGGCTAAACTGGCTGTCACAATCGTGACGGCGGCCTGCACCGTAAACATAGTTCCGAAGGTTAAAACTAAGAAAATACCTACCGCCAGAGGGCCAATCTTACAATAGCCATCTAATAGGCTTTCACCTTTTGCGATGGTATAACGAGGGGCGAATTCAAAGAAAGGATACTTTAAAATGGCGGTAATAAGAATAATAGCCACTAAGGCATAGCGATAATGAGCGCCCGCCGTGGTGGATTGCACCACATGAGAGACACCAATAGCCGCACCCGCCCATAATAAACCAGGACCGATAGCTTTGAGATAACCTGAAAGGGATTGCTTATCCATAGCGCTTCACACACATTAAAAAATTGAGTATAGATTAGAATGGCACTCTTAGTTCTGAACCCTAGTGGTTTTTTCTGGCAAAGGATTCCACTCACTGCTATACTTAAAATAACCGGCCTAGAACCCGGCCAAATAAGCGGACAACCCCAGGCCTCTAAAACTACTAACCACTTGATTTTAAATGAAATATGAGAGATAATAAACTGGCCATTAATGCGGCCAAATCCAAGGCCAACGACCGTGGTGAATCCATAGCTATGATTGAGCCACTTAACATAAGCGAAGGCTCACCTCACCGTGGTGAACTTGCTGATTTATCCTTGGAGCTCACAGCGAAATCAACGAGCCTCAGAAAGAGCTTGCCTGAAGGCGTGTCCACCGCTCTTCGCAACTTAATACGTTCAATGAATTGCTATTATAGTAACCTCATAGAAGGACACAATACACACCCCATCGATATTGAGCGCGCTCTAAATAATGACTACAGCCAAAATCCAAACAAACGCGACCTGCAACTTGAAGCAAAAGCCCACATCAAGACTCAATGCTGGATCGATGAAGGCGGTCTTGAAAAACACCCTGCAGCAAGCCAGAGTATACTTAGCATTCACCGCCATTTTTGTGAATTGCTTCCAATCGATATGCTTTGGGCCCAAGATCCTCAGACTAAAAAACGTATTAAAATAAAGCCAGGAACGATACGCAAATACGATGTGGTAGTTGGCAGGCATGTCCCTGTTAGCCCAGGTTCTTTGCCTCGCTTTTTAGAACGTTTTGAGCAGGCGTACGCAAGATTGGGAAAAATGGATTCTATTATAGCGGCAGCAACAGCACATCACCGCCTACTTTGGTTACATCCTTTCATTGATGGGAATGGCCGTGTTGCGAGACTAATGTCACATGCCATGCTTGAGCAAACCCTAAATTCAGGTGGCATCTGGTCAATTTCTCGTGGTCTTGCCAGGAACGAACAAGCGTATAAAGCACATTTAGCTGCCTGTGATTTACCTAAACGCAATGTTCTAGATGGCAGAGGTCATTTGAGTGAATCATGTTTAGTGGATTTTACAAAATTTTTCTTAGAAGCTTGTCTTGACCAAATCGATTTTATGGAAAAACTTATACAGCCTAATGAACTCAGAGAACGCATATTAATTTGGGCAGAAGAAGCCATACGATTGAATAAATTGCCACAAAAATCTAATATTGTACTAGAAGCTATACTCTATCGTGGCGAACTGCAACGCAACGAAATAGCTAATATTCTCAATATTAGTGAGCGTAGTGCAAGACGTATTACTGCTGTTTTACTGGAACAGGGCATTCTCTTTTCTGAAAGCCATAAGACGTCATTCCATCTTGCTTTTCCTGCAACCTTAGCATCCCGTTGGATGCCGGGGTTATTTCCTGACAACAAATATTAAGGCCATCTATATCAAATGTTGTATTAATTAAGCTGCTGGAGGCATGTGATGAGTAACCTTGAATACCCTTTTTCAATTCGTCATCTTACGGATGAAGAAGGTGGTGGTTATTTTATTGAATTTCCTGATCTGCCGAGCTGTTGCTCCGACGGTGATAACATTGCAGAAGCCGTTGAAAATGGTCAGAACGCCGTGCGGTGCTGGGTTGATGTAGCAAACGCAAATTTTCTGCAGCCTTAGCAGTCTTCCGTTAGGTACTAGGATTATTCATCACTATCAGACAAGCTGTGAGTGCAGCTCATGGAAACTGAACCAGCAAAATCGCTATCCATACTTCCTCCTGCTTCTTTGCCCTGCTCTGTTGCGGGTCCTCCCAGGTCATCCATATGAAACATACCAGGCGGTGATGCCGAGCCAAGAGTCGAGCTTACTGGTATTGGCAACGAAGAATATCTAACCTCGCGAGGGGCTGATTTTATCAGGGCTCCATCACTTTGTGAGCGTCCTATAGCACCATCTTCTGGTCCTGTATCCTGCCTATTAGCATGTGAGAAAGTAATAGAACTTACTAACGATTCTGTGGAGGCCTTATCAGAAGCAGCAGGGGAAGGGGGAAACATTGCGTGGGAAGAAAAATCCATACTCACAGGTGTCCTTCCCGTGGCTGCTTTTACTTTTCTATCATGTTTAACACTACCCACCATGGTCCAGCCTTCGGCTAGATCCCTGGAGCGCGGCGCTGGCTTTGGTGCTGGACGATTTCTTTCATGCAAATCATAATAAGAACACTCTACATTAATCCTTTGAGTCAAGAATTGTTCTAAGCTATAAAACATTGCTAATAATTGAATACGTTTTGCAGCTTCTGGATTCACGGTTACGTCTACGGAACCATCTTTTTCTCGAATGTCATCCATACTTTCACCATCAGCTAATGCCTTCACTATGTCTATGAGGCCAGTTAAGTCGTTGCTGGCTCGGGTTGGATCTGCCACCATTCCTCTTATCCTGCTATCTTTTCTTTTGACAGGCTCTTCTTCTACATACTTACGAGCTAATTTAGTTAAATAGGCTAGCTTCCTCTCTAACTCAAAAGTTTGCACTACCGAAGTCTCAGAAGCGTCATCTACTGCATTGCCTGATAGACCACTATCCATCAAAGCACTATCATTAACAGCGCCAGCATCAATACAACCCTCTGATTCTTCACCTGCCGTTACCTCGTCACAGGAAAGAACCATAAATGTGCTATCAGTTTGACTGTCTAGAGACCTTAGTTTTTCTTTAATATCTATGGGAAGTGTCGTCTCAGCCATTCTGACCTCACCCATTCCCTGGCTATTGATTAAGGTAGCGTGTTCCGCTGCTGTAATATAATCCTTTAATCGACCTTCCAAAATTTCAATGCATTCTTTTACTTTCAGTAAGAATATCATTTCTATGGCTTGTTGATACTGTATCGGCGACTGTAACATTCCTGGCCTAGCCTTACGTAACCTGCGTACAATTTTCGTAAGCTCAGAAATGGAATCAGATAATTCTGCTCCTTTAGCAAAGCATTGATCAAAATTTTTCAATGCATCTATGAACGTAATAATCCAACCCGTTCGCCCCAAACCAAGAGAACAGTGAATCAAATAAGCATACTGATTCTCGCCATTCATATCACTAGCGATGCGGTATATCACATCAATCACTTCTGGCGTAAAACAAGTAATAACGCCATAGTCAGGCATTTCATTAAAATGGTAAACCTCGAAATCTTTGTTTTTCTTGTAATTGTAATATTTATATATTGTCAGCCCAGTTAATTCCTTAACCTCTCTTAAGAAATCTTGCTGCAAATAATCAAGATTAGGCTTTTTACTTACATCACCAAAGCAAATTATTCGAATACTTTTTCCTTTAACTAGCCGGGTGATTTCATTAGTGCGTAAAAAAATATTTTCTGTTGTTGGCCTATCAGAAAAAAAAACATTTTCTCGCCTTGGGTGTCTTGTCATTTTTCGCCAAGGCATTTTGGCATTTGCAGCAGTCATTGCAGCCTGTTTAGCTTCCCGCCTTGTGGTTTCATCAGTGTTACTGGCAATTCTATGATGCTCAACTGATAACAATTCATCGTAATACGCTTTTTCAGGTGACGCCAAATAGCGCTTGCTGTAAAGCTCCACAATGGGACCTAAAGCATTCACTAGCTGCCAATGAAACTCATAATAGGCCCTACTATTTTTTTTAGTATAAAGCGACGTTATAAACACCCGTATTGCATCTAGGTCTTGAAAAGTATATTCAGTTCTTCCTTGGAAAATGCGACGAAACATAATAATAATTCTTATAGCTAAAATGGAGTGATGGCACTATAAGATAATAGGCGAGTTCATGCAATGATTGAATGGTATTATATGCAGGTGACGCATGGGGTGTCATGGGGATGATCGGCTATTCGGAGAAGCTTACTTCTGACCCTACCGATTCGTCTCTAACCATTTGTTTCAGTAGCTTCATTTCATTGTCTACTTGCGCTGCTTGTTCTAACAAACGTTTACCTTGCTGAGTCAGGTTGACACAACGGCCTGATTGCTCAAAGAGATGCAATTTGCATTCGCTTTCTAACTTACGAATTTGTTTGGACACCGCAGGCGTGGTCAAATGCAGATGTTTAGCCGCACGGGTAAAGCTGCCCAAAAGAGCGGCGGTGCGAAAGACCTGTAATTGTCGAATAGTAATGTTCATAGGATGACTTCCTGCTTTTCTAGACACGATATTGGGATACTCTAAGGTTTTTGGTTTATTTGGGAGAGTGGGGTTTTCAGAAATGTGAGGGTCCATTAGACCACATTCTGGACAAATAATCAACAGATCCTTAGAGCTTGCTTGGGAAATAAAACTTAACTTGTTGATTCTTCGTTCTAATTGGTAAGCTGGCCAAGATTAGCGTGAATCATAGCACCATTAATAACGGGGTTTTGGGCGCAGAAAAACAAGGACTTAGCAATTTCTTCTGGGGCGATTAGCCGATTGGCACTTACGGATTGTTTAGCAAATTCCAAGGTGCCTTCGGGCATATTCTCTAACATTTCCGTATCGGTGAAACCAGGGCAAATACAGCAGGTATGTACCTGAGCTGGAAAACCTGTTAAATCCTGCAGTGTACATTTCATTAAACCCGCAATAGCGTGCTTGGAAACTGTATAAGAAGCCAACTGCTTCACACCAATTTCACTCACCGTTGAACCCACAAACAAAATGGCTGAGCCATCACTAAAATATGGCGCCAAACATTGGTTGATGAGCATAGGCGCCATAACATTAACTTGCATGGTATCTTGAAAAATCTGCGCTGTACATTCCCATACGGATTCCATGTGACTGGTAGCCGCATTATGTACCACATAAATGGGGTCACCCTTTTCTATTTTACTTGATAGCATTTCACAGGCTTTTGCTAAGGCTTTTGTATCACTGAAATCCACGGCAATATTTTCCACACCATCTAAACGACAAGGTCGGCGAGATAAATTAATCACTCGACAGCCTTGTTTTTGAAATAGCGTTGCGGCAGCTAAACCAATACCTGTGCTGGCGCCAGTAATAACTAAGGTTTTCATTATGTGGGTTCCACCATTAATAAATGTCGATTCACGGCAAACCAAGCGCCTAAAAAGCCTAATAATCCCGACAAGCCCAAAAGGGTAATGCCATCTAAAAAGCCCAACCCCTGAGTATGGAAATGACTCTGATATAACCCCGTCAAATGATTCACCGCGGGCTGAATCAACAATAATGTACTGAACACCATGACCAAAGCCATAAAGCCACCCAAAGCACCATAAAGGGTCCCCGTATAAAGGAAGGGACGCCGAATAAAGGCATCGGTGCCACCGACTAATTTAATGGTTTCAATTTCGTCGTGATAATTTTGAATAGTCATGCGAATGGTATTACCCACAATCAGCAACACCCCCAAGCCCAAAAAGAAAGCCAACATATAAATGCTACTTTCCACCACATTAATGATGGCATAGAGTCGCTGCAACCATTGCATATCTAATTGCGCCAAATCCACTTGGCGTAAGGTCCGCAATTGTTCCACCAGGGCTTGAATGTCTTTACTATCTTGCACATGGGTCTTTGGTTCTACTTGAATGACAGCAGGAATGGGATTGCTATCCAGTTGTTGCAAAATTTCATGGAAGCCCGACTGCCTCTCAAAGGTAGATAAGCCTTCTGCAGCCGATATATAACGTACCGAGCCCACTTTAGGCATGTCTCTGACCTGCTGCACCAACATTTTGGCTTGGGCTTGGGTAGTATCGGTTTTCAAATACAATGAAATACGCCCATTGCTGTCCCAGCCCTGAGTCATGTGTTCGGTATTTTTTAATACGACGTATAAGAACGTTGGCAAGGTAATAGCAATAGCGATGACCGCTAAGGTTAATAAACTGGAAACAGGGTTAAGAAACAAACGCCCCAAACTGGACAAGAAGGCTTGGCTATGGCGCTGGAAATAGGCGCTGGACCGATTAGCCACGTGGTTTTGATTATCTTCTAGTGAATTTTGTTTGCGAACTGCCGCTTGCTTATTTGCCATGTTGCGCATCCACCATACCACTGATTAATTGACCGCCTTTTAACGTTAAAATGCGGTGCTTAAGCCCCGCAATTAAGGCCAAATCATGGCTTGCCACCAATACCGTCACCCCCACTTTTTTAAATTGATTAAACAACCCCATAATTTCTCGAGATAAGTCAGGATCCAAATTACCGGTGGGTTCATCGGCCAATAATAAACGCGGCTTATTCACAACGGCACGAGCGATGCCCACCCGCTGCTGTTCCCCTTGAGATAAAAAGTCAGGGTAAGTTTTTTCTTTATCTAACAATCCCACTTTATCTAAAGCACCGCGCACACGGCGCGAAATATCTTGATGGCGGTAACCATCGATAATCAAAGGCAAGGCCACATTATCAAATACCGTACGCTCTTTCAATAAACGAGGGTTTTGGAAAATCAATCCCATTTTTCGGCGCAGGAAAGGGATGTCTTTATGCTTAATGCCATTTAAATTTTGGCCTTCCACAAAAACTTGGCCTTGGCTGGAACGTTCGATAAGGGCGATTAATTTCAATAAGCTGCTTTTTCCCGCACCGGAATGGCCCGTCAAAAAAGCCATTTCCCCAGGCTTTACCTGAAAGCTCACCTTTTGTAAGGCTTCTTGCCCATTGGGGTAACGCTTACTGACATTAATGAATCGAATCATGCCTCAACCTCAGATTCCACGGCAAACAGCGCCGCCACAAATGCTTCCCCATCGAAGGGCTGCAAATCATCGATACCTTCACCCACGCCAATATATCGAATGGGTAACTGCATCTTATGGGCAATGGCAAAGGTGATCCCACCTTTGGCCGTTCCATCCAGTTTAGTCAATACTATGCCATTTATGCCAATGGCTTGATGAAATTCTTGCGCTTGCACCAGGGCATTCTGGCCTGTGGCCGCATCCAGCACCAATAATACTTCCTGAGGGGCCTGTTCATCCACCTTACCCAAGACCCGCTTGACCTTCTTCAATTCATCCATTAAACCTTGCTGGGTGTGCAGGCGACCTGCCGTATCCACGATTAAAACATCCACACCTCGAGACTTTGCTGCCTGCAGGGCATCAAAAGCCACGGCGGCACTATCAGCGCCCTTTTGTTGGGCCACGACAGGAATGTTATTGCGCTCACCCCAAGCCTGCAATTGTTCAATAGCCGCCGCTCGGAACGTATCTCCAGCTGCTAGCATGACGGTTTTACCCTGGGCTTGGAAACGCTTAGCTAATTTACCAATGGTGGTGGTCTTGCCATTACCATTAACCCCAACCATTAGAATGACCAGAGGTTGGTGCTCAAAGCCTTCCATGGGTTTACCCACATCCAAAATGAGACGCAGTTTGGCTTGCAGGGCTTGCATTAATGCTTCAGAATCCACCAATTCTTTACGGGCGACTTGGCTGGTCAACTCCCCTAAGATTTTTTGAGTAGCCTCCACTCCCACGTCCGCCATGATGAGGTGAGTTTCCAATTCTTCTAAAATACTTTCATCGATGGCTTTTTTGCCAAGAAAAAGGTCACCCATGCCTGAGGTTAGAGTTGTGCGCGTTTTACTCAGGCCATCTTTTAAACGTTTAAAAAAACCTTGGGGCTTGGGCTCCTTCGCTGAAGCTTCTGGTGAGACTTCTGTCTTAGGTTGTGCTTCTGTTGTTGGAGTGGTTTTCTTCTTAAAGAAACTGCGCATAACTAAATTCATCCAATTGCTGGCTGGGGTTAACCTGGGAAGTACGCTATCCTAACATCCTCTGAGCGCCCCCGATAGTAAGGGGCTGCAGATTTTATGGCGGCTCTTAACATTAATGGTTATATTAGAGTCCACGGTCAAATGCCACCTTGAGGTTTCCACATGAATAAATGGTTACGAAGTCTTGCCATTGCACTGGGACTTTCCCTTGCTGGACAATGCTTAGCCTCTGATATGGATAAATATCAGACATATCAATTGAAAAATGGTCTTAATGTCATCGTAAAGGTGGATAAACGAGCACCTGTTGTGATGTCTCAAATCTGGTATAAAGTGGGCTCGGCATACGAATTACCCGGCTTTACAGGCATCTCCCATGCTTTGGAACACATGATGTTTCAAGGCACAAAGACCTATCCTGAAGGTGTCTTTTTACAAACCATTGCGGAAAATGGGGGCCAACAGAATGCGTTTACCTCCCGTGACTTCACCGCTTATTACGAAGAAATGTCAGCGGACAAATTGCCCATCAGCTTCAAGTTAGAAGCCGATCGTATGCAAAATTTAGCCTTATCCCAAAAGAATTTTCAGCATGAAATTAAAGTAGTGAAAGAAGAACGCCGTTTGCGCACTGACGATAACCCTCAAGCCATGACCATGGAACGCTTGAACGCCATTGCTCATCTCACAGCCCCCTACCAACATCCCACCATTGGTTGGATGAGTGATTTGCAAAGCCTCACCGATGAAGATTTACAAAGCTGGTATAAAATGTGGTACGTGCCCAACAATGCCACCCTCGTGGTAGTGGGTGATGTGAAACCGAAAAAAGTATTTAAATTAGCGCAGCAATATTTTGGTAACATTCCCGCACGTCCCGTTCCAAAACTAAAACCACAAACACCACCTAAGTCTAATGGCCAGCGCAGTGTTATCGTGCGTACTCCCGCCAAACTGCCTTGGTTGGTTATCGCCTTTAATACACCCTCCCTTACCACGGCTAGAGTATCCTGGGAACCTTATGCATTGTATGTATTAGCCGCTATTTTGGATGGCGGTGACAGTGCACGCTTGCCCAGTCAATTGGTACGTCAGCAACAAGTAGCCGTTAGTGTCGATGCTCAATACGATCCTTTAAGTTTGTTTGCTGATCTATTTTATATATCGGGCACGCCAGGGCCTGCTTACAGTATCCCTCAATTGGAACAAGCTTTTTTACAACAAATTGAAATACTTAAAACAACACCCATCAGCGAGAAAGAAATGGAACGGATAAAAACCCAAGTCATCGCTTCACGGGTCTACTCTGAAGATTCCATTGCGCAACAGGCTATGGAAATTGGTGAAACCGCCAGTTTGGGTTTACCTCTAAATACACTCAGTGATTTTGTTAGTAACGTGCGTGCTATTACACCCCAACAAGTGCAAGACGTCGCCAAAAAATACTTTAGTGCTGACAATATGAGTATAGCTCTATTGCAACCGCAATCAGCGGGCAAACCCGCTCAACCACAGGGAGGCAACGCAAATGCGCAGTAATAACCTTCTATTAAAAGTCTTCTCTGCCTTTAGTTTAATTTGCTTAGCCACCACGCCCTGCTTTGCAAAAGAACATAAAGTATTGGATATCCAACATTGGAAAACCCATAATAATGCGCAAGTTTATTTTGTGCATTCCCAGGGTTTACCTATTGTGGATATCACCGTTGCTTTTGATGCGGGGAGTGCCCATGACAATGGTGATTTTGGCTTAGCCACTTTAACCAATAATATGCTAAATCTAGGTACAAAAAAACTCAGCGACGATGCCATTGCCGATGCCTTTGACACCACTGGCGCTATCTTTGATGACAGCACCAATAGAGACATGGCCACTGTAAGCTTGCGCAGCATGACGGATAAATTACTCTTAAAGCCAGCTTTAAACATCTTTGCTCAAGTCATTACCCAGCCTAACTTCCCCAAGAAAGCTTATACCCGTTTGCAAAAACGCAGTATCTCAGCGATTAAAATGCAAGACCAAGACCCAGGGAATGTGGCTAGCAAATACTTTTATCAACACCTTTATGGCAATTACCCCTACGCCCATCCTATTATGGGTAACGTAGAAAGTATTTCTAGAACAACACTAAGCAATGTTCAACAGTTTTATAATCGCTATTATGTAGGCGAAAATGCCAAAGTCATCATTGTTGGTGATGTAACGAAAAAACAAGCAACTGAGATAGCTAACAAAGTTGTGGGTAAATTACCCAAAGGCAAGCCTGCGGACAAACTAACAGAAGTACCCCTTAATCGCTCTGCCGTACAGAATTATCCCTATCCTTCGGAACAAACCCATGTGCGCATGGGTGAAATTGGAATAAATTGGAAGAGCCCTGATTTTTTCCCACTCTATGTGGGCAATTACACACTAGGTGGCGGGTCATTGGTTTCACGCTTATTCAAAACTGTGCGCGAACAAGCGGGTTTAACCTATGACATTAATAGCCGTTTCAAACCCATGCTAGCTAATGGACCTTTTGTGATTAATCTACAAACCATTAATAGCCAAGCACCCAAAGCCATCAAAATGACGCAACAAGTTTTGCAAAACTTTATCACTCATGGTCCCACGGAGCAGGAATTAGCCGCTGCTAAAAGTAACCTCATCGGCAGCTTCCCTCTTCGTTTGGATAGCAATGCTGCCATCAGTGATTATGTGTTACTGATTGCTTATTATGACTTACCCTTGGACTTCCTCGATACTTTCCGTAAAAACATTGAAAAGGTCACGGCCAAGCAGGTGCAAGAAGCCTTTGCAAAGCACGTAAAAATGAATGATTTATTAATTGTAACTGTGGGCCAAACACCACCCATCCCAGCAGCTACAACTGATAACGCTAATTCTTAGTATGGGAAAGATACGTATCATTGCAGGCCGCTGGCGCGGGCGCAAATTAAATGTCCCTAATGAAGAAACCCTGCGCCCTACCCCCGACCGAGTGCGCGAAACCCTATTTAATTGGCTGGCTGAAAATATTCATGGCGCAACCTGCTTAGACCTCTTTGCAGGCACAGGTGCCTTAGGTTTTGAAGCTCTATCTAGAGGTGCCGCATCTTGCACCTTCGTGGAAAAGCATGCTCAAACGGCGAAAACCCTACAAAATAATCTAGTTCTGATACAAGCTTGTGGCGATATCCAAGCCCTAGATGCTACGCAATTCTTAAATAGCACGTCACAGGCTTTTGATATTATCTTTTTAGATCCGCCCTTTGAAAAAAACTTATTGCAACCCATCTGTGATCTCATCGTAGAAAAACAATTGTTAAAAGCAAATGGGGTTCTTTATGTGGAAAAAGAAAAGTGTTCAGACGATATTGCATTACCCTGGCCATGCATTAAAACGAAAACAGCCGGCGAGGTCGCCTATTCGTTATATAGCAATCACTAACGACCAAAACTACTCAGCAGCTAAGCTTTGCAATTGATTTGATTCTTTTACTTGTGTTGCTAACCAACCATCATACAGCTGCTTCGCCATAGGGAAATCATTGCTTTGCAGATAATTCAGTAAAGTGTCTTGTAATTCTTGTGGCAGTTGCCGAAACATATTCTTCTCCATTCATTTCTATAATAATAAGGCTCATCCGTGAGTGTTGAAATCCTGTTCAACCTTCCATTTGGTCATTCATTCCAGTGATGAGACATTATACGAGCCTTCTATGAACACTGTCTGTGAGATATTTCTCAATTTAAGGCTTTTTTTTTCACTTTTTGTGAGTTTATTCTGATAGATATATCCCTAACCTGTTGAAAATGGAAAAATATGCTCAAAAATTGTCAGCTAATAGCCCATAGCCATAGGAAGCCAACTATCGATATAATGGGTTCTTTTCATGGGACGAATGATCGATGAATGTACAAAAGGAACAGGCCGCTCAAGCGGCTTTAAAATATATCGAAGATAACAGCATTGTGGGCGTAGGCACAGGATCCACTGTGAATTATTTCATTGATGCCCTGGCAAGTATCAGACATCGCATTGAAGGGGCTGTCGCCAGCAGTGAAGCCAGCGCTCAACGCTTAAAGGATCATGGCATTCCCGTTTACGATTTAAATACCGTCAACAGTATTCCCGTTTATGTGGACGGCACCGATGAAATTACTCAACACATGGTCATGATCAAAGGCGGTGGTGGTGCTTTAACGAGAGAAAAGATCATTGCTGCCGTTGCCAAACAATTTGTGTGTATTGCCGATGAATCAAAATTAGTGGATGTGTTGGGCGAATTCCCTTTGCCCGTGGAAGTCATTCCCATGGCACGTTCTTTGGTGGGGCGAGAAATGGTGCGTCAAGGTGGTAGCCCAGCTTATCGAGAAGGCTTTACTACGGATAACGGTAATATCATCCTAGACGTTCATGGATTAGACTTAACGATGCCTTTGAAAATGGAACAAGCCATTAATAATATTACGGGTGTGGTGTGTAACGGTTTATTTGCTATGCGCCCAGCCGATGTTTTATTGCTGGGGACAAAACATGGTATAGAAGTCATGACATCCATGTGAGAACATGGATGTCATCATTCTCTCTGGGCTAAGCCGTCTTATCGTAGACCTTATACTTGATGTAGCCTACTTTTGAACTGTAGGCTTTTTTATTCTTGTCGTCGGTTTTCACCTTATATTTCTTTGAACCTTCGTGTTCAATCTTGGGCCCGTCCTTATCCTCATCAGCATGGGTCGTGCACGCCGCAGGACCTGCGAGAGCACCGGCAATCGTTTCGAATTTAGCCGTAACCAGGGTATTTTGGTCACCACCGTCCCTTATTTGGAACTTCACTTTGCCACTCAGAGTACGCACCTTTGAACTGCCATCACGACTGCGCATGCTACCCACCACCACAGAGTTATCAGGATCAGGCGACACATAAGATTTTGTAAAGGTACAGGTATAATCATCCGTGTCACACTTAAAATCACCGATATTATAGGGCGTGTCGTTGAGAATTTTAATTTCCGTTCCGGAACAAGCATTCCCCCCACTGGCATAGGCATAAATCCCAGGCACAACAAAACACAAGCCTACTAGGGCTTTAACATATTTTTTCATAGTAATACACTCGCTTATAATTTAAGTGCCCACACTAGCACAAATAGTGCTCAATGTAAATAGGTTAAGAATGTTAACCTATTGTTATTAAATCACTTTTTTGAATTGCCAAGGGCAGTTAACTGCTTGAATTTGTATTCTTTTCTAAAGCCCACAATGGTAGGCGCTCCAGCCTGAAACCGTTTCACGCTGATATGTTGTGAGACTATTCAGATGCCACAACTACCTACTTCGATTAAGGCGTTGCATCCTCGACTTTATACTTAATGTATCCAGGCTTCGACTTCTTACCGTTTTTGTCAGAGGGTTTAACTTTATATTTCTTTGTTGAACCATCGTCATATTCAATCTTGGGCGTCCCATCATCGGCATGAGTCGTACACCCACTATTAAAAGAAAGACTCTTTGCTTTAGTACGGAATTTCCCTGTTATCAAGGTATTCTTATGCTCTCCACCACCATCTTTTACTTCGAATATCACCTTCCCTTTTAAGGTATACACGTCTGAACTACCATCTCGACTGCGCATGCTACCTACGACAACAGAGTTATCTGGATCAGGTGATACGGTATTCTTTGTGAAGGTGCAGGTATAATCCTTGCCCTCACATTTGAAATTACCAATATTTTTTGACGTAGCATTGAGAATTTTAATATAGGTTCCGCTGCAAGCATTCCCCCCACTGGCATAGGCAGAAAGCCCTAAGAAAGCAAAACATAGTCCCGCAATCATTAATATGTATTTTTTCATGGTGATACCCTAAATTATCATTCAGCCGTAATTATAGTACAAATAACAAATAGATTAGCCCTTGAATGGCTATAATAAAGTGCCTCTGCTCTGTAACTTTTTGATTAGTTAATTCTTTTCTGAAGCCCAACGAATACCCTGCAAAACCAGGTCAGAGACGATTTCATGGAAAATCTGTTCTTCTTCAAACAGTTGAGCGAAACCACCGGTACCGATAATGGTGGGCGCATCGCCACGAAACATTTCTTTGGCAATGCGTTGCGATACTTCTTTTAGAGCACCCAGTTGACTGTAATAAAGGCCCGATTGTATGTTAGCCGCGGTAGTAGTGCCCACAACCGCATCGGGTCTTACAATCTGTACGGGGGATAAGCGCGCAGCATTCATATGCAAAGCTTCCATGGCGGTTTTTATACCTGGCATAATGATGCCACCTAAATATTCACTGTTTTTACTGATGACTTCAAAGGTTGTGGCGGTGCCAAAATCCACCACCATTAGATTTGTACTAGGGAATAAATTCACCGCAGCAATGGCACTAGCGATACGATCGGAACCCACATCTTGAGGATTTTGCACTTTAATTTTTAAGCCGGTTTTTACTCCCGGCTGTAGTATAAACGGTTCTTTATCAAAGTATTTTATGAAAGCGGCGCGCAAGGAGTAATCCAAAGAAGGTACGACAGAACATAACGCAATACCTTCAATATCCTCGGGGTCCACATGATTTTCTCGCAAGACACTTTTCAAGAAGGTACCCAATTGATCGGAAGTTAAATAATTATTACTGGGATAACGAAATCGTAATTTGATTATATCATTATGAAATACACCACCAAAAATATGGGAGTTTCCAACATCTAAACATAATATCATTTTATTCACCTCATTTACTTTGGCATTGTAACGTGAATTAAAGCAACAATGCGAACCGTGGATCCTGTTTTTTCAAACCGTATGCAGCAGGGACGCTGAATCCGAGCGTACAGGGCTTTATTCACCGCGTGTTTGAAAAAATGGGATCGGAGGTACCGCATTGATTGCCACCATTCACTGTATAATGACATCCATTAAAATGAATTCTCATCAGAGGGAAAATCCTGTGTTTTCACTTCACTACAGTACTCATTCACCGCGCTAAGCATTAAATCATAGCCCTGTAGATAACGCTTAGTTAACTTCAGATTTACGTCCTTCTGCATCCCCAACATATCTTGTAATACCAAGACTTGGCCATCGGTTTCATGGCCCGCACCTATCCCTATAGTAGGGATGCTTAATTGTCCGGTGATCTTTTCTGCTAATCCTTTAGGAACGCACTCCAATACCATGGAAAAACAACCGGCTTCTTGCAACGCTATGGCTTGTTGCAACATGACTTCTCCCGCACGTTCTTCGCGCCCTTGCACTTTAAAGCCACCTAATTGATTCACCGACTGCGGTGTCAAGCCTAAGTGCCCCATGACGGGTATGCCCGATTGCACCATACGTTCAATGAGTTCTAAATTGCCTGCAGCGCCTTCCAATTTTACTGCATGGCAGCCCGCTTGCATTAAGCGCTGCGCGTTTAATATACTATCGGTTAAAGATAAACGGTAAGAAGCAAAGGGCAAATCACCAATAACAAATTTCTTCGGCGCGCCTTTCACCACAGCTCGAATATGAAATGCCATCATATCCATAGTAGCCGGTACAGTTGTTTGTTCGCCGTGCATTACCATAGCCGCGCTATCACCCACTAAGATGCAATCCACAGCACTATCGGCTAGAATTTGTGCCGACCAATAATCATAGCAAGTAAGCACTGTAATTTTCTGCCCACTGGTTTTCATTTTTTGAAAATCAAGAATATTCATAAGAGCCTCCAGGCTTAATTTCAAATTAACAGGAATTAACGTCGTGATAAATCAGTCAAATTAAAATAGCTGGAGAGTAAAATCGGGTACCTGTCTCATGGATCAAGTCCTCCTTCGTTAGAAATACATAGAGATAGCCTAAGGTCACTGCAAAAGTCAGCGCCTAGGAAGATTTTAGTAGAAATGAGAAGTAGATGCAATCTGTCCTACTACAATAATACCCTCTCCACACCATCATGCTGAATAGCTTGCACGAACTGATCTTGCCACCCGTCCCCGAGGTATTTCTGAGCTAACTCTACCACAATGTATGTGGTATCAATCCCCGTGTCTTCAGCATAACTGGCTAAGCCTTTGACGCAAGCAGGGCAGGACGTTAGCATTTTCACCTTACCCTCATCGGCCTTAGGCTTGCCAGTTAACCGCCATAAGTCTTGCTTAATCACTTCTTCTTTTTTAAACCGCAATTGTGTTGCAATGTCAGGGCGAGCTGTAGACAGCGTGCCTGCATCTCCACAACAGCGATCCGATAGAGTAACCGATTGCCCCATAAGTTTTTCCGCTACCTGTAAAGGTTGATGGGTTTTCATGGGACTGTGGCAAGGATCATGATACATGTACTGCACACCATCTACATCGTTCACCGTGATATTTTTTTCCATCAAGTATTCATGGATATCCAGCAAACGACAGCCGGGGAAAATTTTATGAAATTGGTAATCCTCTAACTGGTCCATGCAAGTACCACAAGAAACGATGACCGTCTTAATATCTAAGTAATTCAGTGTATTAGCCACACGGTGAAATAAGACGCGATTATCCGTTGTGATTTTTTTACTGGTATCTTGATCTCCGCTGGAACGTTGTGGATAACCACAACAAAGATAGCCTGGCGGCAACACGGTTTGTGTGCCCACATGATGCAACATGGTTAAAGTCGCTAAACCAATTTGGCTAAACATGCGCTCTGACCCACAACCGGGAAAATAAAACACTGCATCACTGCTTTCATTTACCTTTTTAGGGTCTCTTAATATAGGTACTAACTTGGGGTCTTCTAGCCCTAGTAGCGAACGCATGGGTCGTTTGGGCAAATGAGCAGGCATAGGTTTTTTGATGAAATGTATGACCTGTTCCTGAATAGGTGCTTTCACCGTGGTGGGCTTTGGTGCGGATTCTTCAATGGCTATTTTAGCTTTGTTGGAAAAATACAACTTGCGCTGCAGCTTGAAACCCCACTCCAAAACCACTTTTCGCATCACATTGATTACAGCAGGATCCGTCACTGTCAAAAACTTCATAGCCATATAATTGCCGAGATTAAAGGAGCGCTTTCTTTTTACCTTTAAAATCTCACGCATTTTTATACTAACATCACCAAAATCGATATTTACAGGACAGGGATTCGCACATTTATGACAGACTGTGCAGTGATCTGAAATGTCATTCATTTCCATAAAATGTTGAGTGGAAATACCGCGCCGGGTTTGTTCTTCATAGAGTATGGCTTCTGTAATTAACCCCGTTGCAAGAATCTTATCACGAGGCGAATAAAATAAATTGGCTCTCGGGATATGGGTAGTGCAAACAGGCTTGCATTTTCCACAACGCAAACAATCTTTGATATCATTATTGAGAGATTCTAAATCTGTAGCTTCAAGAATTAAAGCTTCCTGCTCCAGTAAGCGCAACGAAGGCGTATAAGCTCGTTCTAGACCAGAGCCTTTGATTAATTTTCCCCGATTAAAATGCCCTTTGGGGTCTACAGTTTCTTTATACACCATAAAAGCATCAATACGCTCTTCGGGAATGAAAGCCATTTTCGTTAAGCCAATACCATGCTCACCGGAAACCACCCCCCCAAGTTTTTTTGCCAAAGCCATAACACGATGAACAATCTTATCAGCATCCGCCATCATCTCATGGTCATTGGAGAACACAGGAATGTTAGTATGTACGTTACCATCGCCCGCATGCATATGGGTTGCAATGAACAAACGTTTAGCTAATAATTTTTTATGTAACTTATCAAAATTATCTAATAAGGCTTGGTATGTATCGCCGGAGAACAATTCGGCTAATGGGGTTTTTACTTCCTTACCATAGGAAATCACTAAGTCTCGTCGTTGAATGATATTAAAAAAGCTATCCTCTGGCTGCATGCTAGCTTGCATCTCTCTGGATAAAACTTGCGAGTGCATCATAGCTAATTCATCTAAATTCGTCGCATAGACTTGCCACTGATTTAACACGTTGGACAGCTGTTTTTTAGCTAGTTGTTGTTTTTCATTAAACTGCTCCCTTTGAGTTTCATCCATATCATCCCATGGCAAATCCTCTCTGCATTCATGAAGATAAGTAAGAATATGTTTTAAGAGTAAAATTTTATTTTTTAAGGATTCTTCGATATTAATATGCTCAATACCCTCATTGTATTCCGCTAATTTATCGAGAGGTATCACCACATCTTCATTTATTTTAAACGCATTTGTATGCGCAGCAATGGCAGCGGTTTTGCTACGGTCTTTCCAAAAATTAGTACGCGCTTGCGGACTTTGGGCAATAAACCCTTCACCCTGTCGTTCATTAGCAATACGCACTACGGTAGCTGCGGCCTGTTCCACTAAGGCGTCATTACTACCGGCGATATCACCAATCAAGACCATTTTTGGCCTTTGCATGCGAGCCGCTTTGGTATTGTATTTTACGGCTTTTAAATACCGTTGATCTAAATGCTCCAGACCAGCTAATTTCAATTTAGTTTGTTTTGCAAAAAATTGCGTGATCTCCACAATAGCTGCAACAGACTGCTTGATGTCCGTACCAAAGAATTCCAAACAAACTGTACGATAATGCTGAGGCTTTTCATGTAAAATAAATTCGGCTGAGGTAATTAACCCATCACACCCTTCCTTTTGCACACCAGGCAATCCACCCAGCCATTTATTAGTTACATCTTTACCTAAGCCAATTTTACGGCAGGCTCGTCCCGGCAAATTAATCTTTTCTTCTGCGCCAATAGGGGTCTTGCCGTCGCTTTCAAAACGTTGGACTCGAAATTGTGCCATGTCCTGCAAATGAATTTTATCTAAATTATGATTCACTCGCTCCACGGTCATCCACTCACCCTTCGGCGTTACCATGCGCCAAGAAGCTAAGTTATCCAATGTCGTCCCCCACAATACGGCTTTTTTACCACCGGCATTCATGGCTACATTGCCACCGATGGTACAAGCATCTTGTGATGTGGGATCCACGGCAAAAACCAATTGGGATTGCTGCGCCAAGTCAGAAACCCGTCGCGTTACGACACCGGCTTCTGCACGAACCGTCGCCACAGGTTCTTGCAACCCAGGCAAAATTTTATAGGATATAGCGCTGAGTTTTTCTAGTTTTTCTAAATTAATCACAGCTGTGTCAGCGTGCAGCGGTACGACACCACCCGTATAACCTGTGCCTCCGCCTCGAGGGATAATGGTTAAATCCAATTGGATGCAAGCTTTCACCAGATCAGCCAATTCACTTTCATTGTCGGGTTTAATCACGACAAAAGGATACTCTACCCGCCAATCGCTGGCGTCAGTAACATGGGAGACACGAGATAATCCATCAAAACAAATGTTTTCTTTTCTCGTCCACAGATTCAATGCCCTTAAGACCTTGGGTCTAAAGTGTTTCTGCGCTTCTTGTTCCTGAACGAATGTTTTTACGGCTTGTTTGGCTTTATCCACCAAATCCGTAACCGTTGCATCTTGCTCACTATTACGCTGAGCCACTTGATTCAATCGATGATTCAAAGCGTGGACCAAAGACTGCCAACGTTTAGGATGAGATATTAAATCATCCTGGATATAGGGGTTGCGCTTCACTACCCACATATCGCCGAGGACTTCAAATAACATACGCGCTGAGCGGCCTGTTTTGCGTTTTTCACGCAACTGTTCTATTAAAAACCAGGCCTCACGACCCAAAAACCGCCATACAATGCCTTCGTCAGTAAGAGAAGTATAATTGTAGGGAATTTCTCGCGCTTTATGAGCAGATAATTCAGCCATGATTTGCTACTATTCAGTTTAGGAAAAAGAGGCGGAATTATATCATGTCACGGTTTAATGATGATCAAAAAACACTATTAACCCTAGGAATACTCTTAGGGATTTTTATTCTATTCATCTCTGGTTATCATATGTACACTAACTACCGTTTAAGTCACCAAAATCGTAAAGAGTGCGATTTGCATGAACATGCTTGCACCGTAGCAATTAGA
Source organism: Gammaproteobacteria bacterium (assembly GCA_021773195.1). GTDB lineage: Bacteria > Pseudomonadota > Gammaproteobacteria > JAKBBU01 > JAKBBU01 > JAJFKN01. The sequence goes on along the minus strand of JAJFKN010000055.1, from coordinate 71,650 downwards.
AATCAAGGCAGCGTAACCTTCAGTATCACACCTCGCGCCATCCCCCTGCAAATACCTTTAACCGTGGACGTGGATTTGCAAGGTATGCAACCTCAATCCGTGCATGTAAAAATGCTCAATGTGCATATTCCCACATGCCATGTAGCAGAAGATTTACAGGCCCAATCCAAATGGTCCTACCGCGGCATAATCACCTTACCCCTTTGCCCCAACCCCACCCATAATTGGCTAGTATTTGTCACGGTAACTCTACCTTCAGGTAATATCATCGTGCCTTACCACTTTACTACGGAGGGCCCTTCCCGCCGTAAGAGTTAAGTTATATGCTATTTCTTATCTAAATTCCCAATGAAACCACAAGGAAAACATTATCCGACAGCGAGCGAGGTAAAAATGTGGAGCAATTTGATAATTTGAATGATTTATATAAGGATCTTGGGATATAAAAAAGCCCCCGACTGGAGGCTTTTTAGCGAATGAGTCCTAGTTGACTCGCGGATCAAGTTCACCATCCAAGTAACGTTGGTACATCACTTCTGTGGATTCCACTTTGATTTTAGACGCTTGGCCTGCCGTACCGAAAGCTTCATAACGAGCTAAACAAATACTCTTCATAGCATCTTTGGATATGCCCAAATATTTACGTGGATCAAATTGAGAAGGATTCTCTGCCATATAACGACGAATAGCACCTGTAGATGCTAAACGTAAATCCGTATCAATATTGATCTTCCGCACGCCATGTTTGATGCCTTCTTGAATTTCTTCTACGGGGACACCGTAGGTTTCTTTCATATCACCGCCAAATTCATTGATAGTCGCTAACCAATCTTGGGGCACAGAAGACGAACCGTGCATGACTAAGTGAGTATCGGGAATACGTTCATGAATAGCGCGGATTCTATCGATAGCTAAAATATCACCGGTGGGAGGGCGACTAAATTTATAAGCGCCGTGGCTGGTACCAATGGCAATAGCCAAAGCATCTACTTTCGTTTCTTTCACAAACTGTGCCGCTTGTTCAGGATCCGTGAGTAACATGTCTTTACTCAAGACACCTTCAGCACCATGGCCATCTTCTTCACCCATTTCGCCTGTTTCTAAGGAACCTAGACAACCCAATTCACCTTCAACAGAAACACCACAAGCATGAGCCATAGCAACGGTACGTTGTGTCACATCCACATTATATTCATAGGAAGCAGGGGTTTTCATATCAGCTTCCAAGGAACCATCCATCATTACCGAGGTGAATCCTAGTTGAATGGAACGTTGGCATACATCAGGGGAAGCACCGTGATCTTGATGCATGCACACGGGGATATGAGGAAACTCTTCCGCCGCAGCTAAAATCAAATGGCGCAAAAAGTTAGGGCCCGCATAAGAACGAGCACCTGCGGAAGCTTGCACAATCACAGGGCTATTTGTTTCATCAGCGGCTTCCATAATGGCACGCATCTGTTCTAAGTTATTCACATTGAAAGCAGGAACGCCGTAGCCGTGTTCTGCCGCATGGTCTAATAATTGTCGCATGGTGATTAAAGCCATCTTATCTCCCGTTTTGATCGGTTAATGTTTGTTATCCATGATTTGTCTCCATGGAATAGGTGCCCTAGGATAATCTATCTGGCTCCAACAGGGAAGAGGCAAGCATTGCTCGGAGAACAAATCATGGCCAATCCTAAGCGGGCAACCAGCTCCTGTACAAATCAGCAATTCGCAACATGCCCCTGGGGTTCGAAACTTAAAGTAAGACGCAAGGCATGTCTTTTGTATTTTTACCAAGGATATCAAGTCCATCACGCTGACGTTGATGGCGCTGTATATTACGTTGTGCTACGGCAGTCGATGCAGTTCGAGATTGTGCATAGCGTTGGGCCTTTTCGCCATCAACGTCATCCTTTGATGACATTGCAGTAACCTCACTGTCAACAGACCCACCCTCTACAAAAGAAGGTACAGGCTCTTCTCTTACAGATTGATGTAAGCTCTCTACTTCAGTTCTCAATCCTTTATTTTCAGCACGCAACTCATCAATCGCTTGTATTTTTGTGCTTAATTCACCGCGCAATAGGTCACAGGTTACTTGCGCTTGCTGTAGTTGGCCACGCAATTCCTGCTCCCTTGCTAAAGATTGGCGTTCACGTTCTGCAACTAACTGCAATAACTCTACTGCATTGCCACCTGCCTCAATAGCAGCTGGCTCTGGTTGTTTTCTCCGCGTGGCCAAATAATCTTGGTAGCCACCTTTACAGCGTTCCATATAGGCATCAATATCTTCATGCAATGATTGAGGTAATCTAGCCTCTGAGGCTAGAGCTTCAACTATTTTATCGCAAGCGTCATCATTGGGAGTAGGTAGTTGGAAAATCTCATACAAGCGATAAGATAAATTATTTTCCAAATCCGTTTCTAATAATTGGGCTAAGATTTCCTGCTGGTAGGGTGCCGGGATATGGGGCATCCAAGCATTAAAGATATGGATATCTCTAGTTAGCTGTTGCAATAAAGTACCTTCATTATAGGCCAATAAAAACAACGCCAGACCTTGAGACTGAGTAAAGGACCCACCAGTCCCCAACTGCCTATTTAAAAGCGCACTGTTGGTTTCCATAACCTGTGCTCCCAACAATTCACGCACCACTCTCACGGGAACACTGTCCATATTTTGTAGTTGGTCGACCCAAGTAGCTTGTTCTTCAGCCCACTCCCTGCAATTTTCACCAAGCTGTTTAACAAAATAATCCTGATGGGCAAAAGCAAACTGCCAGTAATCTTCTCGCAGCTCAGCTGCTCGTAAGAACGCAGCATGAGTGCTATCACCAAAATCTCTATGATAAAATGCAATGGGTGCCACCATCAATTCGCCAGGATTTCTACCATCGGGCCAATGGCGAAGCTCTCCTGAAATTTTGTAGGGTCGATAGGTGCTAACCCAGAAAGCATCTTGAGTCATTGCTTCTTCCAGCAGCTCGATTCGCCTTTCTCCCATTTCAAGCCCCCTTATGAAATGACCCAAGCGTCCCTCTTGCAAGATATACGGCCAGAATCCTTCCTGTGTTTTGGTGGACTGAGAGAACTCCATTCTATTTTTATCTTTTAATTTATCCATAAATTGGCATAGATGATTTTCTTGAAAAATCACTTCCCAAAAGTCTGCCCTTGCCATCAACGCCTCGAACAAACCGGCTTGGGCATTATGCCCCTGATTAGCCCCCCCTAAGATCACCATTATGGCATTTAGCCCCTCTTCTAAAGGTTGCTGCAGCAAATAAGCCAAGAAGTCTTGTCGCCTGCTAGCATGTGCCATAAAACATTCAACACTCTCTCGTGGTAAACTGTCTAATAAACCAAATAAATTGTGGTTTTCTAATAGGTTAATCCAAAAATCTTCTCTTTCCAAAGCCACATTCAGAAAAGCTTTAGCACATTGTTCCGTAGCAAAATAATTTACATAAGCACCAATGCTTCTGGGTAATTGAACGCTAGGAAAATAGCTCGTCCAAAATGCTTCTTGAGTGAAAGCTATCATAAATGCTTGGGCACGCAGTGCAATCTCTTTTTGCGTCATGACAAGGGGAGAAGATGAATTTCGCCCTGCATCTTTGATGCGATCTAAAAATTGCTTAAAGCGATAGCTTTCTCGAGAAGTAGCTTCCACTGTGCCTGCAACTGGCTCAAACAGATACGCCTGAAACTCAGGGCATTGCAACGCTGCGGCTAAGAAATTTAGGGTTAAAGGCGGCTTGGATCGACGGGAAATTTTACTTTCATGATATCCTTTGTAAGCATCAAATTTCCCATGAAAAAAACCGCAGAAAAAACTAGGTTCCACCACCTGGGAAGTCATATGATCAATAATCTCACGGTCATATTCTAATTGCCTCCCTCTTGCAACAGGGAAATATCGGGCAAACTCTTTCCACTCCAAAGATCGCAGAATATGATACTCACTAACAAGTGAGGTAGTGCAACGGTCTCTAAAAGCTGTGTTAGGCGCGGGGTCTATCCGCTCTACCACATAAACTCGCCTAGCTACCTCACCTCGCACTATGCAGGGGTTATGTTGGCTCATGGCAATAACCAGTGAATCATCTATGTCTATGGTATTCACATAACGCTCCGCCACCATTACCACAAGTCTTGAAACTCTCTCACGGTTCGCAGCATTACGGCTGGGTTGCGCATAAAAGCATTTAAATAAGTTCAACCGTTGACAATCAATATTATGGTCTAGCAGTTTTCTTGCTATAGCTTCATCACTTAATGCCCTCTCTAAAAAGTCTAAAACAATAGAGTCAGCACTTTCATGATTATCACCAGCGAACCAAATGTTCATCCTGAGCAATCGCGCTCTATCGTCCTGGGCAAAAAAAGCTTCCATCAATTGGCGTCGGCGTTCTACATTATTAAGAATGGATTGATCTGAACTTAAAACGCCATAAAACGGCAAAATATCATTGGTTGTAAAGGAATGCCAAAACTCTTTGTGGGTTAATGCATGGGTGAATTCGCTACGACTTAATCCATTCAACGTTGAGATAAAAGAAAAGCTGTCAAATAGGTATAAGCTTTTTGCTGACCAAAGCAACCCTTCTTTAATTAAAAATCCGAGGCAACGAGCTTCAAAGTTAGAGTCTGTAATGGTTTTCTTTAATTCCCCTAGCAAATGCAACATAAGAAAACCGCGGGAACTCTTATCAAAGCGATATTCTTCATCATCTGGACGTCTACTTAAAGGATATCGTTTACTAGTGAACAATCGTGGGATTTGACAAAATAACCTTATGATTTCTTCTGGATCTTTACTATCGTTGTAGACCGTAGAAAATAACTCGACTAGATATTCTTCATCAGAATTTCCATGCCAATCAGCATCCAGCATCTTTGATTGCCAAAACCGTTGGCTGCCAAGGCAATGACGGAAGAATTAAACTTTCACCGCTGGATCTTCAATGTGCCAATGATAAAGCCGATTAAATTGACCAAAGCCACTGGCATATCGCTCCCAAAAAGCATCGGTTTCTGTATCGAAGGTTTCGCGGGTGTGATAAAGCGTGCCACGCTCGGTTATGATGGTTAATTTCATTGTTCAATTATTCTCCGACTTGAGTATTATACTTGGCAGAATTGTAGATGGCTTAGTATTATTATGCAATGCATACCTTATTGTTATCAAATAAATGCTTTATGCTTGAAACTTCACTCTAGCTCTTATAAAACAATAGATACAATATCATTTACTTGTTGCAACAAATGCTGGCAGCGTTCTATTACCATGTGCTGATATTTACTAAGATAAATTTCTTCTGCTTTGTTTGCAGGTACTTTCTCTATTTCAAGAGGTAGGTGAGTTTGCAATAACTCAGCTAAAACTTTCAGTCTATTTGCTACCATAGACCTAGGCAGTCCACAACTATCAGAAAAATCAGCTAATTGGTAAGCATGCACCATGTCACCATCAAATTCATCCCCCAACCCCATTGCCATGTCATGCTCAAAGTCGGGGCACATTTTAACATTCACCAGATCATAAAACGGAGCTAATGTAAGCCCATTAGTACCTATAAAAAAGCTAATATTTTTCCCATGAGCATCATAATTGAAGATTAATACATTGAATAATACCCAATCTAAAATTTTCTGTTTCGTCAAAATAGGATTGTCACATTGATCTGAAAATTCAAATAGTTTATCCAAGCTAACGCCTTCCCGGATATGCGCCACATCAGCGCCCTTACCAAAATTCCTTTCATACTTGTATTCAGGTGGCAAATTTAATGCCTGGCAACCATCAATGACATGTCGCCGCATGACGCTCTTTTGTGATACATACTTTCTATCAAAACGTTTAACCAGTAATGCTGGATGGGAGCCAAAACGCAGCAATGCTGCATTAGCGACATCTAAACCACATTGTTTCGCTAAACGCATAGAAAGATACTCATTCACCACCAAATGTGAGAGCTTTTGCTTTTCAAACTTAAGGATATGGGTCGAGCATAATTGCCCTTCTCCAAACCCTAATTGATCTTTTTCATTGAGCACAACGTTAATTTTATCCTGTACACCTGCTACGGATAAGCGTGGTTTCTCATCCCATACAATTAACTCAAACTGATTGCCATGATCTAAACGTTGCTCCAACTCTTCATGCTTGATTATTCTAAAATCACTATCCTTCGGATATTTATCCTCTGCTGGCAATGCCACCAACGCACCAGGCATATCTAGTCCCAGCTTTCGAATTAAGGCAAAGGTATTATCTCTACTTAAATGAGCACTCTGCAGTAAGATTTCTAAGCCATGCCCCTCGGGAAGGTAGTTACGTAAAAAACGCTGAACATTCAGGGAGGTGATTGCATCTTGCAAAGGCATGTGGGGAGAAATAGCATAACCCCACTGTTGCCAATCAGGTTGATATTGCCAACTTAGCTGGTCATCTTGCAACGTAATCGTTGCAATGACTTGCTTCTCTAGGTAGATATTTAAGATTGGATCAGTGCCAATCATCACTATCCCCTTCATTCCATAGCTCAATACGTAACTTAATCCCAAGCCCTGCACAAACTTGCAAGATACTACTCAGTTGAGATGAAGGGTGGCCATGCTCAATATTAATTAAGGTCTGCTTAGCCACACCACATAACAGCGCTGCGTCTTCAAGCCGCAAATGGCTTTGGGTACGCCGCGCCTTAATAGCCTGGCCAAGCAGAGTAGCCGTAAAAGTTTGCTTGAGATCTGGTGTTACCAACACTTTAATGCGTTTTGCCATAAAATCCTACTATAGATTACTTTATGATAAATTTTTGCCTAGCACGGCATTTATTCCATAATAGTAGGATTATAAGAAAAATGACAAAATAAATCAATAAAATCCTACTGGAATAGGATTTTATCTTCTGTAAAGGATACAACACATGCCGACTATTCTAAAGTACACTTTAGAATAGTCTTGACTATTCTAAGATATAGTTTAGAATAGTCGGAGAAACTTAAAGAGTAAAAATGGCACAACCTATTGTTATGAAACGTATTTATGAAAAAATCATCGCCGAACACTTGGCCCAATATCGCCAAATGGCATTTATTACTGGCCCTAGGCAATCGGGTAAAACCACCCTTAGCCAAGCTTGCGCCAAACCCTCTTACCCTCAGGTCTACCTGAATTGGGACAACGTACAACATCGAGAAATCATTCTGGCTGGCCTTGATAGAATAACCGAACCTTTCGGCACCCAAGTATTACGCAAACATAAGCCTATTATCATTTTTGATGAAATACATAAATATCCGCACTGGAAAACATTACTCAAAGGATACTTTGATACACTCAATGGCGATTGCCATATCATTGTGACAGGCAGCGCAAAAATGAATGTCTATCGTCATGGTGGCGATAGCCTTATGGGACGTTACTTTCTTTATCGCATCCATCCTCTATCGGTAGCAGAAATCTTAGGACGCAATAAAACGGAAAAGGCCATTCAGCCGCCGAAAAAATTGGAACAGACTCGTTGGCAGCAATTATTGGAATTCGGCGGCTTTCCGGAACCGTTTCTTCAGGCCAACCAACGCTTTTATCAACGTTGGAGCAACCTTCGTCAACAACAATTATTTCAAGAAGATTTACGTGAATTATCCAAAATTCATGATATGTCTCTGTTAGAACTGCTTGCTCAGTTACTAAGGCATCAAATCACGGGCACTGTAAAATATAGTGAGCTGGCGAAAAAAGTTCGCGTATCTGAACCTACTATCCGTGATTGGTTGAGCGTACTAGAGAATGTGTATTACTCGTTTTCCATAAAACCTTGGACAAAAAACATTTCACGTTCTTTACTCAAAGAACCTAAAGTGTACCTGTGGGATTGGTCTCTCATTGATAATCCCGGTGCAAAAATAGAAAATTTAGTAGCCTGTCATCTACGTAAAGCTACTCATTATTGGACGGATATCGGTCTTGGAAAATATGATCTTTACCATTTGCGCGACAAAGATAAAAATGAAGTGGATTTTTTAGTCACTAAAGATGAAGAACCATGGATAATACTAGAAGTAAAAAGCTCTGGGAAGTCACGTTTGAGCCCTAGCTTAGAACATTTTAATAAACAAATAAAAGCACCCCATGTTTTTCAAGTTTGTGCTGACTTGCCTTATGTGCAGCAAGATTGTTTTGCCCTTGAAAAACCCATGATTGTGCCCCTATTAACGTTTTTATCACAGCTGGTATAATATTACTATGATGCATTTGGAGACTTTAGATTATGATATCCAATGAGACTGGCATAAAAAACACCCCACATTAAAGTGAATTACGCCATAATAAGCCAGCCTTTGCTGCGGTAAATGGCTCGCTGAGTGCAGAATTAAGCACATCAACGTTCTTCCCTCCTGCAAATAATCCCCGCCCTTGTAATAAGGACCCGTCACACATGGGATCAGGAGTACCGTATTTAGGTCCTGGCAAACCACCACGAGGAATAGTTGTACCCATGAGCTTTAAGGGCTTCTTGGGTGGTTGTTCAGATGCAGGTACTGATCTAGGCTTACTTACAGCTTTTTCAGGATGAATGACTTCTCTGCTCTCTTCCATAGCTAACAAGACGGCTTCTCTTGAATTTGCGTCGGGTGTAAAAAAAGCCTCTTTTGCTAAGCAATATATTTTATAGGCGGAATAACAGGCAACCCATACACAAAATAACCCTACTGCCGCTTTTGCTGCTATGCGAACGGTGCTATTTCCAAAAACTTCACTCATAAATCCACCGAGCGCTTCCGTGGCACCATTTATATTTGAGGCAATGTCATTGCCATTACTCACAAGCTCACCCACTGTTCCAGTTTCCGTTACCTTTGTTATGGCTTCAGAAGCCATATCAGTGAGCTCGCGTTTTACCGCTTGTGTTACTGTAGCTGCCGCGCTTTGCGCGCATTCGATAATACCAACTTTTTCTGCAACCCATCTGACAACATTCTTAAAAAGAACCCAGCCAGGAAAACCTCTAGATGGGCTATTGCCACATATCATCACACCACTATCTTCCAAATACATGACTATTCTCCTTTGCGCTGTTCTGTCCTAAAGAATATCTTCTAGCCATTTGAAATGACATCCGTATATTTACGGGGATTGAACAATAATGCACAAGGCGTGTAATAAGGATATTCTATTCCAAAGAAGCCTTTAACTGGATTTTAAATAAAACCAGACTTTGCTAAAAGGTACCCCAATTGAAATTGTTTATTGCAGTTGGATTTTATTTTTATATTGTCAACATGGGTCTCCACGGTACGTTTTGATAGGTCCAACGCACTCGCAATTTCACCCGCAGTTAGTCCATTTTTCAAATGATTCAGGCAAGCCATTTCTTGCTTTGTAAAATAATTTTCATTGCCATCTAACATCAAATAATAGCGATCCGTATTGATCATCTGCAAAAAACTTTCTCTGAGATCTCGCCCATTATTCTTTGCGGTGTCATTTGTAAGCTCTGGCGACAGCGCATCTTTAGGCAGAATATTTTTATTATGCAGCTTTGCGGCCAATTCAGTTAATGTTCCTCTGGCATTATTTTTTAGATAACCCATAAAACGCTTGATCAAATCCATATTATTTAATATATCATTTAATACGCTAGATGGTTTATGGATATTAGCGCCAAAGTGCCAATACTCCGTATAATGTTTTGTTCTTTCAACCATGGTGAACCCATGGCCAATATTGAAATCAATCGCATATTTATAGATGCTCTGACAATTAATCGCTGACCATAAGTAAATGCCCGTTGGATAATAATTAGGGGCGAATCGAAAGTAGTCATCTTTATAGAGTTCATTTTCTAGAAAAAAACGTTCCCATTCACCATTATTTGTCAAAAATAGTTCTCGACCATTCTTGAATTTTTTTATATATAGAAAATAACTAATATCCAGCAAAGCCAAGGGTTGGCACAACTCTTGGATTTTATCACTCGAAGCCAAATCAATTATTTGAACTAAATTATGATTAAGATTATCCATGGCATTGTGGCAAACACAAGCCAGCTTGACTGTAGGGGTGGTTGAAGCCCCCCACTGCACAAACGCAAGCATGTAGGACTTCTGTTAATAACAGAGTGATTTTGACCATTTTTTTCATCCCCCATTAAGCTTACATGTATTGTGCAACATGTCAGAGGGCATAACAAGTTACTAAACGGTCATGCTGAAATTATTTATTCCGTAAAAATACGGATGTGGGTGTGTTTATACATTTTATTCATAGCTTGAACGTGTTAATAAACTTTGCCCACTTGTAGAATACTACGGTGCCGATAAATTCAGAGGGCGGCGCTGCAGCCACTCATCTTTCTTATTGTGATTCTCTTCTTTCTGTTTTTCCAGGATAGCTCTTTGTTCTTCGCTAAATGAGTCAAACACCTTTGCATTCATGTTGAAACAACGCTCCATGACCCGATCACCCGCCATAAAGAAAGTATTATCATGCAAACCTTGAAAAACAGCGTCTTTATACACTTTTGCGTAGCCCATTCCAGCGGAATTTAGAGGCAAGGCACTTGCTATATTGTATACGATCTCTAACCGCGTTAGAACTTGGTCGAGCTTTATGCTAGCGGTTTTTGTTTTTTCGCTGAATTCTTTGAGAAAATCACGCCGTAGTTCTCTAGCTTTTTTCAAGCCAATAAGTTTTACTAATTTAATAAGGGCTCTTTCATTATTTAACTCCACGGCTCTAAGTGCCGCAAAATTTAGGATGTCAACTCCATATTCAGTCTTTACAGCAAGCAGCGAAGCGGTCTCGGTACACAGCGCCTTAAGTGTCAAATCTAACATGGTTATGTCGCCATACCTTGCCACAAGATGCGGCACATTCCAGCCTTCCTTTATTGTTGCAGCTATAGCATCGGGAGCGCTCTCCCCCAATACATCAAGTGCTAATTTAAACATAGCTATATCGCCATACCTTGCCACAAGATGTACCACATTCCAGCCTTCCTTTGTTGTTGCGGCTAGGGCATCGGGAGCGCTCTCCCCCAACCTATCAAGTGCTAATCTAAACATGGCTATATCGCCATACCTTGCCACAAGATGTACCACATTCCAGTTATTTTTACTCCTTGCACTCACTGCACGAGCCTGATGCTCACCGTAGAGTGCCAAGATTAGTTTAAAGCTATTAAAATCTGGGCAAAACTGTGCAACCTTATGCAGCAGAAAGTTATCAAGCTTAAAGTCAGTTTCTATTTCATGCTGAATGCTAGAGGTTACCGCGTTTTCATCCAGACGTTCAGTTCTTACACCGTAATTGAGTGTTATTATAAATGGCTGTCGATTCATTAGTATACCTTACCTACCTCTAGAATTTTCATGGCATTAGAGCCACCATGCACACCCATTAAGTCCCCTTTGGTTAAAATAACCAAGTCACCTTCTGCGACCCAACCGCGTTGTTTTACCACGCGTACAGCAGACTTATTAACGTCCTCACGAGAGGTTTTGGTAACATCAAACGGCAAAGGATAAACGCCCCGGTACAGTGCCATTTTACGCTGTGTGGCCACATTGCGACTTAAGGCGAAAATAGGTATGCCCGAGCTGATGCGTGACATCCATAATACGGTGGAACCGGATTCTGTCAGGGCAACAATGGCCTTGATATCCAAGTGATTGGCCGTATACATAGTAGCCATAGCAATGGCTTCATCCACCCGTTGGAAACGACATTCCACCCGATGACCGGAAATACGTGCGCGACGGCTGCGCTCTGCACTCATAATAATGCGATACATGGATTCTACGGTTTTCTGAGGATAAGACCCCGCCGCAGTTTCTGCTGATAACATTACCGCATCGGTGCCATCCAACACTGCATTAGCTACATCGGACACTTCTGCCCTAGTAGGAATGGGGTTATCGATCATGGATTCCATCATTTGTGTTGCTGTAATAACAGCTTTATCTAAAATACGCGCACGCTGGATAATCATTTTTTGAATACCTGGCACTTCCGCATCACCCACTTCCACGGCTAAATCACCACGCGCCACCATAACGGCATCACTGGCTTGAATGATTTCATCAATGGCTTGCACAGCTTCGGCTCTTTCAATCTTTGCAATAATGCCTGCATCACAACCTGCTGCATCTAATAATTTACGCGCTTCAAAAATATCTTCGGCATTTCGTGGGAAAGAAATGGCGACGTAATCCACATTCAAATCTTTTAGATGAGAAATATCGCTCTTATCTTTATCCGTTAAAGCTTTAGCCGACAAACCACCACCCAAGCGATTAATGCCTTTATTATTGGATAAATCACCGCCTTCAACTACTTCACAAATAATCTTTTTGCGTTTTACTTGTTTGACTTTTAACTCAATCAAGCCGTCATTCAGTAATAAAGTATCACCATCATTAACATCTTTAGGTAAAGCTTTATAGTCAATCCCAACGGTATGCTCATCACCTGCGTCATCATTTAAAGCAGCATCTAAAATAAATTCAGCGCCTTCTTCTAATTTAATTTTACCCTTGGCAAAACGTGCAATGCGAATTTTTGGGCCCTGTAAGTCGGCTAAAACAGCCACTTCTCGTCCTTGGTCTGCCGCGCATTTACGCACAGCATCAATTCGACGACGATGGTCGTCCACCGTGCCATGAGAAAAGTTACAACGCACCACATCCACACCGGCAGCTACAACACCACATAATGCTTCAGCATTATCCGTCGAAGGGCCTAGAGTGGCTACGATTTTTGTTCGTTTTATTTGAGTCATACATCATTCCTCATGAATTACTTAGCGCGTTCTTCTAAAATGGCCACGGCAGGCAAGGTTTTGCCTTCTAAAAATTCTAGAAAGGCACCTCCCCCTGTTGAAATATAGGAAACTTTATCGGTTATGCCAAATTTATCGATGGCACTTAAGGTATCACCCCCTCCGGCAACGGAGAAAGCATCACTTTCAGCAATGGCTTGTGATACCACTTGTGTGCCCTTGGCAAATTGTTCAAATTCGAAAACCCCCACAGGGCCATTCCATAAAATAGTACCTGCTTCTTTGATCATGCGAGCATAGACTGCTGCTGTTTCGGGGCCAATATCTAGAATCATATCATCGCTAGCAACATCGCTGATGCTTTTTATGACGGCCTCAGCACTGGAAGAAAAACTCTTTGCAACCACCACATCTTTGGGCATAGGTAATATGCTACCCCGCGTTCTCAAGGATTTTTGAATCTCACCAGCGTCTTCTAGTAGGCCAGCTTCATAGAGTGACTGTCCCACTTCATGGCCACCTAGAGCAAGAAACGTATTGGCAATACCACCACCTACAATCAGCTGATCTACTTTTTTTGATAAACTTTCTAAGACACCTAATTTTGTCGATACTTTTGAGCCACCCACAATAGCTAGTACGGGCCCTTTAGGATTAGCGGTCGCTTTAGCTAAGGCATCTAACTCTTTTATTAGCAAAGGGCCGGCGCAAGCAATTGGCGCGTATTTAGCAACACCATAGGTGGAAGCCTGTGCACGATGAGCCGTACCAAAAGCATCCATAACAAAAACATCACACAGTGCCGCCATTTGTTTTGAGAGTTTTTCATCGCAGGATTTTTCACCCTTATTAAAACGGACATTTTCACACAGCACGATTTCACCGATAGCAACATCCATGGTATCAAGCCAATTTTTCACTAAACGTACGGGCTTTTCCAGCGCATCTGAAAGATACCTCGCCACAGGTTCCAAAGAAAAAACTTTGTCGAACTCACCTTCTTCGGGCCGTCCTAAATGAGACATAACCATGACCTTGGCATCTTGTTCTAAAGCATATTGTATTGTGGGTAAGGCCGCATCAATACGTGCTCCACTAACCACTTGGCCATTTTGCAAAGGCACATTAAGATCTTCGCGAATCAGGACACGCTTTTCTTTAATATCGACATCATATAAACTCTTCATAACGCTCCCGTTATATTAATAGACTTATCTATTGTTAGACGTAGGCAATACCACAATGGCATCGGTAATGTTACTTACATTGGGCACGGACAAATAAAACTTACCCATTTTTGCGTATAATTGCGCGGAATGGCCGCCATCTAGATTCAAGGCATTAACACAACCCAAGCCACCTTTACTCTCTGGCTGCCGCAGTACCGCAGCTAATGCGGTAGTGGTTAAGGGCAAATTCTTTGTTACAGTAATAATCACACGGTGTTTGCGATTAATACATAAAGCAGAACGTTCATCCATGTTTGGTTTGAGGGAAGGAATACGCCCATTGACAACCAATCTTGGCCCTGCCTGTACGGCCATATTGATGCTCTTATTCTTTTGAAAAGCACTTCTCGGTACAATATAAGGTTTACCTTTCTTAGTAAAAAACACCCCCCACCAGCTGGTGCGTTGTATCTGACTGCGTTGTTGACCATGCTGAATACGCAACCCAACGGGCTGGTGGTCTGGCGTAAAAAAACCACCGTTAACAGCGATTAATGCATTACTCTGCCGGGCTAGTTGAGCAACCGATGTGGATTTTTTATTTTGATCTTGAGCTAACGCTAAATCTAGGTGATTCTTGGTCAGATCCACTTTAAAGGCGTAAAGCGTTCCTCCCGGGTTAGCAGAATCGGGGTTCAATTGAGCAAAACGAACCCCCGGAGCAAGCGCTTGCCATTGTGTAGCCGCCACAGCCTGCCCCTGGGATAATCCTAGGACAAGCAGAAGTGAGGCAGCTACCGTTTTCATCAATGGTTATTTCGCTTGAGTCAAAGCCATGGTGGTATCTAGCATACGATTGGAGAAGCCCCATTCGTTGTCATACCATGCCAATACTTTCACCACATTATCAATAACTTTTGTTTGCGTTGCATCGAAAATAGATGAATGTGGGTTGTGGTTAAAATCGATGGAGACTAAGGGGTCTTCATTGTAAGCTAAGATGCCTTTTAACGCGCCTTGAGAAGCTTCTTTTAATACGTTATTCACTTCATCAACTGTGGTATTACGACTGGCATCAAAAGTTAAATCCACTACAGATACATTAATGGTAGGCACACGCATGGCAAAGCCGTCGAGCTTACCGTTAAGCTCCGGTAATACCAAACCCACAGCAGCGGCCGCACCAGTTTTGGTGGGAATCATGGATTGAGTAGCAGAACGCGCGCGACGCATATCAGAATGAGACACATCCACTAAAACTTGGTCATTGGTATAAGCATGAATGGTGGTCATTAGGCCAGTTTTAATACCGATTTTGTCGTGCAGCGGTTGTACGATTGGCGACAAGCAATTAGTGGTACAAGACGCATTAGAAATCACATCGTCTTTCGCTGTTAAGGTTTGATGATTCACACCATAAACTACCGTTGGCAAGTCTTTACCAGCAGGGGCGGAAATAATGACTTTTTTAGCACCGGCTTTTAAATGCGCGCTGGCTTTTTCTTTGCTGGCAAAAAAACCCGTGCATTCCAATACCACATCTACGCCTAATTTTTCCCAGGGCAAATTGGCAGGATCCCGTTCAGCAAACACTTGGATACTGTCACCATTCACATTTAATTTGCCACCTTCTGCACTCACATTGCCGTTGAAGATACCGTGCACTGAATCGTATTTCGTTAAGTGTGCATTCATCTGTAAATCGCTTAGATCATTTATAGCGACGATTTTAATATCAGAATATTTTGCGTATTCGTAATGGGCACGTAAAATATTTCGACCAATTCGACCGTATCCGTTAATAGCAACGTTAATTGTCATGTTTATCTCCTTAAAATGAATTTGTCTGTCGTTGTCCTGTCAAAATCAGCGCTAGGCAAGCGCAATCCGGTCCAGACTGTAGTTAATTCAGCTCTGGGTTCTGGATATTTTTCTTCGAAAAACTCCAGGAAGATGGGATCTCTATCAATTAATTCCATCATAACTGACGTTCCAATGCTTTGTCATTCTGCACTCAAGCTACAGAATGCACGCCGGGTTTGCTAAGAACCAATGCTTTTTCCACGATAGCTTTCACCGTTATACCAAAATACTCATACAATTCATTAGCAGGAGCTGAAGCACCAAAACTTTCCATACCTATCACAGCGCCATCCAAGCCCACATATTTATACCAAAAATCTTTGCTTGCTGCTTCCACAGCGATCCGCGCACGTACATTAGATGGTAAAACCTGTTCTTTATAGGCTTTATCTTGTCGATCAAATCTTTCGGTACAGGGCATGGAGATTACCCGTGCCTGTAAACCTTGCTTGGCTAATTGCTGCTGTGCCTCTGCAGCCAAGCCTACTTCTGAACCTGTCGCTAGCAATAATAAGTCGGGTGCTCCGTCACTATCCTTTAGAATGTATCCACCACGTTTTACTTGCGCGAGAGTTTCTATATCCCGTTGTTGAGGCGCGACTCCCTGGCGAGTTAATAGTAGACAACTAGGACCCGTATTTTTTTCAATGGATTGCTGCCAAGCAACGGCCGTTTCAACTTCATCGCAGGGACGCCATACATCTACATTTGGCGTGTAGCGCAACATAGCCGCATGCTCGATGGGTTGGTGAGTGGGGCCATCTTCACCCAAACCGATAGAATCATGACTATAAACATAAATCACTTGCGCATTCATCAAACCTGACATACGTACGGCGTTACGGGCATAATCACTAAAGGTTAAAAAGGTTCCTGCAAAAGGTAGCAACGCGCCATGTAACGCCATGCCATTCATGATGGCAGACATACCAAATTCCCGCACGCCATAATGAATATAATTGCCACGTGGCCGCTGTGCATTAAAGGCGATGCAATCTTTCCAATCAGTATTATTGGAACCCGTTAAATCAGCAGAGCCCCCCATCATTTCCGATAACAACGGTGCGTATTCATTCAAACAATTTTGTGAAGCTTTACGCGTGGCTAATTTATTATTTTGCTGCTGGCAAGCTTCAATAAAGGATTGAGATGTCTTTTCCCAGGCTTCAGGTAATTTACCTATCATCCGACGCTGTAAATCTTTCGCTAAATTAGGGTATTCATCAGCATAAGTTTCCCACTGCCCTTGCCACTGTGCCTGCGCTACACTACCACGTTCACTGGCATTCCAAATATCTCTAATGGCATCGGGAATATGGAAAGCTTCGTGGGGCCATTTTAAATTATCCCGTATCCGTTGAATTTCTTCATCACCTAGTGGCGCGCCATGGGCTTTGTGTGATCCGGCAAAGGTAGGGCTACCAAACGCCATGGTTGTTTTACAGCAAATTAACGTGGGTTTATGGGTATCCGTTTTAGCCGCTTCAATGGCTTGTTTGATGGCTTCGGGATCATGACCATCCACTTTGGAAATAACTTGCCAGCCGTAGGCTTCAAAGCGTTGGGCCGTATCATCGCCATACCAAGTATCGATAGGACCATCGATGGAAATATTATTGTCATCCCAAAAAACGATTAATTTACCCAATTCCCAGACGCCCGCCAAACTGGCCACCTCATGGGAAACACCCTCCATTAAGTCGCCATCTCCTGCGAACACGTAGGTATTGTGATTGATTATCTCGGAATCTGCTTGATTAAATTGGGCAGCTAGATGTTTTTCTGCCAAAGCCATACCGACAGCATTGCTCAAACCTTGGCCTAATGGACCCGTAGTAGTTTCGACACCTGGGGTTTCACCATGCTCAGGATGGCCTGGCGTTTGCGAATGCAATTGTCGAAATTGTTTTATTTGTTCAATGGGCAAATCATAGCCAGATAAATGCAAAAGTGAATATAACATCATTGAAGCGTGGCCGTTAGACAACACAAATCGATCACGATTAAACCAACTAGGATCCTTAGGATTATGTTTTAAAAAATCATTCCATAGGACTTCAGCAATATCGGCCATGCCCATGGGGGCTCCAGGATGCCCTGAGTTAGCCGCTTGCACAGCATCCATGCTCAAAAAACGGATGGCATTAGCTAATTCTTGGCGGCTTGGCATAGCAGACTCTCCAGATATTATTCGGGGTCTCATGATACCCTGTTGGCCACTTTCTGGAAAGACCCAACCTGTGGCAATTGGCCAGCCCATACTCTACAATAAGTACTTTGGCGGTCCAATTTTCCGTCGTCTAGGGAGAACAGTGGATGGAATCTACAAACGCCAACAATAATAGTGTCGTTGAACCTTATATTCCCGCATCCCGCTCCTTACCTGAAATCACTTTCAAATCTATTATCTTAGGCATCATTTTAGTCGCCGTCCTTGGTGCGGCCAATACCTACCTGGGCTTAAAAGTAGGTATGACGGTTTCTGCTTCTATACCCGCGGCTATCATCTCCATGGGCTTACTGCGCTTTTTTAAAAATTCTAATATTTTAGAAAATAACGCCGTACAAACTTGCGCATCCTGTGGTGAAGCCCTGGCCGCGGGATCTCTATTTACTCTGCCAGCCTTGATCATTTTGCATTTTTGGGCGGGCTTCCCCTATATAGATTCTGCTGCCATAGCTTTAGTTGGTGGTCTCTTAGGCGTGATGTTTTCCATCCCTTTGCGCCACGTACTAATTAATGACCCTCTGTTGCGCTTTCCTGAAGGCACGGCCACAGCCAATGTATTAAAGCTCAGTGAAGAAAAATCCGCCGGGGTAAAAGATTTATTGCTTGGTGGCCTAGTAGGCGCCTTTATTTCCTTTTGTCAGAGCGGTTTAAAAATCGTTGCCGATACCTATCAACATTGGTTCGTTGAAAAAGGTATGTTGTTTGGTGCAGGCATCGGCTTTACCCCAGCCTTATTTGCCGCTGGCTACATTGTGGGTACAACCGTTGCCATCAGTATGCTAGTAGGCACTATCATTGGCTGGATCGCTGGCGTACCCTTTCTGACCTACATTCATGGTATCCCTGCAGGCAGCGACCCTAATACCCTAGCAAATAATTTGTGGTCCCAATACAATCGTTACATTGGCGTTGGCACCATCTTGGTGGGCGGTATTGCTGCAGTTATTTCCCTCTTAAAACCAATATTTTTAGGTATTAAGACATCCTTAAAAACCGTAACTGCCATCAAACTGGACGACCACCAAGTAATCCGCACCGAGAAAGACATCTCCATCATAACCGTGGCATGGTCTGTTTTAGGATTATTAATCTGCGCCTATGCGTTTTTAATGTATTTTAGCTACCACCACGCTCCCACTTACGCAGCATTGCTACATCATTTATTAGTAGCCGTAGGCACTCTGCTTATTTTAGTCTTGGGATTTTTGTTATCTTCTGTGTGCGGCTATTTTGCTGGTTTAGTGGGTTCTTCCGTGAGCCCTATTTCTGGGTTGACCTTAATTGCCATTATTACCACATCGGCATTATTTTATTTCATCTCTAAACCTTTCTTTCATCTGGATGCAGCAAGTTTGGATCATGTATTCATCGCTGCCTTTGTGATTGTAGTCACCGCCATAATCACCATTGCCAGTTCTATCAGTAATGATACCGTTCAAGATTTAAAAGCGGGACAATTGGTAGGAGCCACTCCTTGGAAGCAACAGGTTATGCTACTTGTAGGTGCTGTCACTGCAGCCTTGGTGATTCCCTTCATCTTAAACTTGCTCTACCATGCCTATGGCATTGGCGGTGTTATGCCCCATGCTGGCATGGATCCTTCACAAATGTTAACGGCTCCCCAAGCAGGCTTAATGGCCATCGTAGTAGAAGGTATCTTCACCCATAACTTTAAGTGGGACATGATCTTAGTTGGTGTGGGCATTGGCATGGTGGGATTACTCATCGACTTTTTGCTAAAGAAAAAAGGTCGGCGCTTGATTTTATTAGCCTTAGGTCTAGGCATTTACTTACCCATCACAACGGTTGCTCCCATTATTCTTGGTGGTTTAACCTACTTCACTGTACAGGTCCTGCTACGCAGAAAAGTAGCTCACTTACCAAAAAGTACCCGCGTCCCCTATAAAAAACTGGCGCGCCAACGGGGTTTGCTCCTAGCTTGCGGTATAGTAGCGGGCTCTGCCTTGATGGGGGTCATTCTAGCCATACCCTTTGTGATTGCGGGTAGCTCCGACGTACTGGACCTTGTCCCTATAGGTTTTGCACCTTACGCTGACGCCTTGGGCTTTGTTTCTATCGCCGGTTTTATACTTTGGATTTATTGGGTGGTTTGTCGCAACAAGGTTAATTAGCCTTAAACGCTTTAGTGCAATAATTCATTAAGCGCTTCGGGGAAGGCAAAATAAATCGTTTCTAACAAATTGTTTTTCACCGCAATGATGTTTAATTCAGAGCGCTTAGTCACCTTCAGCTTCTTATATACATTACTTAAATGTTTTTGCACTGTGCGATAGGAACTAAAAATTTTTGCCCCAATGCCCTTCGCACTGTAACCCAAACAAAACAAAAACAAACAAATGGATTCTTTTTGGCTTAGTACTGAGATTTCTCCATGGTGTCGCACATGGATATGCTTCACTTGAGTTGCCTTCAAATAGTCTTGCCAGGCTTGCTCCGGCATATCTGGAAAATAGGAAAGGGGGTACCGTTTTTGGTTTTTATCATCCAACACATCACAGATAAAAAGCTTGCTGACCAAGTCCTCTTTTCGCTGACATTGGACTTTTGTTTTTATATGTTCAATGTAGTGATCCACCGTACGCACAGAAAGTCTCATCTGTTTAGCAATTTCATCAGCGGTTAATTGAAGCATAAGATAAGCCGCGCATTGGCCCTCTTTAATGGAAAGCAGTTTCGAATCATCTCGACTATCATAGGCTAAACGATAATCTTCATCCAAGGCTAATAGATTTAGTATGTTCTCGGGCTGAGTCATATTTTCAATAACATTATTGGAACCATCCAATGCCACATAATGGTCATCGGCAAAATCAATCAAATCACTGCCTCTATCTTTAAAGTATGCGATAAAATGCTCCAACATGTCCAACTTGTTAAGATAATGAGCACTGGCATTGGGATCATCGCGTTTTGTACCGAAATAATATAACTCAGTAAAAGCAGGGCGACATTTTATTAGGGTTAATCCATTAGCAATCTGGTAATTGACCCGAGCTTTGTGAAAAGTGGGCTCTTCGCGAAATTGATCCCAAGTAAAACAGCTTTGAAATTTTAATTGTTCTATATTGACAACATTTTCATCTTTATATTGCGCATCATTATAGAAGTTACCAATGTAATCGGGACGATTAGTCAAAAGTGTGCGTTTTTCGCCCGACACCAATTTAACGTAATTAAAATAATTCAGCCCCAACTCCCGCTCCAAGGGCTTACATAACGCACTGACCTCCGGGGACCTGTCGAGAAGCGGTTGACAATTATCCATCATTCCATCCTTAGTGTTCTGCCCTTATGCCTGGGTGCAGGACTGAGATGTTTCCATGCATCTTCCAGTAAATGAACTTTCTTTATTCTTCCCTAGAGAGGTGTGGCTCTTGATTATACATTCCCTTATCCCTAAGGAGCATATTCACAAGTCCATGTTAACGCGCTCCATTACTCATAACAACTCTCAAAAATTACTCTACCGCTCAAGGGAAGTCTTAGTCTCACAAAAAATACGTATTTATTACCCTAGCAAAAAAAAAGTATAAATCGTAAAGTGATTCCTAAGAGAAATACATCACTGCAGCGCTTAATATAGACACTTGCTTCTGAAGCAAGTGTCTTTTTTTTAGCTAACTTATTTAAAGCAAGCCACTGTGTCTCAGCAATGGGTCAATTTTTGGTTCACGCCCGCGGAAGGCTACAAATAATTCCAATGCATCTTGTGAGCCACCTTTTTCCAAAATATTTTCCAGGAAATCTTGGCCTATCTTTGGATTAAAGATGCCTTCTTCTTCAAAACGACTATAACAATCACTGGACAATACTTCCGCCCACTTATAACTATAATACCCTGCACCATAGCCACCAGCGAAAATATGGGAAAAGCTATGTTGAAATCGATTATAGTCCACCCGCGGCACCACGGAA
Source organism: Gammaproteobacteria bacterium (assembly GCA_021773195.1). GTDB lineage: Bacteria > Pseudomonadota > Gammaproteobacteria > JAKBBU01 > JAKBBU01 > JAJFKN01. The sequence continues at coordinate 49,673 of JAJFKN010000055.1, read as the reverse complement.
ACTTCATCACGGGTTTCATTTAGAATCTGCTGTATTTGAACGGTATCTTGGCCATCAAATTCTTGATGCAGGCGGAAGTCAAATAGAGCAAATTCTAATTGTCGCAGCATTTGCATAGCCGATTGATAATTTTTAGCGGCTTTCACCTTTTCAAACAAATCATGAGGTAACACTTCACCGGTTTCATAGTGGCCACTAACTAAATCAATCACTTCCCGTTCCCATAGAAAGTTTTCCATAAATTGGCTCGGCAGTTCCACGGCATCCCAAGCCACGCCACGAATACCTGACACATCCATATAATCTATCTTGGTTAACATATGGTGTAACCCATGACCAAACTCATGGAATAATGTTAGCACATCGTCAAAACTAAATAAGGCTGGCTTATTATCCGTGGGCCCTGAAAAATTACACACAAGAAAAGCCACAGGGGTACGAATGCTATCATCGTCTAAACGCCGTCGGACGCGGCAATCATCCATCCATGCGCCAGCGCGTTTATCCGTACGAGCATAGAGGTCCATATAAAACTGGCCACGCAATGTATTATTCTCATCATAGATGGAGAAGAGACGAACATTCTCATGCCAGCTGTCAAATTGTTTTTCTTCCTCGATAGTTAGACCATAAAGCTTATTCACCAAGCCGAATAATCCCTTTAAAACTTGTTCTTCAGGGAAGTAGGGGCGCAATTGCTCTTCGCTAAAGGCATATTGATCTTGGCGTTGTTGGTCGCTGTAATAAGCTACATCCCAAGGTTGTAAGTTTTGCAAATCATCCATTGCCATTGCAAACTGAGTTAATTGTTCAAATTCCTTTGCGGCGGTGGATTTGCTACGCTGAGCTAAATCCTGCAAAAAACCCATAACCTGTTTAGAATCTTTTGCCATCTTTGTTTCTAAAGATAAAGCACTATAGTGAGGGAATCCTAATAATTTTGCCAAAGCTTGGCGCTTATTTAAAATAGCAGCCATCACCGGGCCATTATCAAATTCGCCTGCGTTGGGCCCTTCGTCAGACGCTCGAGTAATATAAGCCTTGTAGAGTGTCTCTCGTAATTGACGTCGTTTTGCATGGGATAGAACGGCGATATAACTGGGGGCATCTAAAGTCACTAGCCACCCTTGTTTATTCTGCGCTTCGGCCATAGCTTTGAACATTGACATGGCATGGGCAGGCACACCTTCTAGTTCGCTTTCATCTTCTACTAACAAATCCCAAGCTTGCGTGGCTTCTAACACATTTTGGCTAAATTCATTGGATAACAAAGATAATTCCGCATCTAGTTTTTTAAACTGACTTTTTTTATCTGCCGGCAAATCCACGCCAGCCAGATGGAAATCTCTTAAGGCATTATTAATAATTTTTTGTTGCGACCCATCTAAGGTTTTAAATTCATTACTGTTTCTTATAGCTTGATAAGCCTTGTATAGGGCCTGATTGTGGCCTAGCTCTGTTTCGAACTCACTTAACACAGGCAAGCAGGCCTGATAGGTGCTCTGCAACTCATCACGATTCATTACCGCATTAACATGGGAAATAGGAGACCAAAAAGCATGTAACAACTCATCTTTGTCTTCCAAAGGTTTAATGAAGTTATCCCAAGTAAAATACTCTTGCTGTAATAAACTTGTTACTGTCTCCCGATAGTCTTGAAGCAATACTTCTAATTGATTTTGTATTTGATTAACTTGTATTTCACTAAATTGAGGCAATTGTGCAGGATCTGCCATAGGGGGGTTACCTTTATGCTAAAAAAGAGTTAGATTATACGCTAAATGGACACAAAACCCCAGGAACATTCATGAATACACACTTTGATTTAATTGCTATTGGTGGCGGTAGCGGCGGCATTGCTTCTGTGAATCGCGCAGCATCCCATGGCGCTCGCTGTGCTTTAGTGGAAGGCGGCCGTTTAGGTGGCACTTGTGTCAATGTGGGTTGTGTCCCGAAAAAAGTCATGTGGTATGCCAGCCATATCGCTGAAACCCTAAATGATGCCAAAGACTATGGTTTTCAAGTGGAAAATCGGGGGTTGGACTGGGTAAAATTGGTAGAACAACGGGAAGCTTACATCAAACGACTCAATGGCCTCTATGGCGATAAATTAAATAACAATAAAGTAGCATTGCTCCAAGGCCAAGCCAGCTTTGTGGACAATAAAACTATCTTAGTAGATGGTGAAACCTATACCGCCAACCACATCATTATAGCCACAGGCGGCTACCCATCTATACCTAGCATTCCCGGTAGCGAACTGGGGATTACTTCCGATGGTTTTTTCGAATTAATGCAACAACCCAAAAAAGTGGCCGTACTAGGCGGCGGTTACATCGCCGTAGAATTAGCCGGCGTTCTAGCTGCCTTAGGTAGCGAAACCCATTACTTTTACCGCAAAGAACGTCCCTTAAGAAGCTTTGATACTTTACTGTCCGATGCTGTAATGGAGTCTATGGCCAATCAAGGCATTTACAATTATGGGCAGCATACCCCTAAAGAAATTAAAAAAACCGCCGATGGGCTGCAACTGTTTTTTGAAAATGGTCAATGCATTAAAGATTTAGACTGCGTTGTTTGGGCCATTGGCCGTAAACCGAACTTAGAGCCTTTGCAATTGGATAAAACCGATATTGCTCTCAATGACCGAGGCTTTATTCAAACCGATGCTTTTCAGAACACCAATATAAAAGGCATTTATGCCGTGGGTGATGTAACGGGTCGTGAACCTTTAACGCCTGTAGCTATCGCGGCAGGTAGGTGCTTGAGCACACGACTCTTCGGTGGTAAACGGGATTTGCATTTGGATTATAGCAATGTGGCCACGGTGGTTTTTTCCCATCCGCCCATGGGTACCGTTGGTTTATCGGAACAGGAAGCCAGACAAAAGTTTGGCGACGATAATATAAAAATCTATAAAACCCGGTTTAAACCCATGTATCACGCCTTCACACAACACGTCACCTATGCCAACATGAAATTAGTCACTGTTGGCAAAGAAGAAAAAGTGGTGGGTTGTCACGTGTTTGGCTTAGGCAGCGATGAATTATTGCAGGGTTTTGCCGTGGCTATCAAAATGGGCGCTACTAAGGCGGATTTTGATAATACCGTGGCTATTCATCCTAGTAACGCCGAAGAGTTAGTGACCATGGTTTAACGCAGAGGGCTAAAATGATTTTTTATCTAGCCCCCAATTAAGCAGCAACAAAAAGAAAGAAAATATCAACATAATAAAGGCAAGAGGCCACACGGTAGTAATATGTAGGTGTAAAAATATCAATAAACCCAGCGCTGTCCCGAGCATTTTTAACGTACCTTGCAAAGCGCTGGCGCTGCCTTTATGTTCCCCCGCCTTAGCCAAACTGCTACTCATAAAGGGTGCTGCAGCCATGCCTGTGATGATGGATATGCCACCCATGCCCGCTAACATTACCCACAGGTTATCCACTAATAAACTAGCGCCCAGCATAATAAGCGAAACCGTTGTAAATAAAAATCCACATATATTGATGATGTGCTGATTACTAAGATTACGCGTGTTTAAAGCTCGAAAAATGAAAGTGCCAATCACAAGCCCCATGGGATAAAGCAAAAAGATAAGACCATTGTCCACCGCTGTCAAATGAAATCCATCTTGAATGATATAGGGCCCAATGGAATAATAACTTAAAATAATACTAAAATTAATCGCTGCCATGGCGCTGTAAATAACAAAGTTTCGCGTACAGACCTTGAGATAGCCCTCTAAGACTTTTCTAGGTGAGAGACACATAGGGGCGTAGAGGCTTTCTTTGTAGGTCCATAATACGATAAATAGTGATGATAGGGTGAGCACGCTTAACAAAATGAAATTAGATTGCCAGCCAAAGTAATGCACCATAAAACCGCCAATGACGGGCGCGAAGGCCGGGGATAACTGGGACATAGTGGCAAAGATAGAAAAAGCCCGCGATAATGCTTTATGGTCTTGATAAACATCACAAATGATCGCACGGCAAACCACCGTAACGCCGCCAACCCCTAAACCCGTGATAAAACGATAAATGGATAGTTCCACACCAGAATGAGCAAAGGCTCCCAATAAATTCCCCGCAGCACAGACGGTCAAGCCTATAATAATGATAACTTTACGACCGTATCGATCGGATAACGGTCCATACACTAGTTGAGAAAGCCCTATTCCCAGCAAATAAAATAGTATCATGGCCCGAGTTAAAGATTGGCTGATGGATAAGGCTCGGGTAATTTCTGGCAGAGACGGGTTATACAAATCCATGGACAGCAAGCCCACCACTAGGATTAAGCAAGCAGAAAATAGCGGCATAGATTTTTTCATAATAAACTCTGAAGGTTTTCATTTAAGACCGGCAGACGTTAACCCCAAAAGCCCACAGAACCAACTATTCAGAATTAGTAGTGAATCGGCACTTCATTACTGTCAAAATAATCGTTAATACGATGGTCGACGTAATAATATTAGCAATTAACACGGATGGGGACTTGATCCACAAACCATAGAATATCCATAATACATTGCCAGAAAATTGTAAGGACAACATGCCAATTGATAGGCCCTCTGTGCGTTTAGTTATAATCGTCTTAATGGCTTGCGGTAAAAAAGCAACGGTTGTAAATATTGCTGCGCAAAAGCCAATAATTTCCGGCGAATAGTGCATATGGTATCTTAAAATCAAATTTTTGAACACCCCTACGATAGGTGAGCCAATTCACAGAGTCAAGCTGGAATGTACTGGAAACCATAACCAATATGGCCTATTTTGGCGGGAACTCTTTAATTTAGTAGCGCTTTAATTTCTTTAAGAATCATGGCTGTATTTTTGATGCTTTTTGGAATCACCAAGATGGTATCATCGCCCGCCACCGTACCCATAATGGCGCTGGTATCTCGACTGTAATCCAATAAGCGAGCAATCATAGAAGCAGACCCGGGGCTAGTATGAATGATCACCATGACCTCATTAGCGCTGATATCCATGATTAATTCCGATAACTGTGTTTTTTTGCTGGGTGGTGCGGGCTCTTTAGGCAGGCGATAAACTAATTCATCCCTTTCATTTTGCCCCTTCACAGCCCCCAACTTGCGTAACATGCGCGAGACCTTGGATTGGTTCACATCGTAGCCTTGCGTCAACAATTGAGCACAAATATCCTCGTGAGTAGCAACCGTGCCCTGCATGAGCAACCCCCTTAGAGAGTCCAGGGTTTGCTGATAATCCGTAGGTTCTGACATAATTTACTCCAACAAGCCAGGAATGAATAATTATGCATTTTTTATTGAATTTTGTAAATATTTAATCAAACATATTGACTGAAATATTACTTAATCATACACTCAGATCATAACAGTTCCATTCATGGCGTTTTTTATGACTGAAGATGTACAAGCAGGTATCGTAGGGGCAAATGGCTACAACAGCTTCCAGCCCGCCAAATTATTGATCAACCATTCTTTGGTAAATATCCATATCTTATATACGAAGCAGCCCCAGTGGTCCTTAGATGAAGAATGGACTCAAGTCACACCCATCCCTAATTTGCCCCTAGAAGAGCTAGACAGCACCGTAAAAGACTTGGATGTCATCCTTTTCGCCACACCACCTCAAGTTTCCACGTCACTCATTCAAGAATTGTTTACCGCCCAGGGCTCTAGTACTGCATGCAAAGTCTAAAAGAGGAAATGTTATGATGAAAGAAAAAATTATACTGGCTTATTCTGGGGGATTAGATACCTCCTGCGCTATTCGTTGGCTGCAAGAACGTTATAACTATGATGTCATAGCTGTTGCTGCTGACGTGGGCGAAGGCAATGATTTAGATGCCATTCAGGAGAAAGGGTTAAAAGCCGGTGCTCTTGCCTGCCACATTATCGATGCAAAAGAGATTTTTGCCGAAGAATATATCATGCCCGCTTTAATTTCTAATGCACTTTATGAACAGCAATACCCGCTTATTTCAGCCTTATCTCGCCCTCTAATTGCAAAGTTACTCACGGATATTGCGCATGATGAAAAAGCTATTGCAGTGGCCCACGGCTGTACCGGCAAAGGTAATGATCAAGTTCGCTTTGATGTATCCTTCATGGCGCTTAATCCCCATTTAAAAGTCGTCGCGCCTGTGCGCGAGCATCCCATGGCCCGCGAAGATGCTATAGCTTATGCCGAAAAACATGGTATTCCCATCAGCGTCAAAGCAGAAAACCCCTTCAGCATCGATTTAAACCTTTGGGGTCGCAGTTGTGAATGTGGCATTTTAGAAGACCCCTGGATGGAACCACCCGAAGAAGCCTATGAATGGACAAATTCTTTGGAGGATACACCTGAGCACGCTGATATGATTAACATTCATTTTATTCAAGGCAAACCGATAGCTTTAAATGGTGAGCCCATGCCCTTGGTCTCGATCATTGAAACATTGAACCAATTAGCTGGCGAACATGGTGTGGGACGAATCGACCACATTGAAAATCGTCTTGTGGGCATCAAGTCTCGGGAAGTCTACGAAGCACCTGCAGCAATGACCTTAATCAAAGCACACCAAGCCTTAGAAGCCATCACATTGACCCGCGATGTTGCCCATTTCAAACCCATCATGGAACAACGCTTTGCTAACTTAATTTATGAAGGTTATTGGTATTCTCCTTTGAAAGATGCATTACTGTCTTTCATGCAACAAACACAAAAAACCGTTACGGGGCAAGTGCGCATGCGCTTGCATAAAGGCCACGCTATTGTAGAGGGCCGCCAGTCGAGTCATTCCTTATATCAAGAAGATTTGGCTACTTACACCGAAGATGATGCCTTCAACCATGGTGCAGCAGAAGGTTTCGTTCAGCTCTGGGGCTTACCCTTAAAAGTCAATTCCGTAGTCAATCACCCTCAATTAAGCGAGGTTCAAGATGTCCAATCAGAAACTGTGGGGGGGTAGATTTAACAAACCCACTCATAAATTAGTCGATGAATTCAATGCCTCCATTGAATTTGACCAAAAACTCTATGAGCAAGACATTCAAGGCAGCATTGCCCACGCGACTATGTTGGGGCAATGTGGCATTATTCCTAAAGCCGAAGCACAAACCATTTGCTCCGGCTTAGAGAACATTGCACATAAAATTTCTACCCATGATGTGAAATTTAACCTGTCCGATGAAGATATCCATATGAATATCGAACGCCTTTTGCATGAAGAAATTGGTGAGGTGGCTGGAAAATTACATACGGCTCGTAGCCGAAATGATCAAGTGGCTACGGATTTGCACCTGTATTTACGTGGCCATGTGGCAAACATTATTAAGCTTTTAACGGATTTGCAGCAATCTCTGTTAAATCAAGCTAAACAACATGTGGAAACTTTAATTCCTGGTTATACCCATCTGCAACGGGCACAACCCATTAGTTTTTCTCATCACCTACTGTGTTACTTTAATATGTTTCAACGGGATAAAGTGCGTTTGCAGGACAGCTTGCCACGCATAAATACGATGCCCTTAGGGGCCGGTGCGCTGGCAGGAACATCCTTTGAAATAGACAGAAAATTCACCGCGAAGACTTTAGGTTTTGATAGTGTTTATAGTAATAGCTTAGATGCTGTCAGCGACAGAGATTTTGTGATTGAGTTCCTCTCTCATGCTAGCTTGATAATGATGCATTTATCACGCCTCAGTGAAGAATTAATTCTCTGGTCCAGTCAAGAATTTCAATTCATTGAGTTGGATGATGCCTTTTGCACTGGCTCAAGCATGATGCCCAACAAGAAAAATCCTGATGTAGCAGAATTAGCTCGCGGTAAAACTGGACGCGTATATGGCGCTTTAATCGGAATTTTAACCGTGATGAAAGGCCTACCTTTGACTTACAATAAAGATTTACAAGAAGATAAAGAGGGTTTGTTTGATACGGTAAAAACTTTAAATCATTGCTTATCCCTATTTGCACCCATGATCGATAGTATGAGCGTGAAAAAAGATCGCATGGCACAAGCTGTAAATCAGGATTTCTCAAATGCCACGGAAATTGCCGATTATCTCTGTCGCAAAGGCATCCCCTTTAGACAAGCCCATGCTGTCTCAGGGCAATTGGTGATGTATTGCATTAAACAAGATAAATATTTGATGGATTTGGCTATTGAGACATACCAACAATTTCATGATGCTTTTGAGCCAGACCTTTATGATTGCATCCAGCCATACAATATCGTGTCTCGCAAGAATTCCGAAGGTGGAACGGGTTTTGAATCTGTGCAGCATCAATTGCACTTGGCCAATGACTTATTGAAATAACACACTATAACAGGAATTATTATGCAGTCTATTGCAAAAGTTTATTTGGCGTCACAATCTAGCCGCCGCAAAGCACTCTTAGAACAAATAGGCGTTGAGTTCATTTTTATTGAAGGCATCGATGTGGATGAAACGCCACTTATTGACGAGGATCCCCGTGATTACGTACAACGCATTGCTCTAGCCAAGGGGCAAGCAGGAAAAGAAAAGTGCGGTAAGGCCTTAGAGTATCCCATCTTAAGTGCTGATACGGTAGTGTTATTAAATAATAAGATCATTTTAAAACCAAAAGATTTCTCAAATTTCAAGGGGAGCCTGAAAAAACTCGCGGGGGAAACCCACGAGGTATTAACTTGTGTTAGCTTACTAAGTGATGAGAGTGTAAGCCAAGTCTCTGTTACCACGCAAGTCACTATGCGAAAAATTTCAGAAAGAGAAATGCAATTTTACTGGGACAATTATCACCCTTATGATAAAAGTGGTGGTTATGGCATTCAAGATTTTGCGTCGGTATTTATTGAAAATATCAACGGCAGCTATTCCAACGTGGTGGGGCTACCATTGTTTGAGACCTATCAACTATTAAATGTCTCCGTTAAATAGCCACTAATCGGCATTAGCAAACCATTCCTGAGAATCTTTCTTATGGATAAAGGGTGCGTTTAACTATCGACCTCTTCTAGAGGCGTGGCACGAACCATATCAATGATTTCCTTCGAAGCGCCTTGCCTTTCAAGGAAAAGAGCGACTTCTTGAATGCCCCTCTGAACGCCTTTCTGTATACCTTTCTGTATACCTTTCTGAACGCCCTTTTTTTCGCCATCCACATAACATTCTTCTGCAAAAGTCATGGTCTCAACCCCCGTTGTAATAGAAGCTCTAGATTGGTAAATTACCTCCCAAAGCTTATCCTTCTCAATATTAGAACCATCGCAAAAATATTGTAGCACAAATTCAAAAAAGCTTTCACCGCATATTCCTTCGATTTTTCCTAACATGTTTATCAAATTCGGTAATGCTTTGCTGGCGTCTTTGTCATAGATATGCTTGAAAGCATAATTCATAATGCCTGACCAACCTTGCCTGCTGAAATCATCGTCATCAATATCATTCAAATTGATTAATTGTACAGGTTTAAAACCAAAGTCCTTGTGCAAACCTGCAGGGTCCCAAGTTAATCCAGCAATATCCGCAGAAACATTATAAACCCCTTTACCATGGTATAGAACCAGAGGGTAAACAAAGGGTGCTCCATTGGTATCTTCAGCAGCCTTCAGAGCCACATCCCTAATGGCATTTTTATAATTTTCAATGCGCAAAGCCATAGCAGGATTAGGTGAACTTTGGTGTTCCACTAGCACCACCATATAGCCTTTTTCATATTTGTAATCTATTTTGAAAGCCGTATCACAAATAGAAGAAGCCATTTTTGAATTAACAAAGGTTTCTTTATAGGAAGTGATGCTATTTAAGTCAATAGCAGCTTTAATCACTTCAGGTAAATAGGTTTGCAAAAAGTCATGACGAATTTCATTAAACATCATGCTGTAGCGGAAGGCCCTATCATGAATATGCACAATATCTTTGAAGGTTCGTATAAACTCTTCCATGCCATCCCCAAGTTTTTATGTCATTATGGAGAAAGACATGGACGCAGTCTGTAGGACTGCAAAAAATTATCAGAAAACGTCAACAGATGAAAAAGCCTCAATATTCAACTGTCTAAGGATTCTGCTGCATCTAAGGCATCATCAATCTGTGTTTCATCAAAAACTTGGATGCCATGCTTGATTAACAGGGCCGCAGTAACGCCTTGGCCTGAGACTAATTGACTGGAATAGGAGCCATCATAGACGTGGGTGGAGCCACAGGAAGGGCTGCGGGCTTTTAAAATAGCCACTTGAATGTGATGCTCTTTGACTAAAGCCAAGGCCTTTTGCGCGCCGGCCACATATTCTTTCGTCACATCATCACCATTAACGGTAATCACTTTGGCTTTATTGTCTAAAACCGCCTGGGCCGTTTTACCTTTTTCAATCTCTGCTGGTGCCCTGGGTGTTGGCAACTCACCAGCCATTTCAGGACAAAGCACAATGACTTTGTCTGCTTTTACCCAAGCCTGTAAACGCTCATGGCTCTGTAAACAATCTTGACCATCATAACGGACTTTATTGCCTAAAAAACATGAGCTGACTAATATCTTTAGCATAGTTGTCCTTAGAATCGATCACATGATTTATGCAACGCGCCAAAGCTGCACTTTAACGGGTTGCGCAAGATAACCATCCATTACAGCAAACCATTGCTGTAAATGATCCGTTTGACGATGGGATTCTAAGGCAGCCATATTTTCGTATATTTCGTAAAAGAAAAACTGCGAAGAGTCATTCAATCCTTCATGCAAATCGTAAGTGATGCAGCCTGTTTCTGCCAAGGTAGGTTCACGCAACTTTAACAATTGTTCTTTCAATGCGGCTTCTTGGCCACTTTTCGCTTTAAATTCCGCCTGAACAATGACTTTATTATCCATGATATTTCCTTAATTTAATTAGAGTCTGTCTATCTCACCACTTTCCAAACGGCAAAGATGGACAAAAAACCAAAGACAAGTAATGGTATGGCAAAGGAATAATTGGTACCCACGGGCCATATCATTACAACAGATGCTATTAACGCTGCAAAAATAAACTCTAAAGAACCATACATTGCCGATGCTGTTCCCGTCATTTCAGGGAAAGGTTCTAGAGCACCACTGGCACCTGCACCTAATATGAAGGCGCCGGTTAAAGCGCATAAACCACTGGGTAACATAAAGTTCCAAATATTGGTGCCACTATAGAAAGTCCATAATAACATCCATGCACCACTGATAACGAAGCCAAAGCCCCCCACGTACACCATACGCTTCACGCCCAATATGCTACTGCATTTACCCGCAGCAAGACTCCCAAAGAAAAACAAAATGCCAACAATCGCAAAATAATAGCCAAAATCCACCTCAGGGATCTTCAATGTCCCAATCAAAATATAAGAAGATATTGAGAAAAAAGTAAAAAAGCAGGCTAAAGCACTGCAAGAAACAAAGCTATAACCGAGGAAATTCCTGTTTTTTAAAATAGTCAAATACCGTTTGAATAACTGGCGGTCTACTTTAATCTTACTAGTAGGGTCTTGAGTTTCCTCCAGTTTTATCAACATCAGAAGAAATACCATGAAACCAATCACGCCTAGAGCGATGAATGGCGCTCGCCATCCAAACCACACATCCAAATAACCACCTAGAAAGGGGGCTAATAAAGGTGAAATAGCAATAGCACTATTAAGGTAACTATAGGCTTTAGCACTATCATTACCCGACAAGAGATCCCGTACAATAGCAAAAGCACACACCATCATGCCGCAAGCGCCAGCACCCTGCATGATGCGCGCGAAAATCATCACATCAATGTTCGGCGACCAGGCTGCGATTAAAGAACCTACACAATAAATGCCCGTACTCAACAATACCAATTTCTTACGACCAAATTGGTCTGAGAGAGGGCCAACAATCAACTGCCCAAGCCCCGCAGATATCATGAATACACTGACTGTCAACTGTACGATTTTTTGTGAGACATGGAAAATACCCATAAATTGAGGCAACTCAGGCACAAAAATATCTTGCCCAATGGCAAAACCAAAAACCAAAGGCGCCATTAAGCAAACTAACCCTACAATACCGTATTTTTTCATGATTTATCTCTGATAAACTCTATAAGCTTTTATGCCCATGCTCCCCCTCTGATGCCCGAAAATCAGCAGCGAGAACCCTCCAATTTAGCATAGACTTCAGAAAATACCAATTGTATCGCGTGAAATAATTGTTTATTATAGGTTTTTTTTGCAGGAAGCACTCTTAAGTGAATGAACTCTATCATCAAATACGACAAGCGCCCCCTCTAAACCTCATTCTGCAAGAGACTTCCAGCCCATTCACCGCAAAAGGTTGCCATCTTAGAGGCAGGCATTTAGTTATAGAGGGTGAGTTTCAAGGTCGGCCCGCCGTAGCAAAACTCTTTAAAAACCGTAAAACACTGCAGCGGGAATTGACCGCCTATGATTACTTAGTTAAAGCCAATATCCCAACGGCAACCCTATTGCAACAAGATACCTTAAACAATTACCCCACGGCCATTTTTGAAAAATTAACACCCGGCCAATCCTTAGATCACTATTTGAATGAATCTTTAGAAAACACCATGCTCGAAAAATTCATTGATATGGTGGTACAACAACACCGACAGGGACTCTGCCAAAAAGATTGTAATCTGGAGAATTATCTTATTTCTACCGACAAACTCTACTGCCAAAATATCAATACCATTAATACATGCCATGCCGGTCGCTCTTTGCCCTGGCAAGTGGGCTTAGATAATCTCTGCGCTTATCTTGCGTCATCAGTCATCTTTCATGCCAACAACCACCTGGATTTATTTCATTATTACCTAAAAATGAGAGACATTCAGCCGTCGGAGCGCCTTATCAACGGCTTTAATATGACACTTGTTCGACAACGTCGAGACTATATTTACCGTCATATCAAATGCAGCTTTAATAATAATCGCATCTACCAACAATTAAAACTGTCTGGCCATCGGATTTCTTTTAATGCATCAGAATGTCCTGAGGAAACAATAAAACTTTTTATCCAACATCAAACGCTACCTGACACGCTCCAATGCCAATATTTCACGGAAAATCCCTGTGGCAAACTTTTTTCACTGGGACTTGCAACATCTAAAGCGGAAAAATATTGGCGTAAAGCCCTCTGGGCCTATCATTGTGACCCCAACAACCCTCAACCCATGGCTCTAATCGAACGGAAAACCTTGGGATTCATTACGGCATCGCTATTATTGATAGATGCTAAGAAAAATTGAATCGCCCCCCAGGGGCTTCAATGGAAGTATTACCGGCAATGTTTCCAATAAAAGAGGCAAATGACCTTTCTATGTGTGGGGACAGTGGTTATAATCAGTCCTTTAGCTCACCCTATTGAGGACAAGCCCTTGGCCCATTCAATATCACGCACTCTTATTTATTTGGTGGTGGCGGCCATCGCCCTTGTTTTCGTCTATAGTATTAACTTTAATGGACCTTATTTGCCGTCAGGGCTCCTCCTGCCCGCTTCAGATAACATCATTGCCGCCAACAGCAATGATGTTAAGGTTTACCAATCACCTCCTCTTGTTAAATACAAAACAGTGGGGCAAATTAATCTGGAACAATCCCAGGCCGCACCCAAACAAGAAGCAATACAAGCTCTCATTACTCAAGCAAAAACCATTGCTCAAAAATCAGGGGCAAACGGCATTCTCATTACACTTTTTGCGGCATCGCCCAATGAATCCCCCAAGGAGCTGAATATTTATATTCTGCAAGCGAAAGCCATCATCACTCAATCCAATTCATAAGGAACAGACCATGACCTTAGGCTTTATGGGTATATTATTAGTATTGACCTTATTTTCAGGTATCATTTATTTGATCGATGTTTTATATTGGAAAAAACACCGTTCTGGCGATGCAAAAATACCAACTATAATCGAGTACTCTCGTTCATTTTTTCCTGTATTATTAATCGTATTAGTCATACGCTCTTTCTTTTTCCAGATCTATCATGTGCCTTCTGGCTCTTTAGAACCCACCGTAAAACCCGGCGATATTGTTTTTGTCACACAATACAATTACGGCTTGCATTTACCTGTTACCCATCAAACTATTTTAAAAATTGGCGAACCCAAGCGTGGCGACATTGCTTTATTCCGCTGGCCCGTCAACCCCCATGTAGCTTTTATTAAACGCATTGTGGGTGTGCCTGGAGATAAAATCAGCTATGTCAATAAAGTCCTCTATGTAAATGGTAAACCTGCAAAACAAACTCTAATAAAAACTGATACCGACAGCAATTCACCACAAGGCCCACAATGGGAAGTGAATCAATTTCAAGAAAACTTAGCAGGGAAACTACATGATATTTATGTGTGCCAAACCAACGAACCTAACTGCCCCAATCAACGCGGAGTAGACTTTAAAAACCTAGTAGTACCCAAGGGTGAATACTTTGCAATGGGTGACAATCGTGATGACAGTGATGACAGTCGCGACTGGGGACTGGTCCCAGCTAAAAATTTCATTGGTAAAGGCGCGTTTATCCTTTTCTCCTATAAACAAGGCACTTTTCATATTCGTTGGGATCGCATAGGACGCTCCTTAACGGCTAAAGATGCAGACACAACCCATGACTGATTTGACCTGTAATATCATTGGTGCGGGGAAGCTGGGTAAATCCCTAGGCATACTGCTTGCTCGCCAACTGGCCGTCAGAGGCGTTGTAAACCGCACTCTATTAAGTGCCCAAAGAGCCTGTGATGAAATGGGTACAGGGGCACCTGTTGCAACTATGGCTGAATTGCCTGCGGCCGACATTTTCCTCCTAGCCACGGAGGATAATCAATTGGAGCAAGCCTGCTATGAATTGGCTGCCAAAGGCCCCTTACGCCCCGGTGATGTGGTTTTTCATTGCAGTGGCTCCATGACATCCGCTGTACTCAGTGCAGCAAGGCAAAAGGGGGCCTATACGGCTACTTTGCATCCTCTACGCAGCTTCGCCTCCCCACAAAAAAGCGTTCGTTATTTTGCGGGCACCTACTGTGCCGTGGAAGGAGATGCACAAGCCTTAGAGCTACTATGCCCGCTTTTTGAAGCTCTTAACGCTCAAATTGTTACGATTCACGCCGAAACCAAAACGCTTTATCACATGGCCAGCGTCTTAGCGAGCAATTATGTAGTGGCCCTTTCTGCCGCTGCCGTAGAAGGATTCACTCGTGCAGGCCTAGATCAAGAAACCGCCAAAGCTATCAGTAATAATTTAATGGCCGGGACCGTTGCCAATCTGCAAGGCTTATCCCATAAAGAAGCCTTAACAGGCCCTATTGAACGTGGTGACTTAATGGTATTAAAAGCTCATTTGCAGGCCTTAGAAGAAATACCCCACACCAAAGAAATCTATAAAACCCTGGGGAAACAAGCACAAAGACTTACTTCCCATACAAAGAATATCGATGAGTCTATGGCCCAACTTTGGGAAGAAAACGCCTAGCCCGCGGTAAATACTTATTTACGCTCAAACAACGGTTGCGTCGTGGGTAATTTACCTTGCCATAGCTCAAAGGATAAAGCTGCCTGTTCCAGCAACATGCCAAAGCCATCGCTCGCTTGATCGGCACCATTATCTTTAGCCCATTGCAAAAAGCCCTGGGTTTTAGGACCATACATAATGTCATAACATAGGCTATTAGCGGCAAAAATGCGGGCCGGCAAAGGTAATTGAATACCTTGCACACTGCTGCTGGTGGCATTAATCACCAAATCGAATTGCCAATCTATTAAATCCTCAAAACCACAGCCCGCTACTTTACCATACTCGTGAAAATGCTCAGCTAATTGAATGGCCGTTGCCTTGGTGCGGTTTGCAATAATTAAATCTTGCGGTTTGCACTGTAAGATCGGCCCCGCAATGCCACGCGCCCCACCGCCAGCGCCAATTAACAACACCTTTTTGTCTTTAATAGGATAGGTTAAATTATTTTGGATATCATTCACCAAACCTGGGCCATCGAGGTTTTCCCCATAAAGCCGACCATTCTCTTCAATTTTTATGACGCTCACAGCACCGGCTAAGGTGGCGCCCTGTGAACGTTCGTGCACTAATTGAAAAGCTTCGCCTTTTAATGGCACTGTAATACTTAAGCCTTTGCCGCCCTGCTTTATAAAATCTTTTACCGCAGATTTTAACTGCCCTGACTTTACTAAAATTCGTTCATAGCTTAAATCCACCCCCAATTGCTTAGCAAAAGCTGTATGCAATTCTGGGGAGCGACTATGCTCGACAGGGTCGCCCATAACGGCGTAATATGCTTTCATTTCATCTCCTACATCATATCCATAGGGTCTACATCCAAAGACCAACGCACTTTACGGCTCTCTTTCATGTTCTCTAAGGCTCTGGTTAAAGGCTTTAAGGATTGTTGTAATTGCCCACGCTCTGTTGTTCGTATCAATAACTGAGCTCGATGGCGTCCAGCACGACGAGCCATGGGTGCGGTAATGGGCCCCATGATATTCAAAGGTTGCAAACCGTGATCTTGCGCTAGCCCCTTCACCTGTTGCAAGAATTGCTGGGGCAGTTGCTCATCGAAGGCTTCGGCACGAATCAACGCCATATACAAATAAGGCGGTAAACTGGCCTGCTCTCGCTCTTGCAAGATTTGCTTAGCAAAGGCGCTATAACCTTTTTGGGTGAGTGTTTGCAATAAAGGATAATCGGGGTGACGCGTTTGAATAATTACTTCACCGGGTTTTTCTGCACGTCCAGCGCGCCCTGCCACCTGCACGATGATTTGGCCAAAACGTTCAATGGCCCTAAAATCTGCGCTGAATAAACCATAATCGGCATCCAAAATAGCTACTAATGTTAAATTAGGAAAGTCATGGCCTTTTGCCATCATTTGTGTGCCGATGAGAATATTTGCTCGACCATCACGAATGGTTTGCAGGTATTCTTCCATACTGCCTTTGGTGCGCGTGCTATCAGCATCAATGCGTAACACCCCTTCACAGGGAAAGTGGCGTCGTAGGGCTTGCTCTATACGTTCAGTGCCCGCGCCTAAAGGAATTAACTTTTCCCCGCCACAACGGGGGCAATGTTTTTGCAAAGGATAAATTTTGTCGCATTGATGGCAATGCAACCGATTAGACTGTGAATGCAGAGTTAATTTTACATCACAGCGACGGCATTCGGCTAAATAACCACAACTGTGACAAATCAAACAAGGCGCATAGCCGCGGCGGTTAATGAATAATAAAATTTGCCCTTGTCGCGATAGATGTCTTTGAATGCCTTCTAATAGAGACGCCGAAAGGCCCTCTTCCAACTGAGCATCCCGTATATCCAAAATATTCATAGCAGGCGGCTGAGCGTTGCTGGCTCGCCGTGATAAATGTAATAGTTCATATCGCTCACGCTGTGCATTATGCAAGGATTCTAAAGAAGGTGTTGCCGAGCCTAAAATAACCGGGATATTTTCTAAGTTCCCGCGCACAATGCTTAAATCCCTCGCCGAATAACGCAAACTGTCCTGCTGTTTAAAGGACATATCATGCTCTTCATCCACTATAATGAGGCCCAATTTATCCATGGGAGTGAAAATAGCTGAGCGCGTGCCAACAACAATACTTGCTGTTTTCGCCTGCATCCAAGCACGCAAGCGCTGTCCGTGACTTAATCCTGAATGCAATAAGACAGCGGGTTCATTAAACCGTTGTTGAAAACGATCTAGGGTTTGTGGTGTTAAACCAATTTCAGGCACCAATATTAGAGCCTGCTTACCACGCGCTAGCACAGCTTCCACCACGTCCATATAGACTTCCGTCTTACCGCTGCCTGTCACACCTTGAATTAAATACCCATGGAAATGCTCTAAATCTTCCTTTATACGCGCACTGGCCTGCTGTTGTTCTTGATTTAATTCCACGACTTTAAGTCGCTGATTTACCGCTACCTTGGCTCCTTTGCCCGCCCTTTGCTTTGGCATGACTTGTGGTCGCCCTTCTCTCAACCATTTAGGCATCAACCCCATCATCACTTCCCCCACGGGTTGATGGTAATAATCTTGCACAAATTGCAGCAACTTTGTAAGCGAAGGGGTCCAAATGGGTGTTTCGATGATGACTTCCTCCGCCTGCTTCAACTTATTTTTTGGAACGGAAGTTTCTTGCTCTATGGACATAAGCATGCCGGTGATGATTTTATTACGAAAAGGCACTCGAACACGCTGCCCTATTTGAATCCTATCCCAATCCACATCCATGGGGGGCAAATAATCAAAGCTTCGATGTAGCGGGGTATCCACAGCCACTCTTAAAATGGACGATGATTGTTGATTCACGGAACCCTCATACGGTTTTTTGGCCTAATCCCTTTACAACTGTACTACTTGCAACCACAATTGAGGGACCGATCCATCTTGGGAGTTACCCCATGTTCAAATTTTCGCAAACACCCCTGGCTTTTGATGAAGTCTTCGTCCAGTGCTTCCAGCTCTACAAGGAATCTTTCCGCTCCATTCTTAACTTCATCATCGTCTTGGCTGTGGTCAGCAGTGTACCAACTTTTCTTCATAACATCATGCAGGGCTTACCACAAATTGTCTACCTGATTCTTATGCTCTTTGCTTGGGGCTTTTTTAGCGTAGCTATCATTAAGACCCTCAATAACTACGGTACGGAAGACCAAAGCGACCCCATGGCCTTAGCCAAATCAAAATACTTACCAACCGTTGGCTTGATTGTTTTAGTCACCATCCCTGTTTTCTTGGGTTATTTACTCTTCTTTATTCCCGGCGTCTTTCTTAATGTTTTATTATTCTTCGCCATTCCTGCCCTAGTCATCAGCAATAAATCCATCATCGGCGCTTTCAAATTCTCTTGCCAATTAGTTTGGGGGAAGTGGTGGCGAACCTTTGGCATTCTTTTTATCGCCTACGTCGTACCCTTGGTCATTTTAGGTTTGGTGTCAGACTTTGGCGTCACTTCTAGTGGCATCGCCTTTACGGGCGGGATATTACAAATCCTTGTGAATGTGCTTTTCTTACCCTGGTATTTTTGTTTAATGACGCTGTTATTCCATGATCTGAATTTAAGTCACGCGCCACCACTACAAGAAACCAACCCTTCGGCTGACAAAGAATTAGACTCAGACGACTAATGTTAAGTTGGCGGGGTATAATCAAGCAGCCCATTAACTTCTGTGGATAACTCTGTGACTAAGATCCATGGTTACTTGATGGAAGTGGAAATTACCTACCACCCCCCAAACAAAACAACCGACGGGTTCACCATAATAAACAATTAGTTAAATGGCATTTAAGAGAAGAATCTTGAAGATCAGAAGCCAACTATAATTTTATACTCTACTTTAACTACTGTGGGTAAGTCTGTTATTAAGAAGTCTCTGATAACCATCTTCCTAGCCATGCTTGGAAATATTGAGTCACTAACCTGGGATTTTCTAAGCCAACAAAATGGGCGGCATCAGATAAGGAACAAATAATGTCCGGTGCTGTTTGGAGAGGCTGTCTTTGCATGGCTGTCTCTTTTTTATGGGTTTTGGTTAACGGTTATAATTGGCCGATTATAAAGCAAGCCAACCCGGATGTCCATAATTTGCCCGCACCTATAATAAGGGCATCTATTAAGCGACTGACTTTCTAGCATTTTTTCATCCTGGACACAGCATTACTGATGATAGGAATTATCAGTAATGGGGATAGGTTTATCGACTCAAAGCTTAATCCTTTTAAAATCAAACAGATAAAAAGCCACTTAGAATAAGCGCAGCCAAGATGGTACAATAACCAGCATTAACCACATATATATTGGCAAAATAGGCAAATATTAAGTTAATAATTGCCTATGGAGTATTCGACATGTCTACTTTAGAAACACAGGCCGATAAATATATTGATGGTTTACATTCAAAGCTATCTGAAGTGTGTGACAATATCCCTCTGCTAAGAAGTTTACCGGGGATATATTTAAAGATATTAAATTCTTTCATTATGGATGCCATTATATTTTTGTAAAATTTGTCAGCCCTCAAAGCAAGCAGAAGATGCATGTTTTAAGCATTCTACGTGACAATATGGAGATCCCCATTCGATTACGAGAATTACTTGATAAATTATAAAGCGCTCAATTGGGCTTATCTCGTATTAGCCCAAAATACACAAGATAGCTGATTGCACTAATCACAAGGAAGAAAATGGGCATTGGCAGTAGAGTCCCATTATGAATTAAACCCATAATCCATGTCAGTAGAGCCATAATAATATAGTAAGATAAGCCAAATAAAGCCCCCGCTGTACCAAGTACATTTTGATGTTTCTGTAATGCGGTGCTAAGTGTCATGGGTATGACAAACCCAAAGCCCCCTAGCACAAGTCCCATCATGGGTCCTAAAATTAAAATAACTGATAATATCTTATCGTGGGAACTAATTAGGTTGGATAGGGAAGTCATTACAAGCAGTGTACTGCTTATCAACATGATGATGGCACCAAAGGCAATGAGTTGGCTGGGTAAAAAGTATTTCACTAATCGCTTTGAAGCCATACTGCCTAGCAATGCAGCTAATGCAATAGTACTGCCTAGCCAACCATATTGGCTGCTGGTTAAATGGATGATTTGAATAAAAATAAATGGCGCTTCGGCATAATAGCTGAATAAGACCCCGTTAACTGCAGCAACTAACCAAATACAGCCTACAACATATTTGTCTTTTAGGAGAACTTTAAATACTTCGGTCAGGGAGACTTTCTGAGCGCTACTTTTGTTATGTGTTTCAGGCAAGCACATACTTACCAAAATAAAAATGCTGATACCAAGCAACAGGAGAAAAGAAAAATTAGCCCGCCAGTCAAACCACTGGGTTAAATAACCACCAATGAAGGGCCCTAGAGCGATAGACAAGGCCATGGCAAAACCAGCCATAGAAAAAAATCGGTGTCGTTGTTCACCCTGCAGGGATTCACGCGCAATGGTTTGAGTTAATACAGAGCCCGCCCCAGCACCAAGTCCTTGCATTAGCCTTGCTAGCAACAACCAGACAATATTGTCAGCCATTAAGCAAGCCAAGCTGCCAAGGATGTATATGCTAATTCCAATCAACATGGTAGGGCGCCTACCCAGTTGGTCTGAAATGCGGCCCCAGAGAAAAACACCTAAGGCAAAACCAAGCAAGTAGATGCTTAAAGTCCACTGCACGAGTTGGTTGCTTGTAGCTAGGTTATGGGCAATATTAGGCAGTGCGGGTGAATAAACCGTTTCACTCAATTGAGGGAAACCAGCAAGGACAAAAAGCAGCCAGACTGGTGGTGATAAAAAAGACAGGTTATTTTTCATTCTAATTTCATCGAGGATGGCCATGGGAAATGCCCTTGTTTTAACGTAATAAGACCTGGAAGTAAAGCATTCTATTATAGTTTACAGTGGGTTTGGGCGTTGGCAGCTTATGATTCACAAATACGACCGCAACCCAGAATATCTCGTTTACCGTCTTCATTAATTCCGATAGCAATGAGCACTGCATTATCTACTACAGGACCATCGCAGCGGACTTTCTCATACAGAGCGTCAAGGTAAACGTAGCGATAGCGCCCAAGGGGTCTTTCTCGCCAAGCCTGGATGTCCTCATCCAGTAACTTGGCTGCTTCACTGACCTGGGTGCTGCTGACATCAAAACCGCACCGTTGCTCCGTGATAGCCGCTACTTTGCGGGTGGAAACACCTTGCATGTACATTTGAGCCAGGGCCAATTTCAAGGCACGCTCTGAGCGTAAGCCCTTATCCAAACTGCTGTCCCTGACTTACTTGGGGGACACGTAGCGATAAGGGACCTAAGCGACTGTTGACGGTCTTGGGTTTGAACCCATTGGCGTAACCTTGGCGCTGTTCGGTGCGTTCATAGGGGGAGGCTTGAAGGTGTCGCTCCCTTTCCACTTCCATGGCCATGCTGAGCAAAATCTCTATGGCTTTACCCAAGCCTGACAGTCCTTGCTCACTTAACAGTTCCAATGCGCTTGCCATTCCTTTATCATTCATGGGGTGATGAGTCATTCGCTTTCTCCTTTCATTTTTAGCAAAACAAAAGATTAAGCAAAGGCTCGTCACCTTTCAACTCATTCACAATTCACAGAAAGAAACTTACACTACCTGCAACACATGGCCCACAATTATTACTATAGAAGTCAAAAGTTCATTAACACAGATCCCAGCGCCTAGCCTATTGATTCAGAGGATATAAGTTATGCCTAATTGGCATAGCAAGGGGCCACAATGCATTCATGGTGACACGTGGAGTAAAAGCAACTTGTAAGACATTGAGTAGCCCAACTCATCACACAACAGTGTGGAATGTTAATAATGGGGATAAGTTGGGATAGGGGGTGTTTTATTAGGGTTTATTACTGAAGCGCACAACCCGATTTAAGCTCTACATATTCCTCTTCAGCATCGCTGATGCGCTTCTGAAAAAACAATGGCCCTGGCAGTCGCAGCACATTATTAACACCGTGAAAATCATGACAATATGCATGCCCACTCTCAGCATCCAACATATTACTTATAATTAAAAATAATATTTCCACAGGAAGAACCCTGAGAATGCTGGTTGTATAGCTAGAATAAACCTTCCCTAAGGCTTCAGCACGTTTTAATTGCCTTTGAGATAATAGGCAAGGCGTGGGACGATAGAAATATTTGCGAACTTCTTCTATAGCATCAGCGCTAACGGCCATATCCCTACGCGCCCTTTCAGGCAAAACACTGAACTCAGCATTCACTAAGCCATCCTGCGCTGCCATGCGGTACAGCGTTTCAAGCATGGCGCCAAGCCTGTCCGGAACTTTCTGTTTTTTGGCATTAGCGCCAACCTTAAAACTATCGTATATCGCCTGAGCCTGCTCCAAACCCACAAGCTTAATCAGTTCAATAACCACTGAATCATCGTTGGTATAAGTGGCACGGCGTGCCGCAAAATACACGGCGTTCCAGCCCTCTTTCGTTGTTGCCAGAGCGGCAGCTTGAGCTTTGTGGCCCAACGCGCTAATAACGGCTTGAACCATGGATATATCGCCACGGCGTGCCGCAATATGCAAGGCGTTACAGCCATTCTGCTGTATTGCCAGAGCGGCGGCTTGAGCTTGGTCGCCCAACACGCGAATAACGGCTTGAACCATGGATGTATCGCCATTCCATGCCACAATATGCAAGGCGTTCCAGCCATCCTTCATTGTTGCCAGAGCGGCGGCTTGAGCTTTGTGGCCCAACACGCCAACCACGGCTTGAAACATGGATGTATCGCAACGGTGTGCTGCAAGATGCAAGGCGTTCCAGCCACCCTTCTCTATTGCCAGAGCGGCGGCTTGAGCTTTGTGGCCCAACACGCCAATCACGGCTTGAAACATGGATGTATCGCCACGGCGTGCCGCAAGATGCAAGGCGTTACAGCCATCCTTCGTTGTTGCCAGAGCGCCGACTTGAGCTTGGTCGCCCAACACGCCAACCACGGCTTGAAATATGGATGTATCGCCATAGTATGCCGCACGATGCAAGGCGTTCCGGCGATCCTTCGTTGTTGCCAAAGCGGCGGCTTGGGCTTGGCTACCATATGCCGTCAGGATGGCATTAAATGTTTCGATATTATTGCAATGCTTTGCTGCTCGAGATAGAAGTGTACGGTTACTGTCAAGCTTAAAATTAACCCCCGCCTCTTCCCTGATAATGGCTTTTATTAACACGTTACACAGATCGTTCTTTTGTAATGCTTCGATTACTTCTTTTTCTGGCATAGTGAGCTGTCTTTGCATGGCGGCTTTTCTCTTTATTTTGAATTTAGTGTAAATAATTATAATTCGAGCAATTATAAACCAACCCAGCCCGGGTGTCCACAGTTTGTCCGCTAGATGATGAGGGTCTATTAAACGGCTGTCTTTCTAGCATTTTTTCATCCTGGGCACAGGATTACTGATAATGGGGATTATCAGTAACGGAGATGGCTTGGACGAAAATAATCAAGGCAACCTCAACTGATTGATTTTATTTGCATACTGCCATAATAAAACCAGTAAAAACATCTTATCACACAGATACTCCATGGCCGTTATGGCAAAACAGGTTGACATTTCGCAAATCATGATTCACAATTTGCGAAGCGCAAACGAGGAATGATCATGACTAATTACTTCCCTACTAAACTTGCAAAAGGCTATGCTTTTTGCAATAGAAAAATCGAGCTAACACGACTAAAACATGATATTGACACTGTAGCTCCAGCGCTTATTATCTCACCTCGTCGTTATGGCAAAACCAGCCTTAGTCTAAGAGCATTTGAACAACTGAAAATCTCATACGTACAAGTGGATTTATATAAAGCTTTTTGCGAAGAAGATATTGAGCGATATATTTTAAACGGTATTGGCGTTTTGCTTGGGAAGTTAGAAACAGCACCGAAGAAACTTATTACATTAGCTGGGGAATTCTTTTCGAATATTCACATAAATGTTTCAATCGAA
Source organism: Gammaproteobacteria bacterium (assembly GCA_021773195.1). Lineage (GTDB taxonomy): Bacteria > Pseudomonadota > Gammaproteobacteria > JAKBBU01 > JAKBBU01 > JAJFKN01. Next base: position 25,205 of record JAJFKN010000055.1, on the reverse strand, counting down.
AAAGAAGGCCTAAAGTTAGATTTCAGTAAACGTAATAAGTCACCTGTGGACAATATATTAAATGCGCTAGAAAAGCTCCATGAGCTAGCCAAAAAACGTAAACAGAAAGTTATTTTATATTTGGATGAATTCCAATCGGTGGGTGAAGTTTGCAGTAACCATGCTATTGAGGCAGCAATAAGAGAGGTTGCTCAAAAATCAGAATACATCTGCTTTGTTTTTTCGGGCAGTGACCGCCATTTAATCGAACAGATGTTTAATGATAAGAAAAAACCATTTTATAATCTCTGTGACGTCATTTCATTGGATAGAATTTCTGAAACAGATTATGTCGCATACCTACAGAAAGCTAGCAAAGCACGATGGGCAAACACGTTACTGCAGAAAACCATTGATGAGATCATCCGTTGTACGGAACGGCATGCATACTACCTCAACAAACTTTGCTCCCTTCTATGGCTACAGGATCAACCAACGCTTAATTGTGTCCGTACAACCTGGGATAGTTTCGTTATTGAGAACAAATCAGCCGTAGAGAGAGAGCTAGCTTTATTGACCATTAATCACCGTAAAATATTAACCCATATCGCTAAAAGGGATGGTGTGAAAGAACCTTTTGGTAAGCTTTTTCTCTCACAAATCAATATGTCGAACAGTAGTGCCGCCAGAGCCATGAAACTGTTAATCGATAAAGATTATATTTTCATCTCACCTGATACAAATGAACATAGAGTTCTAGACCCACTGATGAGAAGTGTATTAGCAGATTTTTAATGGCTTAACTTCGTTAAATAGCCCCTATTTTCTTGATAATGGTAATTATCAGTAATTTGGATAACTTAGTGTAATGACTAGAAACAGAAGGACTTTTCCCCCGCCCCCTGCAAACAAAACCAAGCTGACAAGCACCTACCTAAGCTTGACTTAGGACCAGGAACAACAAACCTTGATTTACAACCAAAACCGACTGCAATTTACCTTGATTTACGCCTAAAACTGGCGGGGACTAATGTTTCAGAGGAAAATTATTATCAGCATAATGCCATAATCACTTATCCTCTACAAACCCTAAAAGGACAATATTCGGTTTCTACACATGTTTTGGGTCCTGCTTTTTATTGACAAGGACCCATTTCAGAGATAGAATCTGATATATGGACTATTTTCGCAACCAGCAACCATTAGCGCTGACGCTCCTAGAGCAATTCCCCGTGGTGGCCTTCATTGGTGCAAGGCAAACGGGTAAAACCACCTTGGCTAAATCTCTTAAGCCACATTGGCACTACTTAGATTTAGAAAATCCCAATGACTACAATCTACTGACTCAAGATCCTGTTCTATTTTTCAATCAATTCCCACAGGATGTAATCATTGATGAAGCACAAGTTTACCCTGAATTATTTCCCTTACTGCGCGGTGTCATTGATAATGATCGAAAACGTAAAGGGCGGTTTATCATTACCGGCTCTAGTAGCCATGAACTTAACCATCGCTTATCTGAAAGCCTCGCTGGACGCATTGCTACTATTGAGTTAAGCACCTTAAAAAGCAATGAGTATTACGGAAAACCATTAAGTCCCTTCTATGAATTATTCCAGACTAAATTAAATACTGATAATATTCCTAAGGGCCAGGCGCCCCTAAAACTAGAACAGATGCATCATTTATGGCTTAAAGGTGGATACCCTGAGCCTTTACAGCAGGGGGATCACATTTTTTGGCGCCATTGGATGGAAAATTACTATCTTAATTATTTGAATCGCGATATTGCCGCCTTATTCCCACGTATGAATAAAATCAAATATCAACGCTTTATAAAAATGCTTTCTCAGCTATCCAGTACTGTTATTAATCGCTCTGATTTAGGTCGCGCATTAGAGGTTAATGAAAGCACCGTTCGGGAATACTTGACCATTACTGAGGGGACTTTTTTATGGCGGGAACTTTACAGTTATGAGAATAGTTCGATTAAATCCATTATTAAAATGCCAAAGGGTTATTTCCGCGATTCTGGTTTACTGCATTTTCTATTAGACATACACACCATGAATGATCTTTATACCCATCCTATCGTTGGTCATTCCTTTGAAGGATTCGTCATCGAGGAAATCCTAAAGGGCCTGCAAGCTTCAGGAATCACTCATCTACAAGCTCGTTACTTCAGGACTCGCAAAGGCAGTGAGGTGGACCTAATCCTTGAGGGTTATTTTGGTACGCTTCCTATTGAGATTAAATACAGCAGCAGCACTACCAGCAAACAATTAAAACCCCTAAGGGAATTTATAGAACGAGAACAATTGCCTTTTGGTTTACTGATTAACCAATCCAACGACTTAATGTGGATAGAAAAAAATATCCTACAGGTGCCCATTAATTGGTTATAGTGATTTTAGTCGACTATAAAGTGTTATAGCTATTGCGTCTCTTGCTATTGAGGGTCGGGCGCGGGCAGCCGACTGTCTTTCTAGTGCTTTCAGCCATGCCCGGTCTTTAGCTTGGTCGTCACAGGTTTCCAGAATTAATTGAGAAATTTCGGTATTATTGCAATGCTGGGCTGCTTTTATAGGGGCAACTGTGTATTCCACTGATGTTGAACAGTCATTCTGACGATGGTGATCACCATGATAATGAACGAATAATCAAGGCATTAGCTTCTGTCATCGACTGTCCTATTTAGTTGTTTAATGCTCGCTCACTTTGCCTGTTACCAGGGAGGTGAGTGATGCCACAGGAGCGTTTGTCTATGAATAAACTCAAAGAGGTCCTACGACTCAAATTCCAAGCCCAATTAGCCCACCGCCCATTGCCAAAGCCCTAGGTATTTCGCCGGGCACCGTCAGCTATTATGCCAGGGCCGCCACGCCCGCAATATCTTGCTGATTGGCCCCACAGGTGTTGGGAAAAGTTATGTGGCGTGTGCGCTTGGGCACTTAGCTTGCCGACTTCATGAAAGTGTTCGCTATTATCGAGTACCTCGGCTGCTGGAAATCTTAAGCCTATCTCATGTGGATGGCTCCTACACAAAGCAACTGGCATCATTATATCGGTGATGGCACATTGGCTGGTGCTATTTGTGATCGCATATTACATAACGCTTATCACTTAGAAATCAAGGGAGAGTCCATGCGAAAAAGCCAACCTGATCTTGACCCATGCTGATACTCTGGCACTCTGTTTATGAAAGTCGATGACGAGACAAGATCATGGAACAGACTATCAACATCGCCGGAATATACAGTGGGTAACTTAGAATAGGGGCTATTAACCGATTGTTGCTCTAGCTCTTTTCATAAAACGTTATTTTCTCAGCAAAAGAAGCAAAATAATCTTTTGACCACGATGCTATTTGGGCCTCATCAGTAACAAACGGAAGAATATCAGCTTGAGCTTTGCCAATATCTAGGCTTTCTATTTTTTCTTTTAATAACGTCAAAAAAACTTTCTGAGTAATGCCTTGCCCCACGCTTAGATGACCACTCTGTTGCATTCTTGCTTCAAGATGAGATAGGTTTAAAGGAACCCCTCGACGCACGAACCATACAAAATCATACCAATCCCGACCTTTAACACGATTTTTCCATAAGCGGCATAGTACAGCATGCATCTTTCCTGCAAATAAGTCGCTGGGAACATAAGTATTAATACTAACTGGAACAGGATCCATAATGGGCTTGGCTTCAGTTCTAAACAGCAACGGTGGATCGGTGTCAACTTCTAATTTAATTTTCATCACAGCATTGGTATGTAATGACTTATATATCATTTCAGGAATGCCAATTTGAATGAACTCTTGTTTCGTATTTGCCTTGATAAAAGCAGATTCAATTTGTGTATTCATGTTTTTTTGTTTTGATGCAACTTCCACATTAAAACCATAGCTTTCTAGTTCTTTTTTGATTGCTCTATTATAGGGGCTAAGTGAAAAACCCTTATCTTCCTTTAATAAAGAAAAATCTAAGTCTTCGGAGAAGCGATCCAGTCCATATAAGATTCTCAGTGCCGTGCCACCATAAAAAGCAGCTGATTCAAAAAATTTTGCCCGCCACAATCCCAATAAAGCAACTTCTTGAATAATCTCCCGCATGGCTTGATTACACTGCTGAGTACTTGTGAGCTGATAGCGAGACAACATATTTTTAATGGCCTCATGCATTTTTCTTCTCCTCTCGTATTAACTGAGGTAATAAACTAATCGTAGCGTGCTGATAGGCCTGGACAACTTCAGACATGGCATTAATTCGTAATTTCCCAATATTGCTTGGCTCAAGCCTATAATCATCATAGAGTATGGCTCTTAACTCATCTAAGTTATCGGTGCTTTCATTATTGGTATAGAGCAAATCCGCCAATGCTTTTTCAGGGGTGGCCATCAATACGTATATATTATCAATTATTTCCCTACGTGTAATACCAATGTTATATTTGGACAAATGCAGATATCGATAACGAAAACGACCAACAGGCGTGTTAAAAAGTTTATTTCTTTCTGTCGTCATTGAGGTAACTTCAACAACAGTCTCTGGAATAAATCCATAATGCTGCAAAGCATAGTGACAGGAAATATAAGACGGTCCATAGATAATATTGGCTAAAATCTCAAGACTATAAGGCCGCCTCGCATGGTCGGGCCCAAAGACGTATAAGCCTTTTTTTACCCTTAATAAATCACCCGCACGTAATAACCGAGTCACCACATCCCGCGGGGCTGCATAGCCTTGGAGACAGCTTTTTACCAAGAGATAATCTATTTCCTCTCTGTCCGCACCAGCACGAATTAACTGTATAGGATGCTTCATCTTAACCACAAAAATAGCCAGTATGTCGCCCATTATACGACATACTGGCTACATGTCAAATATTTGCATATTGCCCAGATCGCGCACGCGCTTAAATGATTTCTTCTTGTATCATCGTAGGCTGTCTTTGCAAGGCGGCCTCTCTTTTTCTTTGAATTAGGATAAATAGTTATAATTCGGGCAATTATAAAGCAACCCAACCCGGATATCTACAATTTGGCCGCTAGATGATGAGGATGCCTATTAAACGACTGTCTTTCTAGTTCTTTTATCCTGGACGCAAGGTTTCTGATAATGGCAATTATCAGTAATTGGGATAACTTGGAATTTAATGAGTTTAATTATGTATAATCAACGAGTTGCATAGCTCTGGTGCCATCCACCTGAGCTTGATTTGAAGAAAGGCCGATAGCGTTCAGCCCAGTCGAGTCTGTCCTTTGCACAGCCTTGTGAGACGCAGCACGCTGCAGTCTCTTCTGCAAGTAATGCTATCACGCTAAAACATACTTATCTTCGCTTATGCTTTGATACGTAACCTTCATCTACATCCCTCGAATAATTAATTGCGCCATAACTGCTGTCGATACTACTAGGATAGAGGCCAATTCGGCTAGTCATAGAGTGGTAGTCATATGGACTCATTCCTGTTAGGTCGCTCCCTTCATCATCAGATGCTATGTCGATAACAACATCATCCAACCCTGATAAATTGAGCTCGTCAATAATATCTTTTTTAGGAAAGCCGGGCGAACTTGATTTATCCCAGTGACTTAACAACTTTTTATATTTAATTAAGCCAGAACACCAGTCCATAGTTTCGCATGGATAAATAATACGGGGAGCCAACATATAAAAAATAAACAAAACCCAGAACAGGAGGTAGAAGCCAAGAATTATGGTGTTCACTGTTGTATACCAATGCGTTGTATTGCTATCAAAATCATACTGATTATTGGCATATTTCTCTTTATTCAACAAAGATGCCGTAGCTAATGAAAGGCTGCCGGTCGCGCCACTTTGCGGAAGTGCCAAACTCAAAGTTGAAAGACCCAGCACTACTGCAAGTGAAAAATTTAAAGTAACAGGGACAAACTCGGGCGGACAGTCCGCACAACCGCTTCCTTTAGGACAACAAAATGACACAAGGTAGCTTAAACAGGTGATAGCAATAAATGCCTCAATCGGGGTGAGATAAAATAGAGGTGCTGAATAAAAATGTCTATCGTCAGAAAAAGGCTGCCACCACATAAAAACAGGACTTTGAGGGATAATAACCTGTAATATTGAGCTGATTTGCAAAGCAATACCCATAATATGGGTAAGCAACACCAAAGAGCGGCCAAAAAATAATATAATATCCTTATGATAACAACCACAGTCGCCAAATAGGATAGCGTTGCAGCAAGCAACTTCAAATCTTTCGCCACGGCTAGGGTTGTACAAAGGCCCTTCATTATGAAACCTTATGTAATGTTTATTAATGTACGAGATACTTCTTCTGTCAAAATAAGGCTGGAGACTTAAAAAACCATCAAAGCTTGAGTGTCTTTCAGCCTCATGAAGATAATTTGAATTCACAATCATAGCTGATAAGCCTTGCAAAACACTTACATCTAACATTTCTTTCGGTTTATAAGCTAAATACCGGATGGCAAGACGACCTATTTCTGTTTTGTCTGTAATTGTAGGGGAGATACTATAAATAGCGCAAATCTCTTTAATGGCTTCAGTAACGTGCATTAAATAATAGCTCTTGAAGCGTTTATTTGTAGCCATGGTTGAAGTAATGAGTGATTGGAGCTGCTCATCCTTTGTTAGCCAAAGGATATGCGCCATAATCTCATTCGGTAAGCTTACCGCTTTCTCTATGGTTGAATGCGAATCTTCTTCTAGCTCGCCTCCTACTATTTGAGCAGCAAATGTATATTGCAAACCAAGAGCCAGGCGCTCGTATAATCTAACTTGGGCCATTTCATTTGATGTGTCAGTAGATTCAGCTGACTGAGAGGTGGCATCTAAGCAGCCTATGCAGGAAAGAAATCGGCGATACATGTGCCCAGCTCCTATTTATCATTATTTTGTCAAATTCAAGTCATATTGGCCGTGTATAAATACATTAACCCCATGCTTTTTGATGTTCTACTTAACTACCTGCATCGGGTGATTATAACGCAAAATGGCTCGCTGTATCCACTTTTATCTTTACAGCACCTTTGGCATACTATTGGATTGATTTTCTAGTTCTTTCTGTCATTAAGGGTTGTTAGTCCAGGATTACTGATAATGGTAATTATCAGTAATGGAGCGGCTTATCGTAACGTAATTAAGTGTATTACGTTATATCATTTGATTTCCGCTTGCCTAATCTATCATGGAGTCAAGGCGAAGTGTTATGCTATGGATTCGGGACATTTTGCGGCGCATACTTCCGGAATGACGTGGGCGGTATTACGTGTAATTCCACTGTGATGCTGAAGGTAACTCCTGTATATCTTGCCCCTGGGCTATAAGCAGCAAGTCCAGGCCTATCTTCACAGGGGGGAATGATGTTAGAAATGGAGGTGTGTCGTGACGGAACCCAATTATCAATGCGTAACAACAGAACTAACCGCCTCGGGCATTTTGATTTGCCACCTGAATCGACCTGATGCTTTGAACTCCCTTAATGATGCTTTGTTGCAAGAATTAAATCTTCTGTTTGATGCTGTGGTGAATATGCCTAAAATTAAAGCTCTATTACTGACGGGCCAAGGCAAGGCTTTTTGTGCCGGTGCGGATATTAGCGGTTTGGCTAGCTTGGATAGTCAATCGGGTTATGAATTTGCGCGCCGCGGGCAACAGATTTTTCAAAAACTGGAATCTATGTGCAAACCTTCCCTTGCTGCCATTAACGGTTATGCCTTTGGCGGCGGTTGCGAATTAGCCATGGCGGCCACCTTACGTATCGCTTCTAATAAAGCGAAATTCGCCCAACCTGAAGTTAAATTAGGTGTTATCCCAGGCTTTGGCGGCACCCAACGTTTAGCCCGCTTGGTGGGTAAAGGGCGCGCCATGGAATTATGCCTCACGGGTCGCTCCATGGAAGCGCAAGAAGCCTTGGATTGGGGGTTGGTTTCAGAAGTGCAAGAACCCCATGTTTTATTGTCTCGAGGGCAGAGCCTGTTAGAATCTATTATTGAACAGGGACCTTTTGCTCTTGCGGCTACCATGCAAAGCATTCACGAGGGTTTTGATTTACCCTTGGAGGAGGCCATGGAATTGGAAGCGAAACAATTTACTCTGTGCTGCGGTACCGAGGATAAGCACGAAGGCGTGGCAGCCTTTTTAGAAAAACGCGCCCCAAGATTTACAGGAAAATAATATGCCTGACGTTTTATTTGAAGCCCTTGCGGGAAAATCTGGCAGCATTGGCCTTATCACCTTAAGCCGCCCCCAAGCCCTCAATGCATTGACTCTTGAAATGTGCCAGGGCGTAGAACAACAATTAAACCTATGGCAGCATGATGGCAGCATCAAAGCCGTGGTCATTCGCGGCGAAGGCGACAGAGCTTTTTGTGCCGGCGGTGATGTGCGCCAAGTCTATGCTGCTCGTGGCACAGATTATTGCCGCGATTTCTTCGCCAGCGAGTATCGCATGAATCGCCGCATCTTCCACTTCCCCAAACCCTACATTGCCCTCATGGATGGGATCACCATGGGCGGCGGCCTGGGAATTGGCATTCACGGCTCCCATGGGTTAGTCACCGAGCGCTCTTTATTGGCCATGCCAGAATGCAGCATTGGTCTCTTCCCCGATGTAGGCGTGGGCTACCCACTATCCCGGCAAGGCCCGCTCGGACGCTATTTGTCGCTAACAGGTTATAAGATGTCGTCTTCTGACGCTATTTTTTCTAAACTGGCTCGATTCCAAGTTGCTGCGAAACAACTGGATGACTTTTTGGGGGCTTTAAGAGAAATCCATTGGGACCATCAGCCCCACGAAAGGGTTCAAGAGGTTTGCCTATCTTTTTGTCAGCCTCCCGGGCCATCGGCCCTGGAAACATCTCTAAGCAAAATTAAAGAAGCATTCCATCATGCGACTTTAAACGATATTTTTCAGACATTAGCCGAAGATAGCAACGATTGGGCCCAAAAGACCCTGGCGCTATTAAATACCATGGCCCCTACCAGCCTGGCGGTGACCCTTGAACAATTATCTCAATATGCTCACTTTTCATTCGACGCATGCATCATTACAGACTTTAGATTATCCCAGAAGTTCATGCATGATAGCGACTTTTTTGAGGGGATTAGAAGCAAACTTATTGAAAAAACAAACCGACCTCAATGGCAGCCTGAACAGATAGATGATAGTAGCCTGCCGCAAAAAGTTGAGGATTATTTTTTACCCATTGCCAATGAATTGGCATTCAACGAGGATTAAATTCATGTGGGAACAAATTATTGCGCTTCTTTTAGCTGCATTCGTTGGCTGGTGGTTATATCGCACCATCAAAGGCAACAAAGCAGCCTTCAGCAAAGAAAACTTCTTTAAAACAGCCCGCACCATGGGCTTGCTGGCCATAGGCCTTATCTTGCTCATCGCCTTTTGTGTGATGATGTTGCGCTAGTGGGCAACCGCCCATCGGCCCATAAAATTTTTTTGTAAAGGATCAGGCGATATCTCGCTTGCTGACCTATAATAGGTAGGATTAATTTAGCACAGAACAGACCACCTGGTAGGTAAATACAAATATGGAAAGCGGCTTCAGCATCCTGCAGGATGAGCTAAAGGGATTCTTGCGCACCATTGCCGAAATTGAGTGGCTCTTGTTACTATTGGTGATTTTGTATTTCGTAACTCCCGGCACCATGATCAGCCATGAATTCAGTATTATTTTAGGTGTTGCTAGTTACGCCTTATTTGTCTTTCTTTCCAACTTATTAAGTACCCAACAACGCTCAGAACCTTGGCTAATGAACACTAAGGTATGGGTCATGCTAGCCTTTATTTCTTGGATCGTATGGAACACAGGGAAAATTGACTCGCCATTATTAGAGCTGTACATTGTGGCCGTAATTACCAGCGCTTTGATTTTAAGTCGCACTACGACATTTTGCATGATCGCCCTAGTCTTAAGCTGCTATTTGTACTTAAGCTATGCCGTACTCTCTATTGACATGTTCTCTTTGGAGTTTTTACGCAGCTTTATCCTGCATTTAGCCCCCGTTCTCATTATTGCCTATTTAACAATGATGCTCTCGCGTGGCATCCATGATACCCAGCGCCGCATGACCTATTTATCAGAGCATGATGCGCTAACTGGCAAATTGAATATTCGCGCCTTTGACCAAGCGCTGGAAAGGGAAATGGACCGCAGCAAGCGTTACAACCACCCCCTCTCTGTCATCATGATAGACTCTGACAACTTAAAAGGTGTTAATGATACCCACGGTCATAAAGCAGGCGATAATCTGATCAAGCTAGTGGCCGATTCCATTCAATTTTGTTTACGGACGTCCGATGTATTGGCCCGTTATGGGGGCGATGAGTTTATTGTGTTATTACCTGAAATTGATAAAGCGGGCGCGGCAGCTGCCGCGGAGCGTATTCGACAAATGATCCAAGATTCGCCTCTGCGGGTTGGAGAGAAGAAAATCTCCACATCCGCTAGCCTTGGGGTAGCCAGCTTTCCTGAACAAGCCGACAACTTAAAAACCCTCATGGCAAAGGCAGATAAGGCCATGTATTATTCCAAACTAAACGGCAAAAATCGCATGTCTCTTTTTAGTGAAGATATGATGCCGGCTCATGAGGAAGCCTTGCCATCAAAGCTTGAAAGATAAACTTAGCGGCTTAAACCACCTGGCCAGGCGCCATGCAGGGTACTACATCATGCTCACCGCAAGCTTCCTGGCTTGGACTGGAGCCGAATAATGGTGCATGGGTTTTACTTGGCAGCCCATTCAAGAACTGTAACTCATACCCTCTATTCGCAAAATCAGCTTGGAATATCAACATCATCAAATTATATACTGCAACTTATGGAAGCCGCAGAAGGCTCCCATGAAATAGCCAAGGAAATGAAGCCCATCGATACCTTAGTGTTCCTTGCTCTGTCGTCAGGAAAAAATCCATTCTCAAAAGAATTATTAGCAAAAGTTGCAAAAAAACCAACGTAAAAGGTATCCAACCCAATGTACAAAGAGCATTACAGCACTTAATTGACAAGCATTTAGTAAGTCAAATAAAAAAAGGTGAGTACAAAGTGGAAAAACCCGGCTTAAAACGTTATTTAATAGCAACGAATGAAACAGCCAAAACTAAGCCCGCCTCATAGCCTGCAAGCGCCACTGATACACCCAAGGAATCACAAAGAGGGAAAAGAAGGTCCCCAGCAACATACCGCCGGCTATGACCCAGCCCAGCTGTTCACGAGCATGGGCCCCGGGACCATGATTAATGATTAGAGGAATAGCGCCCATGACCATGGCCACGGTGGTCATTAATATGGGCCTTAAGCGCAAACCAGCAGCTTCGAGGATGGCTTCCCTCGGGCTGAAAACACCTTGTTTAAAGCGTTTTTTGGCGAAATCTACGATCAAAATACCATGCTTTGTAATCAATCCGATTAATGTGACCAAGCCAATTTGGCTATAAATATTTAAACTGCTGCCTGTTATCCTCAAGAAAATTAGACCACCGCTAATGGATAAAGGCACCGTCAGCATAATAATAAGTGGGTCCACAAAACTTTCAAATTGCGCACACAGAATTAAATAAATCAAAATTAATGCGAAAATAAAGGTAATTTCGAAGTTAGCGTTGGCCTGCATAAACTGACGGGATTGGCCGGCGTAATCTACAATGTATTGCCCCCCCCATTGCTGCTGAATATAATCATCAAAGTAATTGACCGCTTGCCCAATGGTATATCCTGGTTTTAAGGTGGCCGATAGGGTGGCTGATAATAGGCCCTGAAAATGGTTGATGCTCTCGGGCACGACTTGTTGAGTCGTGGTTACAAAATTTGATAAAGGAATCAGGGTATCATTAGTACCGCGCACATAAATCATCTTAATGACGTTTTTATTGCTGGCATAACGATAATTACGCATTAATTCCGGTACTGCGTAATAGCTACGCCCCTCCATAGAAAACTGATATTGCTGGGGCTGAGCAAAAAGCATATTCAAAGCATCAGCCAATTGACGCATGCTAACGCCGCTTTCATAGGCGTCATTGCGATCGATGGTTAAGTTATAGGTGGGCTTATCAATTTTCATATCGATACGCGCATTACTGATCCCAGGATTGTCCATCGCGACCTGTTTTAATTTTTCCGCTGCCGCATATAACCCTTTATAATCATTACTTTTTGCCGTTTCTATAACGATAGATAAAGGTAAATTACCTGCGCCAGGCAAAGGAGGCGGCTCATAAGTAAAGAGCGACAAACCCGTTACTTTAGAGAATTTATCACGTAACTCTGTAGCTACTTGTGCCGAATCCCGTTTGCGCTTAGACCAATCCACCAACCGAATCCGTGCAATACCGCTATTCACTCCGTAAGGAATACCAGCAATCAGCACATTATTAGATACTTCCGGTATGGTTTTTATTATTTTTGACATTTGACTCAGATTCTTCACCATATAGTTGATATTAGCGTCAGCAGGCCCCTCCATGTAAGCATTTACTAAGCCTTCATCTTCTTTTGGCGCCAAGGCACTGGGCAATAAAATAAAACTCAACAGCCCCCCCCCTACGAGCAACACCGTCATGGCAAAAATCACTTTTTGGCGATCCAACAGCCAGACCAATACATCCTTATATTTCTGGGTTAATGTTGCGGTATAACCATCAATACGGTGCTTAAAGGCTGATTCTCGCTGTGTTAATACGCGCGAACTGAGCATGGGTGAAAGGGTGATAGCAATAAAACCCGAAAGGATCACGGAGAAAGCCAGAGTAAAGGCAAATTGGCGGAATAATTCACCCACGATGCCGCTCACCACACCAATGGGCGCGTAAACTGCCACCAGGGTAAAGGACATGGCAATAATAGCAAAGCAGATTTCCCGCATGCCTAGATAAGCAGCTGAAGCACGGATCTCACCGTGGCTGAGATGACGCTGGATGTTTTCCACCACCACAATGCTATCATCCACCACCAAACCGATGGCCAGCACCCAGGCCAACAGGGTAATGGTATTAATACTATAGCCCAAGGCCGCCATGAGAATGCCCGTGCCAATCATGGCAAAGGGAATGGTAACAACTGGTATCAATGCGGCACGCCAAGATCCTAAGGCTAGCAACATAACCAAGCCCACAAAGAAAATAGCTAAGACCAAAGTGACCAACACTTCTTCCAGGGATTTTTTAATGAAAATACCTTTATCAATAATGACTTTAGCTGTTAAGCCTGGCGGTAACTCCTGCTGTATGCGGGGTATTATGTTGCGCACGGCCTTGGCCACTGCTAATTCATTAGCGTCGGGATAGGTAATGACCCCCACATTTAAGCTTACCTTGCCATTAATAATGCTGGCTGTATTTAAATCCAAAGCCCCCAATTCTGCTTTACCAATATCCTTTAAACGCACGAGGCTGCCTTTGTTATTAGCCACAATCAAGTCATTAAAGGCTTTTTCTGTTTGCACATCGGTATTGGCCGTCAAATCGTATTGCACATCTTTGCCGTAAAGCGTCCCCACTGCACTAATGACATTTTGATTATTAATCGCAGTGATGACATCACTGGGCGAGACATTGTAACTGCGCATACGTGGCGGACTAAGATTAATACGCATAGCATAATCCCGCTCTCCCATAATGCGAGCCTTTTGTACTCCGTTAATGGCCTGCAGTTGATTCACCACCACTCGCTGCAAGAAATCGGTGATTTGCTCAGGATTCATGCTGTCACTTTGAAAAGCAACGAAAATAATAGGTGGATTTATCCCACTATTTGGCGTGATTTGAGGGGATTTAGCATCACTGGGTAAGTCACTTTGCACTTGCGTCACGGCCGCTTGGACTTGAGCCAAAGACTCTGTAATGGGAGTGCCAATGGTTAAGTTTATAATAATGGAGCTCTGCCCTAAAGAACTAGTGGACGTAATATAATCCACACCACTCACTTGAGTTAAGGCATTCTCAATGGGTGTTGTTATGAAATTAGAAACCGTCTGGGCGTCGGCGCCAGAATAAGCAGTCTTTATAGTAATCGCATTTGCAGCGACATTAGGGTATTGCTTGATGGGTAATTGGCTAATACAAACTAAACCGGCCAATAATAAAATAAGATTGGCTACCCAGGCAACCACGGGCTTATGGATAAAATACTTGATGAAGCCATCCATGATAAGACCTATTTTTTGGGTATATTAATGGTTGGTAGGGATTGTTGATCTTCCCCCACCACATTCACAGCAACACTATTATGTAAGTTTTGTTGGCCACTTGTAACGACTTTATCGCCCGCCTGTAAGGCGCCCTCTTTTATAGCCACCCAACTTCGGAAACTTCGACCTGGTTTTATAGTCACTTGCTGGGCTTTGCCACCATCCACTTTATACAGCGAATCTCCAGAAAGCGAATAGACGATCGCAGATTCCGGCACAGCCAATACTTGGGATTGGCCATATTCCACTCTGACATTTACATATACGCCTGGTTGTAACTTCCCATCGGCATTTTCTAAGGTGGCCCAAACCCGTAGAGTATGACTGGTGGGGTCTAATTGGTTGTCTATGGCCGTTATACTAGCGTTATAGTTAACGGTTCGATGATCAGCGAGGTGGAGTGTGACAGGCAATCCTAATTTTAATTTGTCTAAATCTCTTTGGGGCACGGTAAATTCCACGCGCAAGGAGTTGGGCACATCCAAAGTAACTAAATCATCCCCTGGCTCCACAAATTCGCCTGGATTAATATCTATTAAACCTATGCGACCATCAAAGGGCGAACGCACCACGACATCACCAGGTGTGATGGTAAACAGGGCCGTACCTTCTTTAACAGCCTGACCTGATTTGACTAAAATGTCTTGAATATAGCCGCCACCGGAAAGGGACGCTTGCACCGTAATTTCTTTTTGAGATTGAATAAGGCCTGGGCTAAAAATGATTTTAGGCCAGGTTTGCTCTTTTAAGGTTAATACCTTAACGGGAACCGCTTTATTTTGGGGGCCTTTCTTGCTGCTATGGGTAATAAAAACCACTAGCGCAATAAGAATCACCAAAGCCGCTAAACTGATAAGTACCTTTTTCACCAATCACCCATGGCTGATAGAGCCCATTAAACGTCGAGATTTTCTACATCAAGGGCATTACTTTCAATAAAGTCACGACGAGGTTCCACATTGTCCCCCATCAGAGTGGTAAATATTTCATCAGCCGCAACGGCATCTTCAATGGTTACCTTCAATAAACGTCGCGTCTCTGGGTTCATGGTGGTATCCCACAATTGATCGGGATTCATTTCACCCAAACCTTTATAACTGGAAATGGTGATACCGCGCTTGGCCTCTTCCATCAACCAATCCACCATTTCGGAAAAGAAGCCAATGGGATTTTCACGCTCGCCGCGCTTAATATAAGCACCTTTCTCCAAAAGCACTCGCAAATGATCACCTAATTTAGCGATCATGTCATATTCATTGGCAGCAAAAAACTCTTGAGACAAGTCGTATTCGCGATGAACACCGTGACTCAATAAATCCACTTGAGGGTGGAATAGGTTCAACTCGGCGTCTTCTTTAACCCTAATCGTATAGGTATCGCCATTGGTGGGCTGTTGTAATAATTTCTTTTGCAGGGCTTCACACCATTGGGTAACTACAGCTCGGTCACCTAAAGAAGCATGATCCAGCCTATCAATATAGATTAAACTATGTAGCAAGTCAGAAGGATAGCGCCGAGTCATGCGTTGAATACGCTTACAGACCTTCAAATAATCATGCAGAAGGGTTTCAAGGTGAACGCCCTTAATGGGGGGCGCCTCCGAAGAAACATAGAGCTCCGCGCCATCCACCGCTGATTGCAGCAAATAGCCTTCCATTTCTTCATCGTCTTTAATGTATTGCTCTTGCTTGCCTTTTTTCACTTTATACAAAGGTGGTTGAGCTATATATATATGCCCTCGCTCCACCAGCTCTTTTGTTTGACGATAAAAGAAAGTCAGCAACAAAGTGCGAATATGAGAGCCATCCACGTCAGCATCAGTCATGATTATGATGCGATGGTAACGTAATTTATCGGCATCGAATTCTTCCCGGCCGATCCCACAGCCTAGGGCTGTAATTAATGTACCAACCTCTACAGAGGCGAGCATTTTATCAAAGCGGGCTTTTTCCACATTAAGGATTTTACCCTTGAGGGGCAAGATGGCTTGAGTACGACGATCTCGACCTTGTTTGGCAGAACCACCAGCTGACTCCCCCTCCACCAAGAACACTTCCGATAATGCGGGGTCTTTTTCTTGGCAATCGGCCAATTTCCCCGGCAATCCAGCCACATCCAAGGCTCCTTTGCGACGAGTCATTTCACGGGCTCTACGAGCAGCTTCACGCGCCCGCGCAGCATCGATAATTTTCGATACGACCGCCTTGCCTTCTTGAGGATTTTCCAACAAGAAATCTTGCAGTCTTTCAGAGGTGGTTGATTCTACGATGGGCTTCACCTCAGAAGACACCAGCTTATCTTTCGTTTGAGAAGAGAATTTGGGATCGGGCACTTTTACCGATAAAACAGCGGTTAAACCTTCGCGGGCATCATCACCAGAGGTATTAACTTTGGCCTTTTTGCCCCAACCTTGCTTTTCAATATAATTATTTAAGGTACGGGTTAATGCCGCACGGAAACCTGCTAAATGGGTCCCACCATCGCGCTGAGGAATATTGTTGGTGAAGCAGTAAATATTTTCTTGGAAACCATCATTCCACTGCATGGCCACTTCTACAGTGACGCCATCTTTTTCTAAAGTAAATGCAAATAACTTGGAATTAATGGCCGTTTTATTTTTATTTAAATGATCCACAAAAGAGCTAATGCCGCCCTCATATTCAAAGATATCTTCGGCACCGGTACGTTCATCCACAAGCTTTATGCGCACACCACTATTGAGGAAAGATAATTCCCGTAAGCGCTTCGCCAAGATATCATAGTGAAATTCGATGTTAGTAAAGGTTTCAGAGCTGGGTTTAAAGCGAACCTCTGTCCCCGTATGTTCGGTGTCACCTACGACAGCCAATGGCGCTTTAGGCTCTCCCATATGATAGGTTTGTTGATGGACTTTGTTATCGCGACGGATGGTTAACGTTAATTCTTCCGATAAGGCATTTACCACAGAAATACCAACGCCATGCAAACCACCGGAGATTTTATAGGAATTATCATCAAATTTACCACCGGCATGCAATACCGTCATAATTACTTCGGCAGCAGAGCGCCCTTCTTCAGGATGCATATCAACGGGAATACCACGCCCATCATCCCGTACCGTAACACTTTCATCTGTGTGGATAATCACCTCCACTTCATTGCAAAAGCCCGCTAAGGCTTCATCAATGGAGTTATCCACCACCTCAAAAACCATGTGGTGAAGGCCAGTTCCATCATCGGTGTCACCGATGTACATACCCGGTCTTTTACGTACAGCATCCAAGCCCTTTAAAACTTTAATATTCGCCGAATCGTAAGTGGCATTAGCCTCTGACATATTAACCCCAAATCTCTCGTCTACGCCCCCTCAGAGGGCTTAAAATATCCCCAAAATGGGAACGGATACCAAACGGCCTATTGTACTATAAATAGGGGCTTGAAGGCTATTTTTTCAGGGTTTCACTGGCAAAATAAAGAGCAGCGGATCAATAAATTGAGCAATAAGAAACCCATTAGCCATAAGAACTAATGGGTTCTTCATTATTAGGGGACAGGCTATTTCATCACATGGCTAAATGAACAATTTGCATAGCCACCACGGGGCAAACATTGCGCATCCCAACCTACTGCTTTCCAAAAAGCATTAGCCTGTGGAGCATGATATACCATCACAGATTGCATATCGAAGGTGCCTAAAACCTTATAGGAACCACTTGGTAGTTTGGTTACATAGTCGCACTTAATCATTCCATTTTTTTGCGTGTAGGCTTGATACTCTACCCCCCTAAGAACCATTTTATTTATGCTAGAAGGATCTGTCCCTCCTGTAGCAATATAGCCATAGAAAGAGCCAGAGCTTACGTCATAACCTGTACCATATGGGTTTTCAACAACCTTAAAAGTACTAGGCTTTGGACAAACATCAGCATAGGCAACACCACCTATAGAAGCAATAAGTAGAAATGAAAGTAATAGTTTCCTTGTCATCGCGAAATCCTCATTTATATTATGTCAGCCTTATGGCTAAGAACCACTATAACAAAGCTAGGAACTATGGGGAAATCTTATTGGATTAACCCTCATGAAATGCCCTAATGTTTCACGTGAAACATCATACCTGTGGATGAAAGCTATGAAATAGCGCCAAGCTTGACTTCGAGCTGCTCTACAAACTTGACCTCCCCATGTTTCACATGAAACATTTCATGGCCACTATCTTGGGGACAGACCTGATTAAGCTGGTCTCGATGAACCCCTGTAATGAAGATTTGTGAAGGTAAAACGTCTAACAGCCCGAATAAAACTCGGCAGGAGCGAGTATCAAGCTCCGAGGGCAAGTCATCTAATAAATAAAGGCAGGCTTTTTGGCTTTGCTGGTAGAGCAACATTCCCTGGGCTAAGTGCATGGCATAAACCAGAGCTTTTTGCTGCCCGCGCGAGAGAATATCTTGAACGGGTTTTCCCTCTACTGTAATTTGAATATCACCTCGCTGGGGCCCATAAAATGTGTAGCCACGCTCTCTATCCTTCGCCAGAGATTCTTCTAGGCATTGCACGAGGTCTTTACCCTGACTCCAGCCACGCTTATAGATTACCTGGATATCCGGCACATGGGTGAATTCCCGCAGAATTTCTAAAAACAGGGGTTGGAATGCGTGGATATAATCCCCACGCTTTTTGTGGATAGTTTCACTCAGTGAAATATACTCTTCATCCCATAGGATTATTTCATTTTCGGGGCGCAAGGATTTGATAGCTGCATTACGCTGGCTTAGAACCCGTTTATGCTTTTGCCATATATCCATAAAGGAATGTTTCACGTGAAACAATCCCCAGTCCATAAAAAAACGCCGGTGCTTGGGTCCATCTGTGAGCAATTGATAACTGTCTGGATTGATAAATTGTGCGGGCATGAGTCGGGCTAACTCTGCAATGGTTTTTACCGGGGTGTAATTCACACGCATTTGCCCTGCACCATGGAGGGACTTTTCGATACCAATGGTTGTTCTGACATCTTCTGAATGAAGCTCGCCAAAGATTATGAATGAATCGGCACCTTCTCTTACAATACGATTGTTGTGACGGGTACGAAAGGAGCGCCCCACACTAAGGTAATAAATAGCTTCCAGTATACTTGTTTTACCGCTGCCATTTTCACCATACAGAAGTGTCATTTCAGGTGATGGTTCCAGACATAGAGTTTCTATATTACGAAAATTTGTTAATTGTAATTGGTTGAGCATGCTCTACAGTCGCATTGGCATTACAATATAAGTGGCATTATCTTGGTTTGTTCCCTCAAGAATAACACTGCTATTTGCATCTAAGAAGGTTAGCTTAACCTCATCAGAAGAAATAGTTCCCAGCACATCAATGAGGTAACTTACATTAAAACCAATATCCAAAGTTTCACCGGAGTATTCTACGGGTAATTCTTCTTCAGCTTCTTCTTGCTCAGGATTATTTGCCTGAATTCTAAAGCTATTTTCACCCAACAAAACCCGCACGCCGCGAAACTTTTCATTAGACAGTATAGACACGCGAGTGAGAGATTGTTTCAGCACATTTTTATCCATGGAAAGTAACTTATTGCCACCTTTGGGCAAGACTTTATTGTAATCGGGGAACTTACCTTCAATAAGTTTCGTAACGAAGGTAAAGGTTTCTGAAGTGATGCGCAGATGATTTTTCCCCACCACCACATAAATGGTATCATCACGATTATCTAGCAGCTTTAACAGTTCCAACACCCCTTTGCGCGGAATGATGATTTGAGCTTTTTCTAAAGATAAGCCAGCTATTTCTTCATAGCACATTGCCAAACGATGACCGTCAGTGGCAATTGCTCGCACTTGTGCACCATCGAATTCCATAAGCAGCCCATTCAAATAGTAACGTACGTCTTGCTGGGCCATAGCAAAATGCGTCTTATCCATAACATCATGAAATGCAGATTGAGCGATAGAAAACTCCACCATACCAGAGCCTTCTTCCACATTTGGAAAATCTTTGGCAGACAAGGCGGCTAAGACAAAACGGCTTTTGCCGGATTTTACTGTTACCTTTTCACCAGACAATTTAAAGTGCACAAGGGCATCGTCTGGCAAAGAACGGCAAATATCCATAAGCTTACGCCCAGGGAGTGTAATTTCAGTATCATTAGCCGACTCTTCAAGGTGGCAGCGACCAATTAATTCAACTTCTAAATCCGTGCCGGTAACGGACAATATTTCACCAACTATTTGTATGAGAACATTGGATAGAATCGGCAGGGTTTGACGTTTTTCTACAACACCTATAACCCTTTGCAACGCAGCAATTAATTCTGAACGCGTAACCTTAAAATCCATAGAGCTCACCTATAACCATTTAATCGAAGACCTATTCTACCTTAAGTTTTCAAGGGAAACATAGGGAAATAAACTGACAAAATGTTTCTACCATCAGACCAATCTTTAGGTGGAAAGAATGCGCATCAAATTTTTAAAGTCTTCTGCAATATCCACGCTGGTTTCTCGAAACCGCATAATGGTCCGATAGGCATGCAAAACAGTCGTGTGGTCACGGCCACCAAAAGCATCCCCTATTTCTGGTAAGCTGTGATTTGTGAGTTCCTTAGCCAAGGTCATGGCCACTTGTCGCGGGCGCGCTATGGAGCGATTACGACGCTTTGAAAGAATATCAGAAAGCTTAATTTTGTAATATTCCGCCACAGTTTTTTGAATGTTTTCAAGAGTGACTAATTTATCTTGGAGGGACAATAAATCCTTCAAAGAATCCCGCACAAATTCAACAGTTATGGGTTGCCCTGTAAATTGTGAATTAGCAATGACTCGACGCAGAGCACCTTCCAGTTCTCGAACATTAGAACGGATACGCTTGCCAATAAAAAAAGCCACTTCATAGGGTAAATCAACCCCCGACTGTTGAGCTTTACTCATGAGAATGGCAACGCGCATTTCCAACTCTGGTGGCTCCACAGCAACGGTTAATCCCCAACCAAAACGAGATTTTAACCGCTCTTCCAATCCATTAACTTCTTTTGGATAACGATCACAAGTAAGCACCATCTGTTGCTGCCCCTCTAAAAGCGCGTTGAAGGTATGGAAAAATTCTTCTTGGGAACGCTCTTTGCCTGCAAAAAATTGAATATCATCAATCAATAAAGCATCTACTGAACGGTAGTAACGTTTAAACTGATTCATGGAATTGGTTTGCAGGGCTTTAACCATATCAGCCACGAAACGTTCCGAATGGAGGTAAACTACCTTAGCATTGGGGTTATTTTTCAAGATACTGTTACCAATGGCATGCATCAAGTGAGTTTTACCAAGGCCAACGCCACCGTAGAGAAACAGAGGATTGTAGGCGCCGCCAGGATTATCGGCCACTTGCAAAGATGCAGCATAAGCCAGCTGATTAGACTTACCCTTCACATAACTCTCAAAGGTAAACCCATGATTGAGCTTGCTATTATGGGTTATTTGTTGCCCAGAGACCTTTGTGGTTCCTTCACGAGGCGCATGGGTTGCCATGACTATTTTTTCTGGCGCTTCACCATTCAAACTACCGATCTCAATATGGACCGGGGGCGGCTCTCCCTCACTCAGGGATTTCAACAGCTCAGTGATGCGACTTAAAAATTTATCACTTACCCACTCTAAAACAAATCGATTGGGCGCCAACAAGCACAATGTATTATCACGCATCTCTACCTGCAAGGGCCTAATCCATGTATTGAATTGTTGTTGGCTAAACTCATCTTGCAGATGTTGCTGACATGTATTCCATATTTCCAAAAAACTTCTCCTAACATCCCATGCTTATAATTTTTCTACACAAGATATCCACAACAAAACAGACAATCACAACAAAAAAATACACCTCAACCCATTAATAATATTATTGTTTTTAAGATAACACGTTTAAACTTAACCATTTTGGAAAAAACAAGCGCTGAAAATAAAACGCCTTGAGGCCGAAACGGGAAAACAATATAACGCTATTCAATTTAAAAAGCGAGCTCTTTTCCCCTTAAACTTTTCACATAATAAAAAAACAACGCTAAAAGCAGTGGAAAACTCGTGGGGAATACTGTGGTTAACCCTGTGGAAAACTTTTAAACCTTAGTTATCCAAGATCCGTCAACCCTCTATACAGCCTTCATACCTTAGTTATACCGAGAGTTATCATCAACTTAACATTTTGATTTCAAAAGAAATACAATACTTACCCACAGAAAACAGCTTGACTAATAATAACAATAACAGTATTTAAATATATATATTATTAATAAGAGGGAATATTTTTTTAGAAAGATTAATGGATTTGTTCGGATCCCCCTTATCCTCTAAAAACCATGCAGCCCCTAGGATAAGGCGCACAAAAACCCAGGCCCTCAATCTGTCTTCATTCAAATTTAATGTATGTGCTAATAAATGAATACGGTTTTTAAATAAGTTTTCTATGTCATTATTATTTTCAAGTTCAAAGGACGTAATAAAATCAAAAGCAGCAACATCAAAAGCACGTTCACCGACTATCCCTTTGGGGTCGATAGCAATCCATTTATTTCTGTGTTGTAAAATATTATCACGATGCAAATCACCGTGTAGAATAATATTATCATCGGCAGTTTGTAATAAATGCTTTTTTAAGGTTATGGCTTTATTTAATAATTCTCGAGGAATGATAATATCATCTGCATTATCAAGCGCTCTTAACCAATGACTTATTGGTAAGAAAGAATTTGTAATTGGTTGAGGCGCAGAAAAAAGTTGTTTGGCAACGCTGGCATAATCATCTAGCGTGTTAGGATGAATATCATTTAATGGCTTTCCTGGAATGGCCTGTTCCAGTAATAATGCATTTAAGTCGCTATGAACATCCAACAATTGAATGCAACCATGGTTTGCAAAGTGACGTAGAGTTTTGATTTCTTGTTCGGTTAACGCAAGATCGCAACCAACTTTAATAACTACAGGGGTATTTGGCTCTTTTAACGCTTTTATTACGTAATGGTAGCTTAGGTTATCCAAGGGGATTAAATTAGATAGTCCCCAGTGAGTGGCTAATTGTTGCATTATTACGGGTAAGGATTGCAGCCAATCTTTACCCTTTTGACCAAAGATATGAGCAATGTTTTCTTGTAGGTGATTCATAAGGGGAAGTGTAGCATAGGGACTCTAGGCCACATGGGGCAGCTTTATCGTTGACACAGCCTAAAAATAGCCCTAATATGGCCTGCTGGCGTGGAGGGGCGTCCTTGTGTATGATTTTAAAATGTACACAAGATAAATTAAACTTACTAATACAAATAGTTAGGCAATGTCATGAAAAGAACTTTTCAACCTAGTAAAATAAAGCGTAAACGCGCTCACGGTTTCCGTGCTCGTATGAAGACCCGTGGTGGTCGCGCAATACTAAAAAGACGTAGAGCAAAAGGGCGGCAGCGTTTATCTGCATAAATGCACAGTTACCGTTTACATTCCTATATGCGGCTAAAAACCGCCGCTCAATATCAGCGGATTTTTCGCAATCCCTGCCAGGTCGTACCTAGCGATCTGACCCTCTTTGCCCTAGAAAATCAACAGGATTACCCTCGTTTAGGCCTCGTCCTAAAAAAGAAGTGGCTCAAACGCGCTATAGATAGAAACCGGGTAAAGCGCCAAGCGAGAGAAGCATTCCGTTTGCGTCAAGATGAGCTGAAGGGGTTTGATATTGTTATTATGGCCAATAAGAAAACGGCCCCATTGGATAAGAAGGCATTACGCACATGCTTAAATCAGCTCTTCGATCAATTCATCGCGCAACAAAAAGCTGCCTTATAGGCCTTATTCTATTGTACCGCTTTCTTTTTAGCCCTTTTGTTGGCCAACATTGTCGATTTTATCCAACCTGTTCCCAATATGCTAAAACAAGCCTCCAACGCCATGGTATACTGCGCGGCTTGTGGCTTAGCGCTAGGCGCCTTGCTCGTTGTCATCCGTGGCATCCGGGTGGGGTTGATGAAGTACCAAAATAAGAGACAGATAAAACGACTATGGAAAATCGACGCACTATACTGATCATTGCATTATTTATTATCGGGTTTGTTTTGTGGACCAACTGGGAAAAAGAGTTTGGCCCACAGCCAACACCAAAGGCCCATGAGACAGCCGCAACCACCACGGGCACAAGCCAAGCCTTAGCGCCTAGTGCCAAGGCTTCCACCAGCGCGGATGTCACGGTACCCATAGGGCCTGCCACGTCACAGTCAAGCACTCAAACGCCTGCAGAACGTACTATCCAAGTACACACCGATACTATGAATGTGGCCATCGATACCTTGGGTGGTAAAATTATTCGTTCTAATTTGCCTAAGTACCCCTTATCGCAAAAGACGCCCAACGTCCCCTTTCCACTATTAAATGATAAGTCGGCCACGCTGTACGTAGCTCCAAGCAATTTAGTTGGGACTTTAGGTAAAGAAAAAATTGTTAGTCCGCTGAATTTCAAAGCCAGTGGAACCAGTTACCAATTGGAGCCCAGTAAAGATCATTTGACTGTCTTATTGAACTGGCAAGATCCTCAGGGCTTGAAGGTTACTAAGAGCTTTTTATTCACCCGCGGCAGTAATTTAATTAATGTGGGTTATAAAATTGATAATACCTCTAAAGAAATGTTTACTGGGCATGTCACAGGGAACTTAACGCGAACCCCCGTATCCAATGTG
This sequence comes from Gammaproteobacteria bacterium, assembly GCA_021773195.1. Classification (GTDB taxonomy): domain Bacteria; phylum Pseudomonadota; class Gammaproteobacteria; order JAKBBU01; family JAKBBU01; genus JAJFKN01. The sequence goes on along the minus strand of JAJFKN010000055.1, from coordinate 326 downwards.
AAAATGAGTAAAATGCTTCATAACACGCTTATGGCTGCTTATTCCACAAAAGAAACGCCCTATACCAAGCTCAAATTCAAAACCATGCGCAAGGAAGATTTAACTCAGCGTGCTCAAGGCGGTTGGGTAGCTATGACTCAGCGTTACTTTTTGAGTGCTTGGATCTTGCCTTCACAACAAATGAGCAATCTATACAGTCGTTATAACAGCGACAGTGATTTGTATACCCTAGGTTTTGTGGGACCAACCTTGAGTATTGCACCGGGACAAACGGCCACAGCGGGTATGCGTTTTTATACGGGATCTGAAAATACCGAAATCTTAAA